>NZ_JALJCP010000002.1:0-801524 GCF_023079515.1 Franconibacter sp. IITDAS19 | reverse complement strand
GAACAATAAATAACGACAATGCCGCCCACAGGGCGGCTTACCATCGTTTTAGACGTCTGGCTGACTACGCGGACCTGGTATTCACCGCACGCGTTAGCCGATTGATTGCCTCCTCAAGCGTGGCGGCGGTGCAGCCGAAGTTAATACGCACAAACTGAGGTTCGCCAAAATCACTGCCTGGCGAAAAGCCTAACCCGGCGGCGTGGAAGAAACGCGCCGGGTTTTCTACGTCCAGGCCGCTTGCATCCACCCAGGCAAGGTAGGTCGCCTGCGGCGGCGCAACGCGCAGACCGGGCAGGGCAGTTACGCTATCGCACAGCCTGTCCCGGTTGCGGCGAAGATAGTCGCATTGCGCCGCAAGCCAGGGCTCGCCGTCGCGCCAGGCCGCTTCGGCGGCGGTCAGCGCCAGCACATCCACATGCGGCACAATACCGGCCATCGCCTTGCTAAACCGCTTACGCAGTTCCGGGTTAGGGATTATCGCCACCGAAGCGCCAAGCCCGGCGATGTTAAAGCTCTTGGAGGGGGACATCAGCGTAATGCTGCGCTGGGCCGCCTCTTCATTCAGCGTGGCGAAGGGCGTGTGGCGCACGCCTGGCTCCAGCAGCAGATCGCAATGGATCTCGTCTGAGCAGACGATCAGATCGTGCTTACGGGCAAACGCCAGCTGCGCCAGCAACTCTTCACGGCGATAAACCGTACCGCCGGGGTTTTGCGGGTTGCAGAGCATCAGCAACCGCTCCCGGCCAGTGAGGTGGCCTTCAAGGGCGTTGAGATCGAGAACCCAGCGGTTATCCACAAGCGTTAGCGGCGCCAGAAGCTGCTGGCGATCGGCCAGCGCGGCGGCCCGGCGAAAAGGGGGATAGATGGGCGTGGGGGCGATGGAAAGTTCATCCGCCTGCGTAAAGGCGCGAACGCAAAGGTTCAGCGAACTGACCACGCCCGGCATAAAGACCAGCCACTGCGGCGCCACTTTCCAGCCGTAGCGCCGCTCGCACCAGCTAAGGGTCGCTTCCTCCAGCCCCGTCGGGTGCGCGCCGTAGCCAAAAACGCCATGCGCTACCCGGCGTTGCAGCGCCTGGGTAATGCACTCCGGCACGCGGTAATCCGTGTCCGCCACCCACATTGGCAGCACCGCTTCGCCATATTTTCGCCACTTCACGCTGTCGCTGTGATGGCGGTCGATACCCTCGTCAAAATTGAATGTCATGATTTGCTCCTGCCCGGTGGTTACTCCAGACTAACACCGTGGCAAATCGATACAACCGCTGACGCTAATAAGGGAGAAATCAATGGCTTTGCTGGAAATTTGCTGTTACAGCCTGGCGTGCGCGATCACCGCCGAACGCGCCGGGGCGGACAGGATTGAACTGTGCGCGGCACCCGCGGAGGGTGGGCTGACGCCTTCGCCGGGCACGCTGAAGCGGGTGCGTGAAAGCGTGAAAATCCCGGTGCACCCGATTATCCGTCCCCGCGGCGGCGACTTCTGTTATACCGACGCGGAGTTTGAAGTGATGCTCGACGATATCGCCTTCGTGCGAGAACTGGGCTACCCGGGGCTGGTCACCGGGGTGCTGAACGAAGAGGGCGACGTGGATATTCCCCGCATGCAAAAAATTATTTATGCCTCACAAGGCATGGCGGTGACGTTTCATCGCGCGTTTGACATGTGCGCTAACCCTATGAAAGCGCTGGAAGAATTAGCGGATTTAGGCGTGGCGCGCATCCTCACTTCCGGCCAACAGCCGACGGCGGAGCAAGGACTTTCATTATTAAGGGAACTAAAAGCACAATCCCGTACTCCAATCATTATGGCCGGTGCAGGTGTACGGCTCAGCAACCTCGGCGCTTTTATTGCCGGGGGCGTTGACGAACTTCACAGTTCGGCAGGAGTTCAGGTGGCTTCGCCAATGCGCTATCGCAACGCGAATGTCTCAATGTCTTCCGATGCCCGTACCGATGAGTATTCCCGCTACGTTGTGGATGGCGCTATGGTCGCCGCCATGAAAGCGGCGCTCACGCCGACCCGTCATTTTTCATAACGCCCGTTTTTTACCGCGCATCATGTCGCCCAATATGATGCTTGCTCGTACCAGGCCCCAATGTGTTGTTGGGGCTTTTTTTATCGCTTTTGCCGCTGCGCTTGCTCACGCGAGTCGGCTTTCTTTCCGCCCCCCTTATTTTAGCGTTTTTTTCATAAAGTACAGACGAGCCGTGAAAAGGGTATTTTTGTGCGGTTGTTAAATCCTGCCAGGCATATATCGCCAGAATGTACTAACGTTATTAAGAAATAGATAACATGAGGAGATGGATATGAAGAAAACACTCGTAACAGGCGTACTGGTAGGGATGTCTTTATTTCTTTCGGCGTGCTCCAGCAGCAATTACGCCATTCACACCAATGATGGCCGCACCATTGTAAGCCAGGGCAAGCCGCAGGAAAGTGAAGCAGGCCTGCTGGGCTATAAAGACGCCAATGGCGTGAAGCAGCAAATCAACAAAGCTGATGTAAAAGAACTGGTTGAGATTAAACATTAATCGCTGCCGGCAGGCTGAAAATAACCGCCTACGGGCGGTTTTTCTTTTTTTGCCAGGCGGGAAGATGCCGACAGTCGCGTTTTCCCGCCTGGCAATATAAACCTACGTTTTATTGCCCGTCTGGCGAGCAAGCCAGCGCCGTAAATAAGCACCTTAAGAAATAGATTAACTCATTCGATTGATGACGGCGGAAATAAACGCGCTGGTCAACATGTGATGGGCAAATATACGCTGTTCAAAAGACGCTTTGCCTGGCGTTTTAATTCTTGCCGCGACCGCCGCGCCTTCGGCTACCAGCCAGGCGGCGAAGCTGTCGTCAAAATAGTTATGAATAATCCCCTCCCGGCAGCGGCACCCTTCAAGCAAGGCGTCGCTGTGTAAGGGAAAGCATTCCGCCAGTTCATCGCGAAGCGTCAGGGAGAAAGCGTCCGGCTCGCCTCCCGGCTCCCAGCTGTATAGCCAGGCGTGCTCCGCTTCCAGCGCCTCGCCGCAGCAGAGCAGACCGTCCCGCGCCGCCTCTTTCAGCAGCGGCAGGCTCGCCTGCAGCAGGTCGGCTTCCTCAGAAGCGGGCGGCTCAACGCCATAACCCTTCGCCATATCTCTGCCGCCTGCGGTCAGCCGCTGGCCGTTGCGCATACCGCTGAAATTCACCAGCGGCAAAAAGGTAAGGCAAATTTTATCGAGCAGCAGCGGGGAGTTGTGCTGTAGAAAGTTAAGCAGCCCCCAGCTTCCAGCCGGTTCATCGCCGTGAAACCCGGCGGCAAGCAGCACGTGCGGCAACCGCTTGTTCGCCGCCACCGACTGCCAGAGGGAGATCATGCCGTGTCCGGTGCTGCCGAGCTCGACCTCCTGCAACCCCCAGCGCGTGGCCTGGACCTCAAAAAGATGTTCGAAGTGATCAATATCGTTGCTGTAGCCGTTGATGGCGGGAAGGGGCCAGCGGTGGACGGTTTCGGTGGTCATAATGGGCGCTCCGGAAAAACGGTCTGTTGCAAGCGTAGTTCAGGAGCGCGCTTTTTGTCTTAGCGAAAAAACGGGGGCGGTTGCCCTTTTTATCAGGGCTTGCGTGCCACCAGCACAGCGCGCAGCGGGGCCGGATAGCCTTCCACCGTTTTGCTGCTGTCGTGTGGGTCGAGGAAGTCCGCCAGCGATTCGCTGGTCATCCAGTCGGTGCGACGCTGCTCTTCGCTGGTGGTCAGGCAGTGGTCGGCGATGCGCACGTCCACAAAGCCGCACTTCTCCAGCCAGTTCTTAAGCGCCAGCGCGGAAGGGATGAAATAGACATTGCGCATCTGCGCGTAACGTTCGCCCGGCACCAGCACGGTATTGGCGTCGCCTTCCACCACCAGCGTTTCCAGCACCAGCTCGCCTTCGTTAACCAACTGATCCTTAAGCTGCCAGAGGTGCTCAAGCGGCGAACGGCGATGGTATAGCACGCCCATTGAAAAGACGGTGTCGAAGGCGTTCAGCGCGGGCATCTGCTCAATGCCAAGCGGCAGCAGGTGCGCGCGCTGGTCATCGCCGAGCAGCTTGCGCACCGCCTCGAACTGGCAGAGAAAAAGCTGGGTCGGGTCGATGCCCACCGCGAGCTTCGCGCCTGCGCCTACCATGCGCCACAGGTGATAACCGCTGCCGCAGCCTACGTCCAGAATCGTGCGCCCGGCAAGCGGGGCGATGTGCGGCAGCACGCGCTCCCACTTGAGATCGGAACGCCATTCGGTATCGATGTTCACGCCATAAAGCGAGAAGGGGCCTTTGCGCCACGGCATCAGCGTGCGCAGCAGCTTCTCAATGCGCATCTGCTGCCCCTGCGCCAGCGGTGCTTGCATTTGTGCGCTAACGCCATGCAGCAGATCAAGGCGCTCCGGGGTCAGCGCAGGCAGGTTCTCCAGCGAATTCGCCCACTGCTTAAACTGCCCGTGCAGCGATTCACGCTGCCAGGCGGCAATCTGCGCGGGAAGGGTTTCCAGCCATGGGCTGAGCGGGCTGCAGGCAATCTGCTGGTAAAAACGGCCAAAATCGATCATGCCGCGCTCCCGTTCTTCACCGCCACCAGCGAGCCGAAGTTAAAGCACTGGAACCAGAGTTCGCTGTGCTCGAAGCCCGCCTGGCGCAGCCGTGCTTTGTGCGTTTCCACCGAGTCAGTGAGCATTACGTTCTCCAGCATGCTGCGCTTCTGGCTGATTTCCAGTTCGCTGTAGCCGTTGGCGCGCTTGAAATCGTGGTGCATGTTGAACAGCAGCTCGCCCATCTCTTTATCTTCAAAGCTGAATTTTTCCGAAAGCACCAGCGCGCCGCCGGGGTTAAGGCCCTGATAGATTTTTGTCAGCAGCGTCAGGCGATCGTCCGGGTTGAGAAACTGAAGCGTAAAATTCAGCACCACCAGTGAGGCGTTCTCAAGGGTGATATTGCGGATATCGTCTTCAATCACCTCTACTGGCGTTTGCGCTTTAAAGGCATCGATATGACGGCGACAGCGCTCCACCATGGCTTTTGAATTATCCACGGCGATGATTTTGCAGCCTTCGTGGTGAATGTTGCGGCGAACTGAGAGCGTTGCCGCGCCAAGCGAACAGCCGAGGTCGTAAACCTGGCTTGCGGGCTGGACAAAGCGTTCCGCCAGCATGCCAATCATAGAGATAATATTGGAATAGCCTGGCACCGAACGCTGAATCATATCGGGGAAGACTTCAGCCACCCGCTCATCGAAAGTCCAGTCGCCCAGACGGGCGATGGGAGCGGAGAACAGCGTGTCGCGGTTAGACATAGCGTTTGAATCCGAGGAAAAACGAAAGGGGCGTATTTTGCGCTAATGAAGCGCGAAAACCAACTCCCACGGCATATACCAGAGATTCGCCAGCACCATCAGCACCAGCGCGCACCAGGTCGCGCTCATGCCGGAACGCCGCCAGCGTATCAGCCGGTTATGAAAGCCGTAGTAATGCATCAGCCGTCCGAGGATTAGCAAAATGCCGCCGACGTGAACGAGCCAGGTTTCGGCGCCGTTCATCTCCATCAACAACAATAGCAGCAGGGCGACAGGAATGTACTCCACGGCATTGCCGTGAACGCGGATAGCGATTTGCAGTTCGCTAAAGCCGCCATCGCCATACGCCACGCGATATTGCGTGCGAAGGCGCACCACATCTACCGAAAACTTAAGCAGCAACAACGCACCCAGTACAGCATACAGCGCGCTTACCATAGCAACTCCCTTAAACACCCATCCAGAGGCCCGCTTATCATAGCGTGAGCCGCGCGGCTTGTCGCTCTGCTAGAAGAGGGTGTTTTGCTGTGGAATGGCGGGTTCGGGGCCAAGCGAGGGGATAACCCGTTGAAGCATCGGCCAGAGCGTATGCACCAGCTCCGGCGCCTGGGCGATGTCCGGCGTATGTAAAAAGAGATACGGGGTGGTGGTTTGCTCCCAGCCTGGCAGCTTTCTCAACCAGTCCTGGAAGAAATTGAGGTTTTGCTCCATGTCATCGCTGCCGATAAAGCGCACCAGCGGGTTGCGCGCCGTGACCAGCGCATGCACCGGCACAACCGGTTTTTTTCGCTGGGCGTCGCGTACCGCTTCGCTGTGCGGCTGTGCGCTGTGCACCGGGCGGCTGTCGAGAATAACGCGGTTGACGCCGCGCGCCTTCAGCCCGCGGTTGAGCGTCTGCTCCACGTCGCCTTTGGCGAAAAATTCCGGGTGGCGCACTTCCACGCCATAGGTAAACTCGGTTGGCAACGCATCAAGAAAAGCCCAAAGCGCGGGCAAATCCCGCGGGCCGAACGCGGCGGGCAACTGGAGCCAGTACTGGCCGATGCGCCCGGCAAGCGGCGCCATGCGGGAGAAAAACTCGCTGGTCTGCTCCTCGCAGTGGCGCAACGCCGCCTGGTGGGAAATGGTGGCCGGAAATTTAAAGCAGAAGCGGAAATCGTCGGTAGTTTGCGCTTTCCAGCGCTCGACAATTTCCGCTTTAGGCAGCGCGTAAAGCGTGGTGTTGCCCTCCACGCAGTTGAAGTGGCGGGCGTAGTCCTCAAGGGAGGTGATGCCAAGCCGCACCCATCCCGGGTGCGACCATTGCGGCAAGCCGATATAGAGCATAAGCGCGCGGCTTAAAGCGCCGCGAGGATCTCCTCAGTGGTGCGCACGCGAGCGATGCGCGGGAAAATATGGGTCATGCTGCCCTGGTGCTGTTCGCGGGTGGCGGCGCTGCAGGCGTCTTCAGCAATCACCAGCGAGAAGCCAAGTTCCCAGGCGTTGCGGGCGGTAGATTCCACGCCGATATTGGTGGAGATGCCGCACAACACGATAGTATCAATGCCGCGACGACGTAATTGTAGCTCCAGATCGGTGCCATAGAAGGCGCCCCACTGGCGCTTGGTCACTTCAATATCGCTGTCGCGTTTGCCGAGCGCTACCGGGTAATGCCACCATTCATCAGGCAGGGCATGCGCGGTGACGGCGGCATCCACTGGCTGCTTGAGCGCCTCGCCGAAATCTTTCGACCAGCCGACGCGCACCATCACCACTGGCGCTTTATGGGCACGGAACTTCTCCGCGAGGCGGGCTGCGCGGGAAACCACGTCGTCCGCGCTATGCGGGCCGCCGGCAAAGGGCAGAATGCCTTCCTGAAGATCGATAACCACCAGCGCGGTGGTAGCGGCATTGAGTTTTAACATGATGACTCCATGATTTTAGTAGCAGGTTCCGTACCTTACGCTCTCAAACCCGGCAAGCGGTTTACTATTTTTGTTAATTTTTGTGAGAATAAGCAACATCACGCGCGACAAACGCGCGAGCAGGCGGCGGCGGGCTTATCGCAGCCCGGAATTTCCAGTATAATGGCCGCCTTTTTTCATCCAGATAAATGCTGCGACACTAAAGCCTGCAGGGCAGGTGACCAACGGCCTGCGGCAAACTTAAGGGATATCTCATGCGTACAGAATATTGCGGGCAGCTTAATAAGTCCCATGTGGGGCAACAGGTAACGCTGTGTGGCTGGGTTAATCGCCGTCGCGATCTCGGCAGCTTGATCTTTATCGACATGCGCGACCGTGAAGGCATCGTGCAGGTGTTCTTCGACCCGGATCGCGCCGACGCTTTCAACCTGGCCTCCGAGCTGCGTAATGAGTTTTGCATTCAAATCACCGGCACCGTGCGTGCGCGTGACGACAAAAACGTTAACCGCGATATGGCGACCGGCGAAGTGGAAGTGTTCGCCACTGAGCTGACCATCATCAACCGCGCCGAGCCGCTGCCGCTCGACTCCAACCAGGTCAACAGCGAAGAAGCGCGTCTGAAATACCGCTACCTCGATCTGCGTCGTCCGGAAATGGCGCAGCGCCTGAAAACCCGCGCGAAAATCACCAGCTTTGTACGCCGCTTTATGGACGACAACGGCTTCCTCGACATCGAAACCCCGATGCTGACCAAAGCCACGCCGGAAGGCGCGCGCGACTATCTGGTGCCTTCCCGCGTTCATAAAGGCAAATTCTACGCGCTCCCGCAGTCCCCGCAGCTTTTCAAACAGCTGCTGATGATGTCCGGCTTCGACCGTTATTATCAGATAGTAAAATGCTTCCGCGACGAAGACCTGCGCGCCGACCGCCAGCCGGAATTTACCCAAATCGACGTGGAAACCTCCTTCATGACCGCGCCTCAGGTGCGTGAGGTGATGGAAAAACTGATCCGCCAGCTGTGGCTGGAGGTCAAAGGCGTGGATCTGGGCCAGTTCCCCATCATGACCTTTGCGGAAGCGGAGCGCCGCTACGGCTCTGACAAGCCGGACCTGCGTAACCCGATGGAGCTGGTGGACGTTGCCGATCTGCTGAAAGCGGTGGAGTTTAAGGTCTTCTCCGGCCCGGCTAACGATGCCAAAGGCCGCGTTGCCGCGCTGCGCGTGCCGGGCGGCGCGCAGCTTAGCCGTAAACAAATTGACGACTACGGCAAATTTATCGAAATCTACGGCGCCAAAGGTCTGGCTTATATTAAAGTCAACGAGCGTGCTAAAGGTCTTGAAGGCATTACCAGCCCGGTGGCGAAGTTCCTGAACGCGGAAATCGTGGAGGCTATCCTTGAGCGCACCGGCGCACAGGACGGCGACATGATTTTCTTCGGCGCCGACAACAAAAAAGTGGTAGCCGACGCGCTCGGCGCGCTGCGCCTGAAGCTTGGCAAAGATCTGAATCTGACCGACGAGAGCAAATGGGCGCCGCTGTGGGTTATCGACTTCCCGATGTTTGAAGACGACGGCGAAGGCGGCCTGACCGCGATGCATCACCCGTTCACCTCGCCGAAAGAGATGACCGCCGCCCAACTGAAAGCGGCGCCGGAAGAGGCCGTAGCCAACGCTTACGATATGGTTATCAACGGTTACGAAGTGGGCGGCGGCTCTGTGCGTATTCACAGCGGTGAAATGCAGCAGACCGTGTTCGCCATTCTCGGCATTAACGAGCAGGAGCAACGCGAGAAATTCGGCTTCCTGCTGGACGCGCTGAAGTTTGGCACGCCGCCGCACGCAGGCCTGGCCTTCGGTCTCGATCGCCTGACCATGCTGTTGACCGGCACCGACAACATCCGCGACGTTATCGCGTTCCCGAAAACCACCGCGGCGGCCTGTCTGATGACCGAAGCGCCAAGCTTCGCGAACCCGGCTTCCTTAACTGAGCTGGGTATCCAGGTGGTCGCGAAAGAGAAGCCGCTGGAGAACAAGTAATATGCCATTCAAGCACCCTGTTTCGGTACTGGTCGTCATTTATGCGCAAGATACCGGACGGGTGCTGATGTTGCAGCGGCGGGACGACCCCGATTTCTGGCAGTCGGTCACCGGCAGCCTGGAGGCGGGGGAGAGTCCACGCGAGGCCGCGCAGCGTGAAGTAAAGGAAGAGGTCGAGGTGGACGTTGCCCTGGAGCAACTTGAGCTAATCGACTGTCAGCGCTGCGTGGAGTTTGAAATCTTTCCTCATTTGCGTCATCGCTACGCGCCGGGGATTATACGCAATACGGAATACTGGTTCTGTCTTGCGTTGCCGAGCGAAAGGCCGGTAAGCATCAGCGAGCATCTGGCTTATCGGTGGGAGGAGGCGCATGCCGCCGCCGCCCTGACTAAGTCGTGGAGCAACCGGCAGGCGATTGAAGAGTTTGTAATTGATGCCGCCTGATTAAGGCGCTTTTGGAGATTGTTATGGCAGGTCATAGTAAATGGGCCAACACGAAACACCGCAAAGCGGCACAGGATGCCAAGCGCGGTAAGATTTTCACCAAGATTATTCGCGAGCTGGTGACAGCGGCGCGTCTGGGCGGCGGCGATCCGGGTTCTAACCCGCGTCTGCGCGCGGCTATCGACAAAGCGCTGTCAAACAACATGACGCGCGACACCCTGAACCGCGCTATCGCGCGCGGCGTCGGCGGCGATGAAGACGCGAACATGGAAACCATCATTTACGAAGGCTACGGCCCGGGCGGCACCGCCGTGATGGTGGAATGTCTCTCCGACAACCGCAACCGTACCGTAGCGGAAGTGCGTCATGCGTTCAGCAAGTGCGGCGGCAACCTCGGCACCGACGGCTCCGTCGCTTACCTGTTCAGCAAGAAAGGGGTTATCTCCTTCGAAGCGGGCGACGAAGACACCATCATGGAAGCGGCGCTGGAAGCGGGCGCGGAAGATGTCGTGACTTACGACGACGGCGCTATCGACGTTTACACCGCCTGGGAAGAGATGGGCGCGGTGCGCGACGCGCTGGAAGCGGCGGGCCTGAAAGCGGACAACGCTGAAGTCTCGATGATCCCTTCCACCAAAGCGGATATGGACGTAGACACTGCGCCGAAGCTGCTGCGTCTTATCGACATGCTGGAAGACTGCGACGACGTGCAGGAGGTTTACCACAACGGTGAGATCTCCGACGAAGTAGCAGCCACCCTGTGACAGCAGCCCGCTTCATTGCGGCGGGCGCTTCCTTCTCCTCTGAGCGCGGCCTGACCGCGCTCAGGGAGCGGCAGGGGAAAGCGGCTCTCCGGCAAGCCGGGCGGCGGTTATCCCTTCGCGGCGGAGAAGCGTGATGTCTATTATTCTCGGTATTGATCCCGGTTCGCGCATTACCGGTTACGGCGTTATCCGCCAGACGGGGCGACAGCTTACCTATCTTGGCAGCGGTTGTATCCGCACCAACATCGCCGATCTTCCCTCGCGCTTAAAGCTAATCTACGCGGGCGTAAGCGAAATCATCACCCAGTTCCATCCGGATTACTTCGCCATCGAGCAGGTATTTATGGCGAAAAACGCTGACTCTGCGCTTAAGCTTGGGCAGGCCAGGGGCGCGGCGATTGTCGCGGCGGTTAACCACGAGCTGCCGGTGTTTGAATATGCGGCGCGTCAGGTGAAGCAGACGGTGGTCGGCATTGGCAGCGCGGAAAAAAGCCAGGTGCAGCATATGGTGCGCACGCTGCTTAAGCTGCCCGCGAACCCCCAGGCGGATGCCGCAGATGCGCTGGCTATCGCCATTACCCACTGTCATGTCAGCCAGAACGCCGCGCAGGTCAGCGAATCGCGCCTGAACCTGGCGCGGGGCCGTCTGCGCTGAAGAAGCAAAAAAGCGCGCTGCGTCGTAAAATCCCCCTTCTCAGGATGTCGGACGACAAAAAGTGCGCTTTTTAACGGTTTGTTTTTTTATCTGAGGCTGGATACCTATCCAGCCTTTTTTATATGATAGGCTCACTTTTTTCGCTAGTTAACGCAGGAGCGCATCGTGATAGGCCGACTCAGAGGCATCGTACTGGAAAAACAGCCCCCGCTGGTATTGCTGGAAGCGGGCGGCGTCGGTTATGAAGTCCATATGCCGATGACCTGCTTTTATGAACTGCCGGAAACCGGCAATGAAGCAGTGGTCTTTACCCATTTTGTGGTGCGCGAAGATGCGCAATTGCTGTTTGGTTTTAACAACAAGCAGGAGCGCACGCTGTTCCGCGAGCTTATCAAGGTCAACGGCGTAGGCCCTAAGCTTGCGCTCGCTATTCTTTCCGGCATGTCCGCTCAGCAGTTCGTTAACGCCGTTGAGCGTGAAGAACCCGCTATGCTGGTGAAGCTGCCGGGCATTGGCAAAAAAACCGCCGAGCGTCTGGTGGTGGAGATGAAAGATCGCTTCAAAGGGTTGCACGGCGATCTCTTTACGCCAGCGGCGGATCTGGTGCTGGCGTCGCCTGCCGGTCCGCAGCCGGACGACGCGGAAGCAGAAGCGGTTGCCGCGCTGGTGGCGCTGGGTTATAAACCGCAGGAAGCCAGCCGCATGGTCAGTAAAATTGCCCGCCCGGACGCAGACAGTGAAACCCTGATCCGCGAAGCGCTGCGCGCGGCATTGTGAGGTAGAGGATGATTGAAGCAGATCGCCTGGTCGCACCGGGCAGCATCGTGGCGGAAGAGGTGGCGGACCGCGCTATCCGTCCCAAACTACTGAGTGAGTATGTCGGTCAGCCGCAGGTGCGCTCGCAGATGGAAATCTTTATCCAGGCGGCGAAACTGCGCGGCGACGCGCTGGACCATCTGCTGATTTTCGGCCCGCCGGGGCTTGGCAAAACAACACTCGCCAATATTGTCGCCAATGAAATGGGCGTTAACCTGCGCACCACATCGGGCCCGGTGCTGGAAAAGGCGGGCGATCTGGCGGCCATGCTCACCAACCTTGAGCCGCACGACGTGCTGTTCATTGATGAAATTCATCGTCTGTCGCCGGTGGTTGAAGAGGTGCTTTATCCGGCAATGGAGGATTACCAGCTCGACATCATGATTGGCGAAGGGCCGGCGGCGCGTTCGATAAAAATTGATTTGCCGCCCTTCACGTTGATTGGCGCGACGACGCGCGCCGGGTCGCTCACCTCGCCGCTGCGCGACCGCTTTGGCATTGTGCAGCGCCTGGAGTTCTATCAGGTGCCCGATTTGCAGCATATCGTCAGCCGCAGCGCCCGCTATATGGGGCTGGAGATGAGCGAGGAGGGGGCGCTTGAGGTCGCGCGTCGCTCTCGCGGCACGCCGCGTATCGCCAACCGGCTGTTAAGACGCGTGCGCGACTTCGCGGAAGTTCGCCATGATGGCGTTATCAGCCAGGACGTGGCGGCGCAGGCGCTTGATATGCTCAACGTGGACGCTGAAGGTTTCGACTACATGGACCGCAAGCTGCTGCTGGCGGTGATTGATAAGTTTTTCGGCGGTCCGGTGGGGCTGGATAACCTCGCGGCGGCCATTGGCGAAGAGCGCGAAACCATCGAAGACGTGCTGGAGCCTTTCCTTATTCAGCAGGGCTTTTTACAGCGCACGCCGCGCGGCCGTATGGCGACGACGCGCGCCTGGAGCCACTTCGGCATTACGCCGCCCGCCATGCCCTGAAACAGAAATAAAAAAGGCGCCGCAATGGGCGCCTTTTTTAAGGATAGCGTTCAGGCCGGCATGCGTTTTGTCATGGTGAGAATGAACAGCAGCGCAGCGCACAGCACCACGGAAGGGCCCGCCGGTGTGTCGTAAAAGGCGGAAAAAGTGAGGCCGCCAGTCACTGCCAGCATGCCGATTATCACCGCAAAGCCCGCCATTTGCTCCGGCGTGCGGGCGAAGCGTCGCGCCGTAGCGGCCGGAATAATCAGCAGTGAAGTGATAATCAGCGCGCCGACAAACTTCATCGCCACGCCAATCGTCAGCGCTGTCACCAGCATCAGCAAAAGCTTCACGCGCTGCAGACGAACGCCGTCCACAAACGCCAGGTCGGCGCTGATGGTCATGGCGAGCAGGTTGCGCCACTGCCAGCAGAGCACGCTTATCACCACCACGACGCCAAGCGCGATAGAAACCAGATCGGCAGGCGTTACCGCCAGCAGGTCGCCAAACAGGTAAGCCATCAGATCGACGCGAATGTTTGCCATAAGGCTCACCACCACCAGCCCGAGCGAAAGCGCGCTGTGCGCCATGATGCCGAGCAGGGTGTCGATAGCGAGATGCGGACGTTTCTCAAGCCAGACCAGACCCAGCGCCAGCAGCAGCGTGACGGCGATGACCGCGTAGAAAGGGTTAACATTCAGCAGCAGCCCGAAGGCCACGCCCAGCAGCGATGCGTGCGCCAGCGTATCGCCGAAATAGGACATCCTGCGCCAGACCACAAACGAGCCAAGCGGCCCGGCGGCGCAGGCGAGCAGCATCCCGGCAAGCCAGCCGGGAAGAAGAAGTTCAATCATGACTGGCCGTTTCCTCTGCGTAAAACAATCCGTCCCTGAAGGTCGTGACGATGGTTATGGTGATGGCGGTAAATGCCCAGCTGTTCCGCGCCGCGGGGGCCGAACATGGCGATAAATTCCGGGTGGGTAGAGACCACTTCCGGCGTGCCGGAGCAGCAGATATGGTGATTAAGGCAAAGCACGTCATCGGTTTTCGCCATTACCAGATGCAGATCGTGCGAGACCATCAGCACTGCGCAGTTCAGCTCCTGGCGCAGCTTATCGATAAGATCGTAAAGCGCTACCTGGCCGTTGACGTCCACGCCCTGAGTGGGTTCATCAAGCACCAGCAGCTGTGGCTCCTTGAGCAGGGCGCGGGCCAGCAGCACGCGCTGCGTTTCGCCGCCGGAAAGCTTTTGCATCGGCGCGTCAATCAAATGGCCCGCCTGCACGCGTTTGAGCGCAGGCAAAATATCTGCTTTGCGGACACCGGGGCGCAGGCGCATAAAGCGGCTGACAGTGAGCGGCAGCGTGGCGTCGAGGTGCAGTTTTTGCGGCACATAGCCGATGCGCAGGCTCCTGTCGCGCTTGATAACGCCCTCGTCGGGTGCTACCAGCCCAAGCACCACGCGCACAAGGGTGGATTTGCCTGCGCCGTTCGGCCCAAGCAGCGTAAGTATTCTTCCCGGGCGTAATGACAGCGAAACGTCAGAAAGGACGCGGCGTTGGCCAAACGAAACGGAGATATTTTCTAGTGAAACCAAAGTAGTCATAGTTAATTAAGCGTTGCACAAGCTTTAGAATGTTATAATATCACAACTCTTGCATTCATCACGACGATAAGACGCATTATGTTACATAAAAATACGCTTCTTTTCGCTGCTGTTTCAGCAGCTTTATGGGCTGGCGCCACCGTACCTTCACAAGCCGCTGTGGTCGCTTCGCTTAAGCCGTTAGGCTTCATTGCCGCCGCCATCGCCGACGGTGTGACTCCCACGGAAGTATTACTGCCTGATGGCGCCTCTGAGCATGATTACGCATTGCGTCCATCTGATGTAAAACGCTTGCAGAATGCGGACTTAGTCGTCTGGGTTGGCCCGGAGATGGAAGCGTTCATGCAAAAGACCGTCGGCACGCTGCCCCCTCAAAAACAGCTCGCGCTGGCTGAGCTTGAAAGCGTAAAACCGCTGCTAATGAAAGGCAGCGAAGAGGACGAGCATGAGCACGGCGATGACCACCATGATGATGAAAAAGGTGACGGTCATCACCACCATGGCGACTATAACCTGCATATCTGGCTGTCACCCGAAATAGCTAAATCCTCGGCGGTTGCAATCCATAAAAAATTAGTGGAACTTATGCCGCAAAGTCGAGCCAAACTGGACGCGAACCTGCAGAACTTCGAAGCGGAACTTGACCGCACGGACAAGCAGGTGTCCACCGTGCTGACGCCACTGAAAGGTAAAGGTTATTTCGTTTTTCATGATGCTTACGGCTACTTTGAAAAACACTACGGATTGACATCACTGGGTCACTTCACCGTTAACCCCGAAATCCAGCCTGGCGCTCAGCGTTTACATGAAATCAGAACACAGTTGGTTGAGCAAAAAGCGACCTGCGTTTTTGCTGAGCCACAGTTCAGGCCAGCGGTCATTGAAGCCGTTGCCAGGGGCACGAAAGTTCGAATGGGAACTTTAGATCCACTGGGAACAGACATCAAAGTAGGGAAGAACGGCTATATGCAGTTTCTGACCGAGCTATCGAACCAGTATGCGAGCTGCCTGAAAGGAGATTAACGAGGAAGTGAATTTGTGCAACAGATAGCCCGTTCTGTCGCTCTGGCATTTAACAATCTACCCCGGCCTCATCGCGTCATGCTGGGGTCGCTTACAGTACTGACGCTTGCGGTCGCCGTCTGGCGGCCGTATGTCTACCACCCCGAAGCAGCGCCTATCGTTAAGACCATTGAGCTTGAGAAGAATGAAGTGCGCTCTCTGCTGCCGGAAGCGAGCGAGCCGATAGACCAGGCTCCACCGGAAGAAGAAGACGAAGCCATTCCTCAGGATGAGCTTGATGATAAAACTTCGGGCGAAGCGGGCGTACATGAATATGTCGTTTCGACCGGCGACACCTTAAGCAGCGTGCTTAACCAGTACGGTATCGACATGGGCGAAATCAGCCAGCTCGCTACCGTCGACAAAGATCTGCGTAACCTGAAAATCGGTCAGCAAATTTCCTGGACCCTGACGCCGGAAGGCGAATTGCAGCGACTGACATGGGAAATGTCGCGCCGCGAAACCCGCACCTACGATCGTCAGGCAAACGGCGGCTTCAAAATGAGCAGCGAAATCGCGCAGGGTGACTGGGTAAATAGCGTGATGAAAGGCTCCGTTGACGGAAGCTTTGTGGCGAGCGCGAAAGAGGCGGGCCTGACCAGCGCCGAAATCAGCGCCGTCATCAAAGCGATGCAGTGGCAGATGGATTTGCGCAAGCTCAAAAAAGGCGACGAGTTCGCTGTGCTGATGTCCCATGAAATGCTGGACGGCAAGCGCGAGCAGAGCCAGTTGCTGGGCGTGCGCCTGCGCTCAGGCGGTAAAGACTATTACGCTATCCGGGCGGAAGACGGTAAATTCTACGACCGCAGCGGCTCCGGCCTTGCGAAAGGTTTCCTGCGCTTCCCGACGTCGCGTCAGTTCCGCGTCTCTTCGAACTTTAACCCGCGTCGCCTGAATCCGGTAACGGGCCGCGTTGCGCCGCACAAAGGGGTGGATTTCGCTATGCCGCAGGGCACGCCGGTGCTGGCGGTGGGCGACGGAGAAGTGGTAATGGCGAAACGCAGCGGTGCTGCGGGCTACTATGTGGCTATCCGTCACGGACGCACTTACACCACGCGTTACATGCACCTGAAAAAACTGCTGGTGAAACCGGGCCAGAAAGTGAAACGCGGCGATCGCATCGCGCTTTCCGGCAACACCGGGCGCTCCACTGGCCCGCACCTGCATTATGAAATCTGGATAAACCAGCAGGCGGTTAACCCGCTGACTGCGAAGCTGCCGCGTACCGAAGGGCTGACCGGCTCCGATCGTCGCGATTATCTGGCGCAGGCGAACGAGGTTATCCCGCAGCTGCGCTTTGATTAACGAATCCGCTGTTAACCAGCCGGCGTTCTGAACGCCGGCTTTTTCTTTTGTGTGGCGGCACTCACGCCGCTAAACTATTTCCTTATTTTCTCTTTTGATAAGTTGGCTCTGGCCCGAGAACAGGCATGGAAACAAAAAAAACGAACAGTGAATTTATCCCCACCTTCGAACGCGCTTTCTTACATCCCCGTTACTGGGGAAGCTGGCTGGGCATCGGGGCCTGCGCAGCGCTTGCGCTGACGCCTCCCTCATTTCGCGACCCGCTTCTCAGTAAAATCGGGCGGCTGGCCGGCAAGTTTGGCAAAAGCGCCCGCCGTCGCGCGCGTATCAATCTGTTCTATTGCTTCCCTGAGCTCTCCGAAGCGCAGCGTGAAACCATTATCGATAATATGTTCGCCACCGCGCCGCAATCGATAGTGCTTATGGCGGAGCTTGCCTTACGCGGGCCGGAAAAGGTGCTCGATCGCGTTGACTGGCACGGAGAGGCGATTATCAACGAGATGCTTGAAAGCAAAGAGAGCGTCATCCTGCTGGTGCCGCATGGCTGGGGCGTCGATATCCCGGCAATGCTGCTGGCCTCACGCGGCGTGCACGTTGCGGCGATGTTCCACCATCAGGGCAACAGGCTGCTTGATTATGTCTGGAACAAAGTGCGTCTGCGCTTTGGCGGCCGCCTGCACCCGCGTCAGGACGGCATTAAGCCGTTTATTAAGTCCGTGCGGGATGGCTTCTGGGGCTACTATCTGCCGGATGAAGATCACGGGCCGGAGCAGAGCGAATTTGTTGATTTCTTCGCGACCTATAAAGCCACGCTGCCCGCGGTGGGCAGGCTGATGAAAGTATGCCGCGCCCGCGTTATTCCGCTTTTCCCGGTTTATAACGGCAAAACGCACCGTCTGGATGTGCTTGTTCGCCCGCCCATGGACGACTTGCTCAATGCGGATGACGTCACGCTGGCGCGCCGCATGAACGAAGAAGTGGAGCATTTTGTCGGCCCGCATCCTGAGCAGTACGCCTGGATCCTGAAGCTGCTGAAAACGCGCAAAGAAGGGGAGAAAGAGCCTTACCGCCGTAAGGATCTCTACCCTAAAAAATAAAACCGCTCGACGGGAGCGGCTTTCTGAACCAGATAAAAGGGGCTAAAGCCCCTTTTTTTATTCTACGGTCAGAATACGGGTGGTGTTGGTGGTGCCGATAGTTCCCATGACGTCGCCCTGGGTCACAATCACCAGATCGCCTGTAACCAGGTAGCCTTTATCGCGCAGCAGGTTCACGGCATCCTGAGCGGCGACGACGCCGTCGTTAGGGCTATCGAAATAGACTGGCGTAACGCCGCGATAGAGCGCCGTCAGGTTCAGGGTATGCTCATGACGGGAGAGGGCGAAAATCGGCAGGCCAGAGCTGATACGCGAGGTCATCAGCGGCGTGCGGCCCGATTCGGTCATGGTGATGATAGCGGTGACACCTTTCAGGTGGTTGGCCGCATACATCGCCGACATGGCAATCGCCTCTTCAACGTTATCGAATTGCACATCCAGACGGTGTTTGGAAACGTTGATGCTCGGGATCTTTTCCGCGCCCAGACAAACGCGCGCCATGGCGGCAACGGTTTCCGCCGGGTACTGTCCGGCCGCGGTTTCTGCTGAAAGCATCACGGCGTCGGTGCCATCCAGCACGGCGTTCGCCACGTCCATGACTTCCGCACGGGTCGGCATCGGGTTGGTTATCATCGACTCCATCATCTGGGTCGCGGTAATGACGGCACGATTCAGCTTACGGGCGCGACGAATCAGCGTTTTCTGGATGCCCACCAGCTCCGGATCGCCGATTTCAACGCCCAGGTCGCCGCGGGCGACCATCACCACGTCAGAGGCGAGAATAATGTCGTCCATCGCTTCTTCGTTGCATACCGCTTCGGCGCGTTCAACTTTCGCCACGATTTTCGCATTGCAACCTGCGTCGCGCGCCAGACGGCGGGCATAGTTAAGGTCTTCGCCGCAGCGCGGGAAGGAGACGGCCAGATAGTCAACGTCAATGGCGGCGGCGGTGATGATATCCGCCTTGTCTTTCTCGGTCAGGGCTTCGGCAGAGAGACCGCCGCCCAGCTTGTTGATGCCTTTGTTATTGGAAAGCGGGCCGCCGACGGTCACTTCCGTGAAGACTTTCATGCCCTGAACTTCCAGCACCTTAAGCTGCACGCGCCCATCATCAAGCAGCAGAATATCGCCCGGCACGACATCCGCCGGCAGGCCTTTATAGTCGATACCGACTTTTTCTTTATCGCCTTCGCCTTTGCCGAGGTTAGCGTCAAGCAGGAACTTGTCGCCGATATTGAGGAAAACTTTGCCTTCTTTGAAGGTAGATACGCGAATTTTTGGACCCTGCAAATCGCCGAGAATGGCGACGTGGCGGCCCAGTTTCGCCGCGATTTCACGGACTTTATCCGCACGCAATTTATGATCTTCTGGCGTGCCGTGAGAAAAATTCATGCGCACTACGTTGGCGCCCGCAGCGATAATTTTCTCCAGATTATTATCGCGGTCGGTTGCCGGGCCTAACGTGGTAACGATTTTGGTTCTGCGAAGCCTTCTGGACATGTAGTACTCCGTTGACTGAAACGTTTTGGTGTTGCGTGAACAAAATTCAGCGGATCGGATGCTCCCCTGGAGCAAGGACCTTAACCGAATGGGTGAATGTGTGACAACTTTGTTATCAATTTGATTGCTGTTGGTCGGAAATTAAAAGCTCTTTATCAAAACGCGATTCCTTCAGCGCTTCTTTGACACGCTTCAAGTTATCCCGGAATTTCGCGCCGCGACGCAGGGTAAAACCGGTCGCCAGCACATCAATAACCGTTAATTGCGCAAGCCTTGAAACCATCGGCATATAAATATCGGTATCTTCCGGCACATCCAGCAGCAGGGCCAGGCTTGCTTCCCGCGCCAGTGGGCTACCCTGAGAGGTAAGGGCCAGCACCATGGCGTCGTTTTCCCGCGCAAGACGCGCCAGCTCGACCAGGCTTTTGGTTCGTCCGGTGTGAGAAATCAGCACCACGACATCATCGGCGCTGCAATTCATACAGCTCATCCGCTGCAGGACGATGTCATCGGAGTAGATAACCGGAACATTGAAGCGAAAAAATTTGTTCATGGCATCATGCGCTACCGCCGCTGAAGAGCCCAGCCCGAAAAAAGCGATTTTTTTCGCCTGAGTGAGCAGGTCGACCGCGCGGTTCACGGCGTTCATATCAAGCGACTGGCGCACATGGTCGAGGCTCGCCATGGCGGACTCAAAAATCTTGCCGGTATAGGCCTCTACGCTGTCATCTTCATCGACATTGCGATTAACATAGGGCGTACCGTTGGCGAGGCTTTGCGCCAGCTGGAGTTTAAAATCGGGGAAGCCTTTGGTATCAAGGCTGCGGCAGAAACGGTTCACCGTGGGTTCGCTGACGCTTGCCACGCTTGCAAGGCGAGCGATACTGGAGTGGATAGCCCGTGAGGGGGATTCCAGGATAACCTCGGCGACTTTGCGTTCAGATTTGCTCAGATTTTCCAGTTGAGACTGGATCTTTTCCAGCATATTCATCGCTAGTATGGGACTCATGGAAAGGGCGAAAACACGAAAAGGTGTCTTCGCGATGCATTTTAGCCAGAATATACTCCTGCAGGATAAGCAGGGGGTAATTTCCACCCGATAATGTTGTTGTTTTTTTTCAGAACTTGATCGCGGTCTGATTTTGGCGGGCGGCGAAAAGCGTGAAAAATCATCAGTGAAGGGTTACGGTGGCGCTTTATTTATCACTGTGTGCCTTCACCGATCGTTTCTTACGAAGAGTGCTACGGTAAAGAGTTCCGTGAAAGCCGTAAAAGCAGTACAGTGCAATGTAAGAAAATTACAAATAAACCTGGCAGACCAGGTTATCCGAAACGAAGGAGAATGACATGGCGGTAACGCAAACAGCCCAGGCCTGTGACCTGGTCATTTTCGGCGCGAAAGGCGACCTCGCACGCCGAAAACTGCTGCCCTCCCTGTACCAGCTGGAAAAAGCCGGGCAAATCCATCCCGAAACCCGCATTCTCGGCGTCGGCCGCGCCGACTGGGATAAAGAAGCCTATACCAACGTCGTACGCGAAGCGCTCGAGACCTTCATGAAAGAGAAAATCGATGAAGGCCTGTGGGACAAGCTGAGCGGTCGTCTCGATTTCTGCAATCTGGATGTGAACGACACCGGCGCGTTCGCTCGCCTCGGTAAAATGCTCGACCAGAAAAACCGCGTCACCATTAACTATTTCGCCATGCCGCCAAGCACCTTCGGCGCTATCTGCAAGGGTCTTGGCGAAGCGAAGCTCAACGCCAAGCCCGCGCGCGTGGTGATGGAGAAGCCGCTCGGTACCTCACTCGATACCTCCCGTGAAATCAACGACCAGGTGGGCGAGTACTTTGAAGAATGCCAGGTTTACCGTATCGACCACTATCTTGGCAAAGAGACCGTGCTGAACCTGCTGGCGCTGCGCTTTGCCAACTCGCTGTTCGTCAATAACTGGGATAACCGCACCATCGACCACGTGGAGATAACCGTGGCGGAAGAGGTGGGCATTGAAGGCCGCTGGGGTTACTTCGACCAGGCGGGCCAGATGCGCGATATGATCCAAAACCACCTGCTGCAAATTCTCTGCATGATAGCCATGTCGCCGCCGTCGGACCTCACCGCCGACAGTATTCGCGACGAAAAAGTGAAAGTGCTGCGCTCCCTGCGCCGTATCGACCGCTCTAACGTGCGCGAGAAAACCGTGCGCGGCCAGTACACCGCTGGTTTTGCCCAAGGCAAAAAAGTGCCAGGCTACCTGGAAGAAGAGGGCGCCAACAAAACCAGCAACACGGAAACCTTCGTGGCTATCCGGGTGGATATCGATAACTGGCGTTGGGCGGGCGTGCCGTTCTATCTGCGTACCGGTAAGCGTTTGCCGACCAAGTGTTCTGAGGTCGTCGTTTATTTCAAAACCCCGGAACTTAATTTGTTCAAAGATTCCTGGCAGGATCTGCCGCAGAACAAGCTCACCATTCGTCTGCAGCCGGATGAAGGGGTGGATATCCAGGTGCTGAACAAAGTGCCGGGCCTTGATCACAAGCACAACCTGCAAACCACCAAGCTTGATCTGAGCTATTCGGAAACCTTCAACCAGACGCACCTGGCCGACGCTTACGAGCGCCTGCTGCTGGAAACCATGCGCGGCATTCAGGCGCTGTTTGTGCGCCGTGATGAAGTGGAAGAGGCATGGAAGTGGGTCGACTCCATCACTGAAGCCTGGGCTGCGGATAACGATGCGCCGAAGCCTTACCAGGCTGGCACCTGGGGGCCGGTGGCTTCTGTTGCGATGATCACCCGCGACGGCCGCTCCTGGAACGAGTTCGAATAACGCTGAATACGCCGCCTGTTGCCAACTTTACCGGTAACATGATCTGGCGCAGCAGAGTGTGAAATTTTCTCTGATAAAGCCCTGCCTGGATTCACCGGCAGGGCTTTTTTCATTACACTGGCTGAAGCGATTTTGCCCCTGTGGTCGCTTGCCTGTTGCCTTAGTTGTGCGTTGTATTACCTGAAGTGGCATCACGCCAGCGACAGCGAACCAAGAGGAAATTTTATGCACCCAGTAATGTTACGCGTAACAAAACGCATTGCCGAGCGCTCGCGCGCCAGCCGTGAAGCCTACCTTGCAAGAATCAACGACGCTGCCAGCACGACGGTACACCGCTCCCAACTGGCCTGCGGCAACCTGGCGCACGGTTTTGCGGCCTGCCAGCCGGAAGATAAAGCCGCGTTAAAAAGCATGCTGCGTAACAATATCGCCATCATCACGTCCTACAACGACATGCTCTCAGCGCACCAGCCATATGAGAGTTATCCGGCGCAAATCCGCAAGGCGCTGCACGCCGTTGGCGCGGTGGGGCAGGTGGCGGGCGGCGTGCCGGCGATGTGCGATGGCGTAACCCAGGGTCAGGACGGCATGGAGCTTTCGCTCTTAAGCCGTGAAGTCATCGCCATGTCCGCCGCCGTCGGGCTTTCCCATAACATGTTCGATGGGGCGCTCTATCTTGGCGTGTGCGACAAAATCGTGCCGGGGCTGGTGATGGCGGCGTTATCGTTTGGCCATCTCCCGGCGGTGTTTGTTCCCTCAGGCCCGATGGCGAGCGGCCTGCCCAACAAAGAAAAGGTCCGCATTCGCCAGCTTTACGCCGAAGGCAAAGTTGACCGTATGGCGCTGCTTGAATCGGAAGCGGCTTCTTACCATGCGCCGGGCACCTGCACTTTTTACGGCACCGCCAACACTAACCAGATGGTGGTGGAGTTCATGGGCATGCAGTTGCCCGGTTCCTCTTTCGTACATCCTGACGCGCCGCTGCGCGAAGCGCTGACCGCCGCCGCTGCCCGTCAGGTGACGCGCCTGACCACTAACGGCAACGAAGGGCTGCCGCTCGGCAAAATGATTGATGAAAAAGTGGTGGTGAACGGCATCGTCGCGCTGCTGGCGACCGGCGGCTCCACTAACCACACCATGCACCTGGTGGCGATGGCGCGCGCAGCGGGCATTATTATCAACTGGGACGATTTTTCTGAGCTTTCCGACGTGGTGCCGCTGCTGGCGCGCCTCTACCCGAACGGCCCGGCGGACATCAACCACTTCCAGGCGGCGGGCGGCGTCCCGGTGCTGATGCGCGAGCTGCTGAAAGGCGGCCTGCTGCATGAAGATGTGCATACCGTGGCGGGGTTCGGCCTGAGCCGCTATACGCGTGAGCCATGGCTTAACAACGGCGAGCTGGACTGGCGCGACGGCGCAAGTGCGAGCCTCGACAGCGATATTATCGCCCCCATTGAAAAACCTTTCTCTCACCATGGCGGCACCAAAGTGCTGAGCGGCAACCTCGGACGCGCGGTGATGAAAACGTCCGCCGTTCCGCAGGAAAACCAGGTTGTTGAAGCACCGGCCGTGGTGTTCGAAAGCCAGCATGATGTGGTGCCTGCGTTTGAAGCGGGCCTGCTGGATCGCGACTGCGTGGTGGTCGTGCGGCATCAGGGGCCGAAAGCCAACGGCATGCCAGAATTACATAAACTTATGCCGCCACTTGGTGTATTATTGGACCGCCGTTTCAAAATCGCACTGGTCACGGATGGTCGCCTCTCCGGCGCTTCCGGCAAGGTTCCTTCCGCCATCCACGTTACGCCTGAAGCCTGGGATGGCGGGCTGCTGGCGAAAGTGCGCGACGGCGATCTGATCCGCGTAAACGGACAAACCGGCGAACTGCAACTGCTGGTGGACGATGAAGAGCTGGCGCGTCGCGAATCTTACCATCCCGATCTCAGCGCCCAGCGCGTGGGAATGGGGCGTGAGCTGTTTGGCGCGCTGCGTGAAAAACTGTCCGGCGCGGAGCAGGGGGCAACCTGCATCGCTTTTTAACACCGGGTGCGCGGCAGACCGCACCACACCGAATTTAATTAAATGGCGTGAGAGATCCACTGATGAAAAACTGGAAGACAAGTGCTGAACAGATCCTGAAGTCCGGTCCGGTTGTGCCGGTAATTGTGATCAACAAGCTGGAACATGCTGTGCCGATGGCGAAAGCGTTGGTTGCAGGCGGCGTACGTGTGCTGGAAGTCACCCTGCGCACCGAATGTGCGCTGGAAGCTATCCGCGTTATCGCTAAAGAAGTGCCAGAAGCAATCATCGGCGCAGGCACCGTGCTGAACGCAGAGCAGCTTAACGCGGTAACTGAAGCGGGTGCGCAGTTCGCCATCAGCCCCGGCCTTACCGAGCCGCTGCTGAAAGCCGCCACCGAAGGCACTATTCCACTGATCCCGGGTATCAGCACCGTTTCTGAGTTAATGCTGGGCATGGACTACGGTCTGAAAGAGTTCAAATTCTTCCCGGCGGAAGCCAATGGCGGCACCAAAGCGCTGCAGGCTATCGCAGGCCCGTTCTCTCAGGTGCGTTTCTGCCCGACCGGCGGCATCTCCCCGGCTAACTACCGCGACTACCTGGCGCTGAAAAGCGTACTGTGCATCGGCGGCTCCTGGCTGGTGCCAGCCGACGCGATGGAAGCGGGCGACTGGGATCGCATTACTAAACTGGCTCGCGAAGCGGTTGAAGGCGCCAACTAATCCTTTGCCCGGCAGTAAGGAAAAAGCCCCGTCGAGCGGGGCTTTTTTTATGCCTTGACGTGGATGGCGGCGGCGGCCGCTTTGGCGCGAGTAATGGCGTCGTCAACCGTTTCGCCAGTGGCTAACGCGACGCCCAGGCGGCGCGTGCCGTTAATTTCCGGCTTGCCGAACAGGCGCAGCTGTAGTCCGGCGCCCAGTGCGGCGTCAACATTGTCATACTGCACATTTTCACTCACCAGTTCAGGCAGGATAACCGCCGAGGCGCTCGGGCCATACTGGCGAATGCCGCCGACCGGCAAACCGAGGAAGGCGCGTACGTGCAGCGCAAATTCCGATAAATCCTGCGAAATCAGCGTTACCATGCCGGTATCATGCGGGCGAGGGGAGACTTCGCTGAAAACGACGTCGTCGCCGCAAACAAACAGCTCCACGCCGAACAGGCCATGGCCGCCCAGCGCCAGCACCACGTCACGCGCTATTTCCTGCGCGCGCGCCAGCGCGGCTTCGCTCATCTGCTGCGGCTGCCAGGACTCGCGGTAGTCGCCCTCTTCCTGACGATGGCCTACCGGCGAGCAGAAATGCACGCCGTCGACCGCGCTCACGGTCAGGAGCGTAATTTCGAAGTCAAATTCCACAACGCCTTCAACAATCACCCGTCCCGCGCCTGCGCGGCCGCCCTGCTGGGCATATTGCCAGGCTTTTTCAAGCTGCTCCGGCCCGCGAATAAAGCTCTGGCCTTTGCCGGATGAGCTCATCACCGGTTTAACGATGCAGGGAAAACCGATTTCTTCAACGGCGGCCTGAAAAGCGGCTTCGCTGTCGGCGAAACGGTAGCTGGAAGTAGGAAGCTTAAGCTCTTCGGCGGCGAGACGACGGATGCCTTCGCGGTTCATGGTCAGTTTCGTGGCGCGCGCGCAGGGCACCACGCGCTGACCCTGCTGTTCAAGCTCGATCAGCATATCCGTCGCGATGGCTTCGATCTCCGGCACGATATAGTCCGGCATCTCTTTCGCCACCAGCGCTTTGAGCGCCGCCGCGTCCAGCATATTGATGACATGGCTGCGGTGCGCAACATGCATGGCTGGCGCATCGGCGTAGCGGTCTACCGCAATCACCTCAATCCCAAGCCGCTGGCATTCAATAGCCACTTCTTTGCCCAGTTCGCCCGCCCCAAGCAGCATGACGCGCGTCGCTGCCGGACGCAGCGCGGTTCCTAATAGAGCCATAGTAGTTTTCTCGCTATGCAGGAAATTGGCCGGAGTATAAACGAAAACGATTGCGCTTGCAGTAACAGGCATTTGCATGCCGCAGATGAATGCGTTATACTGTATAAATACACAGTGATGAGGGTTCAGAAATGGCGGTAGAAATTAAATACGTCGTAATCCGTGAGGGTGTGGAAAAAATGTCATTTGCCAGTAAAAAGGAAGCGGATGCCTGGGACAAAATGCTCGATCTCGCCGAGGCACTGGAAGGCTGGCTGCAGCATGCGCCGATAACCCTGGAAGAGGGGCAGACCGAGCAGCTCGCGCTGTGGATGGCGGAAAACAAAGACAGCCTGGGCGCTATCGTGCGTACCGGTCGTCTGCCGCAGGAAAATGGTGAGTCAGCGCCGGCTGAAAGCGATGAAAACGGCGCGGTGGCATTAAGCGCGGCGCGTAAGCGCACCAAAGCCGCCTGATATCCGCATGAGGCGTAGCGCGCTTCGGCGCGCTGGCCTGATGAGGCATTCTCTGCTTTTACCTCTCTATATCTTGTCTCTCTCTTCTCCGTTCTCCTGTCGCCCTGCGCTTTTCTGGCGCCACCCTGTAATTAATAAGGCTATTTCTCAAAGCCGCCTCCAAACCCTTGCGCTCCGTTGGTTTTATACCAGGCTTTCTCTGTACCAACAGTGGAGGGTAACAATGATGAAAAAGAGGAATCTTTTAGCCTATGCTTTGCTCCTTGGCAGCGCCTGCGCCGCCCATGCCGATGACCCGCGCGAGGTGTCGTTCCCTAAATGCGAGGGGGCGAATGCGCAAACCCTCGCCGCCAGCGTGAAGCGCGATTACCTGCAAAACCGCATCGTGCGCTGGGCGGATGATCAGAAGACGCTGGGCCAGGCGGACCCGGTGGCCTGGATTAACAGCAAGGAGATAACCGGCAAGGATGACAAGTGGAGAGTGCCGCTGACGGTACGCGGTAAAAACAGAGATATTCACTATACCGTCACCGTCGACTGCAAAGCGGGCAAAGCCCACTACCAGCTTTAATTGCGTGGCAGGGGCAGCCGCTCCTGCCCGATTATTTTCCCTCTCTTTGCCCTTCCAGACATTTCTTGACGCCTGCTCGCTTACGCTTTCGGGATACCCCCCAACAGCAGAGGACAGTCATGACCAACTGGATGAATCAACTTCAGTCAATGCTTGGCGCTATCAGCAGCGGCAATAAAACCCAGAGCGGCGAAAGCGGCCTTGGCAAACTGCTCACTCCCGGCGCGCTGGGCGGCCTGGCGGGGCTGCTGGTGGCAAGCAAGTCTTCCCGCAAGCTGCTTTCGAAATACGGCACCGGCGCGCTGATGGTGGGCGGCGGCGCGGTGGCGGGCACGGTGCTGTGGAACAAGTACAAAGACAAAATTCGCGCAGCGCATCAGGACGAGCCCGATTACGGCAAGCCTGTCGCCTCGCTCGATCGCCGGGCGGAACGACTGATTACGGCGCTGGTGTTCGCCGCCAAAAGCGACGGGCATATTGATGACCAGGAGCGAGCCGCCATTGAACGGCAGCTTCGCGAAGCAGGCGTTGAAAGCGAGGGCAGGGCAGTGGTGCAGCAGGCTATCGATCAGCCGCTTGATCCGGCGCGTCTGGCGCAGGATATTCGCGATGAAGAGGAAGCTCTGGAAATCTGGTACCTGAGCTGCGCGGTAATCGATGTCGATCACTTCATGGAGCGCAGCTATCTCAATGCCTTAGGCGACGCCCTGAAAATCCCGCAGGAGGTGCGTGAAGAGATAGAAAACGACATCCGCGAGCAGAAAAAAGCGCTGCCGCCATCGTAAAGAAGTCTTAATCTTAGGCATGTTTCGCTTGCAACACGCTGGGGTTTTGCCACGCTTACAGTGTGTTAACCGAAAAGAACAACGACATGCCACCTCAAGCTAAAAAAATACCACACGCCATAACGCAGCATGGCGATACGCGAATCGATAACTATTACTGGCTGCGTGACGACACCCGAGCCGACCCTGACGTGCTGGATTATCTGCACGCAGAGAACGATTACGGGCGCAGCGTAATGGTGACGCAGGAGGCGCTGCAGGAGCGGTTGCTCGGTGAAATGGTCAACCGCATCCCGCAGCGCGACGTTTCAGCGCCCTACGTCAAAAATGGTTATCGCTACCGTCAGGTGTACGAAACAGGCTGCGAATACGCCATCCACCAGCGTCAGTCCGTGCTGCTCTCTGAATGGGATGAGTGGGAGACGCTGCTGGATGGCAATAAGCGCGCCGCCCACAGCGAGTTCTACACGCTTGGCGGGTTCGACATCACGCCGGACAACACCACCCTGGCGCTGGCGGAAGATTTTCTCTCCCGACGGCAATATGGGCTGCGATTTCGCAATCTGGAAACGGGCAACTGGTACCCCGAGGTGCTGGAGAACGTGACGCCAAGCTTCGTCTGGGCGAATGACTCCCGCACGCTGTACTACGTAAAAAAGCATGCCAAAACGCTGCTGCCCTATCAGGTCTGGCGGCACACGGTAGGGACGCCGGCAAGCGAAGACGAGATGATCTACGAGGAGAAAGATGAGACGTTTTATGTCAGCGTCCATAAAACCACCTCGCAACATTTCATTGAAATTTACCTGGCCAGCGCCACCACCACGGAAGTCCTGCTGGTGGACGCCGAGTTGCCGGATGCGCCGACGCTCTGCTTTCTGCCGCGCCGTAAGGATCACGAATACAGCATCGACCACTTCCAGCACACGTTTTATATTCGCTCAAACCGCGACGGCAAAAACTTCGGTCTTTACCGCAGCACGCTGCGCAACGAAAAGCGCTGGGAAGTGCTTATTCCGCCGCGCGAGCAGATCATGCTGGAGGGCTTTACGCTCTTTACCGACTGGTTGGTGGTGGAAGAACGCCAGCGCGGCCTGACCAGCCTGCGGCAAATAAACCGCAAAACGCGGGAAATTACCGGCATCGCTTTTGACGACCCGGCTTATGTCACCTGGCTTGCTTTCAACCCCGAGCCGCACACGTCGCGGCTGCGCTACGGCTATTCTTCAATGACCACGCCGGATACGCTCTTTGAGCTGGATATGGACACCGGCGAGCGCAGGGTATTAAAACAGACCGACGTTGCCGGTTTCGACGCCAGCAATTACCGCAGCGAACATATCTGGGTTACCGCGCGCGACGGCGAGGAAGTGCCCGTTTCGCTGGTTTATCACAAAAAGCATTTCCAGCGCGGGCGTAACCCGCTGCTGGTTTATGGCTACGGTTCCTACGGCACCAGTATTGACGCCGATTTCAGCGCCAGCCGTTTGAGCCTGCTCGATCGTGGCTTTGTTTACGCTATCGCCCACATCCGCGGCGGCGGCGAACTGGGTCAGCGCTGGTATGAAGAGGGTAAGTTCCTCAAGAAGAAAAACACCTTTAATGACTACCTTGATGTCTGCGATGCGCTGCTGGAGCATGGCTATGGCGACCCGCGCTACCTGTTCGGTATGGGAGGCAGCGCAGGCGGCATGCTGATGGGGGCGGTAATCAACGAAAGGCCGGCGCTGTTTAAAGGCGTTATCGCCCAGGTGCCTTTCGTCGACGTGGTCACCACCATGCTGGATGAATCTATCCCGCTGACGACCGGTGAGTTTGAAGAGTGGGGGAATCCGAAAGAGGAAACGTACTACCACTATATGAAAAGCTACAGCCCCTATGACCAGATCAAAGCGCAAAGCTACCCGCACCTGCTGGTGACTACCGGGCTGCACGACTCCCAGGTGCAATACTGGGAGCCGGCGAAATGGGTGGCGAAGCTGCGTGAGCTGAAAACCGACGATAACCTGCTGCTGCTCTGCACCGATATGGATTCCGGCCACGGCGGGAAGTCGGGACGATTTAAATCCTACGAAGGGGTGGCGATGGAATACGCTTTCCTGGTCGCGCTGGCGCAGGGGACGTTGCCGGCCAAAGCCGGTTAATCCTTTTCAAGATAGTGCCTGAGCGTCATGCGCAGATCGGGGTTCATATCCTTGATGTTATTGAGCATCCAGCGCAGGTAGCCCGGGTCGCGCTCGGCAATGGCTTCAACTGGCTGACCGCGGTATTTGCCAAAAGGAAGCGAGGCGACCAGCGCGGGGCGACCGGTAATGTTCACCATCTCTTCCGGCGTCCAGCCGCTGACGTTCATTATCTCCAGCAGCAGCGCGGCGGTGATATAGCAGTCAAACAGCGCGCGGTGATGGTGCAGCCCGGCGGGCGTCTCGACGCTCAGCTTGCGCGATTTATACAGGCCCATGTTGCTGTAGCTGATGCCAGGCCACAGGCGGCGCGCCAGCTTAACGGTGCAGATCCATTCGCCGGGCATCTCCGGCAATACGCGCCTGTCGAAGCTGGCGTTATGCGCCACATACCATGGGCTGCCATGATAGCGGGGGATCACCTCTTCAATAACGGGCTTGTCCGCGACCATCGCCTCGGTGATTTTGTGAATGGCCATCGCCTGATGGCTGATGGGGCGGTCAGGGCAGACCAGGTCGCTCATCGGATTGACGATGCGGCCATCAATAATATCGACCGACGCCACTTCCACAACGCCGCCCTGTAAACCGCAGGTTTCGGTATCTATAACGCGCAGCATGGTCCTCTCCGCCGAAAAAACGTAGCGTAATGTAATGAGAACGCCCTGCCAACCCTCTGCTTTTCACAGAGCGACAGACAGGACGCTTAAAAATAAGACTCACAGTGTAAGCGCAGGAAAAAGGGCGCGCAGCCTTATTTCACTTTTGGCTCGTAAGGCAGGCGTGAAAGGTTGACCGAGGCGAGGCGATGAGCAATCAGCCGCTCGCGAAACCAGCCGCGCAGATGTTCAGGCTGCTCGCGCTCCACCGCTTCGGCGATAACCGGCATGTTATAGCGCTCTTTAAAGGCGACGCCTGCCGCCGCAAGGTCGACGTTCACTTTATCCATCTCTTCCTGGGGAAGCCTGGCAAGATTGTGCTTCATAACGAACTCCTCTCTGAACCGCGTGAAGGTACTGCGAGCCGCAGCAGATGACAAGTGCTTATGTAGCATTGCGTGCCCGCTTGCTCGACTTGACCAGATGGCAGGGTTATTCTTTGCGCCAGACACATAACTAAAAGGAATGAATCGCATGGCCTTTTCCGTTTCCCGCGCCGCCTGTCTCAGCACTTTTGTCATTGCGCTGTTTTCCGCGCCCGCCGTTTTCGCTCACGCCCATTTAAAGGCGCAGACGCCAGCGGCTAACTCAACGGTAGAGCGTGCGCCGCAGTCGCTGAGCCTGCGCTTTTCTGAAGGCGTTGAGCCTGCTTTTAGCGGCGTGAAAATCACCGGCCCGGCGGGTAAAGCGGTGAGCACCGGTAAGGTTGCCCGTGATGCCAACGATGACAAACTGTTGGTTGTGCCGCTAACGCAGACGCTCGCTGCGGGCGATTATCAGGTTGAGTGGCATGTGGTTTCCGTCGACAGCCATAAAACCAAAGGCCAGTACCGCTTTACGGTCAAATAATTCCCGTGCTGCCAACCGCTTTCGTCGCGTTGCGATTCATTCACTTCGCGGCGCTGATGCTCGCGCTGGGCGCAACGTTATGCGTCAGCCTGCTGGCGCCTGCTGCGCTGCGCCAGCCGCTGAAAAAGCGGCTCGTCTCGTTCTGGCGGGCAGCGTTGTTGTGTAATGCTGTCAGCGCGCTGTTGATGCTGGCCGTGCAGGCCGGGCTGATGGGCGATGGCCTGAAAGACAGCCTCGACCCGCAAGTCTGGCTCGCCGTACTGGCGACGCGCTTTGGCAATAACTGGCTCTGGCAGATGGTGCTGGCGGTGGTAACGCTTGCCGCGGCCTGGCTGAAGCCCAGGGGCGGCGCTGCGCTGCTGTCGCTGCTTGTTGCCGTTCAGCTGGCGCTGCTGGCAAGTGTCGGCCATGCCGCCATGCATGAAGGCATGGCCGGCGCGCTGCATCGTCTTAATCATGCTGTTCACCTGCTCTGCGCCGCCTGGTGGCTTGGCGGACTCTGGCCGCTGTTAGTCTGCATGCGTCTTGCCAGGCGCACGCGCTTGCGGGAGGCGGCTATCGTCGCCATGATGCGCTTTTCGCGCTATGGCCATCTTGCGGTGGCGGGCGTATTGCTGACCGGCGCGCTGAACGCCGCTTTTATTCTCGGCCTGCACTGGCCGATGCAAAGCGGTTATGTACGATTACTGATCGTGAAAATAGCGTTGGTGGCGATGATGGTGGCAATCGCGCTCTGGAACCGCTATGTTCTGGTGCCACGATTTCGCAACGGTCAGGGCGAGGCGCAGCAGCGCTTTGTGCAACTGACGCAACTGGAGATGGCGCTGGGAGCGCTGGTGCTGGCAGCCGTCAGCCTGTTCGCTACCTGGGAGCCTTTCTGAATCGCTTAGGTGAAACTTCGATGAAAAAAACGTTACTCGCGTTGCTGCTCCTTTCCTGTTCCGGAATGGCGCTGGCGACGCAAATTATTACGGTCAGCCGGTTTGAAATGGGCAAGGATAAATGGGCCTTCACCCGCGAAGAGGTCATGCTGACCTGCCGTCCGGGCAATGCGCTGTTCGCCATTAACCCCAGCACGCTGATGCAATATCCGCTAAATGACATTGCCGAGCGTCAGGTAAAAGAAGGGAAGACCAGCGGTCAGCCGATTACGATTATTCAGGCTGATGATCCGGCTAAACCGGGCGAGAAGATGAGTCTGGCGCCTTTTATCGAGCGCGCACAAAAGCTCTGCTAAGCCTTGTTCAGGCTGTATATATAAAAAAACCGCAACGGCCCTGAGGGCAGACGTTGCGGTTTTTTTATAATTAATCACGTTACGTGAGGTTTTTTTCAGGCTGCATTTGTCGCGGACTGGAAAACCTCACGCCGTAATCTATCCTTAAAGTGCAAGGCGACTTAGCCTGCATTAATGCCAACTTTTAGCGCACGGCTCTCTCCCAAGAGCCATTTCCCTGGACCGAATACAGGAATCGTATTCGGTCTTTTTTTATCCGCCTTTTAAGCAAGGCGATGCGAATCATTCCCTGGTCCCGGCGGTTTAGCGCACGACTCTCCGCGTTTTCCCCGTTCGCTTTGTTAAAGCAATCTAAACGTTTTTGCGCTCGCCTCCAACTACTTTTCCGCCTTTTTACGCTTTTATTGACGGCTTCAGGAAGCGAGAGAGCGCCGCACGCGAGGGCGGGGCAGGCCCGTGCGCAAGGCAAGCCCCGCCGGAACAAACCGTGCTATCGAAAGCCAACCGTTATTTTCATCAATCATTAACGCGCCTTTCCGACTATTTTTTGGGCCGTTGCCAGCCGCTTCGTTTATAACGGAGCGGCTGCTGAGCATTTGTGTGCAATATAAGCCAACCGGTAACGAGGTGTGTCCGAATATAACAAAGCGGCGCGTTGCCGATCTATTTTCTGCTACGCTTTAGGAGAACTCACTGGATATAAGAGAGGTAAAAATGGGTCTTTTTAATTTTGTGAAAGAGGCGGGTGAAAAGCTTTGGGATACGGTATCCGGCAATCATGACAAGGAAGAGCAGGCGAAAAAAGTGCAGGATCACTTAGCCAAAACCGGCATTCCGGACGCGGATAAGGTCAACGTGCAGGTCGCCGATGGCAAGGCCACCGTGACCGGTGACGGACTGAGCCAGGAAGCGAAAGAGAAGATCCTTGTCGCGGTCGGCAATATCGCCGGTATTGCCAGCGTGGACGATCAGGTTAAAGCCGCCACGCCCACGAAAGAAAGCCAGTTTTATACGGTGAAATCGGGCGATACGCTGAGCGCTATTTCGAAGCAGGTTTACGGCGATGCGAATCAGTACAATAAGATTTTTGAAGCTAATAAACCGATGCTGACCAGCCCGGATAAAATTTATCCAGGCCAGGTGCTGCGCATTCCTGAATAACCCATCGCATTCACCGTTTTATTAAAATGCCCCGGCACTACTCTCGCCGGGGTCACTCTTTTTTATTAACGCAGCCATTTTCAGCGCAGGCTTTATTTCCCGATAACGCGGGCTGTTTTATTCCCCGGACGTGCCATCAATCCTTTTCCACAATATCGTGCAGCTATACTTGCATGACGTCATGGAGGTTATATGTATCAGCGTATTGATGGTTCGCAATGGCGGCATGTGTTTATCGTGGGCGACCTGCACGGTTGTCTGAATGCTTTCGCCGCGGCGCTGCGCGCGCACCATTTCGATCCCTGGCAGGATATGGTTATCTCGGTAGGCGATTTGATTGATCGCGGGCCGGATAGCCCTGGCTGTCTTAGGCTGCTCAACCGCCCCTGGTTTTTTGCCGTACGCGGCAACCATGAGGAGATGGCGCTTGATGCGCTGCGGGAGGGGGACCGGCAGTTATGGTGGCTAAACGGCGGCGCGTGGTTTGCGAAACTTTCCGAAACGGCTCAGGCCAACGTAAAGCCGCTGTTGCTGAGCTGCGAGAAACTGCCGCTGATTATTGAACTGCATGCGAACGGGCAGACCATCGTCATAGCCCATGCCGATTATCCCAGCGCGCAGTATCGCTGGCAGCAGCCCGTGGATGAACATCAGGTGGTGTGGAGCCGCGACCGTCTTAACCGTCATATGCGCGGGCAGGGTGGGAGCATCGCCGGCGCGGATGCGTTCTATTTCGGCCATACGCCGCTGAAAACGCCGCTCGACTTCGCGAATCAGCACTATATCGATACGGGCGCGGTGTTTGGCAACCGGCTGACGCTGGTGCAGGTGCAATAATTAAAAGTCGCTATACTCTTGCGCCGGGCGCCAGAATCCGTCGATAAAATCCTCAACCGGATAGCAGCCGCCGTGACGCAGCCGCTGTTCGTCCATCGCCTGCAGGCACTGCTGTTCAGTATTAAAAACGTCAATGACGATATCGTCACATCCCCCGTCGAGATAACAAATAAACAGAACCAAAGCGAACATAGCGTCCTCAAATCAACAGCCTGGCTATTAAGTGTAGGGGAAGCGGGAGAGGGCGGGGAAAATGTCGGATTAAATAACCCGTCTGGGCGACGGGTTCTTTTGGAATCAGGCAAGACGCATGATCCAGGCATCGGCTTGTTGGTCGTAATGTACGCGGTAGAGTACGGAGTGTTCGCCATTGAGCAGGGCGGGAATGCTGGTTTCGGCGTCCCACGCATCAAGCTGCATGCAGAGATCCGGGTCAGATTTACACGGAATGCTTAACGTTCGATCGCCTTGCTGCTCGCCGTGCAGTTCGGCATCGTCAATCTCGAAAGTGCCGATTTTTACACTGGTTTTTGTCATAACGCTCTCCCTTGGGCTGTTTGCAGGTGGTATGACCAGTAAAGGCCTCCCTTTTCAGGGTAGACCTTTGTGCAAAAAGTGCCAAATTAAAGGCGTCGATTTTTTAGACGAATCCGTTCAGCTCGCTGAATAATACGCCGTCGCGCACCAGTTCGCGCGGGTAACTGTTTTTCAGGCGGGAGCCTACGCGTTTGGCGAGTCCCAACGGCTGCGCCTGAAACGTCACGATGACTTCATCCGCCGAAGGCGGGTTCGCAGGCCAGATATCGCGGCCGCGATACCATTCGCCCGCTTCTTCTAAGCTAAGCTCAAAAGCCAGTTTATTGCCAGTTCCGGCGAGCGCCACTACCGCCTCGTGCTGCCAGCGAAAACCTTTATTAAAGCGTTCGGCCAGGCGCAGACCGATGCGGGAAAAACGGACCTGGCCGATAAGCGGTTCAATATCCGCCGGGAAAAGCCAGACCTCTTTATCGCGCTGCCAGAGCTGGAGCGTCTCGTCCCACTCGAGCCCCACGCCCGCCGCGGCGTTTGCCACTTCACGCGCTTCGCGCCCCTTAAGCGGGCTAAAGGGGAACGTCCCTACCTTATATTTCGGCTTCGGCAGTGCGTCGACCGATGCGGTTTTACGCAGGCGCGCGACAAAGAAGCCTTCGCAGTCGTAAACCTGCGGGAAAACATGCAAAAAACCTTCCGGCGTCAACGCTTTTCCCGCTTCGGGGAAAAGTCCATCCAGCGGCACAATTTCTACCGCCTGCGGATAGCGGGAGAGCAGCCACAGGCAGACCGCCTGGTTCTCCTCCCGGTTCAGGGTGCAGGTTGAATAGACCAGCGTGCCGCCGGGACGCAGCGCGTGAAACGCGCTGTCGATAAGCTCGCGCTGGGTAGCGGCGATTTCATGGTTGCTTTCGACCGACCAGTTGCGCAGCGCATCCGGGTCTTTTCGCACCACCCCTTCACCGGAGCAGGGCGCATCCAGCAGGATGGCGTCGAAAGCTTCCGGCAGCGCCGCGCCGAAGACGCGGCCGTCGAAATGGGTGAGCGCCACATTCGCAACGCCGCAGCGGCTAAGGTTGGCGTGCAGCACTTTTACGCGGCTGGCCGAGTATTCATTGGCCAGAATCGCCCCTTCGTTTTGCATTCGGGCCGCAATCTGCGTGGTCTTCGAGCCGGGCGCGGCCGCTACGTCCATGACGCGCTGCGGCGCGTTGCCGTCCGCGAAAAGCGCGGCGACAGGCAACATCGAACTCGCTTCCTGAATATAAAACAGCCCGCTCAGATGCTCCGCCGTGCTGCCAAGCGGCAGCGACGTTTCGTCACGATCTATCCAGAAGCCCTCTTCACACCAGGGAACCGGCGTGAGCTGCCAGCCATAAGGCGCGACCCGTTGAAGAAAGTCGCTAACGCTAATTTTTAAGGTATTGATGCGGATGCTGCGGCGCAGCGGGCGCTGACAGGCGGCGATAAAATCGTCGAGCGACAGCGCTTCAGGCATCGCTTCGCGGATAACAGAAAGAAAAGCCTCAGGCAGATAAGCGGAAGCGGATTGCGCCACAGTTCACCCCGTATACAGGAAAAGAGGGCGCGAAGTGTAGCACAATCGCCCCGGCGTGACACCGGGGCGAGAGGGTTAGCGGGGCAGCGCGGTGCCCCATTGACGCCACTCTTTCGGCTCGCTCTCTTCCAGCAGGAAGTGCTTACCGGATTGCGCTTTAGGCGCAAGCGGCGTGCCCGGCGGCGTGGCGAAAGCGATGCCGCCGCGGATGAACTGATTGAAGGTGCCGGTTTTCACCACGCCCCCCGTCAGGCCGAAGTCGAGGCTGTAGCCGGAAGCGAGCCAGAACACGGAGTTCTCGCGCACCAGATGCTGGTAACGCTTGCTGATACGCATTGAAACCATCACGCGATCCGAAAGGCTGCCCAGTGCAAGCCCGGTCACCGTGCCCACCTCCATGCCGCGGAACAGCACCGGCGTGCCGATATTCAGCGAGCCTGCTTCCGGCGCTTCCACCACAATGCTCAGGCCGTCAAGGTAGCGCGAATCGGTAATGGTGGTCTCCTGCAGCTCAAAGTCGCGCAGCGCCTTGCCGCGTCCCGGCTCGACGTTGATATACGGCTGCAGAATGGTGTCGAGATGCTCAACGCCTGCGGCGGAAATCTGCGGCGTCACCACGGAAAAACGGGTGCCAGCGCGGGCGAAGGTTTTTACATACTCCGGATAAAGCACGGCGGTGGCCTGCACTTCGCTGCGCTCGGTAATCAAATCCAGCGACTCAATCTGACCGATATTAATGCCGAGATAGCGAATCGGCATGCCTGCGGCGAGCTTGCCTGCATCAAAGGCGTGCAGCGTAATTTGGCTGCCCACCGCGCGCGCGGCGGTTTCCGAAGGATAGAGGATACGCTTGTCGTTTTTAGACATGCCCGCTCCCGCGCCGCTCAGGTTATCGAAACTGATAGCCCCTTTCAGCGCACGGGAGAGCGGCGAAGCCTGCACGGTCAGGCCGCTGCCGTTAAGCTGCACTTTCGCGCCTCCTTCGGCCCAGAACACACTGTTCTGCGTCAGCAGATTTTTATATTCGGGCTTGATGTGAACTTCGATGTCAAACGCGTTGGCGCGCGGGCGAACGGTAATAACTTCGCCCACTTCAAACTTCCGATAGAGCACCACAGAACCCGCCTGCACATCCGGGAGGCTGTCGGCGGTTAAGGTAAGCGTGGTCGTGGGCAGGTCGCTCAGGCTATTTTCCACCGCTTTTTCCAGATTGGCGAAAAGCGGATACGTTTCTTTCATTTCGCCTTTGCTGCCCGGCAGCACGCGAATGCCGCCGTTAATCCACTCGGCTGCGCTGGCGCCGAGGAACTCCACGCCATCAAGGCCGACTTTTACATCCACGCGGCTGTTGACCACGAATTTGCTGTCGCCTTTCACCAGGTCGCGATACTGTGGGTCGATAGCCGCGGAGAAGCTCACGCCCTTTGCGGAAAGCGAGCGCTCCAGCACCTGGCCTATCTGGATGCCGTGCAAAATGAGCGGCTGGCCGGCGTCGATGCCGTAGCTTTCCGGCGCGGTCAGCGTGAGGGTCAACACGTTCGGCTGCTGCAATGGCGTTTTGTCGGCGGGCAGCACGACAAAATGGTTGCGCGGCTTGCCTTCGCCCGGCACCAGTTCGAACGTGCTGCCGGTCAGCAGGGTGCTGACGTTTGGATTGTTAAGCGAGAGTTTGGGGCTCTTGAGTTCAATGCGCGTGCCGTCGCGCAGCAGGTTAACCACGCTTGGGTCGACGGTCATTTCCCCGGTCACCGCGCCGCCCGGGTTAAGGTTGAGTTTGGTGAGCGTACCTACCTCAAGCCCCTGATACATCAGCGGCGTGCTGTCTGCCTTAAGCCCTGCGCCACTCGGTAAATCAAGCCGGACGATAACGCCGCGCTGGCTGTGCGCGAGGTCTTCATACAGACCGAACTCATCGTTCTGCTCGGCGCGGGCGGAATCGGGCGGCGAGTCAAACGCGATAGCGCCGTTGACCAGCGCCGCCAGGCTCTCAAGCTGCACCTGCGCGCCGCTTAAGCCGACATCGGCCTTCACGCCTGAAACGTTCCAGAAGCGGCTGCCTTTTTTCACAAGGTTGGTGAAGCGCCGCTCGATAAGCACATCAATGGTGACGCCCTGCTTATTGGTGTTAATAGCATAGTCATAGACGCGGCCGACCGGAATTTTACGGTAGTAAACCAGCGAGCCGCTGTTCAGCGAACCGAGATCGGGCGCCTGCAGGTGAATCATCAGCTCGCCGTTGTTCAGCCGGTATTTGGGTTGCGTATCAAGCGCAGTGAAGTGATCCTGCGGTTCGCCTTTGCCAGGCATCATGCCGATATAGTTACCGCCCACCAGCGCATCGAGCCCGGAAATCCCGGCAAGCGACGCTTTAGGCGTAACCAGCCAGAACTGGGTTTGATCGCGCAGCGCGTCTTTCATGTCGTTTTTGATGCTGACGGTAACTTCAATTTTATTAAGATCGTCGCTTAAACGAATATCCTGCACCGTGCCGACCTCTACCCCCTGATAACGCACGGGAGTGCGGCCGGCGACGATGCCGTCGGCCGACATAAAATCAATAGTGACGGTGGTGCCGCGCTCTTCATAAGTAGTCCAGATAAGCCAGCCTGCGATCAGAAGCGCAATAACCGGCAGCAACCAGAACGGCGAAATACGGCGTTTTGTTTTAATTCGCGCTTCAGTCTGTGAAGCGGGCATTTCCTGACTCATGTGCGTCCCAAAGTAAGCGGCTGTCCAGCCATTCAACTGCAAGAATAGTCAAAATCACCGCTGCGCCGAAATAAAACGCAGCGGGTCCCATCGTAAACGCCAGCAGCTGGTCACGATTCACCAGCGACATGGTGATTGAAATAACAAACAGATCCAGCATCGACCAGCGACCAATCCAGGTCACAAGACGCAGCAGAAGTATGCGGGTCCTCAGGCCCTGCTGGCATTTAAAATGGATGCTGACAAGCAGCGTCAGCAACACGATAACTTTTGTAAACGGCACCAGAATACTGGCGATAAACACCACGCCCGCGACGGCGATATTGCTGTCCGCGAGCGAAATAATGCCCGACATAATGGTGTCTTCCTGCCGTCCGCCGTTAATGTAAATCACTGAGATTGGCAGCAGATTGGCAGGCAATAACAGCACCAGCGCGGCGATAAGCGCAGCCCAGCTTTTTTGAATGCTGTGCCGACGACGCGCGCGCAGGGGGATATGGCAGCGCGGGCAACGGCCTCGCCGGTCCGGCACGCCGGTGTAATGACAGCCCAGGCAGACGCGGATATTTTCCTGCAGGCGAGTGGTGGGCCGCTGGGGATAAAAACGCTCCCAGAGTTGCTCGACGTTGAGATGAATTATCGTCATCACGCTTAAGATAACCAGCGCCACGAAGGCGAGCAGACCGATGCTGGGTTCAAGCCAGGCGTAATCGCGCACCTTGATTGAGGCGACGCCTATCCCCACCAGATAAATATCCAGCATCACCCACTCTTTGAGCCTGTCGAGCATCAGCAACACCGGGCGCAAATTCATGCCGAGAATATTACCGAACCAGAGCCAGGCGATAGAGGCGACAAGGGTCGCGGGCGCGCCTACGGCGCAGAACAGCACCATCGCCGCGGTGAGCGTATCGCCCTGGCGCGCCATCTGCCAGATGCCTTGCATCAGGTTAGCGTCGATGCGCGTGCCGAGCAGATAGAGGCGCAGCAGCGGCTCGCCCCAGGCGAACGGCATCAGCATCAGCATGGTGGTAGCCATCGCCGCCAGGCGAGTCAGCGACCAGTCGCGTCCGTCACGGATCTTCGCGTCGCAGCGCGGACAGTGCGCCGTCTGACGGGATGACACTACCGGCAACAAAAAAAGCATGTCGCATTGCGGGCAACGTTGATAGTGTTCGTAAGGCAACGGTTCGCCGATGGCGTGAACCTTTAATTTTTTGCGAGCTGGCGCCGCGGTAGATTTAAGAGCCATCCAGGTCAATTCTTTTTATCAGGTTTCTATATATTAACGCATGAAATGATTCATCTTGAGCATGAACGCATTTAATGCTTATTTTAATAAGCCAGCAATTAAGTTAGACACTAAGTGAACAAACAATGAACAAAACAGACTTTTATGCGGATTTGAACCGCGATTTTCAGGCACTGATGGCAGGGGAAACCAGTTTCCTGGCAACGCTCGCGAACACCAGCGCGCTGCTTTTCGAACGCCTCGAAGGCGTTAACTGGGCAGGTTTCTATCTGCTGGAAGGCGATACGCTGGTGCTCGGTCCCTTTCAGGGCAAAATCGCCTGCGTGCGCATTCCGGTAGGCCGCGGCGTCTGCGGGACGGCAGTCGCCACTGGCGAAGTGCAGCGCGTTGACGATGTGCACGCTTTCGACGGCCATATCGCCTGCGATGCCGCAAGCAACGCGGAAATCGTCCTGCCGCTGCGGATTGAGAACCAGACTATCGGCGTGCTTGATATCGACAGTACCCTCTTTAACCGCTTCGATGCTGACGATGAGCAAGGGTTGCGGGAGCTGGCAGGACACCTTGAGAAGGTCATCGCCGGCACCGATTTTAAAAAATTCTTTGCGACGTTCGCATGATAAACAACGGATAACGTGGCATTTAGCGATGGCGTCATTATAATGACGCCTGTTCATGCCTGCGGCTTGTTGGCAACATCCGTTGTAATCAGGAAATTTCATGGAAAATCAACCTAAGTTGAATAGCAGTAAAGAAGTTATCGCCTTTCTGGCTGAGCGTTTTCCTCAGTGCTTCAGCGCCGAAGGTGAAGCGCGTCCTCTGAAGATTGGTATCTTTCAGGATTTGGTCGCGCGCGTTGAGGGCGAGATGAACCTCAGCAAAACGCAGCTTCGTTCCGCATTACGTCTTTACACTTCAAGCTGGCGCTATCTGCACGGCATCAAGGCGGGCGCGACTCGCGTGGATCTTGATGGCAACCCGTGCGGCGAGCTGGACGAACAGCATGTCGAGCATGCTCGTCAGCAGCTTGAAGAAGCGAAGGCGCGCGTTCAGGCCCAGCGCGCCGAACAGCAGGCCAAAAAGCGTGAAGCCGCTGCCGCCGCGGGCGAAGGCGAAGAGACGCCGCGCCGTGAGCGTAAACCGCGCCCTGCGCCTCGTCGTAAAGAGAACGCCGAGCGCAAACCTCGCGCGGCTAAACCGGCGGACAAAGCGCCGCGCGCGCCGCGTGAAGAACGCCATACTCCCGTTTCCGATATTTCTGCGCTCTCCGTCGGGCAGGCTATCAAAGTGAAGGCGGGCAATAACGCGATGGATGCCACCGTGCAGGAAATCACCAAAGATGGCGTCCGTGTACAGCTGACTTCTGGTATGTCGATGATTGTACGCGCAGAACACTTACTGTTCTGAAACGGAGGTCAACCAGGGCATGAACACTTTTTTTAAGCTCACCGCCGTCGCTGGCCTGCTGCTTATGGCAGGCCAGGCGCTGGCTGTGGACGACATTACTCGTGCTGACCAGATTCCAGTTTTAAAAGAAGAGCCTCAGCACGCAACGGTGAGCGAGCGCGTTACTTCCCGTTTTACCCGCTCTCATTACCGCCAGTTCGACCTCGATAACGCCTTTTCGGCAAAAATTTTCGACCGCTATCTGAACCTGCTGGACTATAGCCACAACGTTCTGCTGGCGAGCGACGTCGAACAGTTTTCAAAAAAGAAAAATGAAATCGGCGATGAGCTGCGCACCGGGAAACTGGAGGTTTTCTACGATCTCTATAACCTCGCGCAGAAGCGCCGTTTTGAACGTTACCAGTACGCGTTAAAGGTGCTGGAACGACCGATGGATTTCACCGGTAACGACACCTTTGAAGTAGACCGCAGCAAAGCGCCGTGGCCGAAAAGCGAAGAAGCGTTAAACCAGCTCTGGGACAGCAAAGTCAAATTCGACGAGCTGAGCCTGAAGCTCACCGGTAAAAGCGATAAAGAAATTCGCGAAACGCTGACCAAGCGTTACAAGTTCGCCATTCGTCGACTGGCGCAAACCAACAGCGAAGATGTCTTCTCCCTGGCGATGACGGCCTTCGCTCATGAGATAGATCCGCATACCAACTACCTTTCTCCGCGTAATACTGAGCAATTCAACACCGAAATGAGCCTCTCTCTGGAGGGGATCGGCGCCGTGTTGCAAATGGATGAAGATTACACCGTAATCAATTCCATGGTTGCGGGCGGCCCGGCGGCGAAAAGCAAGGCTATCAGCGTTGGCGACCGTATCGTAGGCGTTGGGCAGGTGGGTCAGCAGATGCAGGATGTGATCGGCTGGCGTCTTGATGATGTCGTTGCGCTTATTAAAGGGCCTAAGGGCAGCAAAGTGCGCCTGGAGATCCTGCCGGCAGGTAAAGGCACCAAGACCCGGATCATTACGCTTACGCGTGAGCGTATTCGTCTTGAAGACCGCGCGGTTAAAATGACGGTGAAAACGGTCGGCAAAGAGAAAATCGGCGTACTGGATATTCCTGGCTTCTATGTCGGTCTGACCGATGACGTTAAAGTGCAACTGCAGAAGCTTGAGAAGCAGAACGTCAGCGGCGTGATTATCGACCTGCGCTCTAACGGCGGCGGCGCGTTGACCGAAGCGGTTTCGCTCTCCGGCCTGTTTATACCCGGCGGCCCGGTTGTGCAGGTGCGTGATAACAACGGCAAGGTGCGTGAAGATAGCGACAACGACGGCGTGGTTTATTACAAAGGCCCGCTGGTGGTGATGGTCGACCGCTTCAGCGCTTCCGCTTCGGAAATCTTTGCGGCGGCGATGCAGGATTACGGTCGTGCACTGATTGTCGGCGAACCGACGTTCGGCAAGGGCACCGTGCAGCAGTATCGCTCACTGAATCGTATCTACGATCAGATGCTGCGTCCGGAATGGCCAGCGCTGGGGTCCGTGCAGTACACCATCCAGAAATTCTACCGCATCAACGGCGGCAGCACGCAGCGTAAGGGCGTGACGCCGGATATCATGATGCCGACCGGTAACGAAGAGACCGAAACCGGGGAGAAATTCGAGGATAACGCGCTGCCATGGGATAGCATTAATGCGGCGACCTTTGTGAAGTCTGGCGATCTGACGCCGTTTGGGCCGGAGCTGCTTAAAGACCACAATGAGCGTATCGCTAAAGATCCGGAATTCCAGTACATCATTAAGGATATTGCGCGTTTCAATGCGCTGAAAGAGAAGCGTAACCAGGTTTCGCTCAATCTTGCCCAGCGTGAGAAAGAGAACCAGGAAGAGGACGCGACGCGCCTGGCGCGTATTAACGATCGCTACAAGCGTGCGGGCAAACCGCCTCTTTCAAAGCTTGAGGATCTGCCTAAGGATTACCAGGAGCCGGATCCGTATCTGGATGAAACCGTCCATATCGCCCTTGACCTGGCGCATCTGGAAAAGGCGAAAGCACCGGAAAAACCCGCAGCCAGTCAATAATCCTACCGCAAACAGGCACATGAAAATGTGCCTGTTTTTTTACCTTTATATGACCGCCGTCAGCAAAATGCTACAAAATGTAAAGTTACGTATTTTTAGGCACTTGCTTTGGCGCTACGCTTGAAAATGGCGCGCGGAACCCTACGATGTGTGTAACCGCATAAGGCGTATTGTTAAACCGAGGTAAAAAGAAAATTATGATGCGAATCGCGCTTTTCCTGTTGACCAACCTTGCGGTCATGGTTGTCTTCGGGCTGGTGCTCAGCCTGACAGGAATTCAGTCCAGCAGCGTGCAAGGGCTGTTAATTATGGCGCTGTTGTTTGGTTTCGGCGGATCCTTCGTTTCGCTACTGATGTCCAAATGGATGGCGCTGCGTTCGGTAGGGGGAGAGGTTATTGAGCAGCCGCGTAATGAGACAGAACGCTGGCTGATGGATACCGTCGCCCAGCAGTCACGTCAGGCGGGCATCGCTATGCCGCAGGTGGCCATCTACCACGCGCCCGATATCAACGCTTTTGCGACGGGCGCGCGGCGAGACGCTTCGCTGGTGGCGGTAAGCACCGGGCTGTTGCAGAACATGAGCCGTGGCGAAGCGGAAGCGGTTATCGCCCATGAGATAAGCCACATCGCGAACGGCGATATGGTGACCATGACGCTGATTCAGGGCGTGGTAAACACCTTCGTTATCTTTATCTCTCGTATTATTGCGCAGATTGCGGCCGGTTTTCTTGGCGGCAACCGCGACGAGGGTGAAGAGAGCAACGGCAACCCGCTTATCTATTTTGCTGTCGCAACCGTACTGGAACTGGTGTTCGGTATTCTTGCAAGCATCATTACCATGTGGTTCTCCCGCTATCGCGAGTTCCACGCCGATGCGGGCTCGGCGAAACTGGTGGGCCGCGAGAAGATGATTGCCGCGCTTCAGCGTCTGAAAACCAGCTACGAGCCGCAGGAAGCCAGCAGCATGATGGCGTTCTGCATTAATGGGAAATCCAAATCCCTGAGCGAGTTGTTCATGACGCACCCGCCGTTAGATAAACGCATCGAAGCGCTGCGCAGCGGACAGTATCTGAAATAAGCGGACGGAATTGCCGCCGCTGTAAATGAAAAAGCGTGCCTCGGGCACGCTTTTTTTTTTGCTTATGCAACGCGCGGTTGAGTAACGCGAAGCCCGCTGATTATCGCGGCGAGCGTCGCCAGCCCGCCTGCGAGCAGCAATGAAGCGTGAGTGCCCGCGCCAGCGAACTGATTGAACATCAGCGCCACCAGCGCCGCACCGCTGCTCTGCCCAAGCAGGCGCGCCGTACCCAGCATGCCGCTGGCACCGCCGCTGCGCTGGCGGGGGGCAGAAGAGATAATCGTGTGGTTGTTAGGAGACTGAAAAAGCCCAAAACCCGCGCCGCACAACACCATACGCCAGATAATATCGGCATCGGTTGGGTTGTGCGGCAGTAGCGCCAACGCGAAAAGCCCGCAGGCCATTATCGCAAGCCCAGCGGCGCCAAGCAGGCCCGCATGCACTCGTTCAATTAAATGCCCGGCCAGCGGCGCCATCACCATCGTGGCGAGCGGCCATGGCGTCAGCAGCAACCCCGTCTCCACCTCTGAGCGCCCCAACACCGTTTGTAAAAAGAAGGGCAGCGAGACCATCGCCAGCATTTGGGCGCAAAAAGAGCACACCGAGGTGCCGATAGAGAGCGAAAAAAGCGGAATACGCAGCAGATCAATGGGTAATAGCGGTACGGGCAGACGCAACTGACGGCGTACAAAAACAACGCCGACGACCAGCAGCGCCGCCAGTTCAGCAAGCACCCAGCTTCGCGGTTGCCCCTGAGCGAAACCGCTAAGCGCGGTAATAAGCAAGCCGAAAGTCAGCGCATTCATCACGGCGCTTGGCAAATCAAAGCGTTGCTGCATGGCTTTCTGCGGATTTGGCGGCAAAAAGCGTAACGCCAGCACCAGCGCCACGAGCCCAGGCGGAACGTTGATCAAAAATAGCCATTGCCAGTTTGTTACAGAGAGGATAGCCGCAGCAATTGTTGGGCCTGCCGCAGAGGAGACTGCAACAATAAAGGAGTTGATGCCCATGCCCCGGCCCAGATGTCGTGCGGGATAAATAAGACGAATCAGCGCGGTGTTCACACTCATCAGCGCCGCGCCGCCAAAACCTTGCAACACGCGGGCGAAGGTCAGCATCTCCAGACTGTGCGACAGGGCGCAAAACAGCGAGGTCAACGTGAACACTACCAGACCCCACTGATAAACCCTCCGGTAGCCAATCATATCCCCGAGGAAAGAGAGCGAAAGCAGTGAAATGACAATGGCTATCTGGTAAGCGTTGACTATCCAGATGCTGCTGGCCGCCGAAGCATGCAAATCCTGCGCAATGGTTGGCAGCGCGACATTTGCAATAGCGCCGTCAAGCACTGCCATCATGATCCCGATAGCGATGGTTAAAATCGCCCCATAACGTTGCGGCAAAGGCAGCCCCTCCGCCACCGGTTTACCCGCAGCGAGCGGTTTTGTTGACACCATAATTCGATGCGTCTCTGTAATAGTGATGGAAAAGAGGAGTTTGACATACTTTATTTCGGTTTTATGTCGCAGATTTGTAACCAACGGGCAGAGATTCATTGCGGCACAAGTAGCGCGAAATTATAATAAAAACCGGTTCTGATTTTTATAAAACAAATGCGATCTGAGGTGATCAATGGCAATCGCAGATTTGGATAAACAACCGGACTCCGTCTCTTCGGTTCTGAAGGTCTTTGGCATTCTTCAGGCTCTGGGCGAAGAACGTGAAATTGGTATCACCGAGTTGTCGCAACGCGTCATGATGTCAAAAAGCACCGTTTACCGCTTTTTGCAGACCATGAAATCGTTGGGTTATGTTGCCCAGGAAGGCGAGTCGGAAAAATATTCTCTGACGTTAAAACTGTTTGAACTGGGCGCGCGCGCTTTACAGAATGTCGATCTTATCCGCAGCGCGGATATTCAGATGCGTGAACTTTCACGTCTTACCAAAGAGACGATTCACCTGGGCGCGCTGGATGAAGACAGCATCGTTTACATCCATAAAATCGACTCTATGTATAACCTGCGCATGTATTCGCGCATTGGCCGCCGTAACCCGCTTTACAGCACGGCGATTGGTAAAGTGTTGCTCGCCTGGCGCGACCGGGATGAGGTAAAGCAGATCCTCTCCGGCGTCGAATACACCCGCAGCACGGCCCGCACTATCACCAGTACCGATGAGCTGCTGACTGTGCTGGATAAAGTGCGTGAGCAGGGGTATGGCGAAGATAATGAAGAGCAGGAAGAAGGGCTGCGCTGCATTGCCGTACCGGTATTCGACCGCTTTGGCGTGGTCATCGCAGGCCTCAGCATCTCCTTCCCGACGCTGCGTTTTTCTGAAGAGCGTCTGCACGAGTATGTAGAAATCCTGCATAACGCCGCCCGCAAAATCTCTGAGCAAATGGGCTACAATAGCTATCCGTTCTGAGAAACAAGCCGCAGCCTGTCTGCGGCTTATTTTTTAATCCACCACTTTTTCCACTTTATGCAGTAGCGGGCAGGCGGTCACGCCGATTAAGCCGCTGTCGGTATGAATAAATTGCCGGGTCACGACATCGCGGGCAGTCAGATAGCGACACTCCAGTCCCATACCCGCTGCGTTTTCTGTACTGGAAATGATTACCCCATATCCGCTGAACAAAAGAGCCAGCCAGGCCAACGCCAGGAGGCCAGCAAGTCTTACTATTGTCCGCATCCTTTTCTCCTTATATCGTTGTTTTTTATTGAGCCTGCAGCTCTTTACGTTGCGTAACAAGTCGATGATTCCTAAATTAACCACTTAAGGATACAGTGACCTTTGGTTTAAGGTGCATGGGGTAAGCTGCCCTGGTAATGCACAAAAGCGGAGAGGGTAGTGAAAAAATTCAGGTGGGCTATTTTGCTGGCCGTGCTGGTGGCCTGTTTATTGCTATGGACGCAGATGTTGAATGTAATGTGCGATCAGGATGTTCAGTTTTTCAGCGGTATTTGCACGATTAACAAGTTTATCCCCTGGTAAGCGCATTTTTTTCGGAAATGATTTCCTTGGCTGCGGGCAGTGGTAGAATGGCCCGTCTTTCTGAGGTAGCAACATGAACGAATTAATGAACTCCGGCGCATTGAATATCGCTGCGCTTGCTCTTTCTCTGCTGGTTACGCTTGTAGGGCTGATAGTCTGGTTCTTTGTGAACCGGGCAAGCGTCAGAGCCAATGAGCAAATTGAACTGCTCGAAGCGCTGCTCGATCAGCAAAAACGGCAAAACGCCCTGCTGCGGCGTCTTTGTGAAGCCAACGAGCCGGATGCCGCGGCGGCGGAGTCTGCGGAAAAACCACAGCCGCCCGCTGATGATTTTGTCCGTCTGGTGGCCGAGCGTTAAACCTACTCTGGCGGAGAAGCTATGGCCTGGCGCAATCCCTGGTTTAATCCTGCCCAACCTCATCACTCGCCTGAAGGTTTTCGTAACCTTTCGCCTGTCGGTCATCAGCCGGGCGACGTCGAGCGCTGGCAGAAAGAGCGGAAAGCCCAGGGGCTTCCGCATCCACCACAGGGCGGTTATGACGCGTTCCTGCAACAGTGGTGGCAAAGAGCGGAAATCAGGGGAGAAGAGGATGGGATGTGGTGGCTTGGCCATGCCTCTTTATTACTGCGCATTAACGGGCTCTACATTCTTACCGATCCGGTTTTTTCGAGGCGTGCGTCGCCGCTGACATTTTACGGGCCATTACGCAAAACGCCGCTGGCGCTGGCACCGTCCGAGCTTCCCGCGCTCGACGCCATCTTTATTTCTCATAACCATTACGACCATCTCGATCGCGCCACGGTGCGTCAGCTTCACCGGCGGTTTCCGCAAGTCCAGTTTTTTGTGCCGTTGGGGCTGGGGCGCTGGTTCGCCCGCCTCGGCATAAAAAAAGTGACGGAGCTGGACTGGTGGCAAAGTGTTAGCTGGCAAGGGCTGACGGTAACCTGTGTGCCCGCACAGCACTGGAGCATGCGAACATTATGGGATAGGGATCGCACCTTGTGGTGCGGCTGGGTTGCGCAAAGCAGCGCGCTGCGCTTTTGGTTTAGCGGCGATACGGGTTATATGCCGGAGTTGTTGCAAATTCCTGAGCGCCTCGGCCCGTTGGATGCCGCGGCTATTCCTATCGGCGCTTATGCGCCACGCTGGTTTATGTGGCCCCACCATATGGACCCTGAAAATGCGGTGCGCCTGTGGCAGCAGTTAGGCCGCCCGCTGAGCATTCCTATTCACTGGGGGGTATTTGAACTTACCGATGAGTCGCTTGACGCGCCGCCGCGAGAGTTGCTGGCTGAGCTGGAAAAGCAGCAAGAAAAGAGCGAAACGTTTTCCCCTCTTAAAATCGGTCAATATTTATCCTTGCCTGGCAATAAGCTTTAATTATTAAACAGGCGCTCACGCATAATAAATTCATGCTTTACTGGCGATATAACTTATATTCGAAGCGCGAAGCCGCCTCGTTTTGATGCAGCGTCATTAAATCGTCATTATTTTGGTGCACTATATTATTAAAATTGTACAACCCTTATTCCTTTGTACACCTTAATCTGCCGCTGGATACCTAATCAGCCTTGCAGGTAATAACGGTTATCAGTATTTTTTATTAAAGAAAAGATAAAAATTATAACCATATGCTTTTTTGCGTTTAAGAATGTTCTTAGTCGTCTGGACGAACCGAAGCTATTGAGCTATGGTAAAAAAGTCCTCAACGGGCATAACTCGCAGCGAAACGAAAAACGTTAAGCGGCAGAGTGTTAGCTACGATAACTGGCGCCTCAGCCAGACGCTTTGTTAGCTAACTCTGAATATGTGCGTTAGATCGAGACACGTTTAAAAATGGCTTGCCATTATTTACGTTGTATGTGATAACAACTTGTGGGTCAAACGAGGTACAGTTCTGTTTATGTGTGGCATTTTCAGTAAAGAAGTCCTGAGTAAACACGTTGTCGTTGAATACCGCTTCTCTGCCGAACCTTATTTTAGTGCCTCATGCAGTAATGTCTCAGTTTTATCTCAGTAATGCCTGCGGGCGATGAAAATACTCTTAAGGAATTTGCAAAATGGCAAAGATTAAAGGTCAAGTTAAGTGGTTCAACGAGTCTAAAGGTTTTGGTTTCATTACCCCGGCAGACGGCAGCAAAGATGTATTCGTACATTTCTCTGCAATCCAGGGTAACGGCTTCAAAACCCTGGCTGAAGGTCAGAACGTTGAGTTCGAAATTCAGGACGGCCAGAAAGGTCCGGCAGCAGTTAACGTAACTGCTATCTGATCGCATAAGCGCTGACCTTGTGTTGCCTGGCGCGCACAAGTCAGAGTCTAAAGCCTCGCTTTTGCGGGGCTTTTGTTTTCCTGCTGCTGTTTATCCAGCGTTTCCCCACCTACTAAATCGCGCTACACTTTCGGCCTTTCAGTTGCGCCGGAGTCGTTATGTCTTTTATTTGCCCGCTTTGTCACGCCCCGTTGAAGGTGGAAGCGAAAAGCTATTGTTGCCCGCACGGGCATCAGTTCGACAAGGCGAAAGAAGGGTATGTCAACCTGCTGCCAGTTCAGCATAAGCGGTCCAAAGATCCAGGCGATAGCGCGGAAATGATGCTGGCGCGACGCGCTTTTCTGGAGGCTGGCCATTATGACGCGCTGCGCCAGGCGGTCGGCGAGGCGCTGAGCAAAGCACTGCCGGAGCAGGCCGAAGCGGTGCTGGATATCGGCTGTGGGGAAGGGTACTACACAGCCTGGTTTGCAGACATCGCCGCCGCCAGAGGAGCGCAGGCATTTGGCCTTGATGTCTCCAAAACGGCCATCCGCTTTGCGGCGAAACGCTATCCGCAGGCGCAGTTTTGCGTTGCCTCCAGCCATCGTTTGCCTTTTGCCGATGCCTCTCTGGATGCGGTTATTCGTATTTACGCGCCCTGCAACGCCGGGGAACTGGCGCGGGTCGTTAAGACAGGCGGAGTGGTGATAACCGTGGCGCCCGGACCACGGCATCTGGTTCAGCTCAAGGGATTGATTTATGAGAATGTGCTGCTGCACGAGACGGATAACGAGACGCTGCCGGGTTTTCGTCGCCTTCAGCAGAGCGAACTGGGCTATCCGATGGCGCTTACGGGCAATGAGGCCGCCGCGCTATTACAGATGACGCCATTTGCCTGGCGCGCGCGTCCGGAAGTAGGGGAGCAGCTGCGTCGGCAGGACATCTTTCATTGTGAAACCGATTTTTGTCTGCGCGTCTGGGTTCGTGAGGCTTAACCGGCGAAGTGGCTCCAGAGGATCTGGCATCCGATGCCAATCAACACCAGCCCGCCTAAAATTTCGGCCCGTTTGCCAAGCAGCGGGCCGATAAAACGGCCGACCATCATGCCGAGCGTAGACATAATGAGCGTGGCGCAGCCAATAGCGAGCGCAGTATAGAGAATATTGACCTGCAGGAAAGCGAGACCTACGCCCACCGCCATGGCATCGAGGCTGGTGGCGAATGCCGTGGTGACAAGTAGCCAGAAGCTATGGCGACGCAGCGGCGCCATGTCATCTTCTCCACAGCCGCGTACCCCTTCGATAATCATTCGCGCGCCGAGGAAGACAAGCAGTACAAAGGCAACCCAGTGGTTCCATTCCATCACGAAATGCGTAGCGACTTGTCCAAGCGTCCAACCGACCAGCGGGGTGATCGCTTCTATAACGCCAAAAATAAGACCTGTGCGTAGCGCTTCGGTAAAACGGGGTTTGTGCAGCGTAGCGCCTTTACCAATGGAGGCGGCGAACGCATCCATCGACATGCCGAAGGCGAGAAGTAGGGTGGCGGAAAGATTCATCACAACGTCCTGACCGGGGTTTTCCATATACACGCGCACTGCCCCCAGTAAACAGCAGTTAGCGTGCCTATGGTCTCGCCTGACTGACGGGCTGTCAGTCCGTACGCGCCACGTTTTTCAACGAGTATGTTGACGCGTACATTTCCTTTTACAGAAATCGGCTACTCCCCAACGACGGCCGCAACCTTAACATAATTAAGCGTTGCGAGACAACAAACGAGATTATTATTTTAATTCATTAGCGATAACGCGTTTCATTTATCTCATTGTGAATGTACTGTTACGCAATGTGGATTAATTAAAGCGGGCAGCAATATAGCAATGGCTATATCGCAGTTTATTTTTTAAACGCCGAAGATAGCCGTTGCTATATATTCATCCTATTGACTTTTCAAGAGAAAATGAGAGATCTTCTCCAGGTCGTCTATATTTCTCACACGGATAAGTAACCGGCGTTGTTCTAATTCCATTACCAGTACGCCGTCTTCGGATAAATTCATAACCTTAATGCGGTTATATTTTATCCAGGCGCCGGCAAAGAAAAAGCCCTGCGCTTTAAAGCGGATTTTGGGAATGCGGATCCAGAAAAGATAAATAACGACCAGCGCCAGCGCGCACAATAACCAGAGCGTCAGCGTCGTCCCCCGTTGCGTAACATTTTGATAGATAAGAATGGCCGTCAGACCGACAAAAATCAGGCTGTCGACACGGCCACGCCTCAACAAAGGGACCGCCAGCAACGTCTTGCCGTAGCGTTTATCCAGTATCCATTCATCATAAATAGCCCAGCCAAGCAGGAGGAGGATGCACAGCAGTAAAACTCCATCCGTAAGCGTCATACTTTCTCCATCAAAAAAAAGCCGGGAGCAGCAAGCCCCCGGCAGCATAAATACTAATTATTGACCCAGCAAACCAACCGCGTAGCCGGCGATGCCGATAACAAAGAAGCCCACGATAATCCACAGCGGGTTAACTTTTCTGCGCAGCAGCCACATACAGGCGAAGGTCAGCAGCAGCGGTACCAGGCCCGGCATCAACTGGTCGAGGATAGTCTGCACCGTCGTGACTTTTTCAGCGCCCGTCTGGTCAGTGATGCGCGAGACAACCAGCGGAATGTTGACGTGGGTCCACTTGTTAACCAGCGCCCCCATAACAAACAGACCGAGTATCGATGCCCCTTCCGTCAACTTTTGCAGAAAGCCGCCGCCCATATCTTTAACAATATCTACCCCTTTGCGGTAGCCATAGGCCACGCCGTAATAGCGGGTGGCAAGGCGGATAAGGTTAAAGAACACAAAAAACAGCAACGGCCCAAGCAGGCTGCCGCTCATTGCAATGCCTGCGCCGAGCGCTGCGAATACCGGACGCACGGTTCCCCAGAAAATCGGGTCGCCGACGCCTGCAAGCGGTCCCATCAAACCTACTTTGATCCCGTTAATGGCGCCATCGTCAATTTCGGCGCCGTTGGCGCGCTGCTCTTCCATAGCGAGCGTCACGCCAAGCACAGGAGCGGCGACGTAAGGATGCGTGTTAAAAAACTCCAGATGGCGTTTGATAGCCTGACGTCGCGCTTCGTTGTTTTCCGGATAGAGCCGTCTGATGACCGGCACCATGGAGAAACAGAAGCCGAGCGCCTGCATGCGTTCGAAGTTCCATGAACCCTGGAAGAGGTTAGAGCGAAGGAATACGCTGCGAACATCGCCAGGAGTGAGTTTTTTCTCGCCTGTTGTTTTTGTCATATCAACCATTTCGCTCACCTGTTAGTCCAGTTCGTTATCAAGATCGTTAGCACCGGCAGCCTGCGCAGGGGCCGCTGCGGAACGGTTGTATTTCGGGCTCAGCTGAATATAAAGCACCGCCATTACCGCGCCGATAACGCCCAGCGCCACCAGGTTAAAGTTAGTAAAGGCTGCAGTCACAAAGCCGAGATAGAAGAACGGCATCAGGTAGCCTGCGCGCATCATATTAATGACCATCGCATAACCGACGACGACGATCATGCCGCCCGCGATATTAAGACCGCCAGTTACCACTTCCGGAATAGCGTTGAGCATGTTCTGCACTTCACTGGTGCCGACAGAAATCGCCACAATAACCGCCGGGATAGCGATGCGCATCGCCTGTAAGAAAAGGGACGAGACGTGGATCCAGGAAAGCGCCGTAAGATTGCCTTTCTCCGCCGCACTGTCTGCCGCGTGCTGGAAGCCCACGGTGATCGTACGCACGATAATCGTCAGCACCTGACCTGCCGCTGCGAGCGGAATAGCAAGGGCGATACCTGCACCAATGCTCTGATGGCCCGCAATAACCAGGATCGCGGAAATAATCGACGCCAGCGCCGCATCGGGCGCGACGGCGGCGCCGATGTTCATCCAGCCCAAAGCAATCATTTCCAGCGTACCGCCGATGATGATGCCGGTTTTCATATCGCCCAGCACGGCGCCGACTAACGTACAGGCTACCAGGGGACGGTGGAACTGAAATTCATCCAGCACCGATTCCATACCGGCAATACAGGCGACGATGAACACCAGCACAATCTGAAGAGTGGTAATCTCCATTGTACTTCTCCTATGCCATTAACTACTTAGAGGTGAACTGAGTAAAAAACGCCTTCAGCAAGGCGCCGCCGTCAGCGCGCTACTTTGCTGATCAAATCCATCATTTTCAGTTTGGGATCGTTAGAGACTTTACGAACTTCCAGCTCAATGCCGCGTTCGTTGAGTTTCCGGAAGGCCTCAATATCTTTTTCATCCACCGATACGGCATTGTTAACCTGGGTTTTGCCCTGGCGATAGGCCATGCCGCCGATGTTAACTGAGGTGATCTTAATGCCGCCTTCGACCACACGCTCCACGTCGGTCGGGTTAGTGAAGAGCAGCATGACGCGCTCGCGCGCATATTTAGGGTTGTTATAAACGCGGATCATTTTCGCCACGTCCACCACATGCGCGGTTACCCCCGGCGGGGCGACTTGCGTCAACAACGTCTTACGCACTGTATCAGCGGCCACTTCATCGCTGACCACAATAATGCGCGTAACGTTGGTCTCTTTGGTCCAGCGCGTCGCCACCTGGCCGTGAATCAAACGGTCATCGATACGGGCAAGGCCGATGACCATATAATCGTTCGGGCCCATTGGTTTGGCTGGCGCGGCGGTTTTCTGAGCGGGAGCCGCCACCGTCGCGGGAGCCGCCTTTTCCGCCGGTTTCGCTTTCAGCGCCTTCACGCCTTCGCGACCCGTCTCCACCGCCAGCGCCACCAGCTCATCAAACGTGGGGTTGTCATCACGGGCCATCAGGGTTTCAACCAGCATGGGGATGTTGACCCCAGCGACAACTTCATGATGCTCTTTATCGACGACAATACGGCTGGCGGCGTTGAAAGGGCTGCCGCCCCAGGTATCGACGAGAAACAGCACACCACTTGCGGTATCCAGCTTTTCCAGCTGGGCGTTATATTTCTCAATCAGCGTTTCGGCATTTTCGCCGGGAACAAAATCAATCCAGCCTACGTTTTCCTGCTCGCCTAACAGCATTTCGGCGGTTTTCAGCAGTTGTTCCGCAGCCCAACCGTGCGTGCCTATGACAATAGCAATAGTCACTTGCTACCTCCTTTGTGAGTCCGAACGCGCCGTTCAGGGCGCATCAAGAACGAGTTTCGGCGTACCGAACCAATGCAAAAAAAGGGGTTTGTTAATAAAAAGAATCTGTTACGCGAATTATTTTAGACAGTGAAAAAATATTTTATGTGACGAAGCTCTGTTATTGAGGCATGTCTCACACTCGCGCACGATGCGCTAAAATATGGGCGAAAGAAGTGTCAGGAAAATTGCAAATTCTGGTAAATCTTTGCCAAAGCCGTAATGGCTTTGTTAATGTAGCTTTCTGTTTAATCTTAAGGAGTAGCGGGCAGTAGCCCACCCTATGGACCGTCACCGACGCCGTAACACCTTTTGGCCCGTCGCGGCCTTGCGCCAGCCTGGCGTTTCTCCGTATTTATCCTCTGTTTATTCCCTTTTAGCGCCCACATATTTTGGGGTGCCGTTTAGTCATTCCTTTAGCAGGAGCAACGCATGGAATTCTTAATGGACCCTTCTATCTGGGCGGGCTTATTAACGCTGGTTGTGCTGGAAATCGTTCTGGGCATCGACAACCTCGTTTTTATCGCCATCCTTGCGGATAAACTGCCGCCAAAGCAGCGAGACAAAGCGCGTCTTATCGGGCTTTCGCTGGCTCTGGTTATGCGTCTGGGCCTGTTGTCGCTGATTTCGTGGATGGTAACGCTCACCCGTCCGCTGTTCACCGTCTGGGATTTCACTTTCTCGGGGCGTGATTTGATCATGCTGCTCGGGGGTATTTTCCTGCTGTTTAAAGCGACCACCGAACTGCATGAAAGGCTGGAGAACCGCCAGCATGACGATACGCATGGCAAAGGCTACGCGAGCTTCTGGGTCGTCGTGCTGCAAATTGTGGTGCTGGACGCGGTCTTCTCTCTGGATGCGGTGATTACCGCTGTCGGCATGGTTAACCATCTGCCGGTGATGATGGCGGCTGTGGTTATTGCGATGGGCGTGATGCTGCTGGCGTCGAAACCGCTGACTAACTTTGTGAACCAGCACCCGACGGTCGTGGTGCTCTGTCTGAGCTTCCTGCTCATGATTGGTCTGAGTCTGGTAGCGGAAGGGTTTGGTTTCCATATTCCGAAGGGATACCTCTACGCGGCTATCGGCTTCTCTATTATTATCGAGCTCTTTAACCAGATCGCCCGTCGTAACTTTATCAAGCACCAGTCTCGTCTGCCGCTGCGCGCCCGCACCGCAGAAGCCATTCTGCGCCTGATGGGCAACCGCCGCCAGAAGAGCACCCAGCCGCAGGCGGAGAATACGAATGCGGTAGTGCCGGTGCATGACGAAGCCTTTGCTGAAGAAGAACGCTACATGATAAACGGCGTATTGACGCTGGCTTCTCGCTCCCTGCGCAGTATCATGACACCGCGCGGTGAAATTAGCTGGGTGGATGCCGATCGCAGCGTGGATGAAATTCGCGAACAGCTGCTCTCTTCTCCGCACAGCCTGTTCCCGGTTTGCCGGGGCGAGCTTGATGAGCTGATTGGCGTGGTTCGCGCTAAGGAGTTACTGGTTGCGCTGGAAGAGGGCGTCGACGTCGCCGCTATCGCGTCGGCCACGCCAGCTATCGTCGTGCCTGAAACGCTGGATCCTATCAACCTCCTTGGCGTGCTGCGTCGCGCCCGCGGCAGCTTCGTTATCGTTAACAACGAGTTTGGCGTTGTTCAGGGGCTGGTTACGCCGCTGGATGTGCTGGAGGCGATTGCCGGTGAATTCCCGGATGCTGACGAAACGCCGGAAATCACGCGCGACGGCGATGACGGTTGGCTGGTGAAAGGCAGCACGGACCTGCATGCACTGCAGCAGCACCTTGAAATCAACACGCTGGTGAATGACGAAGAAGATATCGCGACAGTCGCCGGTTTGGTGATCGCGGTAAACGGCCAGATCCCGCGTCCGGGCGATGAACTGGAAGTGGCGCCTTTACGCATCACCATCGTTGAAGCAAACAAATACCGCGTGGACATGGTGCGGGTAGTGAAAGAGACGCCGCACCACGATGAAGAAGAGTAACGCGAACTAACGCAACGGCGCCGCCCCCAAAGCGGCGCCGTTTTTTTTATTCTCAGCGTCAGGATGAGTCTCAAGCCAGGCCGGGAAGGCATGCAGCGGCATCGGTCTGGCGTACAGGTAACCCTGCAGCGCCGTAACGCCCCGACGGCGCAGATAGGCGGCCTGTTCCGCCGTTTCCACCCCTTCAGCCACCAGGTCGATATGCAGCCGGTTTCCCAGCGCGATAATGATATCGGTGACGGTTGAATTCACAGCGTCTGTGCCAATCGCAGCCGTAAAGGTTTTATCTATCTTCAGCACGTCGGGGTGGAGCATCTCAAGGTAAGCAAGGGAGCTTTGCCCGGTGCCGAAATCATCAATTGCCAGCTTAACGCCCAGTTGGTGCAGATCCCGCACGACACGGTGGTCCACATCCGGCAGGGCGTCCCGCTCGGTAAGCTCAAGGAAAAGCGGCTGCGAAGGCTGACGCGCAAACCAGAATTGCTGTAAATCCTCTACGATTTTTCCGCGGTGGAAATGGCTCGCCGCCACGTTAATGCCAATATGGAAGTGCGGCGAAACGGGAAAATGATGCAGTTGACTCGCCGTTTCCGCCAGCACATAGCGCGTCAGCGGCGCGATAAGGTTTTGCTGTTCGGCCAGCGGAATAAACACATCCGGAGAGATAAAGCCCTGGCGCGGATTGTTCCAGCGCAGCAGAATTTCAACGCCGGTGCACTGCTGATTACGCGCATTGACCAACGGCTGGCAATATATTTCAAATTCCCGGGCGGCGAGCCCAAGGTTGATTTCATGGGAAAAGCTCATTCTGCCCGCGGTGGCAAGCCAGGCGATATAGCCGATCAACAGGCTTAAAATCAGCGCCAGCGGCAGTTGACCCGGCAGCGCCTTCAGCGCGAGACGATCGCCAGGCGGGCCAATAACCGTGACCGAAAAAGGAAAGCGTCCGGAAACGCCTTCCCGCGTTTCAAGCCCCGGCTCGCCCGGCAGGCTTTGCACCACGCCTTTACCATATTCCAGATGCACATCGCCTACGTTCAGCACCACGTGGTCAACCCAGGGGCGGGCGGGCTCGAGCATCAGTCTGGCTAGCAGCTCGATATTCAGCGCCTGAAGAATGCCATCCTGGCCGTCTGGCGATGTCGGCGTCCAGATAATCAATACAGAACTGCCTTTCAGCAAAGAGTTGTCGCGCGTCAGCAGCATTTGCGGGTAGGGAGAGGGCAGCTTCGGTTGCAGCTGCCGCAGCATTTCGTTACGGCTGCCGAAGATGCTGGAGCAATAAACAACACCGTCCTTAACCAGCACAATGGCGCGCAACGTTTGCAATCGCGCGGTTTCCACGCGTAGTGGACCTTCGACGTTTTCACAAGGCTGACCGACCAGCGGGAACAACGCGCTGCGTGCGGCGGCCAGCGGTTCGAGCAGGCTCTCGACGGTCGCCACCGCACGGGCAGTAAACAGCGTAACGCGCTGGTCGTTACGGTTACGTTCGGTAAGGTAACGCACGCCTGTGGTTAACAGCAGCGTTGCAATTGCCAGTGCGAGACAGACAATAATTCTTTTTCGGCGATAGGTTTTGACTATGCGCTGCGCAGTGAGCATCCCTGATTAACCCTTAAAGCTACTGGCGAAAGGTGAGTAATAACATAGCAAGTGTAGCGGGGTTCGTGCAGAAGGATTTGCTGGCAGAGAAAGAAAAAGCGCCGCGGGAGCGGCGCTTCGATTGATTAGTCGCACTGGACTTTAATGGCTAAACCGCCACGCGAAGTTTCGCGGTATTTCGCGTTCATGTCTTTGCCGGTTTCGTACATGGTTTCGATTACTTTATCGAGAGAGACGCGCGGCTCGCTGGTGCGGCGCATCGCCATGCGCGCGGCGTTAATCGCCTTCACGGAGGCAATGGCGTTACGCTCGATGCACGGCACCTGCACCTGGCCGGCAACCGGGTCGCAGGTCAGGCCCAGGTTATGCTCCATGCCTATCTCCGCCGCTACGCACACCTGTTCCGGGCTTGCGCCCAGCAGCTCGGCGAGACCCGCCGCCGCCATTGAGCAGGCGACGCCCACTTCGCCCTGGCAGCCCACTTCCGCGCCTGAAATAGACGCGTTCATTTTATAAAGCGCGCCGATAGCGCCCGCCGCCAGGAAATAGCGGATGTAGATATCGGGACTAACCGATTCGATAAAGTGATCGTAATACGCCAACACCGCCGGGACGATGCCGCATGCGCCGTTGGTTGGCGCAGTCACCACGCGACCGCCCGCCGCGTTTTCTTCGTTCACCGCCAGCGCGAACATGTTCACCCAGTCAACGACGATCATCGGGTCGTTAGAAAGCTTATCGCTGGAGACCAGCATACGGCGCAGCGCGGAGGCGCGACGTGGTACGCGCAGAGGGCCTGGCAATACGCCTTCGGTATTCATCCCGCGATCGATACAGGCGCGCATGGTCTGCCAGACGTTCGCGAAGTACTCTTCAATCTCTTTCTTGCTGTGCAGCGCCAGTTCGTTCTGCATCACCAGACCAGAGAGAGAAAGGCCGGTTTCCCGGCAGTGCGCCAGCAGCGCTTTTGCGGAATCAAACGCATACGGCACGGTCACTTCGCTGGCGGCGTCTTTACCAAAATTCTCTTCGTCAACGATAAAACCGCCGCCGATGGAGTAGTACGTTTTGCTGTAAAGCAGCGTTTCGCCCTTAAAAGCGTGGATCTGCATGCCGTTTTCGTGCAGCGAAAGGTTATCGCTGTGAAAACGCATGCCGTTGTCTTTCGGAAAATCCACTTCATGACGTCCCAGCGCCAGCAGCAGGCGGCCGCGCGCTTCTACGTCGCGGATAAATGCGGGAATGGCGTCGATATCCACCGTCGCCGGCTCGTTGCCCGCGAGGCCCATAATAATGGCGATATCGGTATGGTGTCCTTTGCCGGTCAGCGACAGTGAACCGTAAACATCCACCGCAACGCGGGTGACGTCTTCGAGTAATCCTTTTTCGACCAGATCATCGACGAACTGCTTCCCGGCCTTCATCGGCCCTACGGTATGGGAAGAGGAGGGACCAATGCCCACCTTAAACATGTCGAATATACTAATCACGCTTTAACTCCTGACAGGGTCATTGTGATATCAATGACGATGTGAAAACTGCGCATAGTGTAAGAGGTTATTGTTCTGCGCTGTTAACTATTCACATGAATTATACTAATGGCTAACGCCAATCAACCTAATAAAGTGCTGTGGATCGCAATTTTTTACACACAATACGAGTCAGGGTTTAAAGCCTATCTGGAGAGCCAGCTCACGAATAATGCCTGCGGTCATTCCCCAGACAAAATAATGCTGATACCAGGAGAGCCAGACGCGGTGGCTGTTGCCCCGGCGATGGATATCGAGCGGATGATAGCGCCCCAGCCGCAGCGCTTCGGCAAGCGGCATTTCAAACACCGCCGCCACTTCATCCTGGCTTGCGTGATAATGCAGATTGGGCGGAATGATGCCCACGACTGGCGTAACCTGAAAACCGGTCACGCTGTCTACCGGCGGCAGTACGCCGATAACGTCTACGGCTTCGGGAGGAATAGCGACCTCTTCCTGCGCTTCCCGCAATGCGGCGGCGATTAAAGAGGCGTCAGTGTCATCCACGGCGCCGCCGGGAAAGGCGACCTGGCCTGCGTGCTTGCGAAGTTGCGCTGAGCGCTGGGTCAGCAGCAACCCTGGCTCGGGGCGGCGCACTATCGGCACCAGAACCGCCGCCTGGCGCTGATTAAGCGAGGCCTTATTCACCTGCGGGCGCAGCAGTTGAAAACGCGATAAAAAAGTGTCCAGTGACAATTCCGTCGTCTGCATTATTCCTCCTCAAGAGTGCGCAGAATACGATTAACTTTATCAAAAGTTTCCTGATATTCCGCTGACGCCTCGCTGTCGGCCACGATGCCGCCGCCGGCGGAGCAATAAAGCGTGCCGTTTTGCGCGGTGAGGGTGCGAATGGTAATGCTGGTGTCCATATTGCCGCAAAAGCTGATATAGCCCACGCTGCCGCACCAGGCGTTGCGTCGCTGCGGCTCAAGCTCCTCGATTATCGCCATCGCCCGCACTTTAGGCGCGCCGGTGATAGAACCGCCGGGAAACGCGGCGCGCAGCAGGTCGGTGGCATGCAGGTTTTCCGGCAGCGTGGCGGTAATGGTGCTGACCAGATGATGTACCGCCGGGAAAGGTTCTACGACAAAAAGCTCAGGCACCCGTACGCTGCCGGGCGTCGCTACGCGGCCGATGTCATTGCGCAGCAGATCGACAATCATCAGGTTTTCAGCGCGATCTTTAGGCGAGCACGCCAGCTTTTGCGCCTGTTTTGCATCTTCCTGCGGGTCGGCGAGGCGAGGCAGCGTGCCTTTAATCGGCCGGGTCTGAATCGCGTTTTGCTCAAGCAAAATAAAACGCTCGGGCGACAGGCTCAGAATGGCGTGCTGCGGCAGGCGCAAAAAGGCGCTGAAGGGGGCGCGGTTGGCCTCGTTAAGGCGCATAAACGCCTGCCACTCATCCCCTTCATAGTTTGCCTGAAAACGCTGCGCCAGGTTGACCTGATAACAGTCGCCGCTCAGCAAATAATCCTGTACGCGGCGGAATTTTTCGCCATACTGCTCGCGCGTCATATTCGCCTGCCAGCGGCTGGTGAGGCGAAACGGCGCGGCAGTCTCAGGTTTCTGCGCCAGAAGCCAGGCGAGCCGCGCCTGCGCGTCGCCGTGACAAACCAGCGTCAGGCGTTCAAGCTTATGATCGGCGATAAGCGCCCAGTCGTAGATCCCCACCGCCATATCGGGCGCGTGAACGTCCGCCTGTGCGTGTTGCGGCAGCTTCTCAAAACGACGCCCGAGATCGTAGCCAAACAGCCCCAGCGCGCCGCCCAGAAACGGCAGGTCCACGGCTGGCTGCGGCGTAATGCCGCAACGGTCAAGCTCGCGCTGAAGCAGCGTAAGCGGGTCGGCCCCAGAGGTTTCGCTGGTGGCGGCGCGGCGAATAACCGTTTCATCGCCGCGCGTTTCCAGCGTCGCCAACGGCTGGGCGACCAGGATATCGAACCGGTTATGGGGATGTCTGGCAAAGCCGGAATGCAGCAGCATCGCCCAGGGCTGAGGGCTCAGCGCGGCGAAATAGTCCAGCAGCGCGTCGCGGCGCCAGGGAAGCGTAAGCAGAGTGGGGGAGGAGTGGGTTTTCATCGACGTCTACACCGCTATGCCCCGGGACGGCGTCTGGCGTCCGCGCACGGGGCGTGAAATAATTGACGGCAGCAATGTAACAGGAGTTAACGATGTTTGCAGGTTTACCTTCGCTGACGCATGAGCAGCAGCAGAAAGCGGTCGAGCGTATTCAGGAGCTGATGGCCCAGGGTATGAGCAGCGGTCAGGCTATCGCTCAGGTGGCGCAAGAAATTCGCGCCAGCCATCAGGGCGACCGCATCGTCGCCCGTTTCGAGGATGAAGAAGAAGATGAATAACGCGGGGCGATCCGCGTTTTTTTATACGGCGGCGATAATTTTAATTTCCACTTTATAAGCCGGGTTCATCAGCCTCGCCTGCACGGTGCAGCGCACCGGCGCATGGCCCGCCACCACCCATTCATCCCAGGCGCGGTTCATGGCGGCGAAATCGTCGCCGTCAGCCAGAAAAATGGTCGCGTCAATCAGCTGCGTTTTATCGCTGCCCTGCGCCTTTAGTACCTCATCAATCTGCGCCAGCACATTGCCGGTTTGTTCATAGGCTTCGGCATCAAGGTTTTCCGGCACGCCAGTGTAATAAAGGGTCTGATTATGGATAACCGCGTCGGACCAGCGCGCCTCCGGATTGATTCGCTTAATCGTCATGATTTTTTCCTTTTCGTAAGTTTCGCCGCAAGCCTGGCATACTCCGCCGCCGACGTCACCTCTTCGGCTGGCGAAAGGGAGTCGGCCCTGACATAATCACTGGCAATTTAACCAGGGGGCAGTGTGACGGACGATTTTGCAGCAGATGGCCAGTTAGCCAAAGCGATACCGGGCTTTAAGCCCCGCGAGCCGCAACGCCAGATGGCGCAGGCGGTGACTGAAGCTATCGGCGCCGCCGAACCTTTAGTGGTGGAGGCAGGCACCGGCACCGGGAAAACTTACGCTTACCTCGCGCCCGCTTTACGCTCCGGCAAAAAGGTGATTATTTCAACCGGCTCGAAAGCGCTGCAGGATCAGCTCTACAGCCGCGATCTTCCCACCGTGGCGCGGGCGCTGGAATACAAAGGCAAGCTGGCGCTGTTGAAAGGGCGCTCCAACTACCTCTGTCTTGAACGGCTGGAGCAACAGGCGCTGGCGGGAGGCGACCTGCCGGTTCAGACCTTAAGCGACGTTATTCATCTGCGCGGCTGGGCCAATGAAACGGTGGATGGCGATATCAGCACATGCGGACGCGTGGCGGAAGACGCCGCCGTCTGGCCACTCGTCACCAGTACGAACGACAACTGCCTCGGCAGCGACTGCCCGCTCTATAAAGATTGTTTCGTCGTCAAAGCGCGCAAAAAAGCGATGGAGGCGGATATCGTCGTGGTAAACCACCATCTGTTTCTTGCCGATATGGTGGTGAAAGAGAGCGGGTTCGCAGAGCTTATTCCGCAAGCGGAAGTGATGATCTTCGACGAGGCGCATCAGCTTCCCGATATCGCCAGCCAGTATTTCGGTCAGTCGCTCTCCAGCCGCCAACTGCTGGATCTCGCTAAAGATATCACCATCGCCTACCGCACCGAGGTCAAAGATACTCAACAGCTGCAAAAATGCGCCGACCGCCTGGCCCAGAGCACGCAGGATTTCCGTATGCAACTTGGCGATCCGGGGTTTCGGGGGAATTTACGCGAGCTGTTAGCCGACGCTTCCATTCAGCGCGCGCTGCTGCTGCTGGATGACGCGCTGGAGCTTTGCTACGACGTGGCGAAGCTTTCGCTTGGCCGCTCCGCTTTGCTGGATGCCGCCTTTGAGCGCGCCACGCTTTATCGCGCCCGCCTCAAACGGCTTAAAGAGTTCAACAAGCCCGGCTACAGCTACTGGTATGAGTGCAACTCGCGCCACTTCACGCTGGCGCTGACGCCGCTTACGGTGGCCGATAAGTTTAAAGAGGTGATGGCGCAAAAAGCGGGAAGCTGGGTTTTCACCTCGGCGACGCTTTCCGTTAACGACGAATTGCACCACTTCACGGCGCGGCTGGGCATTGACGAGGCGAAAACGCTGCTGCTGCAAAGCCCCTTCGACTACGCCCGTCAGGCGCTGCTTTGCGTGCCGCGCGGCCTGCCGTTGCCTAATCAGCCCAACGCAGGCCGGGCGCTGGCCGCTATGCTAAGGCCGCTGATTGAAGCTAATAATGGCCGCTGCTTTATGCTCTGTACCTCGCACGCCATGATGCGCGAGCTGGCGGAGCAGTTCCGCGCCACGCTCTCGCTGCCGGTGCTGCTGCAGGGCGAAACCAGCAAGGGACAGCTGCTTGAGCAGTTCGTTACGGCGGGCAATGCGTTGCTGGTCGCCACCAGCAGCTTCTGGGAAGGGGTGGACGTACGCGGCGATACGCTGTCGCTGGTCATCATCGACAAACTCCCCTTTACGTCGCCGGACGATCCGCTACTTAAGGCGCGCATGGAGGATTGTCGACTGCGCGGCGGCGACCCATTCGATGAGGTGCAGTTGCCGGACGCCGTCATTACGCTGAAACAGGGGGTAGGGCGACTTATCCGCGACGTGGACGACCGCGGCGTGCTGGTAATTTGCGATAACCGGCTGGTGATGCGGCCTTATGGCGCCGTCTTCCTGAAAAGCCTGCCGCCCACGCCGCGAACCCGCGACATTCAGCAGGCGGCGCGCTTCCTCGCCGACGGCGGCGCGCAGTAATTTATGCCAGACTATGGTAATATGCGCGCCATTTTGAATACCACACCTCGCGAGAGTGCAATTTAGCTATGCGAATTCTGGCCATTGATACCGCCACGGAAGCCTGTTCGGCTGCGCTGTGGGACAACGGTACCGCCTATGCCCACTTTGAACTTTGTCCACGCGAACATACCCAGCGCATTCTGCCGCTGGTGCGCGAGATCCTGAACCAGAGCGGCGTTTCGCTGTCTGAGCTAAGCGCGCTGGCCTTTGGCCGCGGCCCCGGCAGTTTTACCGGCGTGCGTATCGGCATCGGCATCGCCCAGGGCCTGGCGCTTGGCGCGAACCTGCCGATGATCGGCGTTTCAACGCTTGCCACGATGGCGCAGGGCGCCTGGCGCAAAACCGGCGCGACACGCGTACTTGCCGCCATCGACGCCCGTATGGGCGAGGTTTACTGGGGCGAATACCAGCGCGACCACGAAGGCGTGTGGCATGGCGAAGAGACGGAGACAGTACTGAAACCCGACGCGGTTGCCGAACGGTTGAAACAGCTTGACGGCGAATGGGCTACGGTGGGTACGGGCTGGCCCGCATGGCCCAGCCTTGCGCAGGACAGCGACCTGTCGCTTTACGACGGCGAGATGCTGTTGCCTGCGGCGGAAGATATGCTGCCGCTGGCTTGTCAGCTTTTCATTGCCGGTCGCACCGTCGCGGTAGAAAACGCCGAGCCGGTTTATCTGCGTAACGAAGTGGCGTGGAAAAAACTGCCCGGCAGAGAATAGTTGCTCAGCGCACTGTCGCTGGGTTAAGGAGTTGCGGTATGGCGAGTCAAATGAAAAAAAGGGGCTGGCTGGCGCTGTTCGCCGCGCTGGCCCTGAGCGGTTGCGTTAGCGTGCCGGATGCCATTAAAGGCACCAGCCCAACCCCGCAGCAGGATCTGGCGCGGGTCATGAATGCTCCGCAGCTTTATGTCGGTCAGGAAGCGCGCTTCGGCGGCAAAGTGATCAACGTGAAGAATGAACAGGGCAAAACCCGTCTCGAAATTGCCACCGTGCCGCTCGATGAAGGGGCGCGGCCGCTGCTTGGTCAGCCGTCGCGCGGCCGTATTTACGCCGATGTCAGCACCTTCCTCGACCCGGTCGACTACCGCAATCAGCTTATCACCGTCGTGGGGCCGATAACCGGCACCGCTGAAGGTAAAGTTGGCGACGCTACCTACAAATATATGGTGATGCAGGTTAACGGTTTTAAGCGCTGGCGCGTTACGCAACAGGTTATGTTGCCGCCACAGCCGATAGATCCCTGGTACTGGGGGCCTTACAATCGCCCCTGGGGTTACGGTCCCGGCGTCTGGTATAGCCCTGGCCCCGCGCCTGTTCAGACAATAGTAACCGAGTAACTGATTGATTTTTTAATAAAAATAAACAGCGGCCGGTCCGCTGTTTATTTGTTTATAACCCATAACAAAAATAATTAGTGACGCGCTTCGCAACCTGAAACCAGCTTAATTAATAAACTGGTACGCTGAGTTAAAATAATGTTAACAACATGTTTATTGCTGCGGGGTTGTGATGACGACGAATACGATTTTCAGAGGTGACGCATTGAAGAAGGTTTGGCTTAACCGTTATCCGGCCGACGTTCCGGCAGAAATCAATCCCGATCGTTATCAGTCCCTGGTAGAGCTATTCGAACACGCCTGCACGCGTTATGCCGACCAGCCGGCATTTATCAATATGGGCGAGGTGATGACGTTCCGTAAGCTCGAAGAGCGCAGCCGCGCTTTCGCTGCTTATCTGCAACAGGGCCTGGGTCTGCAGAAAGGGGACCGCGTCGCGCTGATGATGCCGAATCTGCTGCAATACCCGGTCGCGCTGTTCGGCATTCTTCGCGCCGGCATGATTGTAGTGAACGTCAACCCGCTCTATACGCCCCGCGAACTGGAGCACCAGCTAAACGACAGCGGCGCCAGCGCCATTATTATCGTTTCTAACTTTGCTCACACGCTGGAAAAGGTCGTCGATAAAACCCAGGTGAAGCACGTTATCCTTACCCGCATGGGCGATCAGCTCTCCGCCACCAAAGGCACGCTGGTTAACTTTGTCGTGAAGTATGTGAAACGGCTGGTGCCGAAATACCATCTGCCGGACGCCATTTCGTTTCGCCGCGCGCTGCACGCGGGTTATCGCCTGCAGTATGTGAAGCCTGAGGTGCTGCCGGAAGATCTCGCTTTCCTGCAATACACAGGCGGCACGACCGGCGTGGCGAAAGGGGCGATGTTAACGCACCGCAATATGCTTGCAAATCTTGAGCAGGTGAACGCCACTTACGGGCCGCTGCTGCATCGGGGCAAAGAGCTGGTGGTCACCGCCTTGCCGCTCTATCACATCTTCGCGCTGACCATGAACTGCCTGCTGTTTATTGAGCTGGGCGGACAAAATCTGTTAATCACCAACCCGCGCGATATTCCGGGGCTGGTTAAAGAGCTGGCGAAATACCCCTTCACCGCCATGACGGGCGTCAATACGCTTTTCAACGCGTTGCTGAACAACAAAGAGTTCCAGCAGCTCGATTTTTCCACGCTTCATCTTTCCGCAGGCGGCGGCATGCCGGTGCAGCATGCGGTAGCGGAGCGCTGGGTAAAACTCACCGGGCAGTATCTGCTGGAAGGCTACGGCCTGACGGAATGCGCGCCGCTGGTAAGCGTTAACCCTCACGATATCGACTATCACAGCGGCAGCATCGGCCTGCCGGTGCCTTCAACAGAAGTCAAACTGGTGGATGACGAAGGGCGGGAAGTGGAGCCTGGGCTGCCGGGCGAGCTGTGCGTGAAAGGGCCGCAGGTCATGCTGGGTTACTGGCAGCGCCCCGACGCCACCGATGAGATAATCAAGGATGGTTGGCTGCACACCGGCGATATCGCGGTCATGGACGAACAGGGCTTTATGCGCATCGTCGATCGTAAAAAAGATATGATCCTGGTCTCGGGTTTTAACGTCTATCCTAACGAAATCGAAGATGTGGTGATGCAGCACAGCGGCGTCCATGAAGTGGCGGCCGTGGGTGTGCCTTCAGGCGTGAGCGGCGAGACCGTGAAGATCTTCGTGGTGAAGAAAGATCCGAACCTTAGCGAAGAGGCGCTTATCACCTTTTGTCGTCGGCATCTCACCGGCTATAAGGTGCCGAAGCTGGTGGAGTTCCGCCAGGAGCTGCCCAAATCCAACGTCGGCAAAATTTTGCGGCGAGAACTGCGTGACGAAGCGCGCCGCACGGGTAACAATACCCCCTGAGTTGCGAAGAAGTCGTCCAGACGCCGGTTCCGCCGGCGTTTTTTATGGGCGCAAACTTAAGAGAGAGTGATTTGAATTATCAGATGATTACCACCAATGAGGCGCTCTTGCAGCTTTGCGAGGCGGCTCGTCGTTTTCCGGCGCTGGCGCTGGATACCGAATTTGTCCGAACCCGTACCTATTACCCAATGCTTGGCCTCATCCAGCTTTACGATGGCGAGACCGTAGCGCTTATCGACCCGCTCACCATCACCGACTGGGCGCCGTTTCAGGCGCTATTGCAGGATGATGCAGTCACAAAATTCCTGCACGCGGGCAGCGAAGACCTGGAAGTGTTTCAGAACGCTTTCGGCATGATGCCGCAGCCCTTTATTGATACCCAGGTGCTGGCCTCTTTCGTTGGCAATCCGCTCTCCTGCGGCTTCGCCACCCTTGTTGAGAAATATACCGGCGTGGCGCTCGACAAGAGCGAATCGCGCACCGACTGGCTGGCGCGCCCGCTGACGGATCGCCAGTGCGACTATGCCGCCGCTGACGTCTGGTATCTGTTGCCCATTGCGCGTCAGCTGATGGATGAGACTGCCGAAGCGGGCTGGCTGGAAGCGGCGCTGGACGAGTGTCGCCTGATGGTGCTGCGCCGCAGCGAAACGCTGGACCCGGAAGAGGCCTGGCGCGAAATTGGTAACGCCTGGCAGCTTCGCCCGCGCCAGCTCGCCTGTCTGAAGTTGCTGGCGGCATGGCGGCTGCGTAAAGCTCGCGAGCGTGACCTGGCGGTAAACTTCGTGGTGCGTGAGGAACACTTGTGGCAGGTGGCGCGCTATATGCCGGGCTCCCTTGGCGAACTCGACGGTCTGGGGCTCTCCGGCAGCGAAATCCGCTTCCATGGCAAAACGCTACTGGCGATGGTGAGCGAAGCGCAGGCGCTGCCTGAAGAGGCGCTGCCTGCGCCGCTGCAAAATCTGGTTGATATGCCAGGCTATCGCAGCGCTTTCAAAGCCATCAAGGCGCTGGTGCAGGAGATAAGCAAGGCGAAAGGCGTAAGCGCGGAACTGCTTGCTTCCCGTAGGCAAATTAACCAGTTGCTTAACTGGCACTGGCAGCTCAGGACGCAAACTATGCTGCCGGAATTAATCAGCGGCTGGCGGGAAAAATTAATGGGCGATGAAATTAAGACGCTGCTGCAGGAATATGTGCGGTAAAGCTGTATATATTTCCAGTCAATGAGCGCGTTCCGAAAATTAAATTTTTAGCAACGCGTAAACCCGGACAGAAATTAAAAAGCCCTGGATAAAACTCCAGGGCTTTTTTTTATTTCGACTCTTCCGCTTCCGGCAGCGTTACGTTGAGCTCAAGCACCGAAATATCGTCGCCTTTTTGATCGAGCTGGACCGTAACCATTTCTGGATCAATCTGTACATATTTACAGATGACCTCAAGAATATCCCTTTTCAGCTGCGGTAAATAATGCGGCTCGGCGTCGCTGCGTCGACGTTCCGCCACGATTATTTGCAGTCGTTCTTTCGCGATGTTCGCGGTACTCTTTTTTCGTGAGAGAAAAAAGTCTAGTAAAGCCATGAGTTATCCTCCGAACAGGCGTTTGAGGAAACCTTTCTTCTCTTCTTCAATGAAGCGGAAAGGGCGTTCTTCTCCCAACAGACGTTCAACGGTATCGGCGTACGCTTTGCCTGCGTCCGAGGCGGAATCCAGAATCACCGGCTCGCCCTGGTTGGAGGCGCGCAGCACAGATTGATCTTCCGGAATCACCCCAACCAGCGGAATGCGCAGGATCTCCAGCACATCTTCCATGCTCAGCATATCGCCTTTGCTGACGCGGCCCGGGTTGTAACGGGTCAGCAGCAGATGTTCTTTAATCGGATCGTGGCCGTTCTCGGCGCGGCGAGATTTGGAGGCCAGAATGCCGAGAATACGGTCTGAATCGCGTACCGAGGAGACTTCCGGGTTGGTGGTGATCACGGCTTCGTCCGCGAAGTAAAGCGCCATCAACGCGCCGGTTTCGATGCCGGCCGGGGAGTCGCACACGATAAAGTCGAAATCCATCTTTTGCAGATCGTCCAGGACCTTCTCCACCCCTTCACGCGTCAGCGCGTCTTTGTCGCGCGTTTGCGACGCCGGGAGAATGTAAAGGTTGTCGGTCCTTTTGTCTTTAATCAGCGCCTGATTAAGTGTGGCATCGCCCTGGATAACGTTAACGAAATCGTATACGACACGGCGTTCACATCCCATGATCAAGTCAAGGTTACGCAGACCAATATCGAAATCGATAACAACGGTTTTTTTTCCCTTCTGGGCCAAACCCGTAGCGATGGCCGCGCTGGAGGTGGTTTTGCCAACGCCCCCTTTACCTGATGTAACTACAATAATGCGTGCCATAAAGGAATTCCTTGTGAAAAGGGCTTAAATCAAAGGTTGAACAGACAAAGCGCCCTCAGCCAGTCTCAGGCGGGCGGCTTTGTTATAAAATTCGGCCGGGATCTGCTCGCTCAGCCAGTATACCCCTGCGATAGAAACCAGTTCCGCCGCAAGGCTTGTGCAAAAAATTTGCGCTTCTCGCTCGCCGCTGGCGCCTGCCAGCGCGCGTCCTCGCATCATGCCGTAGATATGGATGTTGCCATCGGCGATGAGCTCCGCACCCGCGCTGACGTGATTAGTCACAATTAAATCAGAATGCGGGGCATAAATACGCTGACCAGATCGGACTGGCGCATCAATAATTCGCGTTTTTGTGATGGGAGTAACAACGGGTTCGACGGGGATTTCAGGCACGACAGGCTGCGCCGCCCGGGCCTTCTCTTTACCTTCATTCAGCAAAGCGATGCCGGCGCGAGCAATCTCCGCTTTCAGCGTGTCGTCCTTACAGCCGCTGAAGCCCACCAGATGCAGCCCGCTTGCCTTCACGGCGCGATGGATTTGCTGCCAGTCCACCGGCCCTTCCAGCCCGGCGATATTCACAACCACAGGCGCGTTTTTCAAAAAAGCCGGTGCCTGAGCTATTTTGTCTTCCAGCGCTTTGCGAATAACTTCCGGGTGAGCGTCATGCAAATGAACCACTGATAACGTGAAACTGCTGCCTTTAAGCTCGATGGGCGTGTTTGACATCCTGGCCTTACTCAATTCAGTTTTAACCACCCACCGGGGTGGGATGATATTCCGTAGCACGTCAGGCATGTTATAGTCCCCGTTATATTGAGGCAAGTCACCATCTGGCTAAACAGAGTAAAAACATGTTTTGTGTGATCTATAAAAGTTCCCGTCGCGAACAGACTTATCTGTATGTTGAAAAAAAAGACGATTTTTCGAAGGTGCCGACGGAATTAATGCAAAGTTTCGGCACACCCATAATGACAATGCTATTGCCATTAGACGGACGGAAAAAATTAGCGCACGCCGATCTTGATAAAGTAAAACAAGCGCTTCAGGAGCAGGGCTATTATTTGCAATTGCCGCCGCCGCCGGAAAATTTGTTGAAAGCGCATCTCGAAGCGCAAAAAAAAGCCTGACCTGCTCCGACGCCGCGTTTTGCGGCGTCGGCCGTTTTCGCCGTTTGTTTTTTCCTCTCTCTATACTGAATCCTGTTACGCTTTGAAACATTGACTCGCGCCCGGCGGGCGGAGATAGTCATTTTTCGGACAATGAGCTCGATTCAGGGGAAAGACATGTACCAACATCATAACTGGCACGGCGCGCTGCTTGATTTTCCGGTGAGCAAAGTGGTCTGTGTAGGCAGCAACTATGCCAAACATATTAAAGAGATGGGCAGCGCCACGCCGGAAGAGCCGGTGCTGTTTCTGAAGCCGGAAACCGCGCTTTGCGATTTGCGCCAGCCGCTGGCGCTGCCGCAGGGTCTTGGCGATGTGCATCATGAAGTGGAACTGGCCGTACTTATTGGCGCGACGCTTAAGCAGGCCACGCCTGAACATGTCGCTAAAGCGATTGCCGGTTACGGCGTGGCGCTGGATCTGACCCTTCGCTCTTTGCAGAGCAAAATGAAAAAAGCGGGCCAGCCGTGGGAAAAGGCGAAAGCGTTTGATAACTCGTGCCCGGTTTCAGGGTTCATCCCGGTGGCTGAATTTCAGTCCGATCCGCAAAACACGCCGCTAAGCCTTATCGTTAACGGCGAAACGCGCCAGAACGGCACAACCGCTGACATGATCCACAAGATTGTGCCGCTGATTGCCTACATGAGCCGTTTCTTTACGCTGCGCGCAGGCGACGTTATCCTCACCGGCACGCCGGAAGGGGTAGGGCCGCTCGCCAGTGGCGATGAACTGGAAGTGCGCTTCAATGGCGAAAGCCTCAGTACTCGCGTGCTGTAATCTTCTGCCGCCCGCAGGGGCGGCAAAACTTGCATCAGGCGTCCATACTGTTTATAAGGTGCAGCTGAATTTGCTTTGCGGATACCGGTATGAACGAAACGCCTTTCTGGCAGCAAAAGAAACTGGACGAAATGAGCGACGCGGAGTGGGAATCTCTCTGCGACGGCTGCGGTCAGTGTTGCCTGCATAAACTGATGGATGAAGATACGGATGAAATTTATTTCACCAACGTCGCCTGTCGTCAGCTTAATATCAAAACCTGCCAGTGCCGTAACTATGAGCGTCGGTTCGACTTCGAGCCTGACTGCATCAAACTGACGCGGGAAAACCTGCCGACCTTTGAATGGTTGCCGCCTACCTGCGCCTACCGCCTGTTAGCCGAAGGCAAAAATCTGCCGCTGTGGCACCCGCTGCGCACCGGTTCGAAAGCCGCTATGCACGCTGAGCGCATCTCCGTGCGCCATATCGCGGTAAAAGAGTCGGAAGTGACTGACTGGCAAGATCACATACTCAATAAGCCCGACTGGGCTGAATAACCTTTTCCCACCTGCGCTTTCACGCTGAGAGCGCAGGAAGTACCACCCACCGCCTGCGTTCTCATCCGAACGCGCGATATCACCGCCTCCTCGGTTTCGTTATTAAAAAGAGACGGGCCAGACGGCCTTTTTTGCGCCATCGCTACCTGCAAGGTAGTGGTTTTGTCTCGTCTGAAACGACGCCAGGGCGTCATTTTCAGACCAACGCGAGTGATATCACAATGGCTAAAGCCGAAGCTCTGACTCCGCTTGAGTTCTGGAAGATCCACGAAGCGCTGCTCAGTCACAACACTACCTATTCTGACCTCTGGTATTTTCTCTACCATGCGCCGTTAAAAATTGGTGAAGTGCTGACGCTGACCTTCGATGATATTGAAAACAGCCGCATCCGGGCCGATGAGAAGCGCGGGAACCGGGCGCTGGCCTTAAATGAAGCAGCGATGAGCGTTATCACTAAACGCCAGAAGCGTTACCCGCAAGATGTTTATCTATTCCAGAGCCACTCCAACCGCGTAAAGGCGCAGCCGAAGGCGATTACCATCATCGCTTTTAACGCCGCGCTGCGCCAGGCGGCGGCAAAGGTGACGACGAAAAATGTCAGCAGCCAGAGCGCGCGCAAAACGCGAGCCATGCAGCTGTTGACCCAAGGGGCGGATCTGGAATTTATCAGCGTAATGCTTAACCACCATGACGCCGCCTATACGCGGGCGTGGCTGGGCGCTGATGAGGAAAAGACGAAGGCGGCGTGAAGTAAAAAGAAAAGGCCGCCGGAGCGACCTTTTCTCTTATTTTTTAGTCGGGGTCGGTTTTTTGTCCCCGGACTCCGGCGCGTCGTTTGGGTTATCTTTTTCGACGTTAAGTTTGTAAGCTCGCATCTGTCCTCCTGTCATTATCAAGGTTCACTTCAGTGTAGGACGGCTTCGCCGCAACAAGCCAGGCGGCAACGAGCACTCCAGGAATCATCCGGCTCCATCCTGCGCAAGATGCAGACTTACCTCACGCCGCCTTAATCGCCTGAAAGACAAAAAGCTGCTGCCAGACCAGCCGGCTATCCGCCTGACGGGGATAGCCGGCGGCAAAAAGATTAGAAGCGGCCGAAAAGGTCGCGTTTTTTAGGTTTGAAAAACTGAGCGATAACCACCAGCGCCGCCACCAGCAGATAAGCGGCGAAAATAACCATCAGCCACTGCGGCATTTCAAGCGACAGGAAAGACCACTGGCGCTCTGCGCAGTCGCCGCTTGCGACAAACACCTGCGGCAGCCATTTATCCAGCGGCAGCCACGTCGGGAACCGCGCGGCGAAATCACAGGTAGCGAACGGGGAAGGGTGCAGCTGAACCATGGTGTGCTCATAGGAGAGCATCAGCCCTTTCACGGCGCTGTAAAGCCAGATAAGGATAGCCACAAAACGCAGCGGCGTTTTCGGCGCGATGGCGCCCACAAGCCCGGCGCCCATTACGCCAAACAGCGCGCATCGTTCATAAATACACAAAACACAAGGCTTCAGCATCATGACATGCTGGAACCACAGCGCCACCATTTCGAGCGCAAAAGCGGTCAATGCTAACAGCAGCCAGGCGCCGCGTCCTCGTGAGCATTGGTTTAAAAATCGCAACATAGTTATTTCCCTGCAGGATGCGTTGAACGGGCAGTGTAAACCAATTCATTTTCCGCGCCACTAGCGTAGCGAAAAAATAGAGATAAGAGCCTGCCCGTAAGGGAAATTTTGGGCCCTAAAGGGCCCAAAAGTTACATCGATGGGGTGGATATCCACTGATGCGCCAGCAGCCATTCGGTGAAGGGCGTCAGCGGGTAAGCCACGCACAGCAGCCCGACCAGCGTTAGCACAAGGGTATAGGGCAGCGCCATCCACACCATCCGGCCATAGGAGAGACGGATAAGCGGCGCCAGCGCTGAGGTAAGCAGGAACAGAAACGCCGCCTGGCCGTTCGGCGTGGCGACCGAAGGCAGGTTGGTGCCGGTATTAATCGCCACCGCCAGCAGCTCAAACTGCTTCACGTCGATAACCCCCTGCTGCAGCGCGTTCTTCGCTTCGTTGATATAAACGGTGCCTACAAAGACGTTATCGGAAATCGACGATAGCAGGCCGTTAAAGAGATAGAAAAGCGAAAGCTGCGCGTGAGGCGAGGCGTCCAGCACAAACTGGATAATCGGCGCAAAAAGATGCTGGTCGATAATCACCGCCACAACGGCGAAGAAGACCGTCAGCAGCGCGGTAAAAGGCAGCGCTTCGGTAAAGGCTTTGCCGATCGCGTGCTCGTCAGTCACGCCGCAAAGCGCGGTGGCGAAAATAATGACGGAAAGCCCGATAAGTCCTACCTCCGCCAGATGAAGCGCCAGCGCAACGATAAGCCATACGGCGATAACGCCCTGCACGAGAAGCCGCACGCGATCCTGCGGGCTGCGTTTGCGCGCGCTCTCCTGATCGTAGTCATGCAGAATCGTGCGCACCTCTTCAGGCAGCGTAGCGCCATAACCAAAGGTTTTGGTTTTCTCCAGCAGAACGCAGGTCAGCAGGCCGCAAAGCAGCACCGGCACGCTCACTGGCGCCATGCGCAGCAGGAAATCAACAAAGCTCCAGTCCGCCGCTTTGGCGATAATCAGATTCTGCGGTTCTCCTACCATAGTCATAACACCGCCAAGCGCGGTGCCGACGCCGGCGTGCATCATCAGGCTGCGCAGAAAGGCGCGGAATTGTTCCAGGTCTTCCCGTTGCTGCTTGTCGATGTTGGAATCATCAAGCAGATCCTGATGCTCATCGCGTGAAGAGGCAACCCGATGATAAATGCCGTAAAAACCGACCGCGACGCTAATTACTACCGCCACAACGGTCAGCGCATCGAGGAACGCGGATAAAAACGCGGCGGCGAAGCAAAAAGAGAGCGAGAGCAGCGCTTTAGAACGAATGCCAAGCAACAGCCTGGTAAAAATCAGCAGCAATAGCTGTTTCATGAAATAGATGCCCGCGACCATGAAGATAAGCAGCAGGATCACCTCTAGATTGTTGGCCAGCTCTTCACGGACATGATTGGGCGTGGTCATCCCAATCATCACCGCTTCAATGGCCAGCAGCCCGCCTGGCAGCAGCGGATAGCATTTCAGCGCCATCGCCAGCGTGAAAATAAATTCGGCCACCAGCATCCAGCCAGCGATAAAAGGGTTAACCCAGAACACCAGCGGGTTGAGTATCAAAAACAGAAGCAGCGTCAGCTTATACCAGTTCGGCGACTGGCCGAGAAAATTGCGGTAAAAGGCGCGGCTGAATGACATTTCCATGCGTAGTCCTTGCAGTAACAGCAGATCTTTTTTGAAGGGAGAAGAGTAACGGCCCACGCCTGGTCAGGCAACTGTGAAAGCCCGGCGGTAATTAGCAAAAAGTAAACCAGGATCCCTTTTTTCACCAGCTGCTGCGCTATCTGTGCTAAACCTCATCTGGTATGATGAGTGAATTTTGCATAGGTGTAATGGAAATCGCATTATGGTTATAAAGGCGCAGAGCCCAGCGGGTTTCGCGGAAGAGTACATTATCGAAAGCATCTGGAATAACCGTTTTCCTCCCGGTTCTATTCTGCCTGCTGAACGCGAACTCTCTGAACTTATTGGTGTAACACGCACAACGCTGCGTGAAGTTTTACAGCGCCTTGCTCGGGATGGCTGGCTGACTATTCAGCACGGCAAGCCGACGAAGGTTAATAATTTCTGGGAAACCTCGGGGCTTAACATTCTGGAAACGCTGGCGCGTCTCGATCACGAGAGCGTGCCGCAGCTTATCGACAACCTGCTGTCGGTGCGCACCAATATCTCAACCATTTTTATTCGCACCGCGTTGCGGCTTCATCCCGATCAGGCGCAGCAGGTGCTCGCCACGGCCAGCGAGGTGGAAGACCACGCGGATGCGTTTGCAGAGCTGGATTACAACATTTTCCGCGGTCTGGCTTTTGCTTCAGGTAACCCCATTTACGGCCTCATCCTGAACGGCATGAAAGGGCTGTATACCCGCATCGGGCGCCACTATTTTTCAAGCCCCGAAGCGCGCAGCCTGGCGCTCGGTTTCTACCATCATCTGGCGAAGTTGTGTGACGCAGGCGATTACGAAGCGGTTTACAATGTAGTACGCGCCTATGGTCGCGACAGCGGGGAAATCTGGCACCGCATGCAGAAAAACCTGCCGGGCGATCTGGCGATGCACAGTCGCTAAGCGCAGACAGTAAAAAGGCTTCCTTCGGGAAGCCTTTTTCGCGTTACAGGCTGTTGAGCCGTGGCGGGCAGCGCTCCAGCAGCTCGATGCTGCCGTCTTCGTTCTGCTGCTCCAGCATAACGTCAAACCCCCACAGGCGATGCACATGCTTGAGCACTTCCCGACGGCCCCGGTCCAGCGGCGCGCGGTTATGAGGAATGTAGCGTAGCGTCAGCGAACGGTCGCCACGCAGGTCGACGTTCCACACCTGGATATTCGGCTCAAGGTTGCTCAGGTTGTACTGCGCCGAGAGCTTGTTGCGGATCTCCCGATAACCCTCTTCATTGTGAATAGCGGAAATTTCCAGGTAGTTATTACGGTCATCGTCCAGCACCGTAAACAGGCGGAAATCACGCATCACCTTCGGCGACAGGAACTGGCTGATAAAGCTCTCGTCTTTGAAATCGCGCATGGCGAAATGCAGCGTGTCGAGCCAGTCGGAGCCGGCGATGTCCGGGAACCAGTATTTATCCTCTTCCGTCGGCGACTGGCAGATGCGCTTGATGTCCTGGAACATCGCAAAGCCCAGCGCATAGGGATTAATGCCGTTGTACCACGGGCTGTTGTAAGGCGGCTGGAACACCACGTTGGTGTGGCTGTGTAAAAACTCCAGCATAAAGCGCTCGGTCACTTTGCCTTCGTCGTACAGGTGATTAAGGATGGTGTAGTGCCAGAACGTGGCCCACCCTTCGTTCATCACCTGCGTCTGTTTTTGCGGATAGAAATACTGGCTGACTTTACGCACGATGCGCAGGATCTCACGCTGCCAGGGCTCCAGAAGCGGTGCGTTTTTCTCCATAAAATAGAGCAGGTTCTCCTGCGGCTCGGAAGGATAACGGCGCGCCGCTTCTATCGTTTTCTCCTCTTCGCGACGCGGCAGGGTGCGCCAGAGCATATTCACCTGGCTTTGCAGATACTCTTCGCGGCTCTTCTGCCGCGCTTTCTCCTCCTGCAAAGAGATTTTCTGCGGGCGTTTATAACGATCCACACCGTAGTTCATCAGCGCATGACAGGAGTCGAGCAGTTTTTCCACTTCCACTACGCCGTAGCGCTCTTCGCATTCGGTAATATAGTTGCGGGCGAAGATGAGGTAATCGATTATCGAGCTGGCGTCAGTCCAGCTGCGGAACAAATAGTTGTTTTTAAAGAAGGAGTTGTGACCATAGCAGGCGTGCGCCATTACCAGCGCCTGCATGGTGATCGTGTTCTCCTCCATCAGGTAGGCGATACAGGGGTTTGAGTTAATCACAATTTCATAGGCCAGCCCCTGCTGCCCATGTTTGTAGAGTCGCTCCGTTTCAATAAACTTTTTACCAAACGACCAGTGGGGATAGTTAATCGGCATGCCGACGCTTGAATAAGCATCCATCATCTGCTCGGAGGTAATGATTTCAATCTGATGCGGATAGGTTTCCAGCCGGTAGAGTTTCGCTACGCGGTCAATCTCGGCGAGATAGGTATCCAGCAGATCAAACGTCCAGTCAGGTCCATCGCTCAGACGTCGGGTATCCTTGGTGGTGGGATCAGTTACGGTAGCCATAGCGCGCCCTCATTGTTAGCGGCCCTCGTCTGGAGAAGGGCCTCATTTCAAGCATAGAACACAGCGGAAAATTGAACGACGCGCCAAAATTTTTTCTACGCGATTTTGCGATCCCAGCTATCGGAAAAAAGCGGCGTCGGCAGCATTTTATCTTGTCGCTAATCTAACCGAAGCAGGACCTTCTGAATCTCAACTGCCTGTGCTGGTGGGAAAAGGTGTGAAATGAGTCACCATAAAAAAGCCATATGTTGAATAACATTTTCATCCAGGTTATCAATTTGTAAGCAGTTAATTATTCTTCAATCTGGAATCGGAGTGATTATGCATGTAGTCGTGCTGGGAAGTGGGGTAGTGGGCGTCACCAGCGCCTGGTATTTACGACAGGCAGGCCATGACGTAACGGTAATCGACCGCGAGCCCGGCCCGGCGCTGGAAACCAGCGCCGCCAACGCCGGACAGATCTCTCCCGGTTACGCCGCGCCCTGGGCGGCGCCAGGCGTGCCGCTGAAAGCCATTAAGTGGATGTTCCAGCGCCACGCGCCGCTGGCGATAAGCCTCGACGGCACCCGTTTCCAGCTCCAGTGGATGTGGCAAATGCTGCGCAACTGCGACACCCGCCACTACATGCAGAATAAAGGCCGCATGGTGCGCCTGGCCGAATACAGCCGCGACTGTTTAAAAGCGCTGCGTGAAAGCACCGGCATTCAGTACGAAGGACGTCAGGGCGGCACGTTACAACTTTTCCGCACCGCTCAGCAGTATGAAAACGCTTCGCGGGATATCGCAGTACTGCAAAGCGAAGGGGTGCCTTATCGTCTGCTGGAATCCGCCCAGCTGGCGGAAGTGGAGCCGGCGCTCGCGGGAGTCGCCCACAAGCTGACCGGCGGTTTACAGCTGCCTAACGACGAAACCGGCGACTGTCAGCTTTTCACCCAGCGACTGGCGAAAATGGCCGAAGAGGCGGGCGTGGTGTTTCGCTACAATACCCCCGTGGACCGCCTGCTTTATGAAGGTCAGCGCATTTACGGCGTGAAATGCGGCGAAGAGGTGGTAAAAGCGGATGGCTACGTAATGGCTTTCGGCTCGTATTCCACCGCCATGCTGAAGGGCATTGTCGATATCCCGGTTTATCCGCTCAAAGGGTATTCGCTCACCATTCCGGTGGTGGAAGAGAGCGGCGCGCCCGTCTCCACGGTGCTTGATGAAACATACAAAATTGCTATTACCCGCTTCGACAACCGGATCCGCGTGGGCGGCATGGCGGAAATCGTCGGTTTCAACACCGAACTGCTGCAACCGCGCCGCGAAACGCTGGAGATGGTGGTGCGCGATCTCTATCCGCGCGGCGGTAAAATTGAAGCGGCGCAGTTCTGGACAGGGCTGCGGCCGATGACGCCGGACGGCACGCCGGTGGTGGGCCGCACGCCGTTTAAAAATCTCTGGCTTAACACCGGTCACGGTACGCTTGGCTGGACCATGGCCTGTGGCTCCGGGCAACTGCTGAGCGACCTGATTTCCGGGCGCACCCCCGCCATTCCGTTTGACGATCTCGGCGTGGCGCGCTATCGCCCGGACTTTACGCCATCTTCTTCGCATCGCCTGCACGGCGCGCATCAGTAACCTAAGGAGCAAGCATGTCACGTCCCATCGTCGCGAGTCTCGACCTGCAGGCGCTGCGTCAAAACCTGCAGGTGGTGCGCCGCGCCGCGCCGCATTCTCGCGTCTGGTCGGTGGTGAAGGCCAACGCATACGGCCACGGACTGGATCGCGTCTGGTCCGCGCTCGGCGCCACGGACGGTTTCGCGATGCTGAATCTGGAAGAGGCTATTCTGCTGCGCGAGCGCGGCTGGAAAGGGCCTGTCCTGCTGCTGGAAGGCTTTTTCCACGCCGACGAGCTGGCGCTGTTTGATAAATATCGCCTGACCACCAGCCTGCACAGCAACTGGCAGGTGAAGGCGCTGGCGAACGCGAAGCTTAACGCGCCGCTGGATGTGTACCTCAAAATCAACAGCGGCATGAACCGACTCGGCTTTGCGCCGGAGCGGGTGCACAGCGTCTGGCAGCAGCTGCGCGACATTAAAAACGTCGGCCAGCTAACGCTAATGGCGCACTTCGCCGACGCGGATAAACCCGACGGCATCGACGAGCCGATGCGGCGCATCGGGCAGGCGGCAGAGGGCATCGACGCCCCGCGCTCGCTCGCCAATTCCGCCGCCACGCTCTGGCATCCGCAGGCCCATTTCGACTGGGTTCGCCCGGGTATCGCGCTGTATGGCGCTTCGCCGAGCGGGCAGTGGCGGGATATCGCCACCAGCGGTTTGCAGCCGGTGATGAGCTTAAAGAGCGAGATAATCGGCATTCAAAACCTGAAAGCGGGCGAGACGGTCGGATACGGCAGCCGCTACCGCGCAGACCAGGAGCGGCGCATCGGCATCGTCGCCTGCGGTTACGCCGACGGCTACCCGCGCCAGGCGCCGGACGGCGCGCCGGTGCTGGTCGATGGCGTACGCACAGGCATTGTCGGCACTGTCTCAATGGATATGCTGGCGGTGGATTTAACGCCCTGTCCGCAGGCGGGCATCGGCAGTCCGGTGGAGTTGTGGGGCAACGCCATCAAGGTTGATGACGTGGCAAGCGCGGCGGGTACGGTGGGCTATGAACTGCTGACGGCGTTAGCGCCGCGTGTGTCGGTGGTGACAGTGTAACTTTTGCTGTTCAGGCCTACAGGGAAACCTGCCGGTTTCCCTTTTTCTTTTATGGCCCTGTTAACGGGCCGTTCTCTCCCGCAACTCCGCCTGTAAAAAGCCTTCCAGCGTGTTCAACGCCGGCGCCAGCAGACCGATGGCGTAAAGGGAATGGCCTAAGCGCTGTTGGTTCTGCGCGCCTGCCTCTTCCACGCGGGTCGGGTTGCTGAGCGTTTCGCCCAGCAAAGCCAGGCAGTGGCAAAGCCCGGCGTGGGTCTCCTGGCAACACTGCATCAGTTGCAAACACTCCGCGTTGCTCATCTGCGCAAAGCTGATGTTCACCAGCGCCGAAGCCATGTCCGAAAAGTGGATATCGCCGCCAGCGCTTATTTCCTGATATGGGTTCGTGTTAACATCCGTCGTAGCCATAACATTAATCCTTGTAATGATGTGGTCAGAAGCCCTTTGATGCGCCTACATCTCTGGGCTTCGCTCTTTGGTGATTCATTTTTTAATACAGTGTAATTACAACGCAAAAGCGGGTCATCCGTCATCATCATGTCCACAGAAAAAACCAAAACCGACCAGTATCAGATTCGGTTGTCTCCTGCGTTCCGCGCCCAGCTGGAAGAGCAGGCGCGCAAAGAGGGGGACCATTCGCTGGCGACCTGGATCAAGCGCACCCTGCGTAAAGCGCTGCTGGCGAACGGCATCGAGCCAAAAGGCTAAGCGCTTCCCGGTCATGCCCCGTACCTCACGCGCAGACAAAAAAAGAGGGTCGTCAGACCCTCTTTTTTATTTACGGCGCGGCGCTTCTGGCGGCTGTCAGGATTCCGCTTCGTCCTCGACGATTTTCAGGCCGATGCGGCGGATCTGGTTATTTTCCTTCTCCGCCACCGTCCAGGTGACGCCCGCGAAATCAATCTGGTCGCCCACCACGGGAGCGGCCCCAAGCTGGCGCAGCACCATCTCGCCAATCGTCTGCTCGGTGTCTACCGATTCCTCCGGCTCCAGCCCATAGATAAAGGCCACGTCGGCAAGCTTCGCATCGGCTTCCAGAATAAAGTCGCCGAAGAAGCGCTGGTCGAGCGCCACGGGCGGCGACTGGCTAAAGAGCTTGCCGAGCGCCGGCAGGTCGCGCTCGCGGCCAATCACGCACAGCACGTCGTCTTCCTGCAGCCGGGTGCTGCCGGTGGGGTGCATCAGCTGATTATCGCGAAACAGCGCCGCAATGCGCGTCTCTTTCGGCATATGCAGGTCGCGCAAGGCCGCGCCCACGCACCATTTGTCGGCGCTGAGCTGGAAGATAAACTGCTCCCACGGGTTTTCCGGGTGAATATCCAGCCCGACGCGGGAGATGGGACGACCCGCCTCCGGCACCACCACTTTGGTTTTTTTCGCCGCCCAGCCAAGCGAGGTGCCCTGAAACAGCAGCGACACCAGCACCACGAAAAAGGCGATGTTGAAAAAGAGGTTGGCGCGGTCAAGGCCCGCCATCATTGGGAACACCGCCAGAATGATCGGCACCGCACCGCGCAGCCCAACCCAGCTGATAAACACGCGCTCGCGCAGGTGAAAGCCTTTAAACGGCAGTAGCCCGGCGAACACCGAAAGCGGACGGGCGATAAAAATCATCCAGATGGAGAGCAGCAGCGCCGGAATGGCGATAGGCAGCAGATCCGACGGCGTAACCAGCAGGCCGAGCACCAGGAACATGCCAATCTGCGCAAGCCAGGCCAGCCCATCAAAGGTTTGCAGAATGCCATAACGGTTGCGAATAGGGCGGTTGCCGAGCAGAAAGCCGCAGAGGTAAACCGCCAGAATGCCGCTGCCGTCCATCGCGGTGGTCAGCGAGAAAATCAAAATGCCGCCGCTTAACGCCAGCAGGGGGTAAAGGCCGGAAGGCAGCGGGATGCGGTTAATCATCTGCTGCAGCAAGTAGCCGCCGCTCAGGCCAATCACAATGCCTAAGCCAAACTGGCGGATGATATCGACGATAAACATCCAGCTCAGGCCAGTCTCATGCTTTTGAATCATTTCAATCAGCGTGATGGTGAGAAACACCGCCATCGGATCGTTGCTGCCTGACTCCATCTCAAGCGTCGAGCTGACGCGCTCGTTAAGCCCTTTGCCGCCGAGCAGCGAGAAGACCGCGGCGGCGTCGGTTGAACCGACAATCGCCCCAATCAGCAGCCCTTCGACTAAATCGAGGTGAAACAGCCAGGCGGCGGCGACGCCAGTTAACCCGGAGGTGATAAGCACGCCGACGGTGGCGAGCGAAAGCGCCGGACCGAGCGCCACGCGCAGCGACTTTGCTTGCGTGCGGATGCCGCCGTCAAGCAGGATCACCGCCAGCGCCAGGTTACTTATCAGATACGCGAAAGGATAGTTATCAAACGGAATGCCGCCAACGCCATCCACCCCCGCCAGCATGCCGATAGCGAGGAAAATAACGAGGATAGGTATGCCAAGACGGGATGAAAAAGAACTCAATAAAATACTGCAGGTTACTAAAACGGAACCCAAGATAAACAAACTGATAATCGTCCCGGCGTCCAAAGTTGCTGGTCTCCTTCTGAGGTTCGTGGTGAATTAAAACCGTAACATAATTATGTCGGGTCAATTTGAATAATTAGCCTGCTGAATGGTTTTTTTCTACATTATTTAGTACGGGATGACCGCTCAGCGTAAGCCGCACCTGCTTGCCGTCGTGCGCCAGCTCGCCCCAGGCGCCGAGCGGCAGCGTTACGGTTTCCTGCTCGTGGCCGAAGGCCAGGCCCGTTACTATCGGCACGCTGATGCGCTCGCGCAGCAGGGCGATGGCGGCGTCGAGATCGTAACCGCAGTCATAGTCGTTGGGCTTCGCCGCCGTAAAGCTGCCGAGGATAATCGCCCGCTGACGGGAAAGAATGCCTGCGTGATGCAACTGCAGCAGCATGCGCTCTACGCGGAACGGGTGTTCGTTGATATCTTCCACCACCAGAATGCCGTCCTGAATGTCAGGCAGCCACGGCGTGCCGATAAGCGACGCCAGCATCGCGAGGTTGCCGCCCCAGACTTTGCCCTGCGCCTCGCAAGGGGCCGCGTCGCTTTCCCATTGCAGCGTAAAGCGCGGCGCCGTCAGCGCCTGCCAGAAGTGGCGCCAGGTAAAATCGTTCATCTCCGGCGCGCCGAAGTTTCCCGCCAGCATCGGACCGCTAAAGGTAATGACATCACCTGCGGCCAGCAGACCCAGTTGGATAACCGTGAAGTCGCTGTGGCCGCAAATCAGCAGCGGGTTGCGCTGCTGGCGCGCCGCCAGCGCGGCGAAATCCAGCCGCTCAAGCAGACGGCTCGCCCCGTATCCGCCGCGTACGGCCAGCACAATGCGTTCACTTTCAGACAATTCCGCCAGCGCCTGTAAATCAGCCAGACGGCAGTCGTCAGAACCGGCGAAGCGCTGAGCGCGACGGCGAATGACCCCCTGATTTTCCACGCGATGGCCCGCCTGTTCGAGAAACGCTACGCCGCGCGCGGCCGCCTCCTGATTAATGCAGTAACCCGACGGCGCTATCAGATGAAAAACGGACATGGCAAATCCTTGCTGAATTCAGATGTGAAACCGTTATCATGCCGCTAACCTTGTCGGTTGTCATCCGCAGCGCCGTGCCGCAGATGGCCTGTTTTTAACATGGAAAGGGAATAACGCGTGAAATTGAGATGGTTGATTATCCTTGTGCTGGTGCTGGCCGGATGCAGCAGCACTTCTGACTATAAAAACCCGCCGTGGAATGCCGAAGCGCCGACAAAGCGCGCCATGCAGTGGCTGCCGATAAGCCAGCAGGCGGGGCAGGCGTGGGGCGTCAGCCCGCGGCTTATCACGGCCATCATCGCCGTGGAGTCGGGCGGCAACCCAACGCTGGTGAGCAAATCCAACGCGGTAGGGCTGATGCAGCTTAAGGCCTCCACCGCCGGGCGCGAGGTCTACCGCTATATGGGCTGGCAAGGCCAGCCTTCCACCAGCGAGCTGAAAAACCCGGAGCGTAACATCTCCATGGGCACCGCCTACCTGAGCATTCTGGAGCACGGCGTGCTGAAGGGCATTGAGGACCCGGAAGTCATGCAATACGCGCTGGTGGTCTCTTACGTTAACGGCGCAGGCGCGCTGCTGCGCACCTTCTCCTCAGATCGTAAAGCGGCGATAGAAGAGATTAACGATCTCAGCCCGGATGAGTTTATCGAGCATGTCGCGAAACATCACCCGGCGCCGCAGGCTCCGCGCTACCTCTGGAAGATCCAGCAGGCGATGAACGCCATGTAATCAGCGCACCCGGCTCGCTTTTTCGCGGGCCGTCCGCTCAAGCGAGAAGATAATCCGCTGCAATTCCCGCTCCACCGCCGGGCTGACGTTGAGAAACCGAAAGCTCAGGCGGGGAGTGGACACCGTCTCGTTCTTACTGCCCACCACCGTGCGCTCGGAAACCGAAATCAGCTGGGCGTCGAAGCGAAACTTGCCAAACTCCAGCAGATCCATATCGATTTGCGAGAACATCGCACCCGCTTCAAGCCCTGCCGGCAACGGGCCTTCCACCAGCGCGCCCATGCCGCCAAGCGACAGATCCTGCAGGCGAAAACGCAGCAGCTTGCCGTCCGGCAGTAACGCGCGACAAAAGTAGAGCGGCTGCACCGGCGCGCTAATGCGGAAATACTCGCGGCGCTGCACAAACCAGAGCGAAGAGGGCAGCGGGGTGACGAAAGCGGGCAGCCCCTGGTAATCCTGCACAGAGAGCGGCGGCAGCGCGAACTCTACCTTGGCGCCCTGGGTCTCGGCCACAAAGACGATGGCGCTGGCTCTCTGCACCGCCTGGTTTTCCAGACTCTGGCTGCCAAAATCGAGCACCAGCTGCTCCCGCGTGACGTCCAGTATGCGGCTGATGAACTGCCCGTTAGCCCAGGAAAGGCGCACCGGCACCTGGCTTTTTTGCAGGTCGCGCAGCACGCCAAGCACCGCAAGGGGATTTTGCTTCAGAAACTGCTCACTGTAATTACTCACGTCCTGTTCTTCCTCGAATTCTGACAGAGTGATATGCACGGTTATCGGCGTGCTGAGAAAAATCTTAATACACGCGCCGTTTTTTTTTCTCGCAGCGTTGCGCGATCACCTAATCCACCCTTTTTTAATTTAGTGCCTATACTTGAAGTACTTGCCCGCGGCGCACTGGCTTTGCCGCAGGCGTTTTTTGCAACACAACCTAAGAGGATGGAGAAACTATGGGTATCCTGGCGTGGATTGTATTTGGTCTTATCGCAGGCATTATCGCTAAGCTGATTATGCCTGGTCGCGATGGCGGCGGTTTTATTCTCACCTGCGTACTGGGTATTGTCGGCGCCGTGGTTGGCGGCTGGCTCGCGACCCTGTTTGGCATTGGCGGTGATGTCACGGGCTTCGACCTGAGGAGCTTCCTCGTGGCCGTAGTGGGCGCCATCGTGGTGCTGGCTATCTTCCGCATGGTTCGTCGCCACTAATCATCAGCCATCAAAAAACGGCCCCTGCGGGCCGTTTTTTTTGCCTTAAAAATCGTAGCCCACGGTCGCCACCACCGAGCGCTCTGCGCCCCAGTAGCAGTTGGTGGTGTAACAGCCAGAAACGTACTCCCGGTCGGTCAGGTTAGTGGCGTTGACCTGGACGAATGCGCCTTTCAGCGCGCTGTTCCAGGCACCTAAGTCGGCTTTCACCATTGCATCCACCAGCGTGACCGAAGGCACGCGGTTGCTGTTCTGATCGTCCGCCCATTGTTTGCCAATGTAACGCACGCCTGCGCCCGCGCTGATGCCGTAGTCGAACTGGTAATGCGCCCAGAACGAGGCGATCTGGTCCGGGGTCAGCAGCGGCGTGTTGCCGTCTTTGCCACCCAGAGAATCTTCAAAGCGCACCCGGTTCCAGCTGTAGCCTGCAATGGTGCTCAGGCGAGGCGTAATCTGATTGCGCGCTTCCAGCTCCACGCCCTGAGAATGCACGTTGCCCGCCGCCTGGTAAGTGGCGGTGGCAATGTTCTCGTCGCGCTGGGAGACATCTTTCTGCTTTAAATCGTACATGGCGACGGTGTAGAGATCCGACGTGCCCGGCGGTTGGTACTTCAGGCCGCCTTCATACTGCTCCGAGGTGCTTGGCTTAAGCAGCGCGCCGTTGGCATCGTAGAGAATGGAAGGGGTGATCGCCTGGCTGTAGCTGAGGTAAGGCGAAAGGCCGTTGTCGAAAGCATAAAGCAGCGAAGCGCGACCGCCGACATGATCGTCGGACCGACGGTAGCCGGTGCCGTAAGCATTGCTGTACTGGCGCGCCACGATGCGGTCATAGCGGCCCGAAAGGGTCGCATGCCAGCGGTTCCAGGTCAGCTCATCCTGCAAATAGACGCCTGCCTGATAGTAGCGACGGTTAAAATCGTCGCTGCTGGTGACGGTATGCCCGGTCTGCGCGGTAGCGCCGGTGAAAGGGTTGAACGGCGCGGCGTCGCCGTATTCGCCCAGAATGTCATTACGAAAGCGGTGGTACTCTGCGCCAAGAATGACGTTATGGTCCACCTCGCCGGTGGCGAACTGCGCCTGCAGGCGGTTGTCGGTCGACCAGCCGTCCAGCGACTCCTGATAACCCACGTAGCCGCGGCTCAGCAGGTTGCTGTCGTCAATCCAGCCGTTCTGATAAACCTGGTCGAGCCCGACATTAGTATGGGTATAACTGCCGCTGGCGTGTACCGACCAGATCTCATCAAAGCGATGATCGAACTCGTAGCTGTAGATCTGCTCGCGACGCTGGTAGCCATCGCCCGGATCCCCTTCGTTATAGTGATTGCTGACTTTGCGGCCGTTATGCGAATAAAGCGATCCTTCAATCGGCGAAGAGCCGTGATAGCCGCCGGAGGGATCTTTTTGCAAATAAGCGCGCAGCAGCAGGCTGGTGTCGCTATCAGGCTGCCAGAGCAGAGAAGGAGAGATAGCGTAACGCTCTTCACGCGTGTTGTCGTACTGCGTATCGGTATTGCGGGTAATGCCGGTGATACGGTAAGCCCACTGGTCGTTAATGGCGTCGGTATAATCAAAGGCGCCGCTTTTGGTCTCCTGCGTACCGGCAGAAAGGCGGAAATGACCTTCAGCGCTGAACTGCGGGCGTTTGGAGGTGAGGTTCACCAGGCCGCCCGGAATGCTTTGTCCGTAAAGAGCGGACGACGGGCCCTTGATGACATCCACGCGCTCGATAAACCATGGATCAATCTGCAAAATGCTGTGGCTGCCGGCGTCGCTCATCAGGCGCATGCCGTCCAGGAAAATATTATCCACGTCGCCGCCGTGGAAGCCGCGCAGGGCAAGGGCGTCAAAGCGCGTTGCGCCGCCGCCGATATTGGAGAAGACGCCAGGCGTGTAGTTCAGCGCTTCAGTAAACGTGCTTGCGCCCTGGTCTTCCATCTGCTGGCGCGTCACCACGGAAACCGACTGGCCGGTGGTGATAAGCGGCTCGTCGGTTTTGGTTGCGCCGCTGCTGGTTTTAACGGTGTATCCCTGCGTCGGTGACGTGGCGGTTTGCGCCGGCGCGGCGCTGACGGTGATGGTGTCTTCAGCCAGTGACGCATGCGGCGCGCTCAGCGCCAGCGCGCACAAACTGGCGGAGCGCGTTAAGGTTAATGCCATTCTCATAATCTTGTTCCCGGAGTTGCCAGAGGGCGACCGTGTAATAACGAATGCGAATTATTATCGTTAATGGCCTGAGGGTTCAAGTATCAAAATTGGCAGGGGAAGTGACGATAACCTTATGATGCGTGAGCGATAAGCTGGCTGGCGGAGCGTGAAAAAAGCCCTCCCGCAGGAGGGCTTACAGGCGCTTACTGCGCGGCGGCGGGTTCAGGCGTGGCCGCGTTTTGCGTCTGCCCGCCAGCAGGTGTGCTGGATGTCTGCGCGCCGCTTTGCGGCTGATTGCCGGTCAACGGTTTAGCCGCATCGGTTTGCGCAGGGCCGTTTGCGAGCGGTGCCGACGCGCCAGGTTGCGGCTGGCTGCCGGAAGCGTCGTTCTGCGCGGCGTTACCCGTCAGCGGCTGGCTGGCGCTGCTCTGCGAAGGCTTCGCAGCGCTTGCGGTGTTGCTGGCGGCAGGGCGCGTTTCCGGTACGTTGTCGCATGGCGTTTTATCGCCGCACAGCAGGTCCAGCATGCGCAGCGTTACGCCGTTGCTCCAGCCGAAACCATCCTGCAGCGGATATTCGCCGCCGCCGCCGCCCGTGCCGGTGGTGCTGACGTCATATTTTTCCACCAGCTTCTGTTCGCGGTTATAGGTGTGCTGCACGTTGGTGAGGAAGCGCCAGGTAACGTCCATCGCCAGATCTTTATGGCCGTAGTTATCAAGCCCCACGGTCGCGACCCACTGCAGCGGCGCCCAGCCGTTAGGCGCATCCCACTGCTGGCCGGTTTTCTGCGTGGTGGTCAACACGCCACCCGCTTTTAGCAGCTGCGCCTGGGTGGCGGCGGCGACTTTATCGGCGCGCTCCTGCGCTGCCGCCTTCACGTAAAGCGGAAAGAGCGCGGCGGCGGTGAGCGAATCTCGCACCGCGTTGCGGCGTAGATCGTAATCGGCGTACCAGCCGCGTTTGTCGTTCCACAGGTTCGCCTCAATGGCCTGCTGGCGTTTGTTCGCCAGTTCGTCATACTGCGCCGCCCCAGCGTTGTCGCCCGCCACTTTGCTGGCGTGAGCGAGGGTTTTTTCCAGCTGATACATCAGGGCGTTCAGATCCACCGGCACGATAGAGGTCGTGCGGATCGTGCCCAGTTTTTCCGGGTTATCCATCCAGCGCGAACTGAAATCCCAGCCCGAGGCGGCCGCCGCGCGCAGGTCGCGGTAAATCTCGGTAGCCGGGCGGTCCGGGTTATTTTTGGCGGTCGTCACATCGTCAAGCCAGGACTCGGTGCGTGGCGTATCGCGGTCGTCCCAGTAGCGGTTGAGCAGCGAGCCATCCTGCAGCTTCACTACGCGTTTATTGGCGCCGCCGTTTGCCAGCGTGTCGCTGCCTTCCATCCAGTAGGCGTACTCCGCTTTCAGCTGCGGCAGATATTTCTTCAGCGTATCGTCGCCTTCATGCGTCGCCAGCAACTCCACCATGAAAGCGAAGAACGGCGGTTGCGAACGGCTCAGATAGTAGCTGCGGTTGCCGTTGGGAATATGGCCCCAGGTGTCGATTTCGTAGGCGAAGTTATCGACCATATCCTGCACTTTATCCCAGTGGCCGCTCTCGGCGAGCCCCAGCATGGTGAAGTAGCTATCCCAGTAATAAACTTCGCGAAAGCGCCCGCCGGGCACCACGTAAGGCTTGGGCAACGGCAGCAGGGAATCCCATTTACCCGCGGTATCGGTGGTGCGGGTCAGCACCGGCCACAGGCCGTCAATATGCGCACGCAGGCTCTGGCCCGCGGGCGGCACATATTTTTCGCCCGCAGCGGGCAGGGTGAAGTTCACATCAACGAAGTGGCGCAGATCGAAGCCGGACTGGTTACGCTGCATGCGATAATCGGCCAGAATCATCAACGGGTCGCCTTTGGGCACCGCGTCGGCGAAGGTTTTCTGGTCGGGGAAAAGTTTGGCGCTTTGTACATCGGTGAAAAGCGGCCCGAGCAGCGCATCAGGCGGCTGCGGGAAAGTGCGGGCGGCGGGCGCCTCTTCCGCGGCGGCGGGCAGCGAGGTGAAAGCCAGCAGCGCGCCGCTAAGGCCAAGCTGGACGGCGAGCAGGAGCGTCCGTGGTCGGCGCAACAGGGGTTGGGTCATCGATTATTCTCCTTATCGAATGCGCAGCCGGGGACGCTGCGATCAAGCCTATGAAAACCTTAGACGAATATCGACGAGACGAGGACCATAAGGTGCCCTTTCTGCCGCTTTTTGCTTTTCCGTCTCACTTATTGCGCAGAAAACCGTCAGCGGAAGTTGCCTCGTGACGTCGAGAATACGCTCGCCGGGCGCTGCGCGTAAACCTGTCGACGTTTTTTATCGGGAAGTCAGCCGACCGGTAAAACTGGTGCATAGCATGCCGTCAGGTTGTCGCCTGCGCTTTAAACCACTAGCATGAGGCGAAAAAAAGAGGCCAGGAGTAATTTATGACTTCACAGGAGTATCCCTCACCGCTACGCCGTCTCGCCGACTTTTATCTACGGCTTAACCTGATGCAGCGTATGCATTTCAACGCAATAGTGGTTTTTACATTGTTTGTCGCCGCCCGGGTTGTTAGCGGTCTCAATGAGGTGACGCTCTCACTGTTGCGCGTCGCGGTCGTGCTCTGGACGCTGGCGGTCGCGCGCGATCTGCTGCAACTTTATAAACAGATGTACGCAACGCTTGCGGGAAAGGGCCTGATTCTGGTGCTGTTCAGCCTCTGCACCACGCTTGCTATTTCCATTGCCGGGCAGGTGGTCAACGACGTGACGGGCGTGGAGCCGTCAAAATTTCCAAACGCCACGGCGATACTTTCTATCTTCACCATCCCGTTTATCTTTTCGCTGATTATGGGCGTGCTTTTCTTTGTGATAATGCTCGCCGTGCCGCTGATAGGATTTTATTACCTTGGCGTGGATGATTCGCTGAAAAAGGTGATTTTGCCGGTTAATGCGAAGGCGCCGACCATGGTCTGGCCGAAAGTCACGCGTGTGACGCAGTTTATCAGCGTCGGTTTTTATTGCGCCTTTATTTACGGTATGTCACACCACATCATTAATGGGTACGCCAGCTTTATGACCCGTTTCGGCGCTGACTTTATTTATACCTTCGAGACTTATGCGAAATCGCCTTGCGTTATCCCGGCTGGTACCCGCGCGGTGCTGCTGGACGATGACCATATTTTGCAGGCGAAAGCGGTGGGCGAAGAGAAAATCTTCACCCTGGGCCGTTGCCATTATCGTACAGACACAGAGAAAAAGTCATAAACCGGACGCCGCCTCAGGCGGCGTTGTCCGGCCAGGCGATGGGCGGCACGCCGTTAAGCAAGGGGCGCGCGAAGAGATAACCCTGAAAGCGCTGAATGCCCGCCGCCTGCAGCCAGCACCACTCCTCCGCTTTTTCAACGCCCTCTGCAACGATGGTGATTTCCAGCGCCGAGCAGCAGTTAATGATAGCCTGCACGATGGCCTGTTTCGGGCCATTCATATGGATGTCGCTCACCAGACTGCGGTCGAGCTTGAGCTTTTCCGGCTGGAATTTTGAGAGCAGCGAAAGGCCGGCGAAGCCGGAGCCAAAATCGTCTATCGCCAGCGCAATGCCCGCAGAGCGAAGCTGTCGAATGGCGATAGCAAACTCGTCGAAGCGAGAGATAACCTCATCTTCAGTCACCTCCACCACCACCTGTTCGGGGATAAGGCCGTTGCGAACAATCTGATCAAGCAGGATCTCTACCGCGTTCGGCACCATCACCAGCGACATCGGCAGCAGGTTTACCGCAATTTTCTGGTTGCCAATGCCAATGCGTTTCGCCAGCGCGAAGGCGTAGTTCTTGGACGCCAGATCGGCCTCGTACACTTTATCGGCCGGCACAGAGGCGAAGTACTCGGCAGGCGAGCCGCCGTCCGGACCGCGGATCAGCGCCTCCAGCGAGCTAATCTGCCCGCTTAGCGGCTCTACGATAGGCTGCAGGGCGAACTGGCAGGGCTGGTCGTCGTGAAGCGATATCGGCAGCGAGAAGGCGTTATCGCGGGATGTGAAGCGCCAGTTTTGACAGTCGGGACACTCCAGCAGATGCGCGCGCCACTGGCCTTCGACAAACGAGCGGATAAATTTCAGCACCCGGTCGTCATAAGCCAGGTTATAGCGCGAGGTGCCTTTTTGCAGCACCGCTTCCAGAATGGAGCCCTGCGCGTAGCTGCGCGTGTCGAAAAGCTCCATGCCGAGATTGCCGAAGCGGCGCAGCGGGGCGTAGTCGCGCATCAGCTCGACCAGATTGTAGTGGCGCGGGTCGCGACGGATGCTGGCGTATACCAGATTTACGGCGCTGTCGGGCCCTTCAAGCACCTGCAGGAAGTAGTCGCCGTCGAAAAGCAAAATGCCCGTTATCTGCAACGCCGCGTTGCGAGTCTGCGCTTGCGCCACTATCTGGCTCAGCGCTTCAGGGCAACATCCGGGGCTCAGGCGGCTGCGGTAAATCAGGGTGGACAACATGCTTTTCATCTCGTTAAACGCCTGTTTTGCAAGTCTGGACGTCGTGCGGCGAGGCGCGCGTCGCGCAACAGGCTCCAGGCGGGATTTTTGCGTTAAGTAGTCAGACCAGAAAACATGTAAAGTCAGAACGTTCCGGTAGGCAACCAATCCTTGGTGTGCGAAGTGAACGATACTAACACTCGCTGGCGATTAGGTGAACGTATCCTGGCAAATTGCAGCGATAAGCCGTGAAACGGTTCGCACAAGCGCGTGGGGATGAGCGTTTAAAGATGAGCGTTTAAAGATGCCCGTTATGGCATTGGTAGGTGAGGGGAATAGCAGGTGCTGTTAAAGCAGCGCGGACAGCCTGAAGCCCGCGCTGCTGCTGTTACTGCGCCTGCCCGCCAATGGCGTTAAGCGCCGTCATCGCTTCATCAGAAAGCACCAGTTCGCTGGCGGCCAGGTTCTCCCGCAGATGCGCCACGGAAGAGGTGCCGGGGATCAACAGGATGTTAGGCGAACGACGCAGCAGCCAGGCGAGCGCCACCTGCATCGGCGTGGCGTTCAGGCTTGCCGCTACTTCCGCAAGCGCGGATGATTGCAGCGGCGTAAAGCCGCCCAGCGGGAAGAAGGGCACATACGCGATGCCATCCCGCGCGAGATCCTCTATCAACGCGTCATCCTGGCGATGGACAAGGTTGTAGTGGTTCTGCACGCAGACAATGTCGGTGATGTTTCGCCCCTCGCTCACCTGCGCGGCAGTGACGTTGCTCAATCCGATATGCTTCACCAGTCCCTGTCGCTGCAGTTCGGCAAGCGCCGTTAATGGCGCTTCAATGGAACCTTCCACCGGGCCTTCCACGCTAAACATAATCCGCAGGTTGACGACATCCAGCGTCTCCAGCTGAAGATTGCGCAGGTTGTCGTGTACCGCCTGCGTCAGCGCCTCGGGGGTGAAGGCGGGCAGCCAGCCGCCTTTTTCATCGCGCCGCGCGCCGATTTTGGTGACGATGGTCAGGTCGTCCGGGTAAGGGTACAGCGCATCGCGGATTATCTGATTGGTAATGTGCGGGCCGTAAAAGTCGCTGGTGTCGATATGGTCAACGCCAAGCGCAATAGCTTCCCGCAGCACGGCCAGCGCAGCGTGGCGATCTTTCGGCGCGCCGAAAACGCCGGGGCCGGCAAGCTGCATTGCGCCATAGCCCAGGCGCTTCACGCGACGGCTGCCTAAGGTAAAGGTGTCGGTATTATTGATGCGGGTCATACGCTTCCCTCTTGCTTTGTTGTGTTGGGAGAAGTATATGAAGGATCCTTCAGCTTTAGAATTCGCATTCTATGACCATGATGAACACCATGCTGAAGCCGCGTAAAACGCCGCTTCAGGCGCGATCGACCGCCACGGTGGAGGCGCTGCACACCGCGACTATTCAGGTTTTAACCCGCGAAGGGTTAAGCCGCTGCACCACCACGCGCGTCGCCCGGCGGGCGGGTATGTCGGTCGGCAGCCTTTATCAGTACTACCCTAACCGCGACGCGCTGCTCGCCGCCGTGCTGGAAAAACATCTGGACGGCATCGCCACGGCGGTGGAGGCGGTTTGCAGGCAACAGCATGGCGCGAAAGTAACGCAGATGGCGCGCGCGCTGGTGACCGCCTTTCTTTCCGCGAAGCTGCGCGACCCGCAGGAGTCCCGGGCGCTGTATGCGGTTGCGACGGAACGGGGAGGTGCGGAGCTTGCCGCAGAGGCCTACGGCCGGATGGCGACCGCCATCACCGCCATGCTGACAAGCGCCAGCGAGGGGAAATTCGCAGACCCGGCGCTGATAGCCACAGTCGGGTTAAGCAGCCTTGTCGGACCGGTGCGCGCAGTGCTGGAAGGGCAGGTGCCGCCCGGGTTTGAGGCGAACCTGGAGGGGCAGCTTATCGTAATGCTGAGCGCTTATTTCCAGGCGGCCTGTCAGCAGTAAAACGCAGTTCGCCGCCGCAGGGCGGCACGTCTCAGCATCCACCGCCACCGGCCAGGGTTTCGCAGATGCGAGACTGCGCCTTCGCCAGCCGGGGCAACGTGACCACGCGCCGCTTTCATTAGTTACAACATACTAATGAAAGCGATGGCGGTGCCCGCATAAGGCGCCGCGCCCATTCTTTACTTACAGGGCGGATCGGCGCCGCCGCCCTGTGCCTGTGTAACGCAGCAGCGCTTCGCTAACCGGCTGGACAAAATCCATCTCAAACCGCTATCAGAACAGCGTATCCAGCTCGTCGATAACGTTGTACTCGTCATCCACCAGCAGCAGCGTTTTCCATTTATCAAACGTCAGGCAAGGGTGCGACGTGCCGAAAATAAGAATATCGCCCACCTGCACATCGGTTCCGGCGCTTAACGTCACCATGCAGTGCTGGTCCATGATGCCGACGCTGGTGATGGAGTGCGGCGCTAACGCCTGCGCCTGTCCGTCGCGGTAATGCGCGATAGGTTGCGGCAGACCGGCGTCGAAGGCGCAGTCGCGCTTGCCGAAATTCACCACCGCGCGGCCCGCTTCCGGCACCGACTGCACCATCGCCACCAGTTCAAGCGCCGACGTCAGGTCGCCGCCGAGATCGCAGGCGACACTGTCTCGCGCCATCAGCGCCTGCTGCGCGTCGGCGTAAATGCCCTGGTCGTGCGTGATGTAACAGCCCGGGCGGATAACGATGCGGCACTGCGACGGTTTTTCCACGCTTAACCAGACGTTGCACACCACGTCATACCAGACGGTGCCCGCGCCGGTGAGAATAAACTCGCCTTCGACGAAGCTTTCCATCGCGCAGGCGAGGCGGGCCGCTTCACGCAGCAGCGCTTCCACCTGCGGCTGCGGATTGTCGCCATGCAGCACCCCTTCGTACAGCTCCAGCCCGCGCAGGCGCAGCCCCGGCATGTCCGCTATCTTCTGCGCCAGCGTCAGCGCCGCCTCGCTGCTGCGACAGCCGCAACGTCCGCCCGCCACGCCCAGTTCCACCATCACATCCAGCGTCTGGTTTTGCGCGCTGAAAAAGGCGGAGAGCTGACGGGCGTTAGCCAGGCTGTCTACGCAGCAAAGGTAATCCACGTCGCGATAGTGGCGCTTGAGCTGCGAGATTACCGCCATGTTCGCCTTGCCGACGAGCTGGTTCACCATCAGCACGCGCTGTACGCCGCTCGCCATCGCCACGCTTGCCTGCCAGGCGGTGCCGACGCCAATCGCCCAGGCGCCCGCCTGCTGCTGCGCCTGAAAAATCCACGGCGTCATGGTGGTTTTGCCGTGCGGCGCAAGGGACACGCCGCGCGCCCCGGCGTAGCGCTGCATCCAGTCGATATTGCTGAGCAGGGCGGATTTTTTGATAACGGCGGCGGGCAAGCAGACCTCTTCAGCCAGCACGTTAGCCGGGGCGCGAACGGGCGCCGCTTTGTGAGGTATCAACGTCTCGGAGTGATATTTCATAACATTTCCTGTTCGGGTTATGTGGCTGGCAACAGTGCGGTAACATTATTAATTGATTGAAAATTAAAAATAAAATATGAATTTTGTGCTTTGTTTGAATAAAAGTATCAGAAAATCATCTGGATTTTGCGTAGTTTTCCACTGTTTTTTCAGCTTGTAAATGCTTAACTTGTGACCAGAGCAAAAAGGGAGCGAGAGGCTATGAAGGTTGACTGGCTATTTAAAAACGTCACTGTCATCGATGGCAGCGGCGGGCCGCAATACCACGCGGACGTGGCGGTAAGCGGCGACAAAATTGTGGAAATCGCGCCTGCCATTACGGCGCAGGCAGAGCAGGTGATAGACGCAGCAGGGCGGGTGCTGGCGCCCGGTTTTATCGATGTGCATACGCACGATGACATCAACGTTATCCGCATGCCCGACTACCTGCCGAAAATCAGCCAGGGGATCACCACCGTGATTGTCGGCAACTGCGGCATTAGCGCTGCCTCCGCCACCATCCCGGGCGAGGTGCCGGATCCCATGAATCTGCTGGGGGAGAAAGCGCAGTTCGTTTACCCAACGGTGGATGCTTACGCCCACGCGCTGGAAGCGGCCCGTCCTGCCATTAACGTTGGCACGCTTATCGGCCACACCACGCTTCGCAACAACCACATGGACTCTCTGTTCCGCGCCGCCGCGCCGCAGGAGATAGCGCAAATGCGCCAACAGCTTCGCCACGCGCTGCAACAGGGGGCGCTAGGCCTGAGCACCGGGCTGGCTTACGCGACGGCGTTTAACGCGCCCACGGAAGAGGTGATGGCGCTGGCGGAAGAGCTGGCGGCGGAAAACGGCATCTACACCACCCATCTGCGTTCGGAGTTTGAGCCGATTCTGGAGGCGCTTGACGAAGCGTTCCGCATCGGCCGCCACGGCAACGTGCCGGTTGTGGTGTCGCACCACAAATGCGCTGGCGCGAAAAACTGGGGGCGCACCCGCGAGACGCTGGCTTTCTTTGATGCGATGCGCAAGCGCCAGGAGATCGCCTGCGACTGTTATCCCTATTCCGCGAGCTCCTCAACGCTGGATTTAAAACAGGTTACGGATGAGTTCGACATCGTTATTACCTGGTCGCAACCTGAGCCGGAGCAGGCGGGCAAAACGCTCAGCCAGATAGCCGCCGCGTGGGGCGTCAGCCTGCCGGAGGCGGCGAAACGGCTAATGCCCGCCGGCGCTATCTACTACAACATGGACGAGCAGGATGTGCGCCGGGTGATGCAATACCCGGTCACGATGATAGGTTCCGACGGTTTGCCAAACGACCCGATGCCGCACCCGCGCCTGTGGGGCGCGTTTCCCCGGGTGCTCGGGCACTACTGCCGCGATGAACAGCTTTTTCCGCTGACGACGGCCATACACAAAATGACCGGCCTGTCGGCGGCGCGCTTCCAGTTGCCGCAGCGCGGGCTGATTAAAACGGGCTATTTTGCCGACCTGGTGCTCTTCGACCCGGAGACGGTGCGCGATGTCGCAAGCTTCGCTGACCCGAAGCAGCCCGCGGCGGGCATCGAGGCGGTGATGGTCAATGGCGTGATGAGTTACGGGCAGGATAAAAAAGTTATCGGACGGGCGGGGCGTTTCCTGCGTCGTCAAAACGCTAAGGAGCAAGTATGAGCATTAAACGTTATGGAACCGAAGGCGGCACCGGCACCGGCGGGCAGCATCTGCCCTTCGCCCGCGCCGTGGAGGCGGGCGGCTGGCTCTATGTCTCGGGTCAAACGCCAATGAAAAACGGCGAAGTGGTGGAAGGAGGCATCGTCGAGCAGTCCCGGCTGGCTATCCAGAACTGCGTGGAGATTATGACCGAAGCGGGCTTTACGCTTGCGGACGTGGTGCACGTGAAGGTGATCCTGACCGACGCCCGCTATTTCACCTCTTTTAATAAAGTGTTTAAAGAATTTTTCGGCGACCATCCGCCTGCCCGCATCTGCTGCGTGGCGGATCTGGTGGTGGACTGCAAAGTGGAAGTCGACGTGACCTGCTATAACGCAGCGCGCGCCAAATAACAGAACGACCCGATAAAAAATGATGCGTACGTCAGGCGGATTTTATTCCGCCTGTATCCGGCTTCCCTGCGCCGTTTTCCGGGCGGCCGTTTCTTTCAACCTATACTCTTCGCGCGGGCGAAAGTATTTATACTGTCTGGACGTGAGCAATGAATAATATGTCATTTCTGGTTTGGTTTACCGTATACGCCTGCGCCATGATAACGCTTGGCTGGTATGTTTCGCGGCATCAGAAAAATGGCGATGACTTTCTGCTGGGCGGGCGCTCATTGCCGATGATTTTAACCCTCGGCTCCACCGTCGGCACGATGGTGGGCACCGGTTCGAGCGTCGGCGCGGTGGGCTTTGGCTACACCAACGGCTGGGCGGGCATGCTTTACGGTCTTGGCGGCGCGGCAGGGATATTGCTGGTGGCGTGGTTATTTGCGCCGGTGCGTAAATTACGCTTTATGACCATGAGCGAAGAGATTTCTTATTACACCGGCGGCAGCAAAATAATTAAAAACCTCGTGGCGGTATTAATATTTATCGCCTCTATTGGCTGGCTGGGAGCGCATATTCTCGGCGGCGGTTTATATCTCGCCTGGGCAAGTGGAATAGATATTAATGTCGCCAAAATTATTATTGCGCTGGCGTTTGTGGTGTATGTCGGCATTGGCGGCTATTCCGCCGTGGTCTGGATAGATACTATCCAGTCCGTTGTCTTGTTCGTCGGCTTTATTTTAATGGCGGTGCTGGCAGTGCAGCATGTGGGCGGCTGGGCCAACATCCAGCAGGCGGTCGACCCGGCGGCGCAAAGCCTCTTCGCGGTAGACAAACTTGGGTTTTTACCGGCCTTCTCGCTCGCCATGGTGATTGGCGTGGGCGTACTGGCGACGCCTTCTTATCGCCAGCGCATCTACTCCGCCAAAACCGTCTCTTCAGTGCGCCAGTCCTTCACCATCACCGGGCTGCTCTATCTGCTGTTTTCCTTCCTGCCGGCCATTATCGGCATGGCGGTCTGGACGATGAATGATCATCTGGACAACAGCGGGTTCGCCTTCCTGTTCGCCACCCAGGTGTTGCCGCCTGCGCTGGCGATGGCGGTGCTGATTGCCGGGATGTCGGCCAACATGTCCTCCGGCAGCTCAGACGCCATCGCCGGGGTGTCGATTATTCTGCGCGACCTCTACACGATGATAACGGGCCATATGCCTGCCCCGGAGAAAGCCATTCGCCTGTCGCGTATTTTCCTCGTGCTGGTTATCGCGCTGGCGCTGCTCTTTGCAATGACCTCGAATGACATCATTAGCTACATCACCAAGATGATATCGATGATCATGTCAGGAATGTTTATCTGCTCGATTCTGGGCCGCTTCTGGACGCGCTTTAACTGGCAGGGCGCGCTGGCGGCGCTGGCGGGCGGGGCTGGGGCGTCAACGGTGGTGTTGATGAACGACAGCTGGCTCGCTTTCTGGGGCAACCCGTGTCTGCCTTCCGTGCTGACGAGCCTCGTCTGCGGCGTGGTCGTCACGCTGGTGACGCCTGCGAGCGCCCTTAGCCGCGAAGAGGCGCTGGAGATGATAACCCGCGAGCGCGAAAGCCAGCCGGAGGCGCCGCCGCTGCCGATTGGCAAACGCAAGGCGTCCCAGGGGTAAGCGTGAAAAACGCCTGGCGAGCGCGTATCGCCACTCCCTAGTCCCCCAGCGGCTGGCGGTCCACGCCGCCGCGGTGGCTGTCGAGGGCAAGCTTGATGCGGCGCAGGCGGTCTTTCGTTTGCGCCTTATTCGCCATCGCCAGTTCGGTGGCGAGCACATCCACCATCGCCAGCATCGCATAGCGCGAGGTGCTGGGCTTGTAGATGTAGTCGTTCTCCCGCACCAGCAGCGGCAGCACCAGGTCCGCCTGTTCGGCAAGCGGCGTTTCAAGCGGGGTAATGGCGATGACTTTCGCGCCGTACTGGCGGGCTATCGCTGCGCTTTCGGTTATCTCTGGCGTGAACCCGCCAATGGAGAGCGCCAGCACCACATCCTTTGGCGTCACCGCCGAGCACATCATGCGCACCAGCAGGCCGTCATTCTGGCTGACCACCGGCAGTCCCAGACGAAACAGGCGATGCTGTAACTCCTGAGAACAGATAGTGGAGCCGCCGCCCATACCGATGGCGAGAATTTGTCGCGCCTGGCTAAGCCAGCTGACTGCGGTGTTAAGCGACTCGCTGTTAAGCGCCCGGCGATTGGTCTCCAGCACGCTGATTATCGATTCATAAATGCCCTGCACGCCTTCCAGGTCCGGCACTTCCAGGATAAAGCGCTGCCCCACGGCGAGCGACTGCGCCAGCTTGATTTTCAGCTCGCGCACATCCTTGCAGCCCAGGGCGCGGGCGAAGCGGGTGACTGATGCCTGGCTGGTGCCGGTCAGCCGCGCCAGTTCGGCGATGGGCAGGTCCGCCGCGGCGGCGATGTCGTCAAGGATAAACTGGGCGATGCGCTTCTCGGTGGCGGTCAGTTCCACAAAGCGGTCGGTAATGCAGGAGATGATGTCAATGGAGTAGGCCATATGCAGTATCAGTCAGCGTTTGAGAGAATGATACTTTGTACCATAACTTGCATTTAAAGGCGGAAACAATCTCCGCTTCGCCCGGTCGGGAAGGGGGCGGCACCCTGTGTTGTCGCATAAACACGTATATAAAGTAGGGCTGTTAACATTTTGTTGAAAATGACTTTCAATTGTTAATTTACCTGTTAAAATAATTGCCTAATTTTTCAAATGTAGTTGATGATTTTTACGCAAATGCCACAACATAAACAGATTGTTCCTGCTTTATCCCTTCTTGCAGTACTTGTTGCTTCAAATGCTTACGCAGAAAACACCACGGAAAAAACCGATGTGCTGTTAATCGGCGGCGGCATCATGAGCGCGTCTCTGGGCACCGTGTTACAGGAAATTCAGCCTGACTGGAAACAGATAATGGTTGAGAAACTCGACGGCGTTGCGCTGGAGTCCTCTAATGGCTGGAACAACGCCGGTACGGGCCACTCCGCCAACATGGAGCTGAACTACACGCCGGAGCGTCCGGACGGCACCATCGACGTGAGCAAAGCGCTGGAGATCAACGAAGCGTTTATGATCTCTCGCCAGTTCTGGTCCACCCAGGTGAAACGCGGCGTGCTGCATGACCCGCACTCCTTTATCAACTCCACGCCGCACATGAGCTTTGTCTGGGGCGATAACGTAGATTACCTGGCGAAGCGTTATAAAGCGCTGCAGCAGACTACGCTGTTCCAGGGGATGGAGTTCTCCACCGATCAAAACCAGATCAAAAAATGGGCGCCGCTGATTATTGAAGGCCGCGATCCGAAGCAGAAAGTCGCCGCCACCTGGACACCGGTCGGCACCGACGTCAACTACGGCGAGATAACCCGTCAGCTGGTGGGCAGCCTGAAGAAGCAGAACAACTTCAAGCTGGAAACCTCCTCTGAAGTCACGGACTTCAAACGCAACGACGACAACTCCTGGCATGTCACCATCACCGATGTGAAAAGCGGCGATGAGCGTGCGGTAGACGCGAAGTACGTGTTTATCGGTGCAGGCGGCGGGGCGCTGAAGCTGCTGCAGAAAACCGGCATTCCGGAAGCGGATAACTACGCCGGCTTCCCGGTGGGCGGTTCGTTCCTCGTGAGCGAAAACCCGGAAATCGCCCGTCAGCACGGCGAGAAAGTGTATGGCCAGGCGTCCGTAGGCGCGCCGCCGATGTCGGTACCGCACCTGGACGCCCGTTTCCTTGACGGCAAGCGCGTCGTGCTGTTTGGGCCGTTCGCGACCTTCTCCACCAAGTTCCTGAAAAACGGTTCATTCTTCGACCTGCTGAGCACCACCACCACCAAAAACGTTATCCCGATGACCGATGTCGGCCTGGATAACTTCGATCTGGTGAAATACCTGATTGGTCAGGTGATGTTAAGCGACGAAGACCGCTTCGACGCGCTGAAAGAGTACTATCCGTCCGCGCGTAAAGAAGACTGGAAACTGATCCAGGCTGGCCAGCGCGTGCAGATCATCAAGAAAGATCCCGAGAAAGGCGGCGTGCTGAAACTTGGCACCGAAATCGTGACCGATGAGCAGAAAACCGTGGCGGCGCTGTTGGGCGCTTCTCCGGGCGCATCCACCGCGGCGCCTATCTCACTGAACGTTATCAAGCAGCTCTTCCCGGAGCAGTACAAGTCCGCCGAATGGCAGAGCAAGCTGCGTGAAATCGTACCGACCTACGGCCAGAAGCTGAACGGCAATGTGGCGCTCACTCAGCAGGTCTGGGATGAAACCGCCGCTACGCTGCAGCTGACCAAGCCGCCGGTGATTCAGATGAAAGAGGCGCAGCCGTCCATGCCGCAGGCAAAACCGGCGCAAGCCGAGCAAGCGCCTGCCCAGCATGACATGGCGCTGTAAGTAAAGCCTGACAAAAACCCCCGTCGCCCTGCGCCGGGGGTTTTTTTATGGGCTGAAGAGGGAAAGAAAGGCGGCGCGGAGCCGATGAGCTACACTGATCGCTTGCAACCCTTTGTTAGCGAACGGCCTTTACCGATTAGCGGTCTTTCAGGGAATAAAAAAGCGATGATGAACGATCCGCTGTCACTGAAGCTCAGCCCCGGCGCTATCGATATGGCTAAGCTGCTGGCGCTGCTGGCCATGATTATCGACCACGCCAACACCATTTTTCTCTCTCCCTCCAGGCCTGAGCTGTTCGCCTTCGGGCGCATGGCTTTCCCGCTGTTTGCGCTAATCTGGGCATTAAACCTTCACCGCCAGCCGTCGCGTTTGCAGGCGCGGGCGAATCGGCTGTGGCTCTGGTCGTTCATCACCCAGCCGGTTTTCTGGCTGGCGTTTCGTGAAATCCACTACGGGTATGCGCTGAATATTCTGTTTGTTTTCGCAGGCGTAACGCAGCTCTTCGCCTGGGCATACCGCTACCAGCAGCGGGGCGTGGCGGCGGGGACGGTGCTGCTGTGCCTGCTCGTCTGGCCGCTTAATTTCGCCAGCTACGGGCCGCAGGGGATTATCCTGACCCTCTCGCTGGCGGTGCTCTTCTCGCCGAAACTGCAGCGCTGGCGCGCGCTCGGTCTGACTGGCGCCGTCGTCGCGATGTTGATGTTAAACGGCATGTACCGTGTTGCGCAGCAACCGCTCGATACGCTGACGTATTACATTCTGCCTACATTAGTCTTGCCTTTCGCCGGGCTGTATCTGGCCGCGAGGCTCAGGCCGGAAGGGTCGCCGCGCTTTCTGCCGCGGCAGTTTTTCTACTATGCCTATGCCGGGCATCTGCTGATCTACGGCGTGCTGCTCACGATACTGGAGAAAGCCTGATCAGTTTCGCCCGCGCGCCTTCTCCAGCCCTTCGAAGATCAGCATGCCCGCCACCATCGCGGCGACGAACGCGATGCCTTTAACCTCGCCGAGCCCCATCAGCACCAGGCCCGGTCCAGGGCAGATCCCCGCCAGGCCCCAGCCCACGCCAAACAGCACCCCGCCGCCGAGCAACCGGCCATCAATACGCCGTGTTGCAGGGATATGCATTTCGTCGCCAAAAACCGGGCGCACGCGCTTTTTCGCCATGCGAAAGGCGAAAAAGGCCACGCTGATGGCGCCGCCCATGACAAACGCCAGCGAAGGGTCCCACAGCCGGGTGATATCAAGAAAACCGAGCACCTTAGCCGGGTTGGCCAGGCCGCTAACGAGCAGCCCAATGCCAAACAGCAAACCGGCAAGCAACGCAAAGAGCGCATTCATGGTGTTCTCCTTCAACGCCCGCTGCCGAGCAGCCAGACAGTGAGGAACGCCACGGCGGTAAACGCCAGGGTGGCGACCAGCGAACGTGGCGAGAGCCGGGAAAGGCCGCACACGCCGTGGCCGCTGGTGCAGCCGGCGCCGTAACGCGTGCCGACGCCGACCAGCAGGCCCGCCAGAATTATCAGCGGCCAGCCCGCGTCGATGCGGGTTTCCGGCAGGGTTGTAAAGAGGCGGTAAAGCCAGGGTGAGGCCGCCAGTCCCAGCAAAAAGGCGACTCGCCAGCGCTTATCGGGCGCGGCGGTGGAAAGAAGCCCGCCGAGGATGCCGCTTATGCCGGCCACCCGGCCGCAGAAGAGAATCAGCAGCCATGCGGCGGCGCCGATGAGCATCCCGCCGAAAAAGCTCTGCAGCGGGGTAAAGTGAGTAAGATCGAGAGTCATGCTTCACGCCTTTTCCCGTGGTCGGGAGCGAAATGGAGAGTACGGACGGGCTTCAGCCTCCACAGGCTAGTGTAGTGTGCCGCAAAGGGGGAAGGTGCTGCGCGCTTCTCACTTCAGGGCGTCACAGGGCGCGAAGAGTGATTCAGGCGAGAAAGCGAGGCGGCCTCCCGCCTCTTCAGGTTTTACGGAATATAGCGTTGTTCGCGCAGCGCCTGCAGCCGGTCGATAAACATCTCTTCGCTGTCGATGCAGTCAGCGAAGCCGTGCTGGCGCGCTTTAATGGTGCTGGTGATATTGTCGAAGGTGGTTTTCAGAATGAAATCCCCGAACCGCCAGGAGACTACTTTTTCGTAAGGGTAAGGTTGTAGCCCGTGCGTCCGGGTAAGTTGCTCCCACAAAGGCCCTTTGTCCGCCATCATCTGCTCAAGGGAGAGAGGGAACGGCTCGCCGACCGGCACGTCAAAAAAGGCGGCGATGCGCGGCCAGACGCGCGACCAGCGGAAATAGTCGCCGTTGGTGATATTAAACACTTCGCCCCGGCAGGCCTCGTTCTCGCCCGCCCAGTCGATGGCGCTGGCGAGAATGCGCGTGTCGGTGACCTGGTAGAGCACATCGTATGCTTCGCGCGGGCCGGGGAAGGACATCGGCACGCCCAGCGCCTTCGCCAGCGTTCCGTAGACGGCAATCACCATCAGCAGGTTCATCGGGTTGCCCACCGCCATGCCGATGACCGCCTCCGGGCGCAGCGCGGTCCATGACCAGGCTTTGCCGACAGCGCGTTCGCGCAGAAAATCTTCCTGATCGTAATAGAAGTTCGGCGGCATATGACGCGGGTCGCTCTCTTTCGCCGGCGACGGGAAGGCGCCAATATGCGCGCCATAGGCTTTCCCGCCCTGCATCAACGTCACGTGATTCAAATGCGGCGCTTTCGCTTCCAGCACCTCCACCAGGTTTTTCAGCATCAGCAGGTTGGTTTCCACCAGTTCGGCGGGGGTGGGTTTCTCCTGGTAAGCGGCGAAAACCAGGTGGGTGGCTTCCGGTACCTGGGCGAGCATCGCTTCGCAGGCATGTCTGTCGGTGAGATCGACCGGCAGGTGTCTTGCGCGGGTGGGAAAATCGGGCTGGCTGCGCGAAAGCGCGACCAGCTCCACATCCTGCTCTTCAAAATGGGCCAGCACGCCGCGCCCAATTACGCCTACGGCGCCGGCGACAACAACGGTTTTTTTCATAACGACTCCAGTAAACCTGACGCCCGGTGGGCGAAAAGACCAAACTGGAAGTGTTGTTGCCAGGCGCGCGGGCGTCAAATTAAGGCGCAGGAAAAGCCCTCCGGGGCGTGGTCCCCGGAGGCGAGCTGAAGGCTCAGTAAGGGCTGGCGGTAGGGCGCACGATGATTTCGCTAACGTCGACGCCATCGGGCTGCGCGATGGCCCAGCCTATCGCTTTTGCAATGGCCTCGGCAGGCAGCGCGACGCGGCGGAAATCCACCATCGCTTCCCGTGCGGAAGTATCGGTAATGTGGTCCGCCAGCTCAGATTCCACCACGCCCGGGCTTACCACCGTGACGCGAACGGTATCGGTCTCCTGGCGCAGCCCGTCCATAATGGCGCGAACGGCGAATTTACTGGCGCAATAGACGGCGCAGGAAGGCCAGACCAGGTGCGCGCCTATCGACGCGACGCTGATAATCTGCCCCTGCTTTTGCTGCTCCATGACGGGGAGCACGGCGGCGATGCCGTGCAGCACGCCGCGAACGTTGACATCCAGCGTCTGGTTCCACTCATCGGTTTTGAGGGCTGAAAGCGGCGAAAGCGGCATAATCCCGGCGTTATTAACCAGCACGTCGATGCGGCCATACTGCGTGAGCGCGTGCTGCGCCATTTTTTGCAGATCTTCAGGTCGGGTCACGTCCACTGCCAGATAGTCGATATTGCTGAACTCCTGGCTCAGCGCCTGTAAGCGATCCGTACGGCGGGCGCCGATAATTAACTGATGACCTTCGCGGGCGAGCAGGCGAGCCGTCGCTTCGCCGATACCGCTGCTGGCGCCGGTGAGCAGAATAACTTTTGACGTTTGCATCGTTTTATCTCCATAGCTGAGTGGGATAGTTCATGAACGATGCTAAAGCGTGCGCAGCGGATAAAAAAGCGCCATTCTTATCGCATGATTGCCTGATCCTATCGGGGGGCTTCCCCTTTCGGGCGCAGAGCGGCAAAGTTGTTGCACATTCATAACTCACGCCACAGAGGAGGGTGCCGAATGAACGAAATGATCGCGCTGCTGGAAAAACTGGCGCCGCAGGAGGGGTACACACGCTCGTTGCTGGATTGCGTGCGATTTATGCGCTCAGACCGCCCGCTGGGCCGCACGCCGGTGGTTTATGAACCCTGCATCGTGATTGTCTGTCAGGGGGCGAAGCGGGGCTATCTGGCGGACAAAGTCTACCATTACAACCCGCAGCATTACCTGGTGCTTTCCGTCCCGCTGCCGTTTTCCACCGAGACGGAAGGCAGCCCTCAGGCGCCGCTGCTGGGTGTTGCGGTTTCGCTGGATATGACTGTGCTTTCAGAGCTGGTGATGTCGCTTGGTCACGCCCAGGCGAGCTACCACGAGGCGCCGGAAGGCATCATCTCCACGCCGCTGGATGAGAGCCTGACCGACACCACCCTGCGCCTGCTGCGCGTGCTTTCCTCACCGCAGGAGGCGCGCATCCTCGGGCCGCAGGTGGTGCGCGAGCTTTACTACCGGGTGCTGGTGGGGGAGCGCGGCGGCGCAATCAAAGCGGCGCTGGCAAGCCAGGGACATTTCGCCTCCATTTCCCAGGTTCTGTTGCGCATACATGACGATTACTCGCAGCCCTTTAACATCAGCGAGCTTGCAAGCGAAGCGGGGCTCAGCGTGCCGGTTTTTCACCGGCAGTTCAGGGCCGTCACGCGCACCACGCCGCTGCAGTACATTAAATCCGTGCGTCTGAACCAGGCACGGCTGCTGATGATCCGCGACGATCTCAGCGCCGCGTCCGCCGCTTTCAAAGTCGGCTATGAAAGCCCTTCGCAGTTTAACCGCGAGTTCCGCCGTCTGTTCGGGCGAAGCCCGGGGGAAGAGGCGCGGGAGATGAAAGCGTCGCTGGCGCTGCTGCCTGCGGTGTAACTAGCGCTGCATTGCGGCGGTCAGCAACGGGGCGCAGGCGGCGGGGTTCTGCCGCGCGCGCTGCTTCTCCTCTTCGCTTAACTGCGCCCAGCGGTGAATAACGGCTTTCGCCAGCGACGGGGAAAAGTGCGTTTTTTGCAGCGCATAATCGGTATTGCCGCCTTCGATAACCTGCTCCATTTGCGAAAGGGGCGCGCCGGTGCCGGCTTTGTTAACCGAACAGAACACCGCGGCGTAGTAAGCCTTCTCCTCATCGCTGTAGTGCGGGCGCAGCCACCAGACCAGCAGCAGGGCGACAGCGACAAGCGGGATGAGAACGCGAAGCGACAAAAGTTTCATGGGATAACCCTGTTAAGCCGTAAACCCGCCATTATAAAGCCGTTACTTAAACTCTGCGTCTACAACGCGCTGACGCTGCGTTTGCGTGGCGGGCAGCAGCATCGCCAGCAGCGCGACGCCGCTGAAAATCCACAGCGCGATGACGGCGCCTGCGCTGTCCAGCAGCAGGCCGAACGCCGCCGCGCCCGCTACCTGGCCGATGGCGAGCATCAGGAACACCGCCCCCAGTCCCGCAGCCGGGTCATCGCCCGCCGCGTTGACGCCGCTCACCAGCAGCACGCCCGAGAGCGTGATATAGGCAAAGCCGTAGAGTGCTGCCGCCAGATAAACCAGCAGCGGGTTATGCGTTGAGGCCATCAGCAGCAGAAAGGCCGCCGCCGTCAGCGCCTGCATCATCCGGTGGATGCGGTTGATGCCAAAGCGGTTAGTCAGATAACCCGTCAGCAACCCAAAGCAGCCGGTGATGCCGGTAATCAACCAGAGCAGCGTCACCGTTCGCGCTTCCATCCCGGCGAGTGACGCAAACATCACCGGGCCGAAGGTCCAGTAAGCGGCGCTGGCTATCCCGCTCAGGAAGGCCACGCGCAGCGGAGGGCGTAAGGCGGGCGAAAGAAAGGCGGCGCCCTGCGCTTTTAGCGAAAACCTCACGCCGCTGGCGCCGCCGGGAATGACTTTCAGCGCCAGCAGGGTGGGGATAAGGGTGGCGAGCGTGAAGCAAAAATAGATAACGCGCCAGTTATCGGTCAGCGCCAGCACGGCGAGCGACGAAAAGATAATGCCTCCCCCCGTGCCCGCGTTAATCAGGGTATTCACGACCGGACGCTGGCTTTCCATGACCTTCCGGTTGACCGCCTCCGCCATCGGCGGCGAGACGAGCCCGGTGCTGAGCCCGGCGCAGATAACGCCCGCCATCAGTCCGCCCGGGCTGTGAGACAGGGCAATTATCCCCATGCCCGCCATGGCGAACAGCCCGGCGAGCAGCGCAGGCAGACGGGGGCCGGTGCGGGCGGTGCAGACAGAGGCGAAAACAATCGCCACGCAGTAAGCGGCAAAGGAGGCGGAGGAGAGCGTGCCCGCCAGGGAGAGCGATAAGCGAATATCCGGCATGATAGCCGGCAGCAGCAGGCCCCAGGAGAAGCGGGCCAGCCCGTATGCCGCAGCGATAAGCGCAAACCCGGTCAGGGCGAGGAGTTTGTTTCCGGCACGCAAAATGACCTCCCGACAGTCAGTCGACTACGCAAAGAGTGTAGTGCGCGTTGGCGTCTTGCGTGACGAAGGGGGCTGGCGGGCGGCGAAACAGAAGGAAGCGGCGCGGGAATGCCGCCGCTACGAATAAGACTACAGGCGGCTTGCGACGCTCTGCAACACTTCCATATCCATCTGGGTTAACTCTCTGGGTTCGCTGCGCAGCGTTTCCAGGCGGATAAACCACGGGTCGTTATTGCGGATAATCAGTTTGGTTTTGATGTTGTAATGCTGGCTGGCAAAATCTTCCTGCACCAGCTTTTCAACGGCGCTGAGATTCTGGAATACCGTTGTGTTATTCGGCCCGCGCGTAAAGCGGTTCGGGTTGGAGCTTAGCCCCGCCTGCAACTGTGTCGCCGCTTTTTCCGGATCTTTCACCACCTTATTGTTGGTCTCCTCAAAAAACTTATTCACCTTGTTGCGCGCCTTCACTATTTTCTTCACCGTTTCGATAAAGCGCTTGTTGCTGGCCACCTGGCTGTCGGCAAGGCTGTTGCGTAGCAGCACCAGCGCGCCGCCGGCTAAGGAAGCCGCGCCTCCGGTTGCGGTTAACGCGGCGCGCACCGTGGTGGTGGTGGTGGCGGCCACGGCGGCGGCGATTCCGCCCCCCATGGTGGCGAGACCGCCGACGGCGTTTAATATTTTGCTGGCGTAGTCATATTTAATTTTGGTGCTGTCTTCATAGACATTCCCGCCATACCCGCGGCCATAGGGAACCGAAGTATTAAAGCGTTCAAAGAAAGCCCGGTTATTTTGTACGGCGGTATTGGCGGGCCGGTTTAGCAAGCCCATTTCAATATCATTGCCGCGGTTATTTCGCCCGGTAAAGACCAACTGCTCATAAGCGTACATTACCGTGCGCTCATCAGAGTTTTCGAACTGATAAAGCGTTTCTTCATCAAGCTCATTCACAAACGCAACCATGCTATGCAATTGTTGCGTATTAAAATAAGAGTGATCGGCGAGAAGGGCATTTATCATCGCATTAATTTCTGCCACGGGAATGACTCCTTACGCATCAAATTTCTTTGTTTTGCTTAATATCCCATCCCGACTTCGTTTCGGCGGCTTTGGTCCCCTGGCTCGACTGTTCCCAGTAATGGAAATTCACTTTCGACGCCTGGAAGTGGTAATTCACCAGCACGGTGTCCGTATGGCCGACGCCGGTAAATTCCGTGCGGGTAACAAGCACGTCCTCAAGCACCACGCGGGAGTACTCAACCTGCTGGCCGCCTGCTTTGCAGATGGAAAGCTCAACCTTAGTCACATGCTTGCCGCTGGCGCAGAATTTCAGAATGGCTGGCGTGGCTTTATCTACCATAGACTGCACGGTTAAATCGTGAAAATTGACTTTGCCCGCGCCGCCGCCGCCGCCCACCGCCATATTGCCCGGCTGCGAGGCGCCCCAGTTAAAAGAGAGCACGTCAAGCCAGTTCTTATGATTGGAATCTTTCGATTCGCCGGTCACGCCATCCACTTTCAGGAACATATCAATAGCCATGTAGTACTCCTTTTTAACCGGAAGATAAGGTGAATAAGAAATGCTTAAGAATTAATTTTCCGGCTTCACTCTAATTTTATTAATTTCGCTAAACAAGACTGACCGCTAAATTAAGATAAATCGCAACGCTGAGCCTTGCTATAAAAGAGAACTATGAATTTTTTATTACGAAACGGCTGCTTTTATTACATGAGAATAAGTTATGAAAAAGCGAAAGATTTACTTTGCATTCAAATAGTATGCGTTTGATATTATATTGTCGTGGCGAAAAAATAGTTCCTGACTTTAGCTATTTAGCGGCGAAACTGGGAAATTATATTTAGGTTTATTTCATAAGAAAAAGTGCTCGCGGTTTTAAAAGGCGCCGAAAGGCATAAGCCATAACGCTTCACGCTTATTGGCTGAAACAGGAACCTGGCGTGCCGACACGGTCACGTTTTCACAACGAAAGGCGTACGGTGGGCTGGCGCTTCACGGGCTGACGCTTTATAGTCGCTCAATCCATTCACTTAACGAATAAAAAGGAGGAATGCTATGCCGATGTGTGAATTGTTTGTTCACTCACACCTCTATGGTGATTGGTCTCGCTCGGGCATTACCGGTATCGTGCTGCGATAATCCCGCCTGAGCGAAGCTTTCCAACACCTGTTCTTCTCTCCGGCTTACCGGATTGTCGTCAGCGAATTTTGACGACAGGCATCCTTATGCCTGCAAATCACGGGTAAGCATATGAGCACTCTGCTTTCTGTTCATGCTGTCGGCTATGACAACGCCTTCGGCACACTCCTGCATGACATCTCCTTCGCCATTAAAAAGGGCGATCGTATTGGGCTTATCGGCCATAACGGCAGCGGCAAAAGCACGCTGTTGAAAATCCTCAGCGGCGAGCTTGCCGCCAGCCGGGGCCGCGTGACGGCGTCTCACGCCTGCCTGCTGGCGCGGGTTGAGCAGTCCCTGCCTGACTCTCTCTATTCCTGTTCGCTGCTGGACGCCCTGCTGGCGCGCCTGCCGCCCGCGCAGCGCGAGGCGGAGCGCTGGCGCTGCGAAGCGCTGCTGGCGACTATCGGCTTTTCCCCGGCGCTCTGGTCACAGACGGCAGGGGCGCTCAGCGGCGGGCAGCACACCCGTCTGCTGCTCGCCCGCGCGCTATTACGCCAGCCGGACCTGCTGTTGCTGGATGAGCCGAGCAACCACCTCGACCTGCCCACCTTGCTCTGGCTGGAGCGCTTTCTGAAAAGCTGGGGCGGCAGCATGGTGCTGGTTTCCCACGACAGCCGCCTGCTCGACAGCGTCACCAACTGCACGCTGATCCTGCGCGATAAAACGCTGCAGTTTTTCCGCCTGCCCTGTACCGCCGCCCGACAAACGCTTAAGGCGCGGGATGAGGCGGACGCCTTGCGCCATCAGGCGGAGCAAAAGGAGATTGAACGCATCGAGAAAAGCGCCCGGCGCATGGCGCTGTGGGGGCGTGATTACGACAACGAAGGGCTGGCGCGTAAAGCCCAGCAGATGGAAAAACGGGCCGACTGGCTGAAAGAGACGCAAACCCGGTTGACGGAAGGGAGCGGCTGGCGGCTGCGATTGCAGGGAGAAGCGCTGGAAGCCGACCGGCTGCTGGATTTGCCGCGCCTTGCGGTGCGCCCGTCCGCCGACGCGCCGGTTCTTTTTACGCTTGATCCCCTGCAGGTGAAAAGCGGCGATCGCATCGCCATCGTCGGGCGTAACGGCGCTGGCAAATCGTCGCTGCTTCAACATCTGTGGGGCGCCTGGCAGGCGCAGGAACAGGCGCTGTTTCATCCGCGGCTGCGGCTGGGCTATTACGATCAGAGCCAGCGGCAGCTCGACGATGAAGAGACCCTGAGCGAAGCCCTGGCCCGTTTTTCTGCCGCTGACGACGAGCAGCGCAAGCGGGCGTTAATCAGCGCCGGTTTCCCTTATGCGCGCCACCTGCAAAAGGTGGGTGCCCTGAGCGGTGGCGAGCGCTCGCGCCTGCTGTTCATCGGGCTGACGCTTGGCCGGTATTCACTGCTGTTGCTGGATGAGCCGACCAACCATCTTGATATGGAAGGCAAGGAGGAGCTGGAGGCGACGCTTCGCGAATTCCAGGGCGCGGTGCTGCTTGTCACCCACGATCGCCGCCTGATTGAGCAAAGCTGCAACCGGTTCTGGCTTATCGACCAGCAGAGGCTTAGCGAATGCCATGCGCTGGAGGAGGTTTATGAACGGCTAGGCGGGGAGCAGGGCGGCGCTTGCGCGCGGCCTGCGCCGGTTGCAGAGCGTCATGCCGCGGCGCAGGAAGATGAAGAGTCGCTGCTGGCGGCGCTGCTTACGCTTGAGGAAAAACTTCGCGAGGATACCGCACGCAAGCCGAAGCATCAGAAACCGGCGCTTCAGGCCCGCTGGCGGGCGCAGATCGAGACGCTAAGCGCCCGGTTGAATCTGCGTTAAGTTTTACGGCCGCCGTAAGGCGGCCTTTTTTCAGGCGCGAAGCGGGTAACCAGCAAGGTAAGCAGACAAAGCAGCGCACCGGCGTAAAACGTCGAACCGGAGCCCCAGATATCCCATAATAGCCCGGCGCCCAGGCTTGCCAGCAATAATCCTGCGCCGCTCAGCAGGCTGAAGATGCCAAACGCCGTGCCCCGTAAATCCGCAGGCGCCGTGCGGGCGACCATCGCATTGAACAGCCCTTGCGTCATGCCCATATGCACACCCCACAGCGCCACACCTGCGATAATCCCTTGCCAGCCCTGGCTCATGGCAAGGGTAATATCCGCCGCAATCAACACGAGCAGCCCCAGCTGCAACAAGCGACGGTGGCTTAGCGTGTCGGACAGGCGGCCAAAAGGGTAGGCCGTCACGGAAAACACGACATACATCGCCACCATCACCAGCGGGATCAGGGCAAGCGGGATGCCCACCTCCTGCGCTCTGAGCACCAGAAAGGCTTCGCTAAAGCGGGCCAGGGTAAAGACGGCGCCAAGGCCTATCACCTGCCAGCAGTCGCGGCCCAGCCGTTTGAGATTTTCCTTTTTAATAGGGTTGCTTCTGCGGTGCTCAACAGGCTTTCGCGGCTCATGCAGCCCGAAACAGAGCAGCCCGACGGCGAGAAACGCGGGGATAACGGCCACCCAGTAGACGGAGCGGAAATCGTTATGCCACAGCAGCATCAGCCCGACCGCCAGCAAAGGGCCGAGAAACGAGCCCGTGGTATCCAGCGTCTGGCGCAGGCCGTAGGCGGCGCCACGGATATCCGGCGGCGTGACGTCCGCCACCAGGGCGTCGCGCGGCGCGCCGCGAATGCCTTTGCCGAGCCGGTCGATAATCCTGGCGCTGAAAACCATCCCGGAGGTGGAGGCGAGCGCAAACAGGGGTTTGCTCACCGCGCCAAGGCCGTAACCGAGCACGGCAAGCCCTTTACGCTTGCCGATATAGTCGCTAATCACGCCGGAAAAGACTTTAACGCACAGCGCCGTGGCTTCGGCGAGCCCTTCAATCAGGCCGATAACCACCACCGGCGTTCCCAGCGCGGTCGCCATAAATAACGGCAGCAGGCTGTGGATCATCTCTGAAGAGATATCCATCAGCAGGCTGACAAAGCCGATTATCCAGACGCCGCGAGGAATACGGCGCAGGGTGGCGAAGCGGGAAGACATCGCAGTTCCTTCAGGGGTAATCGCAGGGCGTAGTAAATACTATATTCCGTTACACGCTGATAAGGTAAGCGGTGACGTTGTTATCGGTTTTGAAAGCAGGCAACCCTGATAACGAGTCCAAACGCAAAGGCCTGGCGACGCCAGGCCTTTTTCTCTCTACGCCTTAGGTTAACGCGTTGGCGCAGGCGCGGCGTTAATGCGCACGCGCAGCAGGGCGTATGGTTTCTGGCGCAGATCCTTGCCGGCGTGGAAGCCTGGCTGGCGGTTTAACTGGTTTACCGTGAAGTAAAGGTAACCGTCCGGGCCGACGGAGAGGGTGTCGGGCCATAAAATCTGCGGGCCGTGGACGATGGTGCGCCATTCGCCGCCAGGCTCGCGCTTGCGGATGCTGTTTCGCTCGTAATCGCCTGCGTAAACCGCGCCGCTGGCGTCGGCTTCCAGGCCGTCCGACGCTCCTTTCTCACCCAGGTCCTGCACGGCGGCGGAGAGCTGCGCCTCGCTGACGTTCGGGTCGCGCAGCAGCGCGGTGGAAATCGCATACAGATAGCGGCTGGAGAGCGGGCTGTAGTAGAGGGTTTTGCCATCCGGCGACAGGGCGATGCCGTCTGAGGCGACGCTGAACGGCGCGGTGGAGCCGTCGGCATGGCGCTGTAACAGCGTTTCGCCTTCCACTACCGGGACGAAGCCTTTCTCCGGCGACGTGGAGCGGTCTCCGGTCAGGCGTCGGACGGCGCTGCCGGTGGCGAGATCCACCACAATAATGCCGCCGGTGCCGGAAAGCGACGAGTCGGTAATATAAGCGACGCCCGCTTCGCCGACGCGAAAGTCAAAGCGCACGTCGTTAACGTAGGTGGTGGAACGGATAACCTCCGCCGGGAAGATAATGGTTTTTACTACCTTATTGGTTTTGAGATCGATAGCCACCAGCTTTGCGCCGCCTTTCACCGGTTCGGCGAAGCCAGGGGCGGCAGTATCCAGCACCCAAAGGCGGCCCTGTCCGTCGGCCACCACGCTCTGCACGCTCAGAAAACGCTCGCCCGGTTTGGCATCGTCCGGCTGGTTAATCTCGCGGTTAGGATACGCCGTTAGCTGATTGCCTTTCACTTCAGCGACGGTAAAAGGCACGTCGTCGCCCCAGCGCGGGAAGTTAACAAAAATGCGGCCTTCTTGCGTCACCGTCACGCCGGTAGGCATGGCGCCGTGAAAGGTGGCGACCACTTCAGGCTGGCCGATGGCGCGATCGCTTGCTAATTCGCTCAGGGTTAACGGCTGCGCCTGGGCTGTGGCGCTCAGTAAAGCAGGGCCGGCAACAGCCAGCGAAACGGCCAGCGCCAGGGCAGGCCGGGTAAAACGACGAGTACGCATGGGATAATCCTTGTGGTGATGGCCAGGCGCGTTGCCGCGCCCGGCGACGTTATCAGAAGCCTTCCAGCACGATTTTGCCGCGCGCTTTACCGCTTTCGATAAAGGCGTGGGCGCGGCGCAGGTTTTCGGCGGTGATCTTGCCGTAGTGCTCGCCCGTGGTGGTTTTCAGCGTGCCGTCTTCAATCAGGCGGCGAACATTTTCCAGAATGTCGCTCTGGCGGCGGATGTCCGGCGTGTTAAACAGCGAACGGGTGAACATCAGCTCCCAGTGCAGCGAGACGGCTTTGCGTTTGAGCGGCACGGCGTCCAGACTTTCCGGGTCGTCAATCAGCGCCAGACGGCCCTGCGGCGCCAGCGCGTCCACAATCTGCGGGTAGTGTTTATCAGTATGGGTCAGGCTCGCCACATAGCGTACCTGCGTAATGCCGATGTCGCGCAGCCCGTCGGTGAGTGGGCGGGTGTGGTCGATAACGTGATGCGCGCCGAGGGATTTCACCCACTCCGCGGTTTCCGGGCGCGAGGCGGTGCCGATAACCGTAAGCCCGGTGAGTTTGCTGGCAAGCTGGGTGAGTATTGACCCGACGCCCCCGGCGGCGCCGATGATAAGCAGCGCGTCGCCTTCGCCGTCTTTCACTTCCAGGCGGTCGAACAGCAGTTCCCAGGCGGTGAGCGAGGTGAGCGGCAGCGCGGCGGCGTCGGCGTCGCTTAAGTTTGCGGGCTTATGCCCGGCGATGCGCTCGTCCACCAGACCGTACTCCGCATTGGAGCCGGGGCGGGTAATTGAGCCTGCGTAATACACGTCGTCGCCTGGCTTAAACAGGGTGACGTTTTCACCCACGGCCTCGACGGTGCCGACGGCGTCCCAGCCCAAAATGCGCGGTTTGTCGGTGGGCGAACCGGCGCGGACTTTCGTATCCACCGGGTTCACCGAAACCGCGCGGATTTTCACCAGCAGGTCATGGGCGCCAGGCTGCGGCTTCGGCAGCTCCATTTCATAAAGGGATTTCGCATCGGAGATAGGTAACCCGTTCTGGCTGTATACGATGGCTTTCATGGCGTCTCTCTTCTTATTTAAGGATGAAGGCGGCCTTTGCCGCCGGTGATACGCAGCGTACTGCCAGGGGATACAGAGAAAAACCGGCGTAAACGAGCAGCACTTTCTCTTTTGCAGTGAAAATCAAAACGCGGCGCGCCGCGCATGCCGCCATTGAGGGGCTTACCAGAAAGCGCCATAATCCTTTCAAATAATTACCAAAAGCGGCGGGTCATCGCGGGCAGGCTGGCCCCGCTGCTGACGGCTGTAGGGCTAAAGGTTCGGGAGAAAAGATGATTCGGCTGGAAGATGTCACGCTGTTTGTCAGGTCCGCTGCGCTTGGCAGCTTTTCTAACGCCGCCCGCGAGGCGGATCTACTGCCAGGCCAGGTGAGCGCCGCGGTGCACCGGCTGGAGCGCGACCTCGACAAGCGGCTGTTTGTGCGCTCTACGCGCAGCCTGCGCCTGACCGCCGAAGGGGAAAAGTATTTGCCCTACGCCCAGGAGTTGCTGGCGGTGGTACAGGCGGGCGCGGAAAGCCTGCACAACAATGAGGATGAGCTGCAGGGGGAGCTGAAAGTGGCGGTGCCGTCCGATATTGGCCGCAACATTCTGCTGCCGCTCATCACGACGTTTTGCGAACAGCACCCGAAAATTTCGCTGCGCCTGTTTCTCTCCGACCAGCGAAGCGACGTCTTTCGCGACCCGGTGGATGTGGCTATCCGCTACGGCGCGCTGGAGAACAGCAGCTACGTGGCGCTGCCGCTGGCGGAGGATAACCGCCGGGTTATGGCCGCTTCGCCGGATTATCTCGCGAAACACGGGCGACCGGCGACGCTTGACGAGGTGGCGCAGCACCACTGTTTGCTCTTCACAATGAACGGCCACGTTTATGATAAATGGAGCTTTCCGGAAAACGGCATGCGCCGCCAGCTGCATGTGAAAAGCCGCCTGCTGTGTGACGATGCGGACGTGGCCCGCCGCTGGGCGGTGGAAGGGATGGGGATCGTTTATAAATCCTGGATTGACCTCAGCGCCGACGTGCTGGCGGGCAGGCTGGAGGTGTTGTTGCCGCAGCACCCTGGCGAAGCCGCGCCGTTGAGCCTGATATGCCCGCACCGCAAGCAGTTCTCGCCCGCTATTCGCCAGCTTCACGGCGCGTTTCGCGACCATCTGAAAGCGATTACCGGCCTGCTGCGCACCCATCCCGCTTTTCGCGTTAACGCCGTACAGGCGGCTGAAAAATAAAAACCCGGCGCAAACGCTGCGCCGGGTTTCTTCTCTCAGGCTTATTTTTGCAGTTCAGCCGTCATATGCACCTGGTTGCCGTTAAACGCTTCGGTGATTTTATAGGACGCGCCTGCCTGGCGGGCCTGTTGCGCGATTTGCGCTTCTGCGTCGTCAATGGTGGCGGCGGTGGCGCTGATGCTCTGCGCGAAGCTTACGGAAGTCATCAGAGAAAGGGCGGCGATGGCGAATTTTACGGTTTTCATCTTGTTTATCCTCAATAGTAAATATCATCAGGTGATTGATTTTTCAGGCAAGGGGTTCATTCATTGCCTTGCTTGAGGGTAAGAATAGGCCGCTTGCGGCGGCGGAAACACCGGGCCGGAGCGGTAACACTTTCACTTACCGAGTGAAAATCAACACAGCGCCCGGCGCATAGCGCGCCGGGCCGCAGAAAACATTATTTCAGGTGAGTTTTCAGCTCGGTGGAGGCCTGAAGGATAGCGGTGCGTACCGCCGGCACCGTGCTCAGGGCGTTCAGCAGGCCGTAGTCGTGAATCAGGCCGTTATAGCGGGTGACGGTGACATCAACCCCCGCCGCATCCAGCTTGCGGCCAAAGGCTTCGCCTTCGTCGCGCAGCACGTCCAGCTCCGCCGTCTGGATAAGCGTCGGCGGCAGGCCTTTCAGCTGCTCCGTCGTTGCGCGCAGCGGCGAGGCGAGAATGCTATTGCGGTCGCTCTCTTTGGTGGTATAGGCATCCCAGAACCATTTCATCATGTTGCGCGTCAGGAAATACCCCTGCTCGAACTGGTTATAAGAGCCGGTAGTAAAGTTCGCGTCGGTGACCGGCCAGAACATCACTTCATAACGAATGGCGGGCGTGTGATTCTGCTTCGCCTGCAGGGCGACGGCCGCCACCATGTTGCCGCCCACGCTGTTGCCCGCCAGCGCCAGACGGGAGCCGTCCACGCCAATCTCCTCGCCATGCTCGGCAACCCAGCGGGTGGCGGCGTAAGCCTGATTAATGGCGACCGGGAAATGCGCTTCCGGCGACGGGGTATAGTTAACAAAGACCGCCGCTGCGCCTGAGCCCACCACCAGGTCGCGGACAAGGCGTTCATGAGTCGGGAAGTCGCCCAGGATCCAGCCGCCGCCGTGGAAGAACATAAAGACCGGCAGGATGCCTTTAGCGCCTTTCGGCTTAACGATGTTCAGGCGGACAGGCTGGCCGTTAACCTGAATGGTTTTTTCACTGACGTCGGCAGGGGGAAGCGCGGCGCCTTTTTGCGCGTCGACCAGCACCTGGCGGGCCGCCTGCGGGGAGAGCTGTTCCATCGGTTTGCCGCCGCTGCTGTTCAGCGCGTCGAGAAACGCCTGAACGCGATGGTCGGCATACGGCTGGTCAGCAAAGCTGCTGGTGGAGACGGCGGCTAAGGTTGCGGCAAGGATAGTCTGTTTGATTTTCATGGTAGTGCCTCCTGATTATTCGCTATTAAATCGTGCGCTATTTAAATGTATTTACGACTGACGTGTTGCTGAGTTCGTGATGAGGAATATAAATAGTGCGCTATTTGATTGCAAGTTATCTTTTTAGGGAAAATGCGGTTTTTGGTTTATTACATTGATAAACAGAGGTTTATTTTTTGAAAAGGGAAGCCGTTACGCCTCCCTTGTGGCGCTATGCAGCGCTTTTACGCAGGTCGTCTTCCAGCGCGCTCAGCCTGGCGTTGCCGATATAAAGCGATGAAAGCGCAGCCAGCGCGGCGGGATTTATCTTCTTGCGCGCCGCTTTGCGCACCAGCAGCGTCGCCTCGTCCTGCACGCCGAGCAGCCCTTTGGGCTCTTTCAGCGCCCGGATGGCGTAGCGGTTATGCAGAAACTGCGGGTGCCAGAGGGGAATAACCACCCATTTTTTGGCGGCGACCGCCTGCTCGTAGCGGCCAAAGCAGTCGCTCTCGGTGCCTGGCTCAAAATAATACCCGGCGCTATCCAGCCCATAGGCCTTAATCATCTGCGACGAGAAGCGGCTGATGCCGGCGCCGGGGTTAATGCCCTGGATAAGCCTTTCCATGCGGCTCAGGGCTGGCGCTTTTAGCAGATCCTCCACCCCCGAAACCGCCTCTTCAGGCACATAATCCGACACGCCCCAGATGCAGTAAGGCTCATAAATCACCGAAAGCTTATCCACCGCATCAAGCATCGGCGCCAGGTAAACCTCATGGCTTGAAGGGAGCCACGCGGAGGCAAAAATATCGCTTTCTCCCCGGCCCAGCCGCTCAAAAGCGGCCTCATGCGGGGCGGCGTTATAGATGACCTCATGACCAAACGTTTGCAGGATGCGCCCGACTTCAAGGGCGCTTGCCTGATGAAACGACAGGTCGATATAGCCAATACGAATGGGTTCAGCCATCACGATACCTTCGTAAGCGTGGTGACGCTGAGATCGGCCAGGCCGTCGATCGCTTTCATAAAGCGTAAAAACGGCTCGCCTTTGCCGTGCTCTTCCATCGCTTCGCGGGAAGCCCAGCGCTCAAGCATCACGAACTGGTTCGGCTGCTCGTTGTTACGGTACAGCGCGTACTGTTTGCAGCCCGGCTCGCCCTGAACCTCTCTTTCCACCTGCATAAGCGCCGCTTCGACAAGATGTACGGCGCTGGCGCTGGAGGTGATGGTTGCGACTACGGTGATTTCCTGTTCCATGCTCTGTTCCTCAGTTGCTGTGTAAGGGGTGTTGCCAATCCTAAGGGTAGCAGGCGAGGGGAAATAGCCGCGGCGGAAGGTAAGAGTTTCACTCGCGGAGTGAAAGTGGGGGAAGGGAGTGATAAGGCATTACCTGGTAAAGGGGCATTTTAATAAGTCGAAGCAGCTACCTTTGAACTGCTGGCCGATATGACGTATGGATAATGTAAACACCTGAATTTTGCGCTGCATGGGGCTGGCCTTGCCGCAAAGTACGTTAATCCGGGAGATAACCATTTAATCGCCGTTTACGTCGAATGAAGGATTGTTACGTTCCTTGAGGGTTACTATGCTCGCTGAAAACTATTTCAAGTGTGGGGAAGTACAGATGAAATATGTAATCGTTGGCATAATAGCCTGCTTAACGGGCTGCGCGGAGAAAGCTGACGTCGGCATTAACAACGATATTCAGGCCTATACAACCGGAATCCGTAACGCCATTATCAAGGAATTTGAAGATATCGATAGTTATCATGGTCGCCGCTGCATGTTACGCCTGGCATTAAATTCCGATGGCTCGCTTAATGATGTTCGAAGCGAAGGCGGCGATCCGCCACTATGCGAAGCAGCCATCGCGGCGATTAAAGAAGCCGACTTGCCAGAACCGCCAAATGAACGCGTCTATAATTTATTTCAGAATGTGCCATTAGATTTTAAACCATGACCCGAATCGCGTGGCGGCTTATATATGACGCGCTACGTAAAGCGCATGAAACAACGCTTCTAAACCTAAAGAGCGCGGAGTTTTGGAAGATGGTTTATCAGGCGTTGCAATGGCGGGGAAGGCTTTAATAACAGAGGGTTAGATTAAAAAAAGATTTAATAGAAACCAAAAGTTGAAGGGTTATCCCATATCTACATTTGATTGCGCGCTGGCGATAAAACGATCCTGCTATAGCTAATAAGGGGCGGGGAAAATGAGCAATAGTGGCTGTGCGTATAAGTTTGAGTGCTGGCTGATTATTTCGCCCCTTTTTGGGGGATTCATAAAAAACAGGAGGCCTTGTAGGTAATTCGAAACTTTTGGAGCCTGTATAATATCGATGCTCCTGCTCCGTCGCTGATTTTCATTGGCCCGTTACGCTTCCTGTCCGCTCATCTGTCTTAATAAACGGCCGCCTGTGCCCATCATCTTTTTATGTGTAAACCTAATATAATACGTTGTCTGACGACGAGCCGTTAAGGCGCCAGTTTTTCGTTATTTCCGAATTTTAGCCAAAAGCTGGCCGACAGGATGAAAGGGCGTCAAATAGCCGCTTAGCTAAAGTGAATATTAAGAGCGATAGTGAGAAAAGCGAGGCGATATACCTCGGCAGCACGATTAAACGTCACACTGATATTAGTTATCTTTGGGTGACGTTTTCGGGCACGCTTGACCAACAGGAATTACCCTCTTTTCACGGTGATCTGTGCGTTCATAAACGCAGATTGTGCCTTCATCCGTATTAACCTGTTCTTTCAGCGGCAAGCCTGAATCCTGCGCAAAAACCCGCCAGGACGCCACAAAAAGCAAGGCTACGGTACTTAACAGTTGGACTGCATTCATATATCACTCCTGAAAAACGGTTAACTCATTTCCATTACCGACTGGCGAGGTGTGAGCTTACCAATGATCGGTGGTCGTTCCGTTTCGCGAAGCGGACGGCCCTCAACCAGGCTCTTAATACGCTGTACGCACTGGTTCAGCAGGGGTTCCATCGGCCAGGAAATGCAGGTTAGCTGCGGATATAACTGCGTGGCCAACGGGGAATCCTCAAGACTAAGAAGAGACACCTCCTGTGGCACGGCAATATTGAATTCGCGGAAAAGGCGCATGGCTTCTGCGGCGTAAGCATCCCGCTTCACCACGATAGCGGAGAATTTGCTCAGGCTATTGATAAGCGTTAACAGCGCGCGTTCGACGCTCTCATTGGCCGTTAACACTAACTGGCGATTAAACGGAAAAGAGTAGTTCTGCAATACGTTGCGATAGCCTTCCACCATTCGCTTGCTTGCGTCGTCCGTCTCGTTATCGATTACCAGCGCTATGCTGCGATGGCCTTTACCTATCATATAGCGGCAGGCGCTCTCCGTGGCAAAGGCGAAATCGTAGCCCTGACTTGTCGCATCGACCACTGGCCGGTCAAAAGAGATAACGTTATCGCCGCTACCCGGTACAACCGGTCCGAACACCACAACAGCGGCGCATTGCCGCTGTAAGTCATCCACCGAGGCGGCATGTTCGATGTCGTTATCGACATACTGAACGATGAGCGTTTTGTTGAGCGCTTTCATTGCGCGCGCCAGTGCGGGAAGTATGCGTGCGCCACTGCTCTCATCACGTGAGGAAAGCACCACGCCGATATGGCTTGATGACTGACTCGCCAGGTTTTGCGCGGCAAAGCTCGGGCGGTAGTTAAGTTCTTCTACTGCCCTTAACACCGCTTCACGGCTCTCTTCGCGAACCCCCCGGGTGCCTGTCAGCACGCGGGAAACCGTTGCTCTGGAAACATTGGCTAATCGTGATACATCATCAATCGTAGGCATAGCGTTTTCTGCGTGGTGAGTTTTTATCATCTTAACATAACCCTCCCGAAGAATCGTCCCGTCGCCCGTCGTCAAGGTCATGTTCACCGCGCGTTCAGCCGGGGAAGCCAGGCTGCGCCACGAACGCCGCTGGCATCGCCAAAGCGCGCCGGAACAATGCGCGTGTGGCAGGTTTCGGAAAAGAGACAGGAAACAATCGCGGCAGGAAGCTCCTCATATATTCTGCTGACATTCGATAACCCACCGCCTAACACAATGACCTGTGGATCCAGAATGTTAATGACAGACGCCAGGCTGCGGGCGAAGGCATCGATAAAATGCCGCCAGTGCTCGCGGGCCTGCGGATTTCCCTGTTCTGCGGCGTTTATAATCTCCTGTGACGTCAGTCCCCCCGGGAAACGACGGGCAAAGCCGGTACCGGAAATAAAGGTTTCGATACAGTTGTACTTTCCGCAATAACAGGGCTGCGCGGGTCCGTCAAACGCTGGCGCGTAGCCCGGCAGCGGGTTGTGTCCCCATTCACCGGCAATGGCGTTTGGGCCTTGTAATAAATGCTGGCGTACGGCGACGCCGCCGCCACAGCCTGTTCCGATTATCACACCAAACACGGTGTCTGCCTGCGCGCCTGCGCCATCTACCGCTTCCGAGAGAGTAAAGCAATCGGCGTCGTTGGCTATCCACACCGGCTGGCGGATGCGTGCGGCCAGATCGGCTTTCAGATCGTGGCCATTAAGCACCAGGCAGTTGCAGTTTTTGATAAGCCCCGTTTGCGGGTCGATTGCGCCCGGCAGCCCGATCCCCACGCTGAAAGGTTCGGGGCTAACCGCGCGAGCGTCGTTAATCAGGCCAACCAGATGCTGCATAAAAGCAGCATAACTCTCTTTCTGCGTAGGCTGGCGCTTGCGCCAGAGGTAATCCCCTTGCGGCGAAAGCAATACGGCCTCCATTTTTGTGCCGCCGATATCAAGTCCAAGATAGTGCATGCGATCCTCTGCCAAAAGAGAGGCCGCAGCCTCTCTGTTATCGTTATGCCTGGTACGGGCGTGTCCGGTAAATTTCAATAAGCTCCGTCACCAGCTCTTTGGCCAGAATGGAGGTCATCAGGTGGTCCTGGGCATGCACCATCACCAGCGTCATTTTGGTTTTCCCTTCGCCTTCATCGGCTTCAATGAGCTTCGTTTGAACCAGGTGAGCTTCGCGGGCATAGTGCGTCGCCTCTTTCATGCGCGCATCCGCGGCGTCAAAATCACCGCGCTTAGCACAGCCGAGCGCCTCATAACACAGGCTGCGCGACTGACCCGCGTTGATGATGATGCCCATAACTTGTTCTTCTAATTCCATATTTTTACCTCTGCGTTCTGCTATCAGGCGGATTGAGCCGCATCTTCTGCGTGCTCAACCGCGTTTTCATGCTCTTGTTCCAGAAGTTGCTTTTCGTAAGCTTTCAGAAACGGGAAGTACATTACGGCAGATGTCGCCATGCATATCAGGCACAGGATCACCGGGCTAAAACTCCAGTTGGCAGCCCATGAAGCGCCGATAGGGGCGGGCGTGGTCCACGGCGTCATCGATACCACACGGCTGACTAAATCGAGATCCAGAGCAAACCAGGCCAATGTGGCGTTGACCATCGGAACAAGCACGAATGGCAGGAAAAACAGCGGGTTCATAATGATGGGGGCGCCAAACAGAATGGGTTCGTTAATATTAAATACCCCAGGCACCACGCCCATACGTCCGATAGTCCGTAAATGAATGGCTTTACTTCGCAGTAAAAGGAAGGCCAGCGGCAGTGTCGAGCCAACGCCACCGATTAGCAGGTAATGGTCCCAGAACCCCTGAACGTAGATGTGAGGGATCGCTTCGCCTGCGGCGATTGCCGCCTGGTTGACGGAGAGGTTTGCCATCCAGAAGGGGTTCATAATACCGGTGACGATCAGCGCGCCGTGGATACCGGCAAACCAGAGAACCTGACACACCAGCACAGAGAGCAGTACTGCGGGGAGCGTATCGGATGCGGCAACAAGCGGTTTCACGAGCGACATTATCGCTTCCGGGATAATCATCCCCAGTTGCGCTTCGATAAACAGATTCAGCGGGTGCAGGGTGACGACGATTGCCAGCACCGGTATGAGGATCTCAAATGAGCGCGCAACCCCGGTCGGCACTTCCGGCGGCAGACGGATGGTAATATTGTGCCGCTTAAGGAAGGCGTACAGTTCCGTGGAGTAGATAGCAACCAGAATGGCGGTGAAGATCCCCTGACCGGAGAAGTAGGCCGTTGAAATCTGCCCATCCTTCAGCGGTGCGGCGACCAGTAAAAAGGCCATTAAAGACAGCATGCCGGCAGTCAGGGAATCCAGATCGTGGTGTTTGGCCAGGCTCGCGGCAATCCCGACGGAAATAAAGATAGTCATAATTCCCATGCTGAAATTGAAGGGAAGCATAAGGGCTTCACGGTGATCCAGCGAGAATTGCAGCCATGCCCGGGCGAAACCCCAGGATGTGTCGGGCGAGAAGGGGGGGAAAATAAACACCAGCATAAAGGAACCCACAATCATGAACGGCAGTGCGGTGATAAAGCCGTCACGGATTGAGGTCACATATTTTTGCTGCCCGACGGCGCCCGCCATCGGAGTAATCTTCCGTTCAATAACCTGGATAAGTTTCGCGTACAGAGCGCTCATGGGGTTTCCCTTTTTTATTTGTTATCTATCAGGGAGAGGGCGAAATCGAGAACGGCGCCCCCTTTTTGCATGCCGTAGTCCATCATGTTGATAGGCTCGACACGGATCCCGTATTTATCGGCTTGTTTCTGAAGATCGCTTTGCATGTACTTTACCTGCGGTCCAAGCAGTACGACCTGGTAGTGACCTACCTGCTCGGCAAATTCGGCAACGCCATACGCGTTGATCTCCGCTTGCAGGCCACGCTTTTGCGCTTCATCAACCATTTTTTTCACCAGCAGGCTGGTGGACATCCCGGCGGAACAACACAACATGATTTTTTTCATAACGTCTCCTTTGAACGAATGGCTGGAATATAGTCATCGTGGAACAAAACGGAAAGCGCTTTCCATTTGCGGATAAGGTAATTGTGACCGCGATCACCTGAGTGAATCTTTCACTTTGCCCAAATGTGCGCGATCATCCCGGCTATTCACGAACTAAAAGGTCGAGTTATGAACATTCATCTAATGAATGTTGCTGTGGATTTGATTGAGCAACGCCTCACGCCTGCGGCGAATTTAATTACTAAAAATCAACATATTACAGCAATGAGAGATGGCTTCACCCTTGCCATGCCGTTTGTAATCGTGGGAAGTTTGATGGTGCCACTGCTGTTTCCACCCTTTGCTATTTCAAGCGCTTCGCCATTTGCGCACTTTTATTTGCTGCTGCGTCCGATACTGTTGCCAACCTTTGAACTCACGCTTGGGCTGGTGGCGTTAATTGTTGCCTTTGGCGCCAGCGCCAGCCTTGCCAAGCAGTATCAACTGCCTGAACGGCTGTGCGGACTAACCGGATGCCTCTCGTTTTTGATGTTCATAGGATTTCGGGATAATGGCGCAACGAATGTTTTTCTGGGCGGTATGGGGCTCTTTACTGCGCTAATTTCAAGCGCTTATTCCATTGAAATAATAAGATTTTTTTATAAAAGAGGGTGGTGTGTCCGCCTGCCGGACGAAGTGCCGGTCATGACGCGAAACGGGTTCCAGTTGCTTATACCGCTGCTGGTGATCATGATTTCCATCAGTGTGATGAATACCCTGATGCTTCAGACGACCGGACAAATTTTGCCACAGCTACTTGGCGAAACACTACGCCCCCTCATCGTGGCGTCGGATACCCTCACAGCAGTGCTTATCTCCTTGTTTATTTGTAATCTTTTGTGGTTTGTCGGTATCCATGGCGCATTGATCGTTACGGGCATCATGAACCCTTTTTGGCTAACGTATCTGTTTGAAAACCAGCGGGCCCTGGCGGCCGGGCAGGCGGTATTGCCCCATATCTATCTGCAAGGATTTTGGGATTTTTATCTGCTGATTGGCGGCATAGGCTCTACGCTGCCTTTGGTATTTATGGCGATGCGAAGCCGCTCAAGGCAGTTGAAGAGTGTTGGAAAAATTGGTCTGCTGCCTTCGTTATTTAACATTAATGAGCCGATACTGTTTGGTTTCCCCATCATTATGAACCCGGTTTTTTTACTGCCGTTCGTTTTTGTTCCACTCATAAACGCCTGTATAGCATGGTATTTTACGCAACTTGGCGTGCTCGACAGGGCCGTAGCTATGCTGCCGTGGTCGATGCCTTCACCGCTGGGAGCGGCATGGTCGGCGAACGGTAGCTGGAAAAACATGTGCATGTGCCTGTTCGCCTTTCTCAATGCCTGGATGCTCTATCGTCCTTTCTTCAAGGTTCATGAACGTCAGCTGATGCAGCTGGAAAAATAATCCTCGCCTTCTTGTCTCTGCCCATTCCCGCTGGGCAGAAGATTATTTCGTGATGTTAATCACAAAAAATTCTTCCTGGATAATAAATTTGTGATTCAATCCGGCAAACATGGAAAGCGCTTTCCATTTGTGGATGTACATTTCCTTTTTTGATCCTTACATTTCCCGTGCACGTTTAACCGTGAAAATAAAAATTCAAAGGGAATCTATGCAAACGTTAATTAAATCAATACCTCTGTCCTTGATAACCCTCACTGTCATCAGCGGCTACGCCAGCGCCGATGAAAAGTATGATTTCGCGCTTCATGGCTATTTACGGTCAGGTATTCTCGCTAATACCGATGGCAACCGGGTAGATTCGGTGGGACTGATGCCGGATGGTAAATGGCGCCTGGGTAACGAAGAAGATACCAAAATCGAATTGATCCCGACGGTTACGCTGAAATCGGACTCCGGTACGGTCGCCCGTGTTCAGGCAAACCTGACGCATCAAACCAAATGTACCGCTGACTGGAACTGTACCGACGATGACGGTAAAGAAACCCAGTTCCGGGAAGGTTTTGCGGAGTTATCAAATCTTGATTTCGCTCCGGACATGACGTTCTGGGCGGGTAAACGCTACAGCAGCTCTAACCTTTCCAGCCACCAGTTCGACTGGGAATATATTCAGTACAACGGAACCGGGGGCGGCTTTGACAATCTGGATCTAGGCTTTGCGCGCTTTGATGCCGGCGTTTATGCCTTTACAACCACTGATGAAGCCAAAGCCTATCCGGTGGCTCTGGGGGATCAGGGATACCCCGACGATTACTCGCTTAATCTGTGGTTCAAAAAAATTGGCGGGACCGGGCTGGACGTTGAGCTTATCGGCCACCACATGAACCGCAACGAAAATCATCCCACCGCTGCACAGAAAGGTTACGGCGTGACGGCGCTGTATAACGTTGACAGCTTTTATGGCCTGACTGACGGCTATTCCCGCATCGTTTTCCAGTATGGCAAAGGCCTCGCCGCAGCGGACTCGCTGGGGAAAAACGGCTGGGGCTGGGCAAACCTTGAAGATACTCAGTCCTGGCGCGTGATTCTTGATGGCATGGCCAGTTTGGGCAAAGTCGAGGTGTCGACCTTCGCGTTTTATCAGAAAGACAAAAACTACCGCTGGTGGACCAGCGATGATGACGGCTGGGGACGCTCCATGTGGGTTGCGGGTATCCGTCCGTATCATCAGATAACGAAGAACTTCGCCATGCAATATGAGGTGGGTTACGAATATCTGGATGATAAAAATTACATGGGGGTGAACGGTAAAGGGAAAGGGGGCCTGACCAAGGTGACCATCGCGCCGACGCTGACGTTTGATTCTGGATTCTGGACCCGTCCGCAGCTGCGATTCTTTGCCACCTATGCCAAATGGGATAAAGGCGTCTCGGATGCGATGGACAGAAATTACGACTGGAGCACCGGTACTCTTAGCCCGGGGGCCTATTCCCGTAGCGGCGAAACTGACACGCTGAATTTTGGTGTGCAGGCTGAAGTCTGGTTCTGAGGAGAAAACAGATGGCTTTCCCGATTCGAAAACTCCTGATGGTTTCCTTACTCTCCGCGCTGGGAAGCGCGGGAGCACGTGCGGCGGAGCAATCCCATTTTGAACATTTTATTACTCGTGATGGCGCAGCGTTAAAAGATGGCGCCCGGCTCTTTCGCTTTGCCGGGATCCACGCCCCGGAGCTGCATCGCATAGAAGATGACGCGCGAGGAACCTGCAAGGCCGATCCGCGCGGGTGGGGGCAATATTTCAAATGGCCTACTGCCGAAGAGCAAGAGAACTGGATCAAAGCGCTGGTGCAAACAGGCGCTAAAGCACAGCGCGTGTATGTGCTTTCTGTTCAGCAGGAAAATGATACAGCCTGCGGACGTGAAACGCATATCCTGGCTCCGGCAACCCCGGACGGGATGCCGCGGCTGAATGAAACAGCAATGAAAGTGTATGACAACATGATTGCCGAGGCGGATAAACAGGGGTTACGCCTGATTCTGCCGTTTATCGATCACTGGTGGTGGTGGGGGGCCGGGAACAGCTGGCCGCGTTTTATGATGAAAAGCCGGAAGATTTTTATCGGACAGACAGTAAAACCTACCTGGCCTATCAGGACGTGATCCGCCAGGTCATTACCCGTACTAACTCTATCACTGGACGCCATTACTACGATGAAAAGGCGATCATGGCGTGGGAAACGGGTAATGAGCTGGAAAACACTAACGCCGATTTTCTGCATCAGACCGCAGCCTGGATCCGTAAATGGGCACCCCATCAGCTTATCGTCGATGGTACCTACAAAAAGGTGAATGATTTCGCGCTCAACGATCCGAACGTGGACATTATCAGCAATCACTATTACACCAACGCCGGTAACAACCATCCCGAGCAGGTTCGTAAAGATCTGGAGGCGATAGGCGGCAAAAAAGTGTATCTGGTGGGCGAATTTGGTTTGCTCGATCAAAAAGATCTCAACGCTATCATGCAGTCAATTGTGCACACCGAGGTCAATGGCGCTCAGGCCGCAGGTGGCTTTATCTGGGGTTTTCGCGGTCATCGCCATGATGGTGGTTTTTACTGGCACAAAGAGTATACCGGCCACTATAGCTACCATCTGCCAGGCTTCCCGGTCGAGGGGAAAGCGAACCAGGAGATGGAGGTAGTCAATCTGGTGCGAACCGCTTCGGCGCAAATGGCAGGTCTGAGCGAGGCGCCTGCGCTGCCGGTACCGCAAGCGCCTAAGCTGCGCGAGAGCAACTCGCCATTTGCCATTAACTGGATGGGCTCTCCCGTCGGGCGTTATTACGACGTGGAAAGAGCGACGCAGGCGCAGGGGCCGTGGACCCGTGTCGGCAAGGATCTCTCCGACGGCAAAAATGAGTGGGATCCAGCGAAAATGAGTCTTTTCCGCGATGACTATCGCAGCCTGACGCCAGGTAAGACTTACTACTATCGGGTTATCGCTAAAAATGAGAGTGGTCAGTCTGTTCCTTCAAACGTGATTCGCCTGGAGCATACGCAGAAAAACCTTCCCCCGGTTATTACGCTGCAGGACATGCTTTCTACCACTATTGATAAAGGGGTCCAGCTCAATGCGGCCTGGCAGGATGATAATTTGCCTGAGCCGAAGGTCAGCGTGGCGTGGAGCCATGACGGCAGGAATAACGTTCACTTTTGTGACAGCAGCAAAGCGGAAACCCGCGTCTGGTTCTCAGCACCGGGTGAGTATGCGTTGACCTTTACGGCTGACGATGGGTTGCTGAAAAGCAGCAAGACGATGAAAGTCAGCGTGAAACCTGCGGCGGGGCCTGGACCTGCGGATTACTGCAACTTTAGCGGCGGGACCCTGGACGTTAGCCAGGGGAAACTTAACTTCACTAAAAGCGATAAAGATACCCTGGCCATCGGAGAAGACGGTTTCCTTGGGCCTTTCGCTCATGACGGGGACAGCGTGAGCTGGCGGGTTAACGCTCCCTGGGACGGCAAATTTACCCTGCATGTGAAATTTAACGGCAAATGGGGTGGCAAGAAAAACTCGTTCATTGTGAACGGCGGAACGCCGATTAGCATTGAATTCCCGCCAACGGATGAGCAGGGCCAGACCATGGACGTTCCGGTCGCGCTCAGGGCAGGGGACAACACCATCAGTTTTGGTAAGTTCTCCGGCGACTGGGGCTATATGTTCATCAAATCAATTGAAGTCACTGCAGAGTAGTTGTTTGGCTGCCCTCCTCGGGCAGCCTTTTTTCATTCAGGAGCCATTATGAATCGGTATCAATTTCCGGAAGGTTTTTTTTGGGGCGCAGCGGCGTCAGGCCCACAGACGGAAGGCATAGCGAATAAGCCGCACCGTTCTATCTGGGATAGCTGGTTCGCAGAACAACCCAACCGCTTTTTCCAGCAGATTGGTCCGCAGCAGGTATGTGAAACCTACAGTAAATATAAAGAGGACGTTGCGCTGATGAAGCAAACGGGATTCAACTCGTTTCGCACTTCTATTCAGTGGTCACGGCTTATCGATAATTTTGAAACCGGTGCACCGAACCCTGAGGCCGTTCAGTTCTACCATAACTACTTCGATGAGATGATTGCCAACGGCATTGAGCCCATGATCAATCTTTATCATTTCGACATGCCGGAGGCGTTGCAAAAGCAGTATGGTGGTTTCGAATCGACCCATGTGACGGCGCTTTTCGCCCGATTTGCCCGGACGGCATTTGAGCTATTTGGTCATAAAGTCAAATACTGGATCACCTTTAATGAGCCGATTGTGCCTGTTGAAGGCGGCTATCTTTATGATTTCCATTATCCTTGCAAAAAAGACGGCAAACTGGCGGCGCAGGTTGCGTTCAATATTATGCTGGCGCATGCGAAAGCGGTGCAGGTGTACAGAGAACTTGAACTGCCGGGTGAAATTGGCGTGGTGCTTAATCTAACCCCCTCGTATACCCGAAATAACAGCGAAGAGGATAAAAAAGCGGCGTGGTATGCCGATCTGCTGTTTAATCGCAGTTTCCTGGACCCGCTGGTTAAGCATGAATTCCCGAAGGAATTATGTGAGATTCTGGCAACCCATCATTGTCTGCCTGAAATGAAGAAAGCGGATGTCGACCTGATAACCGGGTCGCGGGTAGATTTCCTTGGTGTTAATTATTACGTGCCGCGTCGGGTTAAAGCGCGTGAATGTCCCTATGTTCTCGATTACTTTACGCCCGAATATTATTTTGAAAATTACAGCGATCCTGACGGGCGCTTTAATCCCTATCGCGATAATAACGAGATTTTTCCGCAGGCGATTTATGATATAGCCTGCAGCATCCGTGATAATTACGGCAATATTAAGTGGTATCTCGCTGAAATTGGTATCGCCATGGATTTACAGTCAGAAGGCCCTGTTCAGGCTGATGGGTTTATTGATGACACCTTTCGCATCGAATTAATGGAAGAACATCTCGAACAGCTCCATCACGCCATCAGCGCGGGCGCGAACTGTTTTGGCGTGCACCAGTGGACATTTATTGATAACTGGTCGTGGATAAATAGCTTTAAACGTCGATACGGTTTCTGGCGACTGGATCTGGAAACCGGAGAGCGGCAAATCAAGCGCAACGCCCTTTGGTTTGCGGAACTGGCCACCTCTAACGGATTTACTCCCGGCGCTTTTATAAAGGGCAAAAAATGATGGCCTCATTTTATCGTCTGAGAAACACCATTAAAAATTATGCCTGGGGCAGCCGAACGGCCCTGAATGCGCTGTTTGGCGTGCCTAACCCGGATGAGCAACCGCAGGCTGAAATCTGGATGGGGGCGCATCCGGCAGGGTGTTCCGAAATCGAAATCGGTGCGGTTTCTATTTCCTTACAGGACGCGATTGCGCAATCCCCTCAAACTGTTTTAGGGGAGCGAACGGCGGAAAAAGTTGGCCAGCTACCGTTTTTAGTAAAGATACTGGCGGCAGAAACCGCGCTTTCGCTTCAGGTTCATCCTGATAAACGTCAGGCGGAAGAGGGCTATGCAAGGCAAGGGAATCGAGCCGGAGACGATTATAACGATGCGAATCATAAACCTGAGTTGGTTTATGCTATTACGCCTTTTATGGCGATGAATGGTTTTCGTCCTTATCCTGAAATTGTGAATCATTTTCTGCGTCTCAATTCGCCTGAACTCATGCCCGCGCTCGCGGAATTTCGCACCAACCTGAACGCCGACGGGTTTAAGCGCTTCTTTGTCTGCCTGATGCAGCTTGCGCCGCAGGCGAAAAGCAATGTCCTCCAGCAACTGAAAGAGAGCCTTGAGGCTGGCGGTTTTGTCCATTTACAGGAATTTCTTATCCGCTTGCAGCAGGACTATCCGGGGGATATCGGCATCCTGGCGCCGTTGTTTTTACACTGCATAACGCTTGAGCCTGGCGAAGCCATGTTTTTGCGGGCCGGGACATTGCATGCATATGTGCACGGCACCGCCGTCGAAGTGATGGCTTGCTCCGATAATGTTCTGCGCGCAGGGTTAACACCGAAAAAAATCAACGTACCTGAGTTAGTTAACTGTACGGTTTTTAGTGAAACGCATGAACACACCTTAAAGCTGGCCGCTGATACCGCTGGAACTGACCGTCATTATCCTGTTCCCGTAGAGGATTTTCGTTTCTCGGTGATGGGGAACTGTCAGCAAAAACGTATTGAAGTCGATAGCGCACAAATTTTACTTGTGCTTGAAGGCCTCACTACGTTGCGCGATACCCGCGGTGAGGAGATGAGGCTTCGCGCCGGCCAGTCGGTATTTATACCGGCTCTGACAGAGGCTTATTTTCTGACTCAAACCGGCCAATCCTGTCTGGTTCAGTGCTGAACAGTTGATGTTTGTACGCAGGCGTTTATCTCAACAAAAAGTCCGCACGGCGCAAGCCGGGCGGGCTATCAGGGAAGCGATAATCAGGCCGTCAGCGCGTAACTTTCAGCAAGCAGCTCATAAACCGCTTTCGCAGGAAGCGGGCCGGAGAGCAGCACGCTTATCCAGTGCTCTTTGTTCATATGGTAAGCGGGCAGAATGCCTTCTTTCTGGCGTAGCGAACCGATGTGCTCAGGGCGAGCCTTAATGACCAGCACGTCTGTTTCATCGTCTGTCTTAAGCCCCAGTTTGCGGCCAGGCACATTCATTATCACGCCAAACCATTTATTATTACTCTGGTGCCGAAGCACGGCATAAGCCGGGAATTTACGCCAGAGATATTCTGGTTCCGCGTTAAAATGCTCCCGGGCGTACCGCAATAATGCGTCTCTTTTCATTATTACCCCACACGGCGAATGGTTAATTTATCAGCCTGGTTGTTTTATGCATAATATATGCTCATGGTAATGAGGGGTGTGTCATAAGTAAAACCTTTCATAAAAACAAATTGCCGGGCTGGCATACGGTCGCTTTACTCTAAAATTATTCATGATGATGTATTTTAGATGAAATATTTTCACTTCGGAATGTAAATAAAATTCAGGATATAAAAAGAATGATGTTTTAACAGGATATATTCGCTTGTTTAAGCAATATCTTAAAAGACGCGCAGCCACTTTTTATTAGTCTTCAGGCCCGGCGAAAACCCATTAATCGGAGGTTGTCAGTGCTGATTAAACTTAAACGAGTGCGGTCCCATCTTGAGGACAGGAAACTGGCGCTGTGGCTGGCAACGGCCGCAGGACTGCTTAACGCCATCGCGCTTGGCGCGTTTGGTTTTTTTCCTTCCCATATGACCGGCAATACTTCGCAATTATCCAGCGAAGTTTCTACGACAGATTTTAAGAATATCGCTTTTTTTGGCGCCATTATTCTCGCCTTTGTCTGCGGCGCAATACTTGCCCGTATTATCGTTATCTGGGGGATTGTCACTAATAACCGGCTCGTCTTTTGTCATATTCTGCTGGCTGAAGGGGTTATATTAACCGCAATTTCCATTTACGAGACCTATTACCACGCCTTCACCTCAAACCGTGAAATTATCGCCGTGCTTTGCGGTTTGATGGGGCTGCACAATTCAACATCTACGCAGCTTTCTAACGGCAGAGTCCGATCCACACATATCACCGGTACGCTTACCGATGCGGGTATCTCTTTCGCTTCCGTTTTTGTCGCCATGCTGCGGCGCGATTATTCAAAAGATGCGCAGGCGCAAAAAAGTCAGCTCACCACCCACCTGACCACTATTTTCTCTTTTCTAACCGGAGGGATTGCCGGGCTGTCGTTGTTTAACTATTTCGGTTTTACATCCATGACGGGCGTTGGGATAGTGCTGGCGACGGTCGCCATGCTTTCTATCATCACCATTAACCGCCGCGTGGGTAAGCTGCGCAGGGCGTATTAACCCGGAGCCGCTGCTGCGGCTCTACTCCTCCTGCGCGTGCGTCGGGGCGTTGTAAAGCGCGTCCATTTCATCCAGCGCCGCCTGGTTTTCCAGCCCCCACTGGTACATCTGTTCTATTGGCTCTGCGAACGTTTTACCAAGCGGCGTTAACCGGTAATCCACTTTCGGCGGGATAACGTCATAAACGTGACGGGCGATTAACCCGCGCTGTTCCAGCTCCTTGAGCGTCTGGAATAGCATTTTTTTGGAAATGCCCTGCAGGCTGCGCTGTAGCTCGCCAGTGCGGGCGCGCCCCTCCGGCCAGTGATAAAGCGCGTGCAGCACCATGGTGCTCCACTTGACAGAAAAAAGATCCATCAGCCTACGCGGCGGCGAATCAGCGTAAAAGAAGAGCTTGCCGTCTACCCATGCTGGCACAGTAATACCCTCGCTTATGGTCACCATTTGGTGACTACTATCTATAAAGAAGCCATTTAGTTAAAGTCTGCCGCCTTCGTTGAATTAAAGCCAGTTCATTCCAGGGCCCTATGAAAATTAATGCATTAGTCGCGCAGGACGCGACACAACCCCTCTCCACCCGCCAGATTTCGCTTCGCCCGCTGCAAAAGCAGGATGTGAAAATTGAAATCCTTTACTGCGGCGTCTGCCATTCCGACCTGCACATGGCGCGCAACGAGTGGGCCGTGAGCCGCTATCCGCTGGTGCCGGGGCATGAAATCGTCGGCCGCGTCGTGGAAACCGGCGCGCAGGCAAGCCGCTTTACAGTGGGCGATATCGTCGGCGTGGGCGTGATGGTCGATTCCTGCCGTGAATGCCATTTCTGCCAACAGCAGGAAGAGCAGTATTGCGAAGCAGGTTTTACGGCAACCTATAACGGCATCGATAAGTACACCGGCGAAAGCACCTGGGGCGGTTACGCGCAGAATGTGATTGTTGATGAGGATTTTGTGGTTTCCGTGCCGCAGCACCTGCCGCTGGCAGGCGTGGCGCCGATGCTTTGCGCCGGCGTCACCGTCTGGTCGCCGCTTCGTCATTACAACGTGAAGGCGGGCGACCGCGTCGGCGTGGTCGGCCTTGGCGGGTTAGGGCATATGGCTGTGAAGCTCGCAAGCGCGCTGGGCGCAGAGGTGACGCTCTTTACCACGTCGCCGGAAAAGGGCGCAGACGCGCGACGCCTCGGCGCAACGCAGGTTGTGGTTTCGCGCGACGACGCGCAGATGGCGGCCTGCCGGGCTTCGCTTGATCTGATTATCGACTGCGTGGCGGCGCCGCATGACCTCGACCCCTACCTGGCCGCGCTGAAGACCAACGGGCGCCTGGTGCTGGTGGGTATCCCGGACAGCCCGCATCTGTCGCCAGACATTACGCCGATGGTGTTCCGCCGCTTAAGCATCAGCGGTTCGTCAATCGGCAGCATTAAAGAAACGCAGGAGATGCTCGACTTCTGCGGCGAGAAAAATATCACCGCGGATATTGAGCTTATTGGCGGCGAAGCGATAGAAACGGCTTACGCGCGCATGCTGAAGGGCGATGTGCGCTACCGGTTTGTTATCGATATGCAGGCCACCCGCTGGTAGCGGCGTGCAGACTACGCGCCAATAAGAAAGCGCCTGTGAAAACAGGCGCTTTCTCAATAAAACCCTCTCGATCAGCCGATTTTGCTGCTCATCTTCCGGTTTTCAGAGTGCATGACTAAATCACCTTCCGTCACCATTTCCAGCAGCGTTTTAAAATTACGTTGCGTACTGTCTATGACGCCGAAAGCGTAATTGATGTTGAAAGGCTTTTCAGAGTGGAGGTTGTAGTCATCCAGACGCGCCTGGAAATCACATAAGAACTTATCCGCGTCGGCTTTGTTTTTATGCTCAATTAATACCGCAAACTGGTTGCCGTCGAGCCTTGCGAGGGTATTGCCGGGTTCGAGACTTTTCTTCAGGCTGGCGGCAAACAGTTTAATGGCCCGGTCGCCCTCGGCATGGCCCCAGAATTCATTAATCGAAGCCAGGTTATTCATCGTTATATAAAGCAATGAAAACGCTTTACCTTGCTCTTTTAACGCGGCGAACTGTTTTTCACCGGTCTGGTAAAAGCCGCGCCGGTTCGGCAAACCGGTCAGGCTGTCCGACATCGCCATGCTGATAATGTAAAGCTCATCTTCCACAACGGCGGCGAGATCAAGCAGCGTATTCACGTTTGACGGGCTAAAATCCCGCGGCAGGGTGTCGATGATGCAGATAGTGCCGGCAATCGTGCCGCCAGGTAAACGCACCGGGCAACCGGCATAAAAGCAAATTTTCGGCTCGCCAGTGACCAACGGGTTATCAAAAAAACGTGGATCGGCAGTGGCGTCAGGCACCACGAATACGCCCTGCTGAAGAATGGCGTGAGCGCAAAACGAAACATCGCGCCGGGTTTCCCGTAACTGAAAGCCGTTGGTGGAGATCATCCACTGCCTGTCTCTGTCGAGGAGGGTGATAAGGGCGGTGGGCACGCCGAAAACCGTACTGGCGAGACGCGTCAGGCGGTCAAGGCGTTCCATATCTTTTTTGTCGAGCAGGTCGGTCATATAAAGCGCCTGCAAGCGCTCTTTTTCATTCGCGGGTTTTTGTGGAAAAAGCATATAACCCCCTCATCATGAAAATGAATCTAAAATATATTGTTGCGGTGCGCTTTGGATCACGTTTTTTTACTTCTGAATAGTTTAGCGATTCTTATAGATAACGCGCTTATTAACACTTAAGCAAGAAATTTATTGGCGACAGCTTCATATTGACTATAGCTGCAAAAAATAAATCCAGAGGGGGATAGCGAATGACGCATGTGAAAATTATCGGGGCGAAGGAAAACCCACCAGCAAAGATAATTTCCCGCCTGGCGTTCTGAAACGGTTCATGTCGGCTTATCTGAAAAGGGTTATTTGGTCATCGGGATACGCCTGCTTTGTTCCGCCTCAATAATTTCTCCCTGCACGTTGCGCACCTGCATTTTCTCCACAGGCGCCCCGGTTTCGTTGTCGACCAGAACGGAATAAGTCTCGCCGGGCGCGAATAAGTTCGCTTCGCCCCACTGACGTAAGCAGACAATGAGCGGGAATAAAGCGCGCCCTTTGTCGGAAAGAATATATTCCTGGTAAGCACTGCCGTCAGAAGCGGGTCGGGTCATGAAAATACCGTCCTCGACGAGCTTTTTCAGGCGGGTGGTCAGAATATTTTTTGCCGCAAGCGTGCTTTTTTGAAAATCGGAAAAGCGGGTAATGCCATCGAAGGCGTCCCGCACCAGCATCAACGCCCATTTATCTCCCAGCACGGCGCAGGCGCGTGCGACAGGACATGGCGTTTTTACAAATGTCTCTTCGTAATTCATCTCTCTCCTCCGGCAACGCTCATGGGTATAGGCGCGTGAGCGAAGCGCAATGCCTTTTTATCGCCAGGCGTGTACCCGCATCATAATAAACCTTGTTGCATTTTGAAACTACGTGAGCTAAAACAAACTTGTTTCAATTTGAAACCAAAAGGACACCTTCTATGCCGGAAACCTCCTTCAGCGGGCAATGCGCCCGCTCGCCGCAAGCGTATGCGCCAGGCTGGCTTATTCTGTTGTTCTCGGTCGCCAGCGGGCTGGCTGTCGCGAACGTCTATTTTGCGCAACCTCTGCTGGCATCGATGGCCGCAGAACTGCACGTGACGACTGAAGCGATTGGCTCGGTCGTGAGCGCGACGCAAGCAGGATATGGCGCCGGGTTGCTGTTGCTGGTGCCGCTTGGCGATCTGATTGAGCGTCGGCTGCTCATTACTGGAATGCTGCTGATTTCCTCTGTGGCTTTAACGGCTGTCGGCTTTGCGGCGGAGTATTACACCTTGCTGATCGCCATGACCGCTGTGGGGCTGATGGCTGTCGTGGTGCAGGTTTTTGTCGCCAGCGCATCAACGCTTTCAACGCCAGGGGCGAGAGGAAGGGCGGTAGGAACCGTCACCGGCGGCATAGTCCTGGGGATCCTGTTGGCGCGTCTCGCTGCAGGCATACTGGCCGACCTGGCAGGCTGGCGGGCCATTTATCTTCTCTCCGCGGCGCTCATTGTTATGATGGCTATCCTCTTATGGCGGGTTTTTCCCTCACAACGGGCTGAACGCGCAGAGACAACCTACCGCCAGATATTGCTCTCCGTTGCGCTGTTGTTTTTCACCGAAAAGCTGCTCAGGATCAGGGCTATCCTGGCGCTGCTTATCTTTATGAGTTTCAGCATTTTATGGACGAGCCTGGTATTGCCGCTCAGCGCCGCGCCATATTTTTTCAGCCATACGCAAACAGGGTTATTTGGCCTTGCGGGGGTCGCCGGAGCGCTGGCGGCTTCCAGAGCAGGGCGGTGGGCGGATCGGGGCTATGGGCAGCGGACGTCGGGGCTGGCGCTGTGCGTGCTGGCCGCCTCATGGCTGCCGTTAAGCATGGCGCAATCCTCTATTTTGCTGCTTATTCTCGGCATCGTTATGCTGGATTTCGCCGTTCAGGCTGTTCATGTTACCAACCAGAGCCTGATATTCGCCGCAAGGCCAGAGGCTGCCAGCCGCCTTGTGAGCGCTTACATGTTTTTTTATTCTGCAGGCAGCGGCGTGGGCGCGTTGCTTGCCACCCTGACGTACAGCGCCTGGGGCTGGACGGGCGTTTGCCTGATGGGTGCGCTGGTGAGCGTTACGGCGCTGATATTCTGGCGATTTACTCATCGCGGTTAATAATGCGCGGAATCCAATACAGCAGGAAGCAATCTCATGTCTTTCAAGGCCTTTTTTTTAGAAGAGTCTCAGTACACCGATAGCCAGTTACCTGAAAAAGCGATAAACCCGTTTGCTGAGCGCGGCGTATTCAGAAAAAGAGTGCTCATCACTCACCATAACGAACCGGCGCTTATATTGCGCATTTTCGTCGGAACCGACGAGGACGGGTTTTTACTGGAGCAGTGTTTCAGCCAGTTATTACTCAACAGCGAAACGCTGGCGATTCTCTACGGCCAGCATGTACATCTCTTTAACCTGGCTTCACATGAGGTAAAGAGTCATTTTCTGGATGACTATGCAGGAGACCTTTACCCGGTGCCGGATAGTAGCTCGGCATGGCTAAGCGAGACGTTTCTGGCCACTACTTTTTGCTATACGTTCTTAATAAGTCTCGATAAAGGCATTATTTGGCGCTCTGCGCAGTGCGCCATTGACGGTGTTGTTATCAATGACATCAGGGAAGAGGTGATTTACGGCTCAGGCGAATGGGACCCACCGGGCGGCTGGCGACCGTTTATGCTGTCGATGGCGACGGGCGAGTTGATTAACATCGGGAACATGGAGCAATAAGGGTGAGCGGAGAGGGTAGTTAAAAAAGAAAGCGAAGAACAATAAACCTCAGAACCCGCGATAAACGGCTTGGGTTTATTGTTCTCCACCCGGGAAACGAGTAAATCAAATATCGTCCATCGTATGGTCGACGACGATTTCCAGCGTCTTGCGGATCACATCGCCTTTCACCACATCGTTGGTTGATTCAATCGCGCTTATCAGGCGCAGGATGATGGCCTTATGGGTAAGCGATTCATCTGCGGCAAGAATTTCGCGGATAACGGCGCCAAGTATTTTCGCTTCTTCTGCCAGCATATCGCCAGCGTTGCGGAAATAGTCCGTCAGCGCTGTATCAGGCAGCTCTGCATAAATTTTTGATTTTTCAAGCATAACCTGGCTCATGTACTCATACCATTATTGATTTATTAATAATTAAATGCTGTCAGTGTTTTTTACTGGCGTCTGACTGCTGGCTATCTCCAAACAGCGAACGCACATTATCATGGCTCCATTCTTTATTTTCGCGAATGTTCTTACGCTGCCCGGATAACATGGTGTTGCTGATTTCAGCAATGACGCCGGTAATGGCTTTACGTCTCTGGCCGTCTGATTCACTCGCTTCCATAGCGCGCAGCCTTGCAATAAGGGCTTTGAAATTAATCGGACCCTTTTCTCTCAGCAGAGACAACACCGCCTCGCCGATAATCTCGTCAGTTAATTGTTCAGTTTCACTTCTGTTCATAAATGCGTCTCTGATTGCCGCGCTTCCTCGCCGGAAAAGCGGATAAAATCAGTTTTCAGGTGGACCAGTCCACTGAAAATTGCCAGCTTTTTACGAGGCTGGCAATATTATCCCCGCCAGGATTGACTTGAATAACCCGACATCTGTACTGATTACATGTCCGATCTTAACGATCGAACAACAGACCTATAAGCGTGTTGTAGTGACTCTCTTCTTGCGCATCGCTGGCGAGTTCGAGTCGGCTAAGCAGCTTCATGCAAATGGTCTTGCGGTTAAGGGTGCGTCCATCGCGAAGAATTTCCACGACGATTTGCCCTAAAATCTCTTGCTGTGAAGGAAGATCCGCTTTGTTGAAGTACCGGGCAATAGCATTCGCTGTATCCGGAATGTAACCGTTCTGCTGCATATGTCCTTCCCTCTAAAACAAGTTAACCTGCTAAGTATGTCTAAAAGTATACAAATTCTCGCGAACTTGTACATCGAAATTGTACAATGAGTTAACTATTTTTATTGTATGTTAATAAACTAGTTAAAATTCATAGCGTTGAGTTTTGCATTTTTTTGTAAAGCTCCGTTCCCGACAGGTTTGTAACGCTAAATCCTGTACAGATGCGGCACATTTGTCGTCAGCAAAGACGGGTTAACCGACGTGCGCGCAGAAGAAGCGCGAGCTCCCGGTGTCAGGTCGTCTGCGAACGCCAGGCGTCGCTGCCGCCGCTTTACGGCAATTGTGTGACGAAACGGTGCGTGCAAGGGGATGCGTAATCACTGCAAGACCTGATGGCAAGCATCTGATAAGGTGGCCGTTCATAAAAATCATTCACTGGGACTTTCATGCTCACAACTATCATTTACCGAAGCCATATTTGCGACGATGTTCCCGTTAAAACGCTGGAAGAGATGGTAGCCACAGCAAACCAGAAGAACGGTGAGGCGGGCGTAACGGGCATTCTGCTTTTCAACGGCACGCATTTTTTTCAGCTGCTCGAGGGGCCGGAGGAGGGGGTTTTACCGATCTACAACCATATCTGCGAAGATGGCCGCCACTATAACGTGGTGGAGTTGATGCGCGACTATGCGCCGTCACGGCGGTTTGGTAAGGCCGGCATGGAACTCTTTGACCTGCGCGAGTACGACAGCGACGAAGTTCTCCAGACCGTGCTTGATAAAGGCACGTCTAAGTATCAGTTAACTTATGACGACCGCGCGCTGCAGTTCTTCCGTACCTTCGTTGAGGCAAGGGAAAAAGAGAACTATTTTGAGATCCCACCCGGCGATAGCTGGGATTTCATCTCCGATGGCAACGCCGTAAAGCCAGAGAATCTGGTCATCGACAATGCGGCAGACTGTAGCTTCGCTTTTCAACCGATAATTGACCCGCTGGCCCAGGAGGTTGTATCGCTGGAAGCGCTTATTCGTACGCCTTCAGGCGACACGCCGCGGGCTTACTTTGAAAGTCTGTCGGGGGATGCCATTTACGAGGCCGATCTCAACAGCAAAAGGGTGGCGTTCGCGATGGCGCGCGCGCTGAACCTCGGCGAGCAGATGCTCTCGGTTAACCTGCTGCCGATGACACTGGTAAAAGTACCCGGCGCGGTCAGCGTTTTGTTGCAGGAAATCGAGGCCAACGGGCTGGTGCCGGATCAGGTTATCGTTGAATTTACGGAAAGCGAGGTCATTTCCCGCCTTGATGAGTTTACCGATGCGGTGAAGTTACTCAAAGCGGCGGGCATCCAGCTGGCTATCGACCACTTTGGCGCCGGCTTCGCCGGGCTATCGCTGCTGGCGCAGTTCCAGCCAGACCGCGTTAAGATAAACCGCGCGTTAATAAAGGATGTCCATAAAAGCGGGCCGCGGCAGGCTATTATCCAGGGCATTATCAAAAGCTGCGCCTCGCTGGAAATCTCCGTTTGCGCCGTGGGCGTCGAGAAAGCGGAGGAGTGGATGTGGCTTGAGTCGGCGGGCGTTTCCCTGTTCCAGGGGCACCTGTTCGCCGCTCCGGAATTTGGCGGCATTCCCGCCGTCGCCTGGCCGGAAAAAAAATCGGGTTTCTGAGCGACGGTTTTTTCGCTTCCTGTCGCAAGAACGCATGCTGCTGACCTGAAAAGCGGCAGCCTGCGTGGAAGACCGTTACAATAGAATCAGAATTATCATTTCCTGGACATCCAGACCTGTACATATTTAAATCAGCACTGCTGTTTTTTATCGTTACCCCTGCCAGAAACGGCCTGTGAAGCCTCTTTTTCCTTTGTACAAGAAAAAAATATTTGTACAAGATGGGCGGATTGGTTAGGTTGAGGCATGGACGTATCAGGTTTGATTATGAGTGAGTCAATGGCCTTTTACAGTATTGGCGAAGTCGCCGAACGATGCGGAATAAATCCAGTCACGCTGCGCGCATGGCAGCGTCGTTATGGATTGTTAAAACCACAGCGTAGCGAAGGCGGGCATCGTCAGTTTGATGAGGCCGATATTCAGCGGATCGAAGAGATCAAACGCTGGGTAGAGAGCGGCGTGCCCGTCGGCAAAGTGCGGGCGCTGCTGGAAGAGAACAAGCTGGTGGTCAATGACGACTGGTCATCGCTCCAGGAGGAGATGATGGCGGTGCTGCGCCATGTACGCCCGGCCAGGCTGCGCGCTGCCATTATGGCGCTGGGGCGCGAGCATTCTGCGGATGCGCTTATCGATCATATTTTTGTGCCTGTACGCCAGCGGCTAAGCCTCGACCAAAATACCGCCCGCACCATGTGCAGCATGCTGGACGGCGTGCTGATTGACTATGCCGCCTCTTGTCTGGCCGAGGCGCGCAAAAAAACCGGCAAAGAAGCGCTGCTGATTGGCTGGGATTGCGAGGACCGCACCCGACTCTGGCTGGAAGCCTGGCGACTTTCTCAGCAAGGCTGGCACATCGACGTGCTGGCGGAACCGCTGGATGCGCCGCGCCCGGAGCTTTTCCCCGGCCAGCAACTCTTTTTGTGGACCGGCAAAGCGCCCTCCCGCCGTCAGCAAGAGCAGCTTGCGCACTGGCGCGAGCAGGGCTATACGGTCGCCTTTCACGGCGCGTAGCGGTAACGCAGATGAAAAAGGATGCCCGGGCATCCTTTTTTATTTCGCAAGGTGAGTCACCGCCGCTTACCGCGCTGCGTGCATCCTTTTCCCTGGATATACCCTTCAGCCGCGCTCGCCGATAGGCTGTTTAGCGTCATCGCCGACGCGTTGCTGATAAACCCCTCTGAAGAGCGCGGAGCGGCGAAACAACCGGGCGAAGAAAAGCGCAGCCGCGTCGTTAAGCAGAAAGACGCGCCGGTGTGTTTCCCGGCGCGGAGGGGGCGCTTCTCAGCGCGGCGGCAGGGTAATGCCCGTCGTCCGCGCCAGGCTTTCTAGCAACGCGTTCTGAAACGCCTCGTCGCGCGTCGCCGCGTGGGGCGTGCGCCGCTTCTGGTGATGCCAGTAGCCGCCGCTGGTTCGCGCTTCGCTGTCATCGCTTACCGCCAGCCATTCCTGCGTCAGGTGCCCCAGCCGTAAGTCGCCGGGCGCGTTCGCGCCGCCCATTTTTGTCGGCACCCAGCCCGGGTCGACCGCGTTGCAGAGAATGTCCGGCCAGCGCCGGGCAAGCGCCATCGTAAGCGTGGTGATAAAAAGCTTGCTGTCGGAATAGGTGGCGGATTCGCGTGCGCCCGACCAGTCCACGCCCTCAAGGCGCGGCTGGCCGTTCAGATGCATGCCGCTGCTGAGATAAATCAGGCGGGCGGGTTTCGCTATCAGTGAGGTCAACACATAAGGCGCCACCACATTTACCGGCACCACTGACGGTCCGGAATAAACGCCCGCGTTATGAATCACCGCATCCATCTGACCAAGTTTATTCACCTGCGCGGCGACATCCTGCATCGCGTTCAGATTGGCGAGATCGCCCACCACCACCTGGGCGCCCTGGTCAATAAGCGGTTTCACCGCCTCAAGGCGTTGCGGGCTGCGTACGTGCGCCACCACCTCATGCCCGTCGGCAAGCAGATTCTCCGCCGCCGCGTACCCCAGACCATCTGCCGAACCGGTAATAAAAATTCGCGACATCATCACCTCGTTACTGTTCAGGGCCCCCGCCGGGCAGGCGAGCAGCCCGGTGGAGGAGGGAACGCCTCCGCCGTAAAGCGACCAGACCACCATGCAGAATCAACGCATATAAAAGACAGCGCGCCGCAAGTCGACGGGTAAAAGCGCGCCTCTGGTAGTATAGAGTGGACGAACGCCGATTCGCGCGCGCATGTGCTGACGCCGTCTCCAGGCAAGGGAACGATGGAACAGGCAATACAAAAAAAAGCCGCCGCCCTCGGGCCGCGGCTTTGCGTTACGCGAAAGCTCAGAGTCCGCGTTGCGCCATCATCCGCGCCAGATCCACCAGCCGGTTTGAGAAGCCCCACTCGTTGTCATACCAGGCGAGGATCTTGACCAGGTTGCCGCCAATCACCAGCGTGGAAAGCCCATCGATAATAGACGAACGCGGGTCGCCCCGGTAGTCGCTGGAAACCAGCGGCTCGTCGCTGTAGCCGAGAATATTTTTCAGCGGGCCCGCTTCTGCGGCCTGGCGGAACGCGGCATTGACCTCCTCAACGGTGACGTCGCGCTTAAGCGTGACCGTCAGGTCGACAATCGACACTACCGGCACCGGCACGCGCAGCGAATAGCCCGTCAGGCGTCCATCCAGCTCGGGGATAACCTTGCCGAGCGCCTTCGCCGCGCCGCTGGAGTAAGGCACAATCGACAACGCCGCCGCGCGTGCGCCGCGCAGATCTTTCTCCGGCTGGTCGTGCAGCGCCTGGCTGTTGGTGTAGGCGTGGGTGGTGTTCATCAGGCCATGTTCGATGCCGAAGCTCTGGTGCAGCACCTGGGCCGCCGGCGCCAGGCCGTTGGTGGTGCAACTGCCGTTGCTGACCACGAAATGACGATCGGGGTCGTACTGCCGGTCGTTAACGCCCATCACAATGGTAAGGTCGTCATTTTTGCCCGGCGCGGAGATAATTACCCGCTTCGCGCCGCCGCTGCTGATGTGAACGGCGGCTTTTTCGCGATCGGTGAAGAAGCCGGTCGCTTCAATCACAATCTCGACGCCCGCGTCGCGCCAGGGGATCTGCGCCGGGTCGCGCTCGCTGAAAACGCGCACCGGTTTGCCATCCACGCGCAACTCGCCTTCGCCTGCTTCCACCGTAACTGGCAGCGTGCCGAGCAAAGAGTCATATTTGAGCAAATGCGCGAGCGTTTTGCTGTCGGTGAGATCGTTAATCGCCACGATCTGAATATCCGCATTGCCCAGCGCCGCGCGCAGAACGTTACGTCCAATCCTGCCAAAACCGTTAATACCGACCTTAACCATGATTAACTCCTTCTCTGGGATGTCTGAGTTCAGGGTAGGCCGGCTGCGTCATGGCGTAAATGACAAAAAAGGATCACTTTACGCCATTTTGCTGGAATGAAAGCGCTGGCGGTATTCGCCAGGGGTGAGATGAAGCTGGCGCTCAAAGAGACGGCGCAGGTTAATGCTGTTGCCAAAGCCGGTAACCGCCGCAATGCGTTCCAGCGTTTCATGGGTCTGCTCCAGGCGGTGACGGGCGGCGGCGAGCCGCGCTTCCGCCACGTAACGCGCCGGAGGCGCGCCGGTTTCCCGGGTAAAGACGCGAGTAAAGTTACGCGGACTCATCGCCACCCGTTCCGCCAGCCTTTCCACCGATAAATCTTCCGCGAGATTGTCCAGAATCCAGTTTTGCAGCTCGCTTAGCGGGCCGTTGCTGTTGGCGGGCTTGAGCTGATAACGGGAGAACTGCAGCTGGCCGCCGGGGCGGCGCAGGTACATTACCAGGTCCTGCGCCACGTCGCGGGCGAGGGTAAAACCGTAATCTTCTTCCACCAGCGCCAGCGTTAAGTCAAAGCCGGAGGTCACGCCGCCGGAAGTCCAGACCGGGCCATCCTGGATATAAAGCGGGCCGCCTTCCACCTTCACCTGCGGAAACTGCTTTTGCAGGGTTTCCAGCAGCCGCCAGTGGGTGGTGGCGCGTCGTCCGTCAAGCAGGCCGGCTTGCGCCAGCAGCAGCGCGCCGCCGCAGACGGACACCACCCGGCGCGCATGCGGTGCGGCAAGGCGCACCCAGTCTACCACCGCGGCGCCTTCTTCTTCGCTCAGGCCGCGGCCGGTTATCATAATGGTGTCGTAAGCAACGCGCGGGTCAAGCTCCGCCAGGCGATGATCCGCCAGCAGATTGAGCCCGGACTGGCCGTGAATAACCTGATGAGGCTGCGTGGTGGCCATGCTAATCCGGTAGCGCGGCTGCGGGCTATTCTCCGCATGATGGCGATTGGCTTGCATCAGGATATCGGCGATACCGGCGGCTTCGAACAGCATGCCGCCGTCGGGAACAATAATCAGGAACGTTTTCATGTCCTGAAAAGTACGCTGTTTACAAAATAAGTCAAGCGGACAGGCTCGCATTTTACGGGATGCGGGCGATAACCTTAATTTCAAAATCAAACCCGGCGAGCCAGTTTACGCCCACGGCGGTCCAGTTTGGGTAGGGCGCAGCGGGGAACAACTCTTGTTTCACCGCCATGATGGTGTCGAACTGCTTTTCCGGGTCGGTATGAAAGGTGGTGACGTCGATAAGGTCGTCCAGCGTGCAGCCCGCCGCGGCGAGCGTGGCCCGAAGGTTATTAAACGCGAGCCTGACCTGCGCGGCGAAATCGGGTTCCGGCGTGCCGTCCGGGCGGCTGCCCACCTGGCCTGATACAAACAGCAAATCGCCGGAGCGGATAGCGGCGGAGTAGCCATGCTGCTCATAAAGGGCGTGGCGGTCGGCGGGGAAAATGGGTTCACGTGGGATCATGCTGCACCTCTTGTTGAGCGGAGTTAAACGTCTGGGATGTACGCCGGCAGAGTAATTTTCATATACTCTGCGTATGTGGAAATCATTACACATACGGCGCGTATGTCAAATGAAATACGATGCGTATGTGAAATAGGAGAGAGACGATGGCGGCGAAACGTCGTGCGGAAACGATGGAAGAGAACCGGGGCAAGCTGATTGCCGCAGCGCGCAAGGCGTTCGCGGAAAAAGGCTTTGCCGCCGCCTCAATGGATGAGCTGACTGCAAGCGTCGGGCTGACCCGCGGCGCGCTCTACCCCAATTTTGGCGATAAAAAGGGGCTGCTGGCGGCGGTGGTCGCTCAGGTAGATGAAGAGATTGCGCAGCGAGCCAGAAGCCGGGCGAATGGGCAAAAAGATGACTGGAGCAAACTGCTGGCGGAAGGCGTCGCTTACATCGAGATGGCGCTTGAGCCGGAGGTGCAACGCATTGTCCTGCTCGACGGCCCCGCTTTTCTTGGCGACCCTTCGCACTGGCCGAGCCAGAACGCCTGCCTTGAGGCCACGCGCCAGGCGGTAACCGCTTTGATAGCGCAGGGGATAGTCAAGCCGGTCGACGTGGAGGCGGCGGCGCGCCTGCTCAATGGCGCCGCGTTTAACGCGGCGCTCTGGGTCGCCGCAAGCGAGACGCCGCAAGCGACCCTCGCCAAAGCGACCGAGGCGTTTCAGCACCTCGCGAGCGGCCTGCTCGTCAACCCCCGCTAATCGACGCTCCGCTGGCAACGCCGCGCGGGTCAGCGCGGGCTATTTCTCCACGCCCTGTGAAAGGGTCTTAAGCAGCCGCGCCCGCCGCCGTTCCAGCTCCGCTATCTGCCGCTCAATGGCGGCGAGACGCTGGTACTGAACCGGCTGGGTTTCCGGGCAAAAAGCGGCGCCCTCAATCAGGCGCATGCAGTCCGGAAAGCCGCGTATCTCTTCAATGCTGAATCCCATGGCGATCAGCCGCTGAATTTGCCTGACCTGCGTCACCGCCTGTTCGGGAAAATAGCGATAGCCGTTGCAGCCGCGCGTGGCGCTCACCAGCCCGTGCCGATCGTAATGACGTATAGCCCGGACGCTAACGCCCGTCGCCTTCGCAAGCTCGCCGATAGATAACGTCATCTCCGCTCCTCATGGTGCTTGACTCTGACATTAGTGTCAGGGTTCAGGATACCCCTGAAGCATAAACCCGAGGAGATCATTATGGCGTTATCTGTTTATCGTCACCTGTTACTTTCTTTATTGCTGATGCTGGTTAGCGTATCGGTTCTGGCGGCGGAAAAGCACTACACCGTAACGGCGCCGGATGGCGTCCGCCTGGCGGTGCAGGAGCGCGGCGACCCGCAGGGAAAGCCGATAATTTTTATTCACGGCCTGCTCGGCAGCCGCCTGAACTGGGAGCAACAGCTTAATGACCCGCTGCTCCAGCGCTTTCGTCTTATCACCTATGATCTGCGCGGCCATGGGCTTTCAGATAAGCCGGAGCAGGAAGCGGCCTACCGGGACGGTAAACGGTGGGGAGAAGACCTGGCGGCAGTGATCGACGCCAGCCGCGCCCGCAAACCGCTGCTGGTAGGCTGGTCGCTGGGTGGCGCGGTCATCACGAATTATCTTGCCCTGTATGGCGACGCCGGAATAAGCGGCGCGCTCTATGTTGATGGGGTAGTGGCGTTAACGCCCGCGCTTATCCCTGCGCACCCGGAAGTCTATCGGGATATGACCGCCGGGGATTTAAAAACCCACCTGGATGGCGAACGCGCTTTTCTGCGCCTGTGCTTCTGGCGCGAGCCGGATGCGGCAACGTTTGAGCGCCTGCTGGCGAACGCCGCGTTAGCAGCCTTGCCAATGCAGCGGGCGGTGCCCTCCCTGAGCGTGCCGCTGGAGCAGGGACTGAAAGACGTTCGCGTGCCGCTGCTGTTTATTTATGGCGAGCACGATGCGCTGGTGCGCCCACAGGCCTCGCTTGAGCAGGCGGCGAGGGTTAATCCGCGCATTCAGTCACGCCTGTATGCGCATTCCGGGCATGCGCCGTTTATCGAAGAGCCTGCGCGGTTTAACCAGGATCTGGCTCGCTTTGCTGGCAGTCTGTAAGTAAAAGCGCTCAGGCCCGCAGGCGTATACTGAATGGAAACCTGCGCTTTGCGCCGGCAGGCGATCACGCGTAAGCCCCGCCGCGTTAGTTTAGCGGGGCTTAAATCCAAATAAGCAGAAAAAGCGGTTTGTCGCTTTTATAAACATTTTTTGCAGCGGCAGGGTTTGCCTTTGTAGCCGGGGAAGTTTGCCAGACGCACGGCTAATGCTGAAAGCAGCCGCGTCGCGACGGGTCTCTGGAAATAGGTGGCTTAAGGATTTACTGATGTCATTAAGAATATATTCTCTCTTCCGGCTGCTCGTATATCGGTAGTGAGATTTAATAAAGTTTAGCCCGGCTAAAATTATTCATTGAGAAAATGCACAAACCATAAGGGCTTTTTTCTGCGAATTTATAAGTAACCAGGCGTTATTTTTTCTGCCGATATTATTGCTAAATGCCGTTCGGTTTACATTTTCGCGTCATAGCGCCGTCGATGACACCTTTTGAAACATACTTTTAAAATACAATTATTCGTTCTTATAAATATATTCTTAAGGGTTTTAAGGCCATTTAACTACTAATTATGGTAGTGGTGAGCAAAATGACAATCCGTTAGGGCGTTAAATTATACTTTTAATAAATATTATATAAATCAATAAGTTGCTCTTTTAACGGGTTCGCTTAATAAGCCCAAATTGTGATGTGCCGGCCCTTTAAAAAATGAACCTAAGATTAGTCTTATAATGCTTTTGCCCGCGTTAAAAACAGCCGAAAGAAAAGGGTAAATATTGAATTGAAGAAAAGGTGCTGTAGAATTGTTTCCGGTTTGTCAAAAAATGTCAGGTTACGGCTGGGCCTTATTCGCAAGGCTCGTGCGGTAGCTATGCTCTTTGCACAGGAAAGCGGAATTAAAAAATTCATCTTTCTTTAATAATAGCACTTAAGTCAAATTTCACCTCCTCATCAACCATCATCAAGAATATTGCTACGGAAAAGCATATGAAAATGCGAACGCTCCTTTCTCTTTTGTTTGTCTTTGCTGTTGTAGGTTGTAAAGCGCCGCAGAAACCGGCATTAACAGATGACACGATCGTCACAAGCCAGGTCAATGGCGTTACGTTGACCCACCGTTATGCGGTCTCTCCGCCTGCGGAATTTACCCCGGTAAATGTCTCTTACCGCGCGCTGTACCCGGCCTCGCTGATGAGCCGTCCGGATTTCGGCGGTAAAGTCATTCGCACCCTTGAAACCGGTAAAACCTATGAAGTGTTAGGGCAGGTTGAGCACTTCTGGATGGCGCTGGCTGACGAAGGCAAAGACGAGCTGATTGGCTATGTGCCGATGCGCGCCGTGGTGAAAGCCGACCAGTATGACGCGACGGTCCGCAAGCAAGCCATTCGCCCGAAAGCACGTAAAAAAGCGACCTGCGTGAACGTTGACGGCAGCGGCAAAGCCTGCAAGGACAGCAACAACGGTACCTGGATTCTGGATTAATCCCGCTTCTGCGAGCGAATCCCTATGCATAACAAAAACTTTTTTGGCCGGGTCTGCCTGGCGTTTGGTATTTTGATTTTCACGTTGGTCAGTGGTTGCGCATCGTCTTCACACAGCGAGCCCTCCCGCTACACTCTTCAGTTTCAGGCTCATCCGCAAATCAACGACTCTGCGCCGCTTAAAGTCAGGGTCTTGCTGCTGAAATCAGATGCGGACTTTATGTCCGCCGATTTCTACTCCCTGCAGAACAACGCGTCAGGCGTGCTTGGCGCGAATCTGCTGAACAGCGACGTGTTCTTCCTCATGCCAGGCCAGCTTTCGAAAACGCTGAGCGGACAAAGCTCGCCGGAAGCGCGCTACATCGGCGTGATGGCGGAGTACCAGGCGCTGGACGGCAAAAAGTGGCGCATTTCTCTTCCTCTGCCTGTACCGGGCGAAAGCCATCTCTACCAGTTCTGGAAATGGTCCGCAGACGAGCTGCAGGCCAGTCTCTTTCTTGACGTAAACGGGATCCGCGTCATTAGCCAGTAACGCGTTTCCTTACAGGAAAACACAACATCATGACGAAAGCAGAAAAGGTCGTGTGGACCGAAGGCATGTTCCTGCGCCCGCACCATTTTCAGCGTGCGGAAAGCTACCTGCAAAGCAACATCCGCGAATGGGGTTCGCTGCAACGCCCCTACCTGTGGGGTTTTCTCGATCTGGAACTGGACGAGGCGATGCTGCGCCAGGGCTGCGTGGCGCTGAGCTACGCCAGCGGGCTTCTGCCTGACGGCACCTTTTTCCATTTCCGCGACGGCCGCAACGGCCCGCCGCCGCTGCACATCCCCGATAACCTTTCCGGGGAAAAAGTGGTGCTGGCGCTGCCGGTCCGCCGGGGCGGGCGCGAAGAGGTGGTCTTTAGCGAAGAGAAGGCCTCGCTGGCGCGCTTCGTGACTTTCGAAGAGGAAGTGGAAGACGACAATGCGATGTCGGTTGGCGAAGCGACGGTGCAGTTCGGCCGCCTGCGCCTGCAACTGATGCTGGAAAAAGATCTGACGGCGGAGTGGACCGCCATCGGCGTCGCGGTTGTCGTTGAGAAGCGCAACGACAACCACGTGCGGCTGGATAACAGCTACATTCCGCCGATGCTCAACGCCAACAACAGCCAGCAAATCTACAGCATGATTAACGATCTGCACGGTCTGCTGGTGCAGCGCAGCCAGCAGATTGGCGGCCGTCTGCGCCAGCCGGGCCGTTTCAATACCTCCGAGCTGATTGAGTTTACGCTGCTGGCGCTGGTGAACCGCCACCTTGGCGACGTCTCGCACGTTAAAACGCTGCCTCTTATTCACCCGGAGACGCTCTGGCGCAGCTGGCTGCCTTTCGCTACGGAGCTTGCCACCTGGACTGCCCAGCGCGCCGCGGAAAACGTGCTGCCGGTTTATGACCATGACGATCTCGCGGGCTGCTTTAGCAAACTGATGCTGCTGCTGCGCCAGGGGCTGTCGCTGGTGATGGAAGACCACGCCATCCAGCTGCCGCTCAACGAACGCTCTCATGGACTCAACATCGCCACCGTCCCGGAAATCAGCATGGTGCGCGAATTTGGCTTTGTGCTGGCGGTGAAAGCCAACGTGCCGGGCGAGCATCTGCAAACCCATTTCCCGGCGCAGATGAAAGTGGCGCCCGTCTCTAAAATCCGCGATCTGGTCCAGCTTCAACTGCCGGGCATTGTGCTGCGCGCCATGCCGGTGGCGCCGCCGCAAATCCCCTGGCACGCCGGTTACAGCTACTTCGAACTGGAAAAGGGCGGCGAGCTGTGGGGTGAAATGGATAAGTCCGGCGCGTTCGCCCTGCATCTGGCGGGCGAATTCCCGGGACTGGATATGGAGTTTTGGGCCATCCGTAGCCCGACAGAATAATCAAGCGAGCGCTTATTATGCAGGAACGACAGGCCTCCGGCAGCGATGCCGCGTTTACCGGAGCGAGTGGCAATAACCCCCTGGTGGCGGCGGCCAATCCGCTGCTTAACGCCATCCCGCAAATCCGCCATTCCGTCTCCCATGACGACCAGGCGGGGCTGCGCCAGCGTTTAATTGATGAGATCCGTCGCTTCGAGGTGCGCTGCCAGCAGGCGGGGCTGCCTTATGAAGTGATTGTCGGCGCCCGTTACTGCCTTTGTACGGCGCTTGACGAAGCCGCCGCGCTCACGCCGTGGGGAAGCAGTGGCGTCTGGTCCGGCAGCGGGCTGCTGGTGACCTTCCATAACGAAACCTGGGGCGGCGAGAAGTTCTTCCAGCTGCTGGCGCGCCTGTCGCAAAACCCGCGCGAGCACATCCTGCTGCTGGAGATGATCAACTACTGCCTGCTGCTCGGTTTTGAAGGGCGCTACCGGGTGCTGGACAACGGCCGCACCCAGCTGGAGACCATTAAGCAGCGGTTATGGCAGATGATCCGCGGCGTGCGCGGCAGTTACCCGCCGCCGCTTTCGCCGCACCCGGAAGACCAGCCGGTGTTGCGTAAACTGTGGCGGCCGATGGTGCCGCTCTGGGCCTGCGTGGCGCTTGCAGGTTTCATCGGCTGCCTGTTCTACATCATTCTCAACTGGCGGCTCGGCGACGTCACCAACCCGGTGCTGGCGAAGATTTACCAGACGCCACTGCCCGAAGCGACCATTCAGCAACCGGCGCAGCGTCTGCCTGCGGTGCTCAACCTGCGCGGCTTCCTGCGTCCGGAGATCGAGGCGGGGCTGGTGGCGGTGAACGATGAGGCCGACCGCAGCGTGGTTATCCTCAAAGGCGACGGGCTGTTCGCTTCCGCTTCGACCGTGGTGCGAGACCGCTACGATCCGGTTATCGACCGCATCGCCCAAGCAATGAACAACGTCAGCGGCAAGATCCTGGTGGTGGGCTACAGCGACAACGTGCCGATTCGCAGCGCGCGCTTCGCCTCTAACTATGAACTTTCGCTGGAGCGCGCCCGCTCGGTGCAAAAACAGCTACAGGAAAGTCTCTCGCAACCTGAACGCGTGAAAGCGGAAGGGCGGGGAGAGATGAACCCGGTGGCGCCGAATAACACCCCGGAAAACCGCGCCCGCAACCGCCGTGTGGAAATTACGCTGCTGGTGTCGCCTGAAAACACCCGGGCTGAGCTGAACGGATTGCCGCAAGGAAACTAAGGATGCTGACTACACTTCTTTCCATTCTTACCAATCGTCTGCTGTGGGGGTTCCTCGGCGTCACGGCGCTTTCGGCAGTGATCTGGATGATTGGTCCGCTGCTCTCCATCGTCGATACCCGGCCGCTGGAATCGGAGCAGAACCGCATCATCAGCATCGTGGTGGTCTACTTTATCTGGGCCCAGAGCCATATTGTGCCGCGGCTTTATAACGCCTGGCTCAACCGCAAGCTGATGGACAAGCTTAAAGAGAACACCACCGAGCCGCAGGCGGTGGACCCGCAAAACCGCCTGAACAGCGAAGACCAGGTGCTCGCCAGCCGTTTTGACGAAGCGGCGCAAATGCTGAAAAAAGCGCATTTCAGCAAGGCAGGCAACCGCGGCGCGCAGTGGACGCAGCGCTTCGGCACCCAGTATCTCTATCAGCTGCCATGGTATGTGATTATCGGCGCGCCCGGCTCCGGGAAAACCACCGCGCTCGCCAACTCCGGGCTGCAATTCCCGCTGGCGGATCGCTTTGGCAAAACGGCGCTGCGCGGCATTGGCGGCACCCGTAACTGCGACTGGTGGTTTACCAACGAAGCGGTGCTGCTGGATACCGCGGGCCGCTATACCACGCAGGAGAGCGAGCAGGCGCAGGATGCAGGCGAATGGCTGAAGTTCATTGAACTGCTGCGCAAATATCGCCGCCGCCAGCCTGTCAACGGCGTCATTATCACCATCAGCATTTCAGACCTGCTCACGCAATCCGCCGAGGCGTCGCGCCAGCAGGCGGTGAACCTGCGCCAGCGCCTTTCGGAGCTGCATGAACAGCTGGGCATCCGTTTTCCGGTCTATGTGATGGTGACCAAGGTTGACCTGCTTAAGGGCTTTCGCGCCTGGTTTGCCGATTTCGACAAGGCGCAGCGCGACCAGATCTGGGGCTTCACGTTCCCCTGGGAGCAGACGAAACAGGCCGATTTCGACCTGCTGGGCAGCTTCGCGCAGGAATTCTCTCTGCTGCAACAGCGCCTCGACGCCGGCCTGCCGGAAACCATGCTCAAAGAGCACGACGCCAAAACCCGCGCCGAAGCGTACCTCTTCCCGCAGGAGTTCGCCGCGCTGCGTCCGCTGCTGGCGGACTACCTGAGCACGGTGTTCGCCCGCTCCAACTTTGAAACCGAGTTTTCGCCGCGCGGCATTTACTTCGCGAGCGGCACGCAGGAAGGGATGCCGTTCGACCGGGTGATGGGCGAGCTTAACCGCGCGCTTTCGCTGCCGGAAGGCGGCGCGGGCGATAACTGGGACTCGGTAAGCAAAGAAGCGCCCATCCCGGGGGCGAAAGGTCAGAGCTTCTTCATTAAGAACCTGCTGCAAAACGTCATTTTCCAGGAGGCGGGCATCGCCGGGGAGAACCGCTGGTGGGAGCTGCGCAACCGCGCGGTTATCTGGTCCGGCTATGCGGTGCTGCTGGCGTTGCTGGTGATCCTGGGCGGCCTGTGGCTAACCAGCTACGGTAAAAACAAAGCGTATCTGGAAGAGGTGCAGGCGAAAGTGCCGCAGGTGGAGCAGCAGAGCAAGGCGCTGCAAAACCTCCAGCAGCGCGACCTTTTTGCGCTGCTGCCGCTGCTTAATGGCCTGGTGGATCTGCCGAAAAGCAAGGAATTCGACGTTAACGACCCGCCGGTCACTCGCCGTATGGGGCTTTACCGCGGTTATGACGTCAGCGACGCGTCGCAGTCGCTCTATCAGAAAGCGCTGGACCAGATGTTGCTGCCCGCCGTCGCCATGCATATCACCACCTGGCTTCGCAACGACAACGGCAGCGACGTGGAGTACAGCTACGAAGCGCTGAAAGCCTATCAGATGCTTTACCAGCCGAAGCATTACGACGGGAAATTCCTGCACTCGTGGGTGATGCTGAACCTGGAGCGCAACCTGCCGCAGAACGTCACGCAGGCGCAGCTGCGCGAGCTTGAGTGGCACCTGACGCAGCTGCTGGAGCCGCAGATCCAGTCTTCGCCTTATGCGAAAGACGAGGCGCTGATAGCCCGCGAGCAGGCGCTTATCAACCGTCAGCCGCTTTCCGCCCGCGTCTACGGCCGCCTGAAACGGCTGCTTGAGCATGACGAAAACCTCAAGCCGGTATCGCTGGCCGCTCTCGGCGGGCCGCAGAGCGAGCTGGTTTTCTCCCGCAAAAGCGGCAAGCCGGTGAGCGAAGGGGTGCCGGGGCTTTATACCCCGGACGGTTACTGGAAAAGCTTCAACGGCCAGATAGACAGCGTGACTACCGCGCTGCATGAAGATGACGCCTGGGTGTTGGGCGGCGCGACGGCGCAGGAAGATAAACAGCAGACGGATAACGCCGTGCGCCAGCTCTATATGCGCGACTTTATCGCCAACTGGGACAGCTATCTCGCCGATATCCAGCTCAACAACAGCGCCGATCTCTCCCAGCGCATCAACACGGCGCGGCTGCTTTCCGGCAACAACTCGCCGCTGCGCCGGCTGGTACAGAACTTAAGCCAGGTGCTGACGCTCTCCCGCGACACGCCGTCGCCGGAAAATGCCGAACAGGCCAGCGAGCAGAGCAACCGCGCCACCCGCACGCTGGAAGCGCTGTTTAGCGACCGCGATAAAGCGCCGACCCAGGGCGCGGTGATGACGCAGACGCCGGAGCAACTGGTCACTGACCACTACGCGCCGATGATTGAGCTGGCGCAGCCGCTGGAGAAGGGCGGCAAAACCATCGTTTTTGACGACTTTCTTAAGCAGGTTGACGAACTCTACCGCTACCTGACCGCCGTACAGGACGCGGCGAACAGCGGCATGCCCGCGCCGGGCGGCGAAGCTATCAGCCGCCTGCAGGCGAGCGCGGGCCGTCTGCCGGGCGGTTTGCAAACCATGTTCAGCAATATGGCGGTGGGCGCGAGCAGCGATACGCAGCGCCGGGATCTCGAAAACGTGCGCAAGCGCATTAACGTTGAAGTGGGCGGCTTCTGCCGTCAAGCCATCGCCGGACGCTACCCGCTGGTGCGCAGCGCCAGCAGCGAAGTGACGCCGGATGACCTGGCGCGCATGTTTGCGCCGGGCACCGGGCTGATGGACACCTTTTTTCGCGACAACCTGACCAACAAAGTGGACACCACGCAGGCGAACTGGCGCTTTATGCCGGGCATTGACGGCAAAACGCTGCCGGGCAGCGAAGGGTTGCTGCGTCCTTTCCAGCAGGCGCAATCTGTTCGCGACGCCTTCTTTGCCAACGGCGCGACTACCCCTTCTTATAAGGTTACGGTGCGCACCGTGCGGATGGATAACACCATTCTTAACCTGACGCTGGATGTGGACGGCCAGCTGTTGCGCTACAGCCATGGCCCGCAGGCGGTGCAGATCATGAACTGGCCGGGGCCGGGCGGCACTAATCAGGTGCGCATGCAACTGGGACTGACCAACGGCAGCACCTCGACGCTGGTGACTAACGGCGCCTGGGCGCTGAACCGCTTTTTCGACAAGGCGCGCATCAGCCCGGGGAGCGGCAGCCTGAGCCGCCAGGCCACGTTTACCGTCGATGGCCATCAGGTCACGCTGGAGTTTGCGCCCAACAGCATTCGCAACCCGTTCCAGCTCCCCCGTTTTTCATGCCCCTAACCGCAAGGACAGCCGTATGACGAATTCTCCTGCGATGAACTGGTACAGCTGGTACGGAAAGTTACCCAGTGCCGGCGACTTCTTACAGCGTCGCTTTCCCGACTCGCTCCAGCGTCAGTGGTCGCACTGGTTTCAGGTCGGCCTGCACGCATGGCTTCAGGAAGAGCAGCGCTTCGGCGAACGCCAGTTCGGCAGCGCGCCGGTCTGGAACTTTGTCGTGCCGCCGATGCTTGGCAGCCAGATGGTGCAGATGGGTTGCCTGCTGCCGGGACGCGACAGCGTAGGCCGCCAGTATCCCGTCTGCGCCCAGATAGCCTTTAGCCCGACAGAGTGGTCGCCGCGCCTGCTGGCCCAGGCGGAAAGCTGGTATCAGCAGCTTGGCCGCGTGCTGTTGCATGCCGTGCGCAACAGCTACTCCGCCGAGCAGCTCGACCAGACGCTGATGGCTATCCCTAAGCCGCAGCCCGCCGAACCGGAAAAGCGCTCCGACATCCTCGACGTGATTGGTTATGAAGGGGAGGAGACCTGCACCCTGGGCTGGCCGCAGGCGGCGGAGTGTTTCGACCCGCAGCGTCAGACCAGCTTCTGGTGGACCAACCGCTGTGACGGCTACCCGCTTTACACCCACGTACACAGCGGCAACTTCACCGGGCAGCTCTTTACGCTGCTGTTCGACCCGGCAGGCGGCGCCCGCCCCGGACGCCATGGCCTCTATCCGCCCATGTTTGAGTAAGCAGGTATCTGATGAGCATTGATGACTTTCTCGCCCCGATAAGCTCGGAAAAACCGTGCGGCGAAAACCTGGAGTACGACGCCGACTACCAGGCGATGGAGCAGGCGAGCCAGGGCAAGGCCGAGCAGCAGTTCGGCGACACCATTATTCCGGCGGAACCGGCGGACTGGACCACGGTGGAAAAGCTCGCCGTCAGCCTGCTTGGGCGCACTAAAGATCTGCGCGTTATGCTGGCGCTTACCCACGCCTGGACCCGCCGCCGCGGCCTTGCGGGCTATGCCGAAGGGCTGCTGCTGGTGCAGCAGGCCATCTCCCTTTACTGGGAGCCGCTCTATCCGCTGCTGGAGGAGTATGGCGAAACCGACCCGTTCTACCGCATCAACGCGCTGGCGGGGCTTGGCGATAAATCGGAGCTGACCAGCGCCGTGCGCAGCGCTTCGCTCCTGCGCTCAAACGGCGATGAGATCTCGCTGCGCGACGCCCAGGCGCTGCTGGACGGCAGAAAGACGGAATGCCCGGACTATCCCGGCGGCCGTCCGCGTCTGCTTGATGAGCTGGCGCGCGGCGACCAGCCTGGCATCCAGGCGGTCGTGCAGATAAACGAGCGCCTGCAAACCATCCGCGAACTGCTGACCGGCTATCTGGGGGAAAGCGGCGTACCGGAAATGGAACAGCTGCAAAAAACCGTCGGGCTTGTCGCCAGCGCCTGTCAGGCCACCGATATCGGCTCGCTGCTGGCGAGCCGTGAAGCGGCGGACGTTGGCGAGGCGGACGGCTCTGCGCCTGTCGCCGCGCAAGCCGCGCCGTTTGTTGCGGACTGGCGCAGCGTGCAGGTCACCAGCCGCGCCGACGCGCAGCTGATGCTGGAGAAAGCCAAGCACTATTTCGCGCAGTACGAGCCGAGCCACCCTGCGCCGCTGATGATTGAGCGGGTGCAGCGGCTTATCGAGCTCAACTTTATGGACATCATCCGGGATCTGGCGCCGGATGGCGTGCACCAGCTGGAAAACATTTTTGGACGCCGCGACTGACGCGTCTCTTATTACGACGCCGGGCATCGCGTCTGGCGACACACCTTCACCGCGCATCTTTGATGGAGAACATCATGGCAATGAGTAACAGTGGGCAGAAATTCATCGCACGTAACCGTGCGCCCCGCGTACAGATCGAATACGACGTAGAAATTTACGGTGCGGAGCGCAAAATCCAGCTGCCGTTTGTGATGGGGGTTATGGCGGACCTGGTCGGCAAACCGGTGGAGAACCTGCCTGCCGTCGACGAGCGCAAATTCATGGAAATCGACATCGATAACTTCGATGAGCGCATGAAGGCGCTGAAGCCGCGCGTGGCGTTCCATGTGGACAACACCCTGACCGGCGAAGGCAAACTGAACGTCGACCTGACCTTTGAAAGCATGGAAGATTTCCTGCCGGACGCCGTGGCGCGCAAGGTCGAGCCGCTTAACAAGCTGCTGGAAGCGCGCACCCAGCTCTCTAACCTGCTGACCTACATGGACGGCAAAAACGGCGCGGAAGAGCTTATCGCCAAAATTCTGCAGGACCCGACGCTGCTCAAATCCCTGAGCCAGATGCCGAAAAACGAAGAGAGCGAAAAAGGTAGCGAGGAGTAATCATGAGCAACCCGACTCAACAACATGAGCAGCAGGCGGGACAGGCGTTCAGCCAGGATGAATTCAGCGCGCTGCTGAATAAAGAGTTCCGCCCGAAAACCGACCAGGCGCGTTCCGCCGTGGAAAGCGCGGTAAAAACCCTGGCGCAGCAGGCGCTGGAGAACACCGTTACCTTTTCTAACGACACCTACCGCACCATTCAGAACCTGATAGCCGGCATCGACGAGCAGCTTTCGCAGCAGGTGAACCAGATTATTCACCATGAGGAGTTTCAGAAGCTGGAGAGCGCCTGGCGCGGCCTGAGCTATCTGGTGAATAACACCGAAACCGACGAGATGCTGAAAATCCGCTTTATGAGCATCTCCAAGCAGGAGCTGGGCCGCACCCTCAAGCGTTACAAAGGGGTGGGCTGGGACCAGAGCCCTATCTTCAAAAAGATTTACGAGCAAGAGTATGGCCAGTTCGGCGGCGAGCCGTTTGGCTGCATCGTGGGCGATTACTACTTCGACCACAGCCCGCAAGATGTTGAGCTTTTAGGCGAGATGGCGCGCATCGGCGCCGCCGCGCACTGCCCGTTCATCACCGGCACCGCGCCGAGCGTGATGCAGATGGAGTCCTGGCAGGAGCTGGCGAACCCGCGCGATCTCACCAAGATTTTCCAGAACACCGAGTACGCCGCCTGGCGTTCGCTGCGCGAGTCGGAAGATGCGCGCTATCTGGGGATGGTGATGCCGCGCTTCCTCTCCCGTTTGCCGTACGGCATTCGCACCAACCCGGTGGACAGCTTCGATTTTGAAGAAGAGACCGACGGTGCGAACCACAACAACTACGCCTGGGCGAACGCCGCCTATGCGATGGCGACCAACATCAACCGCTCGTTCAAAGAGTACGGCTGGTGCACCTCCATCCGCGGCGTGGAGTCGGGCGGGGCGGTGGAAAACCTGCCGTGCCACACTTTCCCGAGCGACGACGGCGGCGTGGATATGAAGTGCCCGACCGAAATCGCCATCAGCGACCGTCGCGAAGCGGAACTGGCGAAAAACGGCTTTATGCCGCTGATCCACCGTAAAAACTCCGACTTCGCCGCGTTTATCGGCGCGCAGTCGCTGCAAAAACCGGCGGAATACCACGACCCGGACGCCACCGCCAACGCGCGTCTGGCCGCGCGTCTGCCCTACCTGTTCGCCTGCTGCCGCTTCGCGCACTACCTGAAGTGCATCGTTCGCGACAAGATTGGTTCCTTCCGCGAGCGCGAAGAGATGGAACGCTGGCTGAACGACTGGGTGATGAACTACGTGGACGGCGACCCGGCGAACTCCTCTCAGGAGACCAAGTCCCGCAAACCGCTGGCCGCGGCGGAAGTGCAGGTGCAGGAGATAGAAGACAACCCGGGTTACTACGCCGCCAAGTTCTTCCTGCGTCCGCACTACCAGTTGGAAGGGCTGACCGTTTCGCTGCGTCTGGTCTCCAAGCTGCCTTCGCTTAAGAGCAACGACGCGTAATCCTGCTCTGGCCGTAAGGGCACTCCTTACGGCCTGTCATTAGCGTAAGACACACAAGGAAGCGTGATGAAAATGCGCCTTGCCCTTGCAGGCGGACTGCTGGCGCTGTCGGCTTTAGCCGCAGCAAAAAACACGATTTATACATACCCGCGAGCAGAGTCTTTGCCTGAAGACAGTACCGCCGTATTTCCGCGCGACCCGGCATTATTAACCCGTTTTGACACCTACATGACGGGGGCGCGTTTTTTCGCCGCATGGAGCAACAGGCAGAACGAGCGCGAGCGTATCAAAGCCGATATGTATTTCGCAGGTGTGCTGGATGCCACTGAAGGATCGCAGTGGTGTGCTGACCGACCCATTAAACCTGGCGCTTTGCACGAATGGACCTACGGGTACTTTGCAAAAGTATCACCCGAGCGGCTAAAAAAAGAGCGTGCCGCCGCGCTTATCGTCGAGGCGGTAAAAAAGGTGACGAACTGTCATTAAAACACCATGAAAAAAGATATTTTCGCTTTGCTGTTTATTTGCAACAGCGCTTTTGCCGGTGCGACATCCGATCCTGTCGCTTTTATTAAAGATAAGCCATACATACAGGTCGTAAAAGATATTGTGCTGGCGCGCTGCCTGGCACAAATTGCTGAGCCATATTCCACATTTTCGCTCGATGCGGCGCACACATCAAATGCCCTGCGTGAATGGGTGCTTTTTGATATTGATAACGGTGACAAGAAAATCAATGACCTGATCGACCAGTTTAAAGGCGCTGTTAATTATTCGCATAGCGACCGTAGTAAGGACAATAAAGGGTTAACGCTAAATTGTCTGCGTTTATACCACAGCCCTGAACTGGATAAGGTGGCGAAAGCGGTTTTATTAGAAAACCCTGACCGCACCTGGAATCAGGATAATCCACAGTAGTAAAAGACTTCACATTCTTTCCGTTCATTCAGGGGGAATGTAAGACTGTCAAATGACATGGGTCGTTTGATATGAGGCAGAGGTAAAATATGGACGGTTTTATTCAGCCCCATGCTTTCCTGTTTGCCATATAAGTGCTTTTTCGAAAGCAATAATTTTCATTAACGAAGAGTAGATATTATGGCTATTGATATGTTCCTGAAGGTCGACGGCGTAACCGGCGAATCTAAAGATTCTAACCACACCGGCTGGACTGATATTACCTCTTTTTCCTGGGGCGCATCCCAGCCGGGTAATATGAGCGTTGGCGGCGGCGGCGGTGCCGGTAAAGTGAACTTTAACGATCTGCACGTTAATGCGCTGATCGACAAATCGACTACAGCAATCCTGAAACACTGCTCCAGCGGTAAGCACCTGACCAAAGTGGAACTGTCTGTCTGCAAAGCAGGCGGCCAGCAGGTGGAATATGCGCGCATTACGCTGGAAGACGTGCTGGTAACATCCGTACAGTACACCGGCGCTGACAACGGCGATACCGTTGGCGTGACCTATGCATTCCAGGCTGCGAAAGTGAAACAGCAGTACTGGGAGCAGACTTCCGCTGGCGGTAAAGGCGCAGAAAGCAGCGCTGGCTGGAATATCAAAGAAAACAAAGAAGCGTAATTGCAGTGAGCCCGCAAGGGCTCACTTTATTCTCAAGGAGAAAAGAGTATGGCGTCGAGACCAAATTTTTTACAGGCGTGGCAACGCTTTTCTGAAGTTAATGTTCCTGTACCGCTGGTGGGACAAAAAATTGGCGGCAACGTTGGTGTTAATATCAAAATTGGTGAAGGCAGCGATACCGAAGGATTCAAGAATGCCTGTGCTATCCGTATGAGCTATGCGTTAAACTACTCGGGCGCAAAAGTCGAAAGAGGGGCCTGGGCTACGGTTTCTGGCGCAGATAAGAATTGGTACATCTACAGAGTCAAAGATTTAAAGCCCTATTTGAAGCATAAGTTTGGCGCGCCGGATAAAACCGTTAAAAACCCTACCGTGAATGACTTTATTAATATGACCGGGATACTCGTTTTTACTGTTGATAGCTGGAGCGATGCCAGTGGCCATGCAACATTATGGAATGGTAAGATTTGCTCTGATCATTGTTATTTCCCGCAGGCGACAGAGGCTTCAATATGGCTTTTAAAATGAAAATTGGCGTAGCGCTGGCTTTGTTTATTTCTTATCAGGCCGTTGCGCGCGTAGAGTACAGCCCCGAGGAATATCTTAAAAATTATGCATTGAGCACCTGCCTTGCGCAGGGGTATCAGGCCGACGAAGTCAAAAAAGATGCGTCTGCCGCAGCAAGGGGATACCTGGAGTTTGGCGATTATTCTCTTGAAGCGCATACGGCTGTAGAGAAACTGGGTAAAACCTTTCTTGAAAAAAAATATGGCAGTCAGGCTGGCGTACCGATGACGATGGCAAAGTGCATCGACTTTTATCACAGCAAAGAATTATCTGACCTGATTAAAAAATATAAAGGCAAAGCGGACAACTGAGATTGTTAATAGATGCTCACAATCAAAATGTAAACTTAAGCTTTGCAAAAGTGGCTTTATTAACTTTTTTTCTCACAACCTCCGGCGCTTCGTATGCCAGCGCGCTAACATCAAACGTAAATCAGTTTGATGGTCAGTGGAGAGTCGTTTCAGTTCGCATAGATGCTTTCGCGACGACGCATACCGCCATAACGGTAGACGATCCTCACTATGTGGGAAGAAAAATGGTGCTTAATAAAGATGTTATCAGTGGAAATCTTGACGAGACGGTAAATTGTTCGGCTGTGCATTACGAGGCGCAGGGAAAAACGGCATTAGATAATCTGTTACAGCAAACTTCCGGCAAGCGCTATAGCGAACCTCTACTGCCAAAAGCGAAAGATTTCGGGTTAGATGCACAAACAGTTACGCCAGTGAGTGTGACCTGCCAGTCCGGGAAGTTTGGACCTGATGGTGAACATATCGGTAACTGGATTGCGTTGTTGTCATCGGATACTCTCATCACTAATTGGTATGATAATAGCTATTTAATAATGAAACGTATCAAACCGACCGACACCTTTTCACCCTCATTCCCTTGTGACGCTAATCTGAATCAGACTGAAAAAACGATATGCGATAATGACGAACTGGCTGCCTGGGATAAGAGCGTCGACAAGGCATTTAAAACGGCACTGTGGCAACAGCAAGCCATCATGCCAGACGATAAAGCAGCGCTCAGGAAAATTAAGTCAGAACAAACTGCCTGGCTGAAAAAACGTAACCAATGCCAAAACAATACAGGCTGCATTGCGCGTGCGATGAAAGATAGGGTGGATACTCTGACGCAGTGATAAACCCGATATTACGTTTAAGCGCTGTTCAAAAATAACATCATGGATTATTTTTCACGGAGAGATGAGTGAAATTCAACATTGTCGTTATGTTCTTATTAGCCTTATGCAGTCCGTCTACCTGGGCGATGAGCGACTGTGCTCAAGGAGCTAATGATACCGAAGTATTAAACTGCTCAACGGCAAATAAAGCTCAGGCCGAGGAGTCGCTTAATAAAGCGTATGCGCAGGCCAAAAAGCGTATCGCCAGCAGTTATCAAGCCGCACCGGAAACGAATAAAGCGTATCAGCAAGTGTTGCTTGACTCGCAGCGCGGATGGCTTAAATACCGCGACGGACAGTGCAAGATAGAAGCGTACCTGGCGGAAACAGGCAGCAACGTGAATCTCGATTTAGCCAACCAGTGCATTACCCGCCTTGATCTGGAACGAATTAAACAGCTTCAGGCGATCCCTTACGAGTAATAAGCCTCAATACAGGACTGACGCTATGAAGCGTTTGATGCTAATGCTGTTCATCGCTTTGCCTGCCGTCTGCGCGCAAAGCCTGCCTGAAATAAGTGCCTTCTCCCAGCAGCAAATTTTTACGCATTGGGTGCAAACCCGCTGCATAAGCAAAATTGCCGATAACGCCTCGCTTAAAAATGACGCTCAGGCCAGCGCCGCCGCCTGGCTTGAAGCCAGCAACTTGCCGGTTGCGGCTTTTGAAGAAGCGGATGCAGCAACAGCGCAGGCGCTGCAAGCCAAAACTGGCGGGTCGATCAAAAGCGACTACCGAGTGCTGAAATGCTCGCTGATTGCCGAAAGCCAGAAAATCCAGGCCCTGTATAACAAGTATCACTAAAAACGGATGCGCCGTGTCGGCCGATATGGGCCAGATACGATTTAATGCTATGTAATTACAAGGAAAAGGAATGAAGAAGACTATAAAGCAGTGTTGTCTCGCTTCGTTAATCGCGATGGCCTGTTTTGCCAGCGCCGGTTGCGATGACCAGAAAAACAGCGCCGGTGCCATGCCGGACCCGGCAGCGCAGCAGGAAAATACCGAGCAACAAGAGATAGCCAAATTTAACGCCTATGTGGATGCGGCGAACGGCTTTACCTACAGCGCGGCAAGCGATCTGGCGAAGCATATCGACTATATGAAGCGTCAGAAGAAAAACGGCGACTACGATGCTTACTGGGTGGCGGATGATACCTCGCTGAAGCGTATGGCGGAGCGTCTTGGCGAAGCGCGCGCCATGAAACCTGCCATGGCGGATCTCGACGCGCCAGCCGAATCATACGGCAATGCGCTCAACGCCGCGCTGCCGCTGGTGAAAGAGTTAAATGATTATCAGGATTCAAAAGGGATGCTGGCGGATGGCGGCCAGAAGGCGCGCGAGAAAGAAGAGCAGTATGTCACGCTGATGACAACCCTGGCGGGCGCCCAGCAGAACTTCAATACCGCGCTTGAAAAACGCGATGACGCCAATCTTCGACATACTTTCGAAAGTGCGAAAAAAGGCTCGCCGGACTACTACCGCAGCGGCATCGCGCTCTATGCAAAAGAGACCATGAATGCCGGGGAGACCTTCTTCAACGCCTACAACGACGAGAAGCCGAGTAAGGAGATAGACAACCAGTTCCGCCAGTCGCTGGATAAACTCGCCGAGATGAACCAGGGGTGCGAGCCGCTGAAAAGCGAAGTCAACGACCTGCTGGGCGCAGGCCGTAGCGCGCTGCGCGACGCGGAGAAAGGCAGCCTCGCGGTTAACCATTTCCTCAAATCCAATATGAGTATTCGCATGCGCAGCGATGCGGTTAATAGCGCTTATATGAATCTCATCAACAAAATGAACCGCTCCGGTTGTGAAGCGCGAGGCTAAATAACGGACCATGACGGGCGGCGCGCAGGCGCTGCTCTGTTTCTCAGCACTCAAACGCCGGGCGTCTGGACAGAAACGCGACGTTTGAGCGCTAATCATACCAGCAGGAATACGCTATGCGATTCACGATTATTTCCACAAAACCTGGCCACCAGCCGCCTCAGGGCAGCTGTGAGTTTTATGCCCCCGGCGGCACCATCGGCCGCGGCACGGATAACAACCTGGTGCTGCCCGACAACGACCGCGTTATCTCCCGCCTTCAGGCGATTGTTCATGTCGATGCCCAGGGCGAGTGCCGCATCACCAACCGCGGCAGCGTAACCCGCGTTGTGCTGAACGACATCCCGCTGGAGCGGGGGCGTCAGGTGGAGTTGCAGGACGGTGACATTCTCGGCATCGATGATTACCGCATTGAAGTGACCAGTCTGCACCAGGACACCCAGCCGGTGAGCCGCATGGCCGCGACCATCACGCCGCCGCCCGCGCCAGCCGCCGCGCCTGCGCCGAAGCCTGCCAGCGCGTCAGCGCGCGCAGAGTCTGCGCCAACGGCGGTGCCGACGGAGATCTGGGACAGCCTGATGCAGGAGTTCTCTATCTCCGATAGCATCTCCAGCAACCGCGCGAAGCCGCAGCCCGCCGCTTCGCACGACCCGTTCGCCCAGCCGAAAGCGCCGGAGCGCAATACAGACGATCCGCTGGCGATGTTCCGGGACAGCGATCCGCAGCTTGAGCGTAAGCTTGTCGATACCGACAAGCTGTTCAGCGACGACGCGCTGTTTAAGAACGACAGCATTTTTAACGACGCCACGCCCTCCACGCTGGTGGCGCCTAAAGCGAACGAACCATCGCTGCCAAAAGAAACGCCGCAGGATGAGCTCGATCCGCTGGCGCTGTTCAGCGGCGGGGCGAGCGCGCCCGCCGCGCGCAACGACGACCCGCTTGGTCTGATGGGCGGGGCGCCGTTAACCCACCCGGACGATCTGGCGGACCAGCAGAACACGCCTGCCGACGCGCGCGAGGCGTCCGCCCCGGCGCAGGAGAGCGCGCCGACAGCGGCGCCGCCGCAAGAGCCGGATCCGCTGGGTCTGCTCGGTGGCGAACCGTTAACCGCTGAAGCGAACGCCGCCGCGAAAACGGAACAGCGCGATCCGCTGGGGCTGTTTGGCGACGAGCCGCCAGCCGCCAAAGCGCAAGAGAACGACCCGCTGGGCCTGATGGGCGGCGCGCCGCTGGCGGACGCCCGGGATGCCACTTCAGACAACGCGCAGGACAGCGATCCGCTGGCCGCTTCGCCGCTGTTCGATGCCGGGCCGCCGCGTCAAGACGCTGAAACGCCAGCGGAAGAGCCGGGCCGCCAGGAGTACGCCGGGTTCACCATGCCGACGCCGCAGGCGGTGGCGCGCAGCGCCACCCAGACGCCGAAAGGCCGCCTGCGTATCGACCCGGTGCAGAACGCCGCCTCCTCGTCGGTTGCGCCTCAGCAGCCCGCTCGCGGCGACGTGCTGCAGGGCGAATTGCTGGAAGCGCTGCTGGAGGGCATGGGTCTTGGCGATATGCAGCCGGTGCCGCAGTTCGACCGGGAAAACATGCGCCAGCTCGGGCAGATCCTCAGCATGTTCTCGCAGGGTACGGTAGCGCTGCTCTCGTCGCGCTCCATTCTTAAACGCGGCGTAAAAGCGGACATGACCATGGTGCTGGACGACGCCAACAACCCGTTCAAGCTGTTGCCTTCCGGTAAAACGGTGCTGATGCAGATGTTCGGCACCCGCATGCCGGGCTTTATGCCGCCGAAAAAATCGGTACGCGACGCGCTTATCGATTTACAGGCGCACCAGCTTGGGATGATCTCCGGCATCCGCGCCATCATCGCTGCGATGCTGCAATCCTTTAATCCGGAACAGCTGGAAGAGCAGGCGAAGCTTGACGGCGTCACCTCGCGCCTGTCGCTGCCGGGCAGCCGCAAAGGGGCGCTGTGGGACTATTTTGTTCGCACCTACGGTGAGACAGCAGGTGAGATAGAAGATGACTTCCACACCCTGTTTGGCGAGGCGTTTCTGCACGCCTATGACATGGAAGTGAATCAGTACAAAGACTCACAGAGCGGATCGGAAGAAGAATGAACATCGCAACGGCTTCTCTCTCCCGCCAGGGAACGCGCGCCAGCAACCAGGATCAGACGGGAGAAACCATCGGGGAACGTTCGGCCTGCTTTGTCGTCTGCGACGGCATCGCCGGGCTGCCTGGCGGCGATGTCGCCGCCGAGCTCGCCCGCAACAGCATCCTTTCCCGCTTCGATGGCGATAAACACTTAAACGCGCAGCATATTCGCGACTATGTTCAGCAGGCGAACCGCGCCATCCTGAGCGAGCAGCAGGCGGCGCAGGATTACCGGCGCATGGGCACCACGCTGGTGAGCCTGTTTATCGACCGCGACTACCGGCTCGCCTACTGGGCGCACGCGGGCGACAGCCGCCTCTATCTGTTTCGTCGCGGCTGGCTCTATCACGTCACCACCGACCACAGTCTGGTTCAGCAGATGAAAGACGCCGGTCATCAGACCGACAACATTAACAGCAACCTGCTTTATCTGGCGCTGGGGATGGAGAACGGTGGGCCGGAGGCGAGCTACAGCGACGTGGTGCCGGTGGAAGACGGCGACGCCTTTTTACTCTGCACCGACGGCTTCTGGCATGGCGTCAGCGAAGAGCAGATGAAGCAATCGCTGCACATGGTCAACACGCCGCAGGAGTGGCTGACGTTGATGAACCAGATTATTCAAAGAAATGGCGAAAGCGAGGGCAGCGCTCAGGATAACTACACCGCCGTGGCGGTGTGGATGGGCAGCCCTCAGGACACCACCTTGCTGCACACGCTTTCTGACGCAGCGCAGTTTTTTCCCCTGCGGGACTGATAAGACACACAAGGATTGATATGAAACTTTGGCTATCGGGTTTGGCGCTCCTGGCGGTGGCTACCACCGCCCAGGCTGAAAATTACCGCATCGTACAGTCGCCTTCGCAAAAGCTGGATGTCTGGATAGATGACATCAAAGACAAAACGCCGCAAAGCTGGTGTAAACCGACGCTGGCGCTGCGCATTGTGGCGAACGGCAACAAAGAGGTCTCCATCCTCGATAACTTCGTGCCGCGTCTTGGCTCGCTGCTGGAGCACCAGTGCGGCAAGCTGCAACAGCTCACCTGGAAACTGAACGATCCGCAGGGGCAGACGCTGGCGCAGGGCACGGCAAGCAAAGCCAAAACGTGGGCGGTTGAGGTTGCGTCGCAGCCGCAGCCACAGCAGCAGCCGCAGTTGGCGGTCTCTGCCGCCAGCGCGCCTGCGGGCAATGCGCTCTCGCTGCCCGAGCAGAACCCGGAAACGCTGTCGCCTGCGGCGGACCGCTCGCCCTGGCAGGAGTTTACCCTGCAGGACGGCTGTCACCTGCGCACCTTCTGGCAAGGAGGGGCAGCCGCCCCCGCGCTGTTTATTCCGGCCTCCGGCGCGGCAGGCTGTGAAAAAGGCAGCTGGCTGAGCGGTCATGCCGTGATGACGCAGGTCAACAACGGCGCGCCAGAGGAGACGCCAGTGACTTACCTCCACGGTTTCCCGGTGGTGGGGCTGAGCGACAGCGTCGACCCGGATAAAGTGCTTATCACCTCGGTTAATAAAGAGCGCATGGTCTTCAGCACGGAGAACAGCGATCAGAGCTGGATGATCCTGCCTTACGACAGCGCGCTGAACAGCTGGAAGAGCGAAGGCACGGTGGCGGTGGAGGTCTCCCGCGATCTCGCCAGCGACGACGTGCGTTTGCAGGCGCGCCTTGAGGCGGTGAAACAGCTCTGGAGCCCGTGGCTCGCCCCGAACGCCCATCTCAATATTGTGTTGATTGACGCGCTGCGCCCGCAGCTGCGCGATCCCGCCGTTGGCGCCTGGCGCGCAGCAAACTAAGGAGCCGTTATGAATACGCTTTATCAACAGCTGGGCGGCGAGTCGCTCAACGCCGCGCTGCTGCGCCTTGAAGGCGAAATCAAAACCCGCCCGGCGGACGCCGACCTGCGCGCCGCTTTCGTGCAGTTTCTCGCGCTCGATGGCAACTGGTCCAGGGCGCTGACCCAGTTGAAAAGCTGGCTTGCGTTAAAACCGCAGGCGAAGCCCACCGTTACGCTGCTTGAGCAGGCCATTGCGGGCGAGCAACAACGCGAGCAGGTATTAGCTGGTAAGGCCCGCCCGTCGATGCCGGACGCCCAGTGGCCATGGCTTGCAACACTCGCCTCAGCGCTGGCGGAAACCGGCGAACGCGCCCAGGCGCTGCGCCTGCAGGCGCTGGAAGAGGCCGAGGCGAATCCGGGCCAGCTGACCTTTGAAAATGAAAAAACGCAGCCGTTTGCATGGCTGATGGACGGCGACGCCCGCCTGGGACCGGTGTGCGAAGCCATCGTCAATGGCCGCTACGTCTGGCTGCCATTCAGCGCCATTGAAGAGATCCGCTTCCAGGCGCCGGCGAGCGTCACCGATTTAGTCTGGCGCCACGCGCTGGTGCGTCTTACCGACGGCGCCGAGCAGGTTTGTCAGATCCCGGCGCGCTATCCCTTTGCGCCAGAGGCGGGCGACCACATCAAGCTTGGGCGCGCCACCGAATGGCTGCCGCTTGATAACGACGAGACGCTATACCAGGGGCTGGGGCAGAAAACCTGGCTTGACGAGCAAAACGAAAGCCCGTTGCTCTCGCTAAGCCTGGTGACGTTCACGGCAGGCGACGCGCATGAATAGACCCGCAGGCGAAGGCGATCTGCTGCGCAGCGGCTGGCACGCCCGCAGCAGGCAGGAGAAAGTGGGGGCGCGCGATAAAATGCAACCCTCGCTGCTTGACCGGCTCACGGATAACGAGCCGGATAAAGTCAAAGAGTCGGCAAACAGCAACCTGATAAGCCATTCCGCGCTGCGTCGTCACGTGCTGCGCGATCTGCAATGGCTGTTTAACACCATCAACCACGATTCTTCACACGACCTCAGCCTGCTACCGCAGGTGCGTCGCTCGGTGGTTAACTTCGGCGTCGCGCCGCTCGCGGGTAAACGGATGTCCGATATCGAATGGCATGACATTCAGCGCAAGCTCACCGAGGCCATTATCAATTTCGAGCCGCGCATTCTGCCGCAGGGGTTGCAGGTGCGCTGCGTCTCCGACACCACGTCGCTCGACCTGCACAACGTGTTGTCGATTGAAATCAAAGGGCGCTTGTGGTGCGTGCCGTACCCGCTGGAGTTTCTGTTCCGCACCGATGTCGATCTGGAAAACGGCCATTTTGAACTCAAAGACGCGGGGTAAGCATGGAAAGTAAACTGCTTGAGTATTACAACCGTGAGCTGGCCTACCTGCGCGAGATGGGCGCGGAGTTCGCCGAGCGCTACCCGAAGGTGGCGGGGCGACTGGGGATGCGCGGCATTGAGGTGGCGGACCCGTACACTGAGCGCCTGATGGAAGGCTTCGCCTTTCTCACCTCCCGCGTGCAGCTCAAGATGGACGCCGAGTTCCCGCGCTTCTCCCAGCGCCTGCTGGAGATGCTCGCGCCGAACTATCTGGCGCCCACGCCTTCCATGGCGATTGCCGAACTGCAGCCCGACAGCGGCCGCGGCGATTTAAGCAAAGGGTTTATCGTGCCGCGCGGCACCATGATGGACAGCCTGGCGCTGAAGAAAACCGGCGTCACCTGCAGCTATACCACGGCGCACGACGTGAATCTGCTGCCGTTGAAAATCGACAAGGTGGAACTGGGCGGCGTGCCCGCCGATCTGCCGCTGGCGCAGATTGGCCTTAGCCAGCGTGGTGTCGCCAGCGCGCTGCGTATCCGCATCGCCTGCGACGGGCCGCAAAACCTCGGGCATCTTGATTTTGACCGGCTCGAATTCTTCTTAAGCGGCCCGGATATCGAGGCGCTGAAGCTGCTGGAGCTGGTGATGGCGCATCCTGTCGGCATCGTCTGCCAGACCGTCGGCACCGAGCCGCAGCGCCAGCTGTTGCCCGACGAGGCGCTGCGCCAGGAAGGCTTTGAGGCGGACCAGGCGCTGCTGCCGGAAGATTTGCGCAACTTCGACGGCTATCGCCTGTTGCAGGAGTACTTCGCTTTCCCGGCGCGCTTTCGTTTTATCAGCCTGAGCGGGTTAGGCAAGCTGATTCGCCGCTGCGAAACGGAAAAAGCGTTCGATATCTTCATTCTGCTGGATAAGAGCGAGGAGCAGCTGGAGCGGGTGGTGGACGCCAGCCATCTGGCGCTGCACTGCACCCCGGTCATCAACCTGTTTCCGAAACTCGCCGCCCGGCAGAAGCTGAGCGAAAGCCAGCACGAATACCATCTGGTGGTTGATAACATCCGCCCGCTGGATTACGAAATCTACGCGGTGAAGAAGATCCACGGCAGCGTCGACGGCCAGCGGGACGACAAAGAATTTCGTCCCTTCTGGTCTACCTGGAGCAGCGACGCGGGCAACTACGGCGCCTACTTTTCACTGCGTCGCGAACAGCGCGTGCTTTCCGAACATGCGCTGCGCTACGGCACCCGCACCGGCTATACCGGCTCGGAGGTTTTCGTGTCGCTGGTGGATGAGCAGCACGCGCCGTGGCAGGAGAACCTGCGCTATATCACCGCCGAGGTGCTCTGCACCAGCCGCGACCTGCCGCTGATGCTGCAGCAGGATCTCGGGCAGTTCATCCTGCCTGACTCAATGCCGGTGAAAACGCTGACCCTGCGCAAAGGACCGACGCCGCCGCGCCCGGCGCTGGCGGAAGGGTTCAGCACCTGGCGGCTTATCAGCCAGTTGCAAATGAACTACCTGAGCCTGATGGACAGCGAAAACGAAGACGGCGCCGCCGCACTGCGTCAGCTGTTGGGGCTGTACGCGGGCCTTGCGGAAGCGCCGGTCGCGCGCCAGACCGAGGGGGTTCGTCACTGCGTGCTGGAGCCGGTGCACCGCCGCGTGCCGGAGCCGGGGCCGATTGTCTTCGCCCGCGGCATCGGCATCACCCTGACGGTGGATGAGCAGGCTTTCTCCGGCGCCAGCCCCTGGCTTTTCGGCAGCGTGCTGGAGCGCCTGTTCGCCCGCCTGGTCTCTATTAACAGCTTTACCGAGTTCACGCTCAAGAGCCAGCAGCGGGGCGAGATTGGCTACTGGGCGCCGCGCATGGGCAAAAGGGCGCTGATATGAGTGAAACCACCGTCACGTCGCTGCGCGTGCATCGCCTGACGCCGCTGCCGGAGAGCTTCTGGCGCGGGGTGATGGACGCGCCCTGGCGCTACGACCTGTTCCAGCTGTTACGGCGCATCGACGCCCAGGGCGGCGAGCGTTACCCGCTCGGGCGCGCGCCGCTGCCGAAGTTCGAGCCCCTGCGCCTTGGCCAGCAGCCGTCGATGAGCTTTGCGCCGTCCACGGTGGCGGCGGTGAGCAAGCGCGAGCAGAGTGGCCTGCATGAAGTTTCTATTCTGAGCTTCGGCATGTTCGGCCCCAACGGCCCGCTGCCGGTGCACATGACGGAATATGCCCGCGAGCGTATTCATCATCATCAGGATCACAGCCTGACCGCGTTTGCCGACCTGTTTCATCACCGCCTGACGCTGCTTTTCTACCGCGCCTGGGCGGACGCGCAGCCCGCCGTTTCGCTCGACCGCGCCGACAACAAGCGCTTTAACGGCTATCTGGCCTCGCTTATCGGCATGGGGCAGCCGGCGCAGATGAGCAACGGCAGCCTCAGCCCGCACGCGCGCTTTACTCACAGCGGCCACCTGACGCGCCACAGTCGCGACCCGGAGGGGCTTGAGAAAATCCTGCGCAACTACTTCAAGGCGCCCGTGAAACTTGTCATGAACGTGCCGCAGTGGATGCCGCTCAGCGCCCGCGAGCAGGCGCAACTGGGCGCGGGAAGACGCCTGCCGCGCCTGGGGCAGTCCGCTTTTCTCGGCGTGGCGGTGCGCGACGTGCAGCATAAATTTCGCATCGAAATAGGCCCGCTCAGCGCAGAAGCGTATAGACGCTTTCTGCCGGGCGAGCCTTGGGTAACGGAGCTTCGCGACTGGGTGCGCCAGTACGCAGGGCTTGAATTTGAATGGGAAACGCGGGTTATCCTGCGCGCCGACGCCGTCCAGGGCGCAACGCTCGGTAGCGGCGGTCGGCTGGGTTACAACACCTGGCTGGGCCTTCAGCCTCAGCCAGTCCCACGTGGCGATCTGGTGTATCGCGCAGAGCGATAATTTTCCGTATACCGACTCCTTCAGGCTGCATTGAGGCGGCCTGAAGGATGAAGTGTATGCAACATTGTTATCAACGGAACCGAACATGTCTGAAATTAGCCGTGCCGTCCTTTTCGGCAAACTGGATACGCTGTTATTTACCTCGCTGGAAAGCGCCACCGCCTTTTGTAAGCTGCGCGGCAACCCCTATGTCGAGCTGGTGCACTGGCTGCACCAGCTGATGCAGCAGCAGGATGGCGACCTCCAGCAGGTCATCCGTCATTTCTCTCTCGACGAGCCGCAGCTGGCCCGGGATATTGTCGCCGCGCTGGATGCGCTGCCGCGTGGGGCGAGCTCGGTTTCCGATCTCTCTGAGCATATCGACAGCGCCGTCGAGCGCGCCTGGGTTTACGGCTCGCTGAAATTTGGCGTCAGCCGCATTCGCGGCGGCCACCTGTTAATCGGCCTGCTGAAAACCTGGAACCTGGCGAACGTGCTGAAGGGCATTTCCGCCCAGTTTGGCCGCATTAACGTTGAGGCGCTGCTGGAGCAGTTCGACGCCATCTGCGCCCAGAGCAAAGAGACGCAGCAGGCCGCGGCGGCGACGGATGCTTCCGCTGGCGCGGCGCCAGTCGTCCAGGGCACGCTTTCGCAGTATGGCCAGGATCTCACCGCGCGGGCGCGCGAAGGCAAAATCGACCCGGTAGTGGGACGCGATGAAGAGATCCGCCAGATGGTGGATATCCTGATGCGCCGGCGCCAGAACAACCCCTTGCTCACCGGCGAGGCGGGCGTGGGCAAAACGGCGGTCGTGGAGGGGCTGGCGCTGCGTATCGCCGAAGGCGACGTGCCGGAGCCGTTGCAGAACATTCAGCTGTGGCTGCTTGATATCGGCATGCTGCAGGCGGGCGCGGGCATGAAAGGCGAGTTCGAAGCGCGCCTTCAGGCGCTTATCAACGAGGTGCAGTCCAGCGCGACCCCCATCATCCTGTTTATTGATGAGATCCACACCCTGATTGGCGCAGGCGGCCAGCAGGGCACCGGCGACGCCGCCAACCTGCTGAAACCGGCGCTGGCGCGCGGCCAGCTGCGCACCATTGGCGCCACCACCTGGGCGGAATACAAAAAATACATTGAGAAAGATCCGGCGCTGACTCGCCGCTTCCAGACGGTGCAGGTGCATGAGCCAGACGAGGCCAAAGCCGTGCTGATGCTGCGCAGCACCGTTTCGCCGCTGGAAAAACATCACCAGGTGCTGCTGCTTGATGAGGCGGTGAGCGCGGCGGTGAAGCTTTCGCACCGCTATATTCCGGCACGCCAGCTGCCCGATAAAGCCGTGGCGCTGCTCGACACCGCCTGCGCTCGCGTGGCGGTCAGCCAGAGCGCGCCGCCGCCGCAGCTGGAAGACTGCCTGCGCCGCCTCGCCGCGCTGGAAGTGGAGATGGAGATTGCCGAACGCGAAGCGCGCGTGGGCGCGGGCGAGCGCGAGCGCGTTGTTGGGCTCAAAGCGGAGCGCGCAGAGGTTGAAGCGCAGCGCGACGCGCTGATGCAACGCTGGGAAGAAGAGCGCGGCCTGGTGCGCGAGATTATCCGCCTGCGCGCTGAGCTGTTTGCCGCCGGGGAAGAAGACCAGACTGACCTGCGCCGCCAGCTTGCCGAAAAACAGCAGGCGCTGACCGCGCTGCAGGGCGACGCGCCGCTGCTTTTCGCCGCCGTGGATGAAAACGTGGTGGCGGCGGTGGTTTCCGACTGGACCGGCATCCCGCTTGGCCGGATGGTGAAAAACGAAATCGACGCGGTGCTGAAGCTCGCCGACACGCTGAACCAGCGCGTTATCGGCCAGCGTCACGGCCTTGAGCTGATTGCCCGCCGCGTACAGACCTCGCGTGCGAAGCTCGACGACCCGAACAAACCCATCGGCGTCTTTATGCTCTGCGGCCCTTCCGGCGTTGGTAAAACCGAAACTGCGCTGGCATTGGCCGAGTCGCTTTATGGCGGCGAGCAGAACGTTATCACCATCAACATGAGCGAGTTCCAGGAAGCGCACACCGTTTCCACCCTCAAAGGCGCCCCCCCGGGCTACGTGGGCTATGGCGAGGGCGGCGTGCTGACCGAAGCGGTGCGCCGTCGTCCTTACAGCGTGGTGCTGCTGGATGAGATAGAGAAAGCGCACCCGGACGTGCATGAAATTTTCTTCCAGGTGTTCGATAAGGGCTGGATGGAGGATGGCGAAGGGCGGCATATCGATTTTCGCAACACCATTATCATCCTCACCTCTAACGTCGGCACCGATCTCATCAGCGCTATGTGCGCCGACCCTGAACTGATGCCGGAGCCAGAGGCGCTCGGCGGCGCGCTGCGCCAGCCGCTGCTGCAGGTCTTTCCGCCCGCGCTGCTGGGCCGTCTGCTGGTGGTGCCGTACTACCCGCTCAGCGATGAGATGCTGGGTGAAATTGTGCGCCTGCAGCTCAGGCGCATTCAGCGTCGCCTTGAAGAGAACCACAGCATCATTTCAGAGTTCGACGACAGCGTGGTGGAGCAGATTGTTCAGCGCTGCACTGAGGTGGAGTCGGGCGGGCGCATGGTGGACGCCATTCTCACCAATACGCTGCTTCCGCAGATGAGCCAGATTTTACTTACCGCCAGCCGCAGCGACGAGCAGTACCGACGCCTTCGCGTCACCTGCGAGCAGGGCGAGTTTCACTGTCAGTTTGCCGCGTAACGCAATCATCAAGAGAACTGTTTAACATGACGGATAATGATAACAATCGGACTGTCCCAAACGCGCTGCCGGTGGGGTACCGTTTCAACGAGTTTGAAATCAAAGAGGTGATTGGCGGCGGTGGATTCGGCATCGTTTATCGCGCCTGGGACCACCAGCTTGAGCGCACCATCGCCATCAAAGAGTTCATGCCGGGTTCCCTTGCCGTGCGCGGCGAAGACATGACGCTGGTGCTCAGAAGCGAGCGCTTCGGCAAGGCGTTTTCCGCCGGGCTGAACAGCTTTATCCAGGAGGCGCGTCTGCTGGCGCGCTTTAACCATCCGAACCTGCTGCACGTGCTGCGCTTCTGGGTGCAGAACGACACCGCCTATATGGGCACGCTGTTTTACAGCGGCACCACGCTGACGCGCCTGCGCGAGCAGAAGCCGGAGCTGATTGACGAAACCTGGATCCGCCGCGTGTTGCCGATGCTGTTTGGCGCTATCAAAACCATTCACGATGAAGGCTACCTGCACCGCGATATCTCGCTGGATAACATCCAGATTCAGGATAACGGCCTGCCGGTGCTGCTGGATTTCGGCTCGGCGCGCCGCACCATCGGCAACCTTTCCGATGAAACGGAAACCATGCTGCGCCCGGGCTACGCGCCTATCGAGCAGTACACCGACGACAACGAAAGCGAGCAGGGGCCGTGGACCGATATCTACGCCCTTGGCGCAGTGCTGCACACGTTAATCGTCGGCTCGCCGCCGCCGGTAAGCGTGGTGCGCTCCATTCAGGACACCTATAAACCCCTCACAGAGCTGCAGCCGGCGGGCTACTCGCTCTCCCTGCTGCAGGCGGTGGACCGGGCGCTGGCGCTGCGGATTGAAGATCGTCCGCAGTCGATTGATGCGTTTGCCGCGCTTATCGACATGCCAGTGGCTGGCATCAACGACGTGCTGAGCGTGAAAAAGCCGGGCACCATGCTGGTGCCGGTGGAAGAGCGCGAAGAACCTGCCGCCGCGCTGGACTGGAAGCGCTATAAAGCGCCGGCAATTGGCGCGGCGGGCATCCTTGTGGGGGTTATCGCGGGCGCGCTGCTCTTTAGCGGCGGCAGCGATGACGCGCCTGAGCAAACCGCCAGCACGAACACCGAGCAAGCGCGCCCGGCTGAAGAGCCTGCGCAAACGCCATCCACCGCGCCGGCGACGACAGAAACGGCGCAGGCGCCTGCCGCCGCGAGCGCCCAAGCGCCCGTCGCGGAAGAGCCCATCGTGCTGGTTTACGTTCGCATGCGCGAAGGCGAAACGCTGGAGGTCAACGGCGAGCCGAAATCGCTGCGTCCCGCTGCTAACGGCTACGCCTCCTTTAAGCTGGCCGCAGGCCGTTACAAGGTTTTACTGCAGGGTAATGGTGAAACGCGCACCCAGACGCTGGAGATTGCCAAACCCGGCACCTGGCTTGTGAACCCGTAAGCGGGTAGGGAAGCATCGTTACTGGATAGCGCGTATGTACAATATTAAAATTGTCTCCCTTTTTTATGAAAACCTGAACCCCGAGCTCTTCTCCATGATCATCCGCCCGGTTGTCGCCGGGACGATGGTTATGTCGGTGCCGGAGAGTACAGTGCGCTCGATGTTCACGCGTTACGATCTGCTGCATGCGGAAACCGGCGCCAACCCTTATCAGACCGGCCGTAATATACGCGATCTCATCACGCTTGCGCTGGATTACGGCAAGCTGGTGGCCATTGATAATAGCCATCGCAGCTGGTCGCCCGCGACCCACCTGTTTTATATCAATAATCAGGGCCAACTGAAGGGCGGTAAAGGCGCGGGCACTTTTTATCCGTTCAACAGCGTTATTGACAGATACGAAACGATGGTGCGGGTTTATGGCGCACGGCCCCCCGCTACGGTCATGCCGGTACAGGTGGTGAAAGCTAAAGCCGCGCAGGTTGCCGGGCAACCTACGCCCGGTAAAGACACGCAGCTGCTGGCCTCCGCCGCGCAGCTTAAAGAGATGGTCATGACCAAGGCGGAACGCTGGCAGGCGCGAAAAGACCTTATCAGCAAGGGCGGCAGCAGTGTTTTTCCGGATGCGCAACTCGCCGCGAAGCGCCTTGCGGCGAATAACATTGCGGTGGAGAAGGCAAAGCTTGCGGAAAATATCTACAAAACCACTAACCCCTTGCAGGCGACGCCGGATGTGCCCGAAGGCTGGTCGGATATTAGTAATGATGATGGGTTACTGAAAAAGTTTGGCCTGGAAAAGGAACTTTTATTTGATCGTAAAGACTCCCCTGATTTTCTGGCGCGTGTTTATCAACCTGATCCCAACGTGTTTGGGAGTGAAATGAACCCAACGTTAGTTTTCAGAGGATCGAGACCGCCTGAATTTGTTTCATTATCCGAACCGGTGAAGAATATAGCTGACTGGTCTAATAATGGTGCGCAAGGTTTAGGAATGGAGTCAGATTATTATAAAAGAGCCGTGCGTATGGGAGAACGCTTGTATAAATCGGGGCAAAAAATAGACATTGCTGGTCACTCTCTTGGTGGAGGGTTAGCTTCTGCGACATCTATGGCTAGCGGCAAGGCGGGATGGACGTTTAATGCTGCCGGGTTACATTCAAGCACTGTTGAGAAGTATGGAGGTAGTTTGCTGGGAAGCACGGATAATATTCAAGCTTATCGTGTTGAAGGCGAACTGCTGACAAAGATTCAGGAGGTTAATCTTTGGGAAGACTACAAAATGATGAAAGGACACGTGCCGGCACTGATTGCTAAAGAAGAATTATCTGCAATCATGCCTGACGCTGCCGGGATACCCCACAATCTTCCCGGTGGAACAGGAGGCGCATTTGATCGACATGGAATTGGACAAGCGATAAGTTGTATAGAGCAACAAAAGGATGAGGACATTTCCATTATCAGGAGCCGCCTGTGAAATCGCTTTTAATTGGCTGGATAGCGCTGGGTTTACTGTTCATGGTTCGGGGGTGTAAGCAAGATATGGATTTAAAGGCAGAGGATTACTTCAGCGGTCAGCAACTCACCCTGGCTCGTGCAATTGAACAGGGTAAAATGGATGAAGTCCTTAAATTAGCGTCAGAAACCGATTTAAAAACACCTGGCAAAGAAGACATGACGCTATTGTTCTGGGCCGTCATGAATGCCATAAATGATAAAAAAACACCGGAGCATTTAAAGGTTATTACCGTTCTGGTTAAGGCTGGCGCCGATCCCCTACAGCCGAGGCCGCAAGGTAAAAGTAGCCCAGCTGAATTTGTGTTATTGGCGGAGAGTGGGGCCTGGATAAAGGCAATGCTGGATGGTGGGTTATCGCCAGACGCGAAAGATAAAACGTTTGGAAAACCTATTATATTCCAGACGCTTGAGGCCAAAAATACCGGGACGTTGCAAACCATGCTGGATGCAGGCGCCAACATCAACATCACTGATTCATTGGGTAACACCTTGCTGATTGATGCCCTGGACTTCCATTCTTACGATCATGTTTTGCTGCTGCTTCAGCGTGGCGCTGACCCTGAGATCCGGGCTGACAACGGCTGGACGATGGGTAACCAGCTGGAGCGTTTCCTGAACAGAGCAAAAGCAGGCAGCGACGATTATAAAAAGCTTAACGAAATTAAAGACACGCTTATTCAGCACGGCGGTAAATGGCCGCCTGGGCCGGTGAAATAAGCGAATACGCTCTTATGATTGCTAAAGAAAAGGTTTTCTATTTTTGGGGCGCAATGGATCTTATCGGGATCGTATTTTATTCCATTGACGCCCTGCGATTACTGGTAAAGCTTTGGGAGTCCAGCGCGGGCAACCCGGCAGTTATTATTTTTATGATGATAGCTAACGGGATAAACGGCATTTTGACGGGCGTCTTTTATTTTGTTTATATCCTCACTCCGCTAACGTTGTTTGTTTCTGCTTGGCTGTTTTTCAAAAAAAGTCGCTATGCCGTCCGTTTTGCGATGGCTCAGGAAGTATTTCGTGTTCTCACCTTACAATGCTCGGTTACGCTTTTCCCTGTGGTAGTGGGAGCCTCAGGGATGACAGGGGCAACAGTTAATATTTCCAAGCTCTTACTTTCTGAAATACTCAAAGTCGGCTCACTTATTTATGTGCGTAAAAAGCAGTGAGCGACGTTTCATACACCTGAAAAAGCCTGTTCAGGGTGGCGGACTTTCGTTCATTACGCCTGGACTGAATTACCTGTCTGCCTGCAAAAATAAGTTCTTTCATGCATGCGCGGCTGATTAACGGCTGCGATCGCTTGCATTGCATAAACCATATGGATTAACGATTATGCTCAACCGCATCACCGTCCAGCTCCCCGTGGAGGGGCTGCTTTTCTGGAAACTCTCCGGCCGCGAGGCGATGTCGGAGTCGTTCGCCCTCACGCTGACGCTGCTCTCCACCGACGCCCGTATCGACCGCAGCGCCCTGCTGGGCCAGCCGGTGACCGTCACGCTGCCCACGCAGAGCCTGCTGAGCCCGCGCTTCATCAACGGCAAAATCACCCGCGCCGGGGTGAGTGCGGTGGAGCTCAGCGGCACGCGCTACGCGGTCTACACGCTGACGGTGGAGCCGGACCTGTGGCCGATGAAGCGGGACCGCAACCTGCGCATCTTCCAGGGGCAGACGGCGCCGCAGATAGTGAAGACGCTGCTTGGCGAGTACAAAGTGAACGTCGAGGACCGGCTCACCGGCAGTTACCGGGTGTGGGACTACTGCGTGCAGTACCAGGAGTCGAGCCTGGACTTCATCAGCCGGCTGATGGAGCTGGAGGGTATCGCCTACCACTTCCGCCACGAGGCGGACAAACACACGCTGGTGCTCACCGACGCGGCGACGCAGCACCAGCCGTTCAGCGGCTATGAGGTGATACCGTACCACCAGACGCCGTCGGGGGGCAGCACCAGCGGGGAGGGGGTGAGCCAGTGGGCGCTGGAGGACAGCGTGACGCCGGGTATCTACAGCCTCGACGACTACGACTTCCGCAAGCCCAACGCGTGGCTGTTCCAGGCGCAGCAGAACCCGGCGTCGCCGCAGCCGGGGAGCATCGACGTCTATGACTGGCCGGGCCGCTTTGTGGAGCACGGGCACGGGGAGTTCTACGCCCGCATCCGCCAGGAGCGCTGGCAGGTGGAGCACCGGCAGATACAGGCGACCGCCACGGCGCTGGGCATCGCGCCGGGGCACACCTTCATGCTGGCGAACGCGCCGTTCTTCAGCGACAACGGGGAGTACCTGGTGACGGCGGCCGCCTATCAGTACGAGGAGAACCGCTACGCCAGCGGGTCGGACGGGGCGACCATCCACCGCACGGACTTCACGGTTATCCCGTCGTCGGTGGTGTTCCGCCCGGCGCAGACAACGCCGTGGCCGCGGACCTACGGCCCGCAGACGGCGCGGGTGGTGGGGCCGCAGGGGGAGAGTATCTGGACGGATAAATACGGGCGGGTGAAGGTGAAGTTTCACTGGGACCGCCTGGCGAAGGGCGACGACACCAGTTCGTGCTGGGTGCGGGTGTCGAGCGCGTGGGCGGGCCAGGGTTACGGCGGGGTGCAGATACCGCGGGTGGGTGACGAGGTGGTGGTGGACTTCATCAACGGCGACCCGGACCGGCCGATAATCACCGGCCGGGTGTACAACGAGGCGAGCATGCCGCCGTGGGCGCTGCCGGCGGCGGCGACGCAGATGGGGTTCTACAGCCGCAGTAAGGACGGGCATAAAGATAACGCCAATATTCTTCGTTTCGAAGACAGAGCCGGTCATGAGCAAATCTGGATCCATGCCGAGAAAAACATGGATACAGAGGTTGAGCATTGTGAAACGCACGACGTGGGCGTTGATCGTAAAAAGAGCATCGGCCGCGATGAAAACATTACCATCAAGCGGAATTTAAAAGTCGATGTCGGCGTGAATGCCACCAATAATACGGGCGATAAGCACATTATTAATGTTGGCAAAAACCAGACCGTTTTAACCATGGATAAAGAGGGCAACGCCCTGCTTGAGGCCGCAACCAGTATTAAGCTCAAGGTCAATGACAACTTTATTTTAATTACCCCGACCTCCATTGAGATAAAAGTGTCTGAAGGCAACCTGAGCGCTGAAGCCGTAAAAGAGGCCTCCTTTAAAGGTGATGAGCTGACCCGCCTCGGCGACGGCATTAATACTGAAATGAAGGCCAACGATACCGTAAGCATAACCGGAACGAACCTTACGGATATTAAAGGCGCTATTGTGAAAATTAACAGCTAACCACACATTCAGGGATCGTTATTATGGGACAACCTGCTGCCAGAGCCAGAGTGGATACCAGCGCGCATACTGGCCCCATTCAGAGTGGAAGCCCGGATGTGATTATTGGCGGCTTTCCTGCCGCCAGAAAAAATGACCCGCTTTCCTGTTCTCAACACGGTCAGGGCGCCATCGTCGGCGGCTCGGCCACCGTCTTCGTTAATGGGCTGCCGCTGGCGCGCATGGGCGATAAAACGCTCTGTAATACGTCCGGCACGCCCGCCGCGCCGCAGGCAAAAGCGGCTCCGCCGCAATACTGGAGCTCAACGCTTGCAAAAAAAGCGGGCGAAGATGGCGCAATGCATGGCGATAATTACGATGCGCGGGTATTGGGCGCTTACGCAAGCATTGAGGATAAGGATGGAACAGGAAAACCGGAATCCGTGTCCGCAGGGTTTGCGCTTGAAGACATTACTGTCGGCAACATGAAAAGTCAGGACATGGTTAAAGGCGAATTGCGCACCAAAATTGCCGTCGCCAATGCCGGCGTTTCCATGATCGTTGAGAACCCTGACTATGCGACGATGAATGCCAGTGCGACGGCGACAGGCATGCAATATGGCGCCTCCGCCGAAGCCGGGAAAGAAGGGATGCTTTACGGCGGCGTCGGCGGCGATTTTACCGTGGGTACCGCCGAAGCCAAAGTGGTGAGCGAAGTCTATAAAGGCAACAAAGGGCGTTACGGATTTTCTGGCGAGGTAGGGGCGGAAGCCGCTGGCATCAAAGGGGAAGTCTCGGGTAAAAGCAACATCCTTGGCATTATCACCAGCGAAGGCAAAGTCAGCGGTACGGTTGGCGGGGTGGGCGCATCAACCGGCGGCGCGCTCATTGTCGATAAAACCGATTATTCTTTAACCGTAAAAGCCTCCGGGAAATTAGCTTTTGTGCTTGGCATTGGCGCGGATGTCAATATTAAAGTGGCGCTAAAACCTATACTTGACCTGCCTTTTAAATTATTTAAAAAAGCCATGCCAGCGCCTTCTTCAGGCGATGGCACTATTAAGACCGGGTGTGTTACAGTCCTGATTGGCGGTTAATGGCTTTGTATGGAGAATTATTTGATGAGTTGGCTCGGCTTTTTTCTTTTTGTTGTTCTTGCGCTGATCCTTATCTGGAACGGGAAAGATCGTTACGCTAAAAAGGACTGGCTGCGCTGTGGCGTAATGCTGGTTTGCGTCTTAGTCGGCACCCTAATCATAGGGTTTATTTTTAGATGGTTGTCGGAATCATGGTCGTTATTTTCTATTGAGAGAGCGCAACAGCTCGCCGCCGTCTGGTCCATGTCTTTCCTCTGTTTGTGGGGGGTCAAATTAGTTCTTACGCTGCTTGTCGCTATCTTTGGCAATATCATGAAATTCCATAAGACGCATAATGCTGAGAATTATCCTAAAATTGCTTCAACCACTGACAGGTTCGGTCCGCCACTTTTAGTCATAGCAAAAGTCTTTGTTTCGCTGGTGAGCGTGTTACTGTTTTATGGACTCTGGTTAGATTAAATCGCCACGCTGAGGTTTAAAATGAATTTAGATCCTGAATTTTCATTCCCCCTGGAGATGACTTATAAAAGTGAGGAGATCCGGGAAAAATTCTGGAAATGTCTCTATACCTCTACCGGGCAAGAAATGTTTCATTACTGGGTACTGCTTCCACAAGCGGTTAAGCCCGCAGAGGTTAAGCCTGTTCACTTTCCTGACGTGGGGCTGACGAACATCGGTCGCTACATTACCGAAGATACCTCGCCTTATATGGAAGTGTGGGCCGCGTACGAGCGCTGTCAGTGGGAGATGAACCCATCAGACTGGTTAGAGAACAAGCTTTCGCTGATGGGTGAAAAAATCCTTCATCAGCGTCTTATCAATCATCCCTCCGGCAGCGGGAAATTTGCCGATGTATTAACCATCAAGACGCTGGCATCGGGTGATGAGGTAGTATCGCGCTATACCGTTCAGAAAGATTATAATCCGGTCGACGGCGGCGGTAATTACTTTCTGATAAAAGCCTCCTGTGCTGCTGCTATCTATAATTCACTGGCGAATGATATCCACTTTATTGCCATTAACTGGGATTTGCAGCATCGCAGTAATATGATGCTTGCCGAGTTGTTGAAAACCGTTAGCCTGAGCAGTAAAAACAGCAGCGGGTTTAAAGTACCGGACTCCTGGCAGGTGAACGTCATTGCGGATAATCGTCTCGTTATCGAGCATACTTTTGACGGCGTTAATTACGGCGTTATTAATTTATGCTTCTACTCTCAGGAAAAGTATAAAACAGCCGAAGAGGTGTTTCAGCTTTCAACGTCCCGGTTCCATGAGCATGACAATGCTGTCTCGCTTACCGCATCCGCCATGGAAACCGTTCCGAATGATATCAACAGTGCTTTTACCGGCGATGTTTATACCTGCACCGGGGAAATAGTCAGCGCGGCTGATAAAGTCAGGGCGTTTTATCAGATGTATATCGTCAATGTAGAAGGTCTCTGGTGTTATGCGGAGTCGGTGGGTAAACATCGCAATCATCAGGATTACTACCATGAGGCCAACAAACGTTGCCTTGAGATAATTCTTTCAACGCTGCATATTGAAAATGCCTGAGTTAATTTTTCCCCGATAATATCCAGCCGCTTTTACTTCTTTCCCCAACCCGTCGCCTACAGTGACGGGTTTTTGTTTCCAGTCTTACTGCATAAACTATTACGGAATAAAGATTATGCTTAACCGCATCACTGTCCAGCTCCCCGTGGAGGGGCTGCTTTTCTGGAAACTCTCCGGCCGCGAGGCGATGTCGGAGTCGTTCGCCCTCACGCTGACGCTGCTCTCCACCGACGCCCGTATCGACCGCAGCGCCCTGCTGGGCCAGCCGGTGACCGTCACGCTGCCCACGCAGAGCCTGCTGAGCCCGCGCTTCATCAATGGCAAAATCACCCGCGCCGGGGTGAGTGCGGTGGAGCTCAGCGGCACGCGCTACGCGGTCTACACGCTGACGGTGGAGCCGGACCTGTGGCCGATGAAGCGCGACCGCAACCTGCGCATCTTCCAGGGGCAGACGGCGCCGCAGATAGTGAAGACGCTGCTTGGCGAGTACAAAGTGAACGTCGAGGACCGGCTCACCGGCAGTTACCGGGTGTGGGACTACTGCGTGCAGTACCAGGAGTCGAGCCTGGACTTCATCAGCCGGCTGATGGAGCTGGAGGGTATCGCCTACCACTTCCGCCACGAGGCGGACAAACACACGCTGGTGCTCACCGACGCGGCGACGCAGCACCAGCCGTTCAGCGGCTATGAGGTGATACCGTACCACCAGACGCCGTCGGGGGGCAGCACCAGCGGGGAGGGGGTGAGCCAGTGGGCGCTGGAGGACAGCGTGACGCCGGGTATCTACAGCCTCGACGACTACGACTTCCGCAAGCCCAACGCGTGGCTGTTCCAGGCGCAGCAGAACCCGGCGTCGCCGCAGCCGGGGAGCATCGACGTCTATGACTGGCCGGGCCGCTTTGTGGAGCACGGCCACGGGGAGTTCTACGCCCGCATCCGCCAGGAGCGCTGGCAGGTGGAGCACCGGCAGATACAGGCGACCGCCACGGCGCTGGGCATCGCGCCGGGGCACACCTTCATGCTGGCGAACGCGCCGTTCTTCAGCGACAACGGGGAGTACCTGACCACGGCGGCGGAGTACCGGTTCGAGGAGAACCGCTACGCCAGCGGGGCGGACGGGGCGACGGTGCACCGCACGGACTTCACGGTTATCCCGTCGTCGGTGGTGTTCCGCCCGGCGCAGGCGACGCCGTGGCCGCGGACCTACGGCCCGCAGACGGCGCGGGTGGTGGGGCCGCAGGGGGAGAGTATCTGGACGGATAAATACGGGCGGGTGAAGGTGAAGTTCCACTGGGACCGCCTGGCGAAGGGCGACGACACCAGTTCATGCTGGGTGCGGGTATCGAGCGCGTGGGCGGGCCAGGGATACGGCGGGGTGCAGATACCGCGGGTGGGTGACGAGGTGGTGGTGGACTTCATCAACGGCGACCCGGACCGGCCGATAATCACCGGCCGGGTGTATAACGAGGCGAGCATGCCGCCGTGGGCGCTGCCGGCGGCGGCGACGCAGATGGGGTTTTTAAGCCGGTCAAAGGATGGCTCGGTGGACAACGCCAACGCCCTGCGCTTTGAGGACAAGGCGGGGGAAGAGCAGGTGTGGATCCAGGCGGAGCGCAATCTGGATACGCATGTTAAGAATGATGAATCACATACCGTAAACGGCGCGCGCAGCCATTACGTGCGTAAAAACGAACTGCATCGCGTGGAAACGAACCAGATCCAGGCGGTTAAAGGCGGCACAGAGATCCTGACGGGTAAGGGCAAGCTCGATGCCGTGGTGGAACAATACATTCTCGCTTCCGGCACGAAGTTGCGCCTGGTATCGGGTGAAAGCGCCATTGAGCTCAATGCCAACGGCAAGATAAACCTGATTGGCAAAGAATTTAACTTCTTTGTCGAAGGCGATGGCTATATCACCACAGGCGGCAAGCTGCACCTTAATACAGCAGGTACAAAACCAGGCACCACCGCGCCGGGAAGTAACCATAAAAAAGATATTGATGCGGCCGTGCAGGCGAAGTTTTCACCGCAACAAAAAGGCAAAGGCGTGCCAGCACCCGCTGCGCGTAAAAAATCGGCGCCTGCGGCGCCAGCAACACCAGCCGCTCCTGCAAAGCCGAATCAGGATCAGGATAAATTTTCAAAAATTTCACCGGTTATTTTTAAAAACGAAGGCGGCTTTGTTAATGATCCTAACGATTCAGGCGGCGCGACCAACAAAGGCATCGCATGGAATACGTGGCAGAAATACGCAAAAGAAGATCTCGGCGTTGAACCGACGCTGGATAACCTGAAAAACATTACGACGGAACAAGCGGAAACCATCTATCGCAAGCGATACTGGGACCCTTCTGGTTTTAACAATCTCAGGGATCCGAAACTGGCCTTGATGTCCTATGACTGGACAATTACTTCAGGCGGGGCGGGTAAACAAATACAGAAATTACTTAATAACGAGTTTGGCCAGCAGTTAGTAACGGATGGAAAAATAGGACCGAAAACGATCGAGGCGATGAACAGCGTCAGCGACTCTGCTAAATTGACGTCCAGAATAGCAGATATACGCAAAGCATATTATGAAGATCTGGTAGTCAGTAACCCTAAAAACGCTAAGTTCTTAACAGGGTGGTTAAATCGGGTGGATAGATGTTCACAGGTGGTTTTAGAATGAAAACGAAAATAGCGGCATTTTTACTCGGCGCCGGCCCTGGTCTGTTTAGCTTACAGGCCATGGCTGCCGGTGAATTTACTGGCCAGTGGACTGGTGAGGAAAAAGACCAGTCAACGCTGACTCTGCAACTCAAACAGACTGACAATACGATAACAGGAAGCTATTGCTATATTACGCAAAACGGCAACCGTATCGATTGTCCGGCCGAGGGCGAGAATAACCTTAAAGGCACGGTGAATAACCACCGGGCGAGGGTTGAATTTACCTCTTCTTTCGGTGGAGCAGGATATGCAAACCTGGATGTCGACGGTGAAAACATGGTCTGGAATAAAGCACCCTCTTCCGGGCAAGGAAAATACTACGCTCCGCAACATTATACGCTCACAAAGAAACCACAGGCGACAGCCTCTGAGCGTCGTAAATTCGAAACGGATAAGTTTACCGTAACGCTTGCTAATAAATGTGGTGAGTTCAAAACTCCCTGCAACAATATGTTTTATCTTGGCGTGCGCAAAAGCGATAACAGCGTAATTACCTTGCAAGGAAAAACTGTGCTCAACGCTTCGGGTGACGTTGTTGGTTCAGAATATAAGAATGGCGATGTGACCTATAGAGTTGACTATGAACCGGTAAAATTAACGGTCAGCCAAAAAGAGAATGTGCTGATCGAACAGCCCGGCCAGTGGCTTAAATAATCGTTGCGGGACCCGCGCACAGGCCACCTTCCATGCCCGCGGTCCCTTCCTGCTGCGTTGGAACGTAGCGAACCCTCAGGGACGTACAGATTCATGTTTAAACGCCATTTCACCTCATCGCTGTTTTGCGCTGCGTTATCACTTTCAACCCTGGCTTCCGGTTCCGTGAATATTGCGCAATATCGCCAGCCAGGCCAGGTTTCCACCATTCTGAACGATCGTGAGGTTACTGCCGGGCTTCAGGCATTGCTGGGTGATGATTACGACGCATTTATCGGTAATTTCGATCTCTTTGGAGAACCACATCAAACAGCGGACGGTGGGCTTTTCGTTGAAGGGTGGTTAAAAGATTTATACCTTGAGAACGCCTCCGCTTTTGTTATTTACCCGGACGGTAAATTCTACGCCGCATGGGTAATGCCTGATGAGCAGTTTATTCATTACCAGCCTGACGCTAAAAACGGCGCAGAGATCCCCCCTGATATCAAAACCTGGGCTTCACGGTTCGAAAACGCCTCTTTTCCCACAATAAGCGCGGCGCCGGTTTCGCCCTTAGCCCGTGAGGATTTCTCCACGCAAATAAGTAATACGGTGCTTTCGTTAGGACAAAATTGGAACCCGCAGGTCAGTTCAGGCCTAGGCAAATCACTGCAGGATGACTTTGCAGGCGACGTACCTTTTGACGGCGCCAACTATAAGTTCTATCGCCATACCTACAACGGCTTTGATATTTACAGCGCCAATCTCTGGTGGGACAAAGCCGAAAGAGATGTTGATGACTACATTATTGCGCAAATAACCCTCCATACCCCGCAATACAAAACCCGGCGTGGTGTTAGCGTTGGTGCAACAGCCGATGAAATTGCGCGTCTTTATGGTCCCGGAAAACGCGTGGATGAAGACGGCGAACAATGGCTCTCTTACGCCATGGGGAAAAAGGTTATCTCGTTTGAGATAGACAAAGGGAAAGTCGTCTCCATTACTCTGAGCTACGATAACGGCGAATAAATAACCCTCAGTTGAAGCGATATTCAGCCGCGAAAGCGCCAGAGACTACCCCATTAAATAACGGATATAGAGGCGAGTGCGTACCGTAAGCGGCTTGCTTTTTATCTCTGATAAGCGCCTCAACTGGAATGAACCGCGCTTTCAGCGTTGCGGAAATAAAGCGCGTCTCAGTCAGAATGAACCCTTATTTCTTATCGCATTCTAGCTATTTATTCTTTCAACATGAGTTCACACATGAAATACACCCTTCAGGAAGGTTCGTTTTCCCTTTTCCCCGCCGCCTGGCAGGACACCAGCATGACGATGTTACGCGACGATGAGAGCGGGTTATCGTTAATTGTCAGCCGCGGCGCAATTCCGGATGACAGCGATTTCGAAAAAGAATTCCAACGCCAGTGGGAGGTGCTGCGCGCACAAATGGGTGAAATCCAACAGAGCGAATTCGCACGTATCCTGGTCGGGCAGCCTTCACACCGCGCCGTTGAAGTCGAAACGGCGTTTGTGCGGCAGGGGCAGCAGATCTGGCAGAAGCAGTTTGCTGTACAGGCGCCGGATGCTCCACGCCTTTTAATCTTCACCCTTTCCGCGCTGCGCCCCTTCACTGATGAAGATGCGGAACGCTGGAATACCATCAAACAAAGCCTGACGCTGCATAAATAATGGAATACATGGCATGAGCGACAAACATGCAGCCCGCCAGGGCGATAAGATTATTCACTCCAGTGTCTTTGCAGATATCACAAGCCTTGTAGCTGAAGGCATCGCGTATGCAGCCATTGGCTCAGCGGTGGCCTTTGCCGCAACGGCCGCCGCACCGCTTGTGGGTGCGGGCGCGGCGGCGGCTACCCTGACGGCGATAGGTTCCAGCTGTGCACTGAGCGGAATTATCGGTGGTATCCTGGCGAATGCCGCAGGCATCACGGATGACATCAGTAATATGGCGACGGGGATCGGCAATGCGATTTTCCCGCCATCACCGGCTGGTTTCATCGCCACCGGCTCAGCGAACGTGTTGACCAACAAGCTTCCAGCCGCCCGCGCGGCAGGCGAACTCACGTCGGGCGATACGCCGCCGCCTGAGCCGCAAAAGCCCGGCAGCTTCGCCGATTACGGCGGCATGTTGCTCTCCGCTGCGGCGCAGTTTGGCAGCGAGATGTGGCAGCCTACCGTCGCCACTGCCGCACCCGGTACGTCGTCGCTGGAACTGGATAAAGTCCTTTGCGATAAACATTCCGGCCCGCAATACCTGGCCGAAGGTTCAAAAAGTGTTTTTATCAACGGCCAGCCTGCGGTTCGCGCCAAAGACCGCACCACCTGCGAAGCCACTATTTCTGAAAATGTTTCGCCCAACGTCATCATCGGCGGGGAAACGCTGACCGTACGGGATATCAAAAGCGGGAAAACGCCAGGACTTGCCGTGGCGATGATTGCGCTTTCGCTTATTCGCGGCCGACCCGGTAAGGTCCTCAAAAACATGCCCTGCGCGCTGGTCTCGGCCGGTGCAGGCATGCTCGCAGATATGGCAATAAATGCCGTTTTCTCATCATCGCACCCGGTGCATGCCGCCACGGGTGTGAAAGTCCTGAACGACAATAATGAACTGGATTTTTCGCTGCCAGGCCGTTTTCCTTTGCGCTGGCAGCGCAGCTATAACAGCTTAACCACCCGCGAAGGATTATTTGGCCTTGGCTGGGCCACTGCGTTTGACAGCTACCTGACGCTGGATGACGGCGAGGCCACCTGGTTTGACGAGACCGGACGTGAGCTGCGCTTTACGCTGCCGCCGCTGAATCAGGCGCTTTACAGTATCAGCGAAGGGCTTATCGTTCGCTGCAATGAGAACGGCGATGTGGCGATCGCCGACGACGATGGCGCCGTCTGGCGTCTGTTCAAACCCACCCGCGCCAACCCTGCGGTGCTGCGTCTGGCGTCGCTGAGCGACGAATATGGCAATGCGCTGGAAACCGGCTGGGATGAACATGGCCGCCTGGTGCGCATCCATGACGCTCCCTGCGCCATAGATGTCACGCTGCACTATGAGGATGCGCGTTTTCCACAGCGTGTGACTTCAGCTGCACATTTTGACGGCGACAAAACGTGGCCGCTGGTGACTTATCGCTATGACGTACGCGGGCAACTGGCCGCAGTAACTGATGCAACCGGCATCACGACACGTGAATATCGCTATAACGATGCGGGTCTGATGATCTGGCACCGGTTACCCGGCGGCCTGGAAAGTGAATATCGCTGGGAGAAATTCGATCACTGGCGCGTGGTAGAGAACCGTACCAGTACCGGCGACGGTTGCCGTATCGCTTACGATCTGGCTGCGGGGCTGACCGCGGTTACGCAATACGATGGTCAGACGCGCCAGCATTACTGGAACGCGCAGGGGCTTATCACACGTTTTGTCGATGAGCGCGGCGAAACCTGGTGCTACGAGTGGAATGAACACGATCTGCTGACCCGCCGTGTCGATCCTTTAGGCAACGCGACGACATTCGTTTATGACGAGATGGGCAACCGTGTCCAGGAGGTGGATGCCGAGGGGAATACCCGCGCCACGCAGTGGCTGGAACATCGCGCATTGCCTGCGGCTATCACTGAGGCGGACGGCACCGCCACGCGCTTTTACTACGATGAACACCACGGGCTGGCGCGCATCGTCGATGCGCTCGGGCAAACCACACTATTGCGCCGCGACGAGTTTGGTCAGATTGTCGAGGAGACAGATGCCGCTGGTAACAGCCGCCGCCAGGAATACAACGACGCGGGGCAGGTTATTCGCGCGACAGACTGTTCCGGGCGCGTTACTCGTTACCGCTATCATCCGCTCGGTTGGTTAAGTACTGCTATTACGGCGGATGGCGAAGAGACCCGCTACCGCTACGACGCCGCAGGCCGTCCTATCCAGTTGGAGCGCCCGGAAGGCTGGGAAGAACGCCTGTTATGGAATACGCGCGGTCTGCCTGAAGCGCATGAAGGGGCCGATGGCAAGCGCAGCGAGTTTACTTATGATGCGGCGGGCCGTCTTATTGCGACGTCAAACCCGCAGGGTGAAGCAGTACGCCGCCGATGGGACAGCCGCGGCCGCCTGATTGCGCTCGAAAACGAAAAAGGCGAGGCATACCAGTTCCGCTGGGGCGAAAACTCTCTGCTGCTTGAGGAAGAAGGTTTAGACGGCGTGATTACCCGTTACGGGTATGACGCCTGTGGACGCACTATCGCACGCACTTTCGCTGCCGGGCATCCGCAGGCGATTACCCATACCTTTGCCTGGAGTGCGGCAGGGCAGCTTCTTGCGCGCACTACGCCGGAAGGCCAGACCCGCTACGACTACACGCCAGCGGGATTAATAAGCCGTATCGCACTGCACGCTGCGCTTGCGGAAAACGTCTGGAGCCGTGAGGCGGAACAGGAACTGCGCTTTGAGTATGACGCGCTGGGCCGCGTTACCGGCGAACAGGGTGAGAACGGCGCGCTGGGCTGGACCTATGATGCGCTCGGCAACCGTACGTCCGTGCAACTGCCTGACGGACGGACGCTCAAACATCATTTCTACGGCAGCGGGCATTTGCTCTCCATCGCACTGGATAACCTGCCGGTGACCGATTTTACGCGTGATGAACTGCACCGTGAGATAAGCCGTACACAGGGGCTGCTCACGACCCGCAGCGATTATGACCGGCTGGGCCGCCTGACGCGCCGCGATGTTTTCACCGGCGATGCGCAGCGCCCGGCGCCGCGCCGCTGGTCCCGCCGCTGGGATTACGACTACCGCAACAACCTCATCCGCGAGGAGCGCGACGACAATCCATTTAACTGGTATCGCTGGAAATATGACAGCGCAGGACGTCTGCTGACCCAGGACGGCACGCTGCCGGGCCAGGAGCAGTGGCAGTGGGACGCGGCGGGCAACCCGCTCGATAACAGTGCGACGCAGACGGTGCGCTTTAACCGCGTGACGCAGCTTAACGGTATTCAGTGGCGTTATGACATTCATGGACGCACGATAGAGAAAGATAACGGGCAGACCCGCTGGCGCTACCGCTACGATGCTGAGCACCGCCTGACGGACGTTATCAGCCAGCCACGCGACCGCAACAAACCACAGGTGGAAGTCAGCTTCCGCTACGATCCGCTGGGGCGGCGCATCAGCAAGACCCGCCGTCAGCACCTTGCCGGCCAGCCGCTCGGCAAAACCGTCACCACACGCTTTGTCTGGGAAGGGTTCCGGCTGCTGCAGGAGATTCATGATGATGTGCCGCTGACCTACGTTTACAGCGACCAGCACAGCTACGACCCGCTGGCGCGTATTGACGGCACGCAGTCACCGGACATTTACTGGTTCCACAACCAGCCGAACGGCACGCCGGAGCGTCTGACCGATGTGGAAGGCCAGGTGCGCTGGGAAGGACGAAACAGCGCGTGGGGCAAGCTGGCGCATGAATCGACGCCGTTGCCGACAGGCTATAACCAGAACCTGCGAATGCAGGGCCAGTACCTGGACCGCGAGACCGGGCTCCACTACAATTTATTCCGCTACTACGACCCGGACTGCGGCAGGTTCACGCAGCACGACCCGATAGGGCTGGCGGGGGGTATCAATCTCTACCAGTTTGCGCCGAATGCGCTGGGGTGGGTGGATCCGTGGGGGTTGAATAAGACAACATTTTATCATGCTGGAGATATACAAGGGGATATCGATCCATCAAAAGGGCGTGTTGGATTAGATTTTAATCCTGCTAATCAAGGAGGTTTTTATGTTACAACTGACAAGGCTCAGGCGACCGAGTGGGCGAATATGCGAAATCATCCATCCATAACAGAATTTGAAATCCCAAATTCAGAGTTGGAAAAATTAAACATAAAAACCTTTGATACGGCAAACAGCGAATGGGCTGAGTTTGTAACGAAGGGGCGAGAAAATACGTTAAAACATAATTATGATGCTGTTAGTGGGCCTATGCTCGCTAATCCAGGCGCAGTGCGAAAAGGGGCTTCTCCGCGGCCCATAGGCCAACAATTAGCTGTATTTACTAATAAAGCAGCGAAACTATTTAATAAATACAAAAGTAAGGGTTGTAAAAAAAATGATTGAAAAGAAACACATTGTCGATGGAATTGTTTTCGAAGAGAATGGTTCGTCAACCAACAAATTAGTTTTCAATTTCCGCTCGTGGGTGGCTGTTATTATCGGCTTGGTTGTTAAATGCACTGATAAAAGTAAGCAAGAGGCTGAGGATTTAGTATTTCACTCGCCTATAATATGTGGAGCATTAAATAATTATATGAGTGTAGCTTTGCGAAGCCATGAAACAGAATATCATTGGGCAATGACTATAGCATATGGGGACAGGTATTGGGATAAAGATATTAGTACAGAGGAACCGGATGATTATTTCGAATGGGAAAGCGAGTATAGAGAAAAAAATGGTCTTGCAAAAGAATCTTTCGAGTTTATTGATGGCTTTGAGTAAGCCTGGTTGTTATTTGGTAAATTTACAGCTTGGGATTCTGAAACTTTAGTTTAGTTTTTCTAATTTCTCAAAATAAGGTTTGGAATATTAAGATATGAGGCGTTTCAAATATTTCAAATCTCTGTTTGTCTTGAGAGGGTTCAAAGAGCTAAGCCGATGTTTTTATCATGATTAATCGAATTTCTCAGAAATCCAAGTCAGAGCGGCAGTTTGCATAAATATGATTGAAAATTTTAGTGTGGATAAGACTAATCTTTACTGGACTGTTGATGCGAAGGAAGTGAGTTTACACATAGAGGGCCTTGATCAGGCTATGCTTGATGATCATCGCCAGAAAGTTATTATGTTATGTAATGCCCAACCTCTTCCTGATAAGTTATTGGTCCTGGATGAAGATGGCAGCGAAGCTTTTTCTTTTTCTCCTCCGGATGGGGCTGCATTTTATTATTTAACGAAGAATGAAATCCATGAAGTTTTGGTGGTATGTGTTTTTCATGAAAAACTTGAAAGGTGGCATGATTGGTATTTTTCTATAGATATAAAAAATAAAAAGCTTATCAAAAATTCACCTGCTTATTAAACGGCATATATTTAGATATTAAAGGCTCGCCTCAGGCATGCGATATAGAATTGTCAGGCGACGAGAAACATTAATTAAAAAAAGCTACAATGAGTGGAGGCAAAGTCCATAAAGCTGTATTTGATATGTCCGATGCGTCAGCCGAAAAAGCCATTGAGTTCCAGAAATCGCAATTAGGAAAAAATCTTGGACCTTACGATATTCGCACCCGCAGTTGCCTTACGCATGTTATGAAAGTCCTTGCGGCGGGCGATGCAGATGTTCCTGATAGTGCGATGCGTTAGTATGGGTTTATTCAAAAGAAACTGGGCCTCGGTAAATGTCAGCAAAGGGGGGATTAATGCAAGGATTATGCCCAATACATAATGAACCTGAATACACTAACGTATCGAGAAAGGTCAGAGAGATACTTCATGAAAACAAGCCGTTATCACAGTATTCTTTTTGCCGACTCACAGTGCATAAATGGGAGGACGGGGTTGAGACCGGTGCCCATCATTACTTTCTTGAAAAAGAGGACGTGCTTACATTAAGGCTTCCGTTTGACACGGTTATCCATCTGAACGACAGAGATATAGAGAGGAAATCGTTAAACGACCGCTTTGTCATTCAAAAAATGCGGCTGTTTTTATCGACCGTTTGCCCGCAGTGTATTGCACCGTTAAAAGCTTCAAATTTGTGGGATCATTAATATAAGCCGTTGAAGTGCGCTGCGTTATTTTTTATATCAGCTCGCCACTCATGCTTAATATTCCTAAGCACATAAGGATATTCAGCGGCGCGCCACCCGGGAGAATACAAGGTAATGATAGCAATAAAGAACACTACCGCTGTCGTCGCCTGCATGATGGCGTTAGGCTCTGCTAATGCCGTGGCTGACATGCGCCCAAATTCATTGTGGGATTTTATTACCACCATGCGCTCATCCTTAGCGGATATCAATGTCGCCACGCTTAATCGCGCGCCTTTAAATTTTCAGTTGGATTTTCAGAACGAATACATCAACTTTTATCGGGCGGATGATGTCGCGTTTTCTGCGGCGGGAAAAGTGACCGACATTGAATTACGGCTGAGCAGAGATCCGCAGGAGAAAACGTTGTTGTGGGTATCGCACTGGCAGGGGGCGTGCCTGACGCTTAACGACATTAAACAGCATTACCCCGTATTGACGATAACCGATACCCCACGCGGCCATTCGGAAAATGAAGTGACCAGCTACACCACGCCTGCCGGGGCGTCAGGCGAGGCCGTGACGTTTAGTTTTACTGCCAAAGCGCCTGATTGCCTGAGTGACCTCATTATTAGCCGGGAGTGGTAACGGCGGGGTTTCTTATCTGCCGCATCGCGGGTGGTGCAGCAAGCTATTTCGGATTATGCGCAGTCACAAAGAGAATGCCACGCAGTCGGGTCTTAATATCATCGGTATAGATGAGCTATTGTTGCCCTTAATGCATTTTCTGAAGAAAAGATATCCATTACTACTATAAAAAATAAAGGTTACTTTCTGTCGTTTTATGCGAATAGCGAGGCTAATCAGTTTTTAGGCCTGTTGGTAATCAAGCTACGCAAGCAAACAAGCGATGAAATTCGGTTTTACAGAGACGTTTTAGGTATCAAAAATATACCGCCAGAGGCGCAAGAAGAGGCTCTGTAAATTGCAAACCGCTTACCGGAGTATGGTTAACGCGCTAAGCGCTTCACCTGCAACCGACAAACCGCAGCAACACATCACAGGCAAGGAGCAAGGCTGATGAGCGCAAAACGAAAACTATTCTGTTTCTGGGGCTGCATGGACGCGCTCGCGCTTGTTGTGTACGTCATTCATAGCCTGAGGCACGGGCGAGTGCCGTTTGTTACCGATGTTCAGGCTTTTTTTCTGGCGGGTGATGACAGGTTCTTCGGCATTGCGCCAGGCCTGCTGTTTCTGCTGGATGCCACGCTGCTCCTCTCTTTATTCGTCTCCGCCTGGCTTTTCCTTAACGGCAGCCGCTATGCGCTCCACTTCGCGCTGGGGCAGGAGCTGCTGCGCTTCATCGCTTTCCGCTCCTCCGTTACGCTTCTTCCGCTGTTCATCGGCGTTACAGGGCTGACTAACCAATGGGTAAACCTGCCGCTGTTTCTGCTTGGCGAGGCGGTAAAAATCGGCTCGCTTATTCGGGTTAGCAAAAAGACGCGGTAAGCATTTCGCTCATATCGCCTGCACGCACCCCCATTTCACACTCCCTTTCTTTATCTCCCGCTTCGTGACGTTAAACGAGCTCGCGCCGGGACATCGCTACCCTGATTTTCTGCATGAGGTCGCTCCGCTGGCGGCACAAGGTCGTATTAAATACGCCAAAGCGCTTATCGACGAGTTTGAAAATATCCCGAACGCTTTTGTACAGCTGTCAAAGGCCGCAACCGCGGCCAGCCGATCGTCATAGTGGGCAGGGCGCTAAGCGCTCTTCATACAAAACGAGGTAAAGCTGATGAACGAACTGAAAGGCAAACGCGCGCTGGTGACAGGCGCATCACGCGGCATTGGCGCGGCCATCGCGCTGACGCTTGCGCAAAAAGGGGCTGACGTGGTGATTACGTATGAACGTTCAGCCGAAAAGGCGCTTGAGGTAGTGCGCGCAATTGAACAAACCGGCCAGCGCGGCTTCGCCATTCAGGCGAACAGCGCAGATGCGCAGGCAGTGCAGCGTTCGGTGGAGGAAGCGGCAGAGCGGCTTGGCGGGCTGGATATCCTCGTCAACAATGTCGGGATAGCCCGCGTGGGGTCGCTGGTGGAGATGAGCCTTGAGGATATCGACGCGCACCTTAACATTAATATTCGCTCCGCCGTGCTGGCGTCCCGGGCGGCGATTCCCCACCTGGGGCAGGGCGGGCGCATTATCACTATTGGCTCCAACGTGGCTAATCGCGTGCCGCAGCCAGGGCTTACGCTCTATGCGTTGACCAAATCGGCGCTTATCTCCTTTACCAAAGGGCTGGCGCGAGATTTAGGCCCGCAGGCGATTACCGTAAACCTGGTCCAGCCGGGGCCGGTGGATACCGACTTGAACCCGGCGGACTCCGGCGACTTTGCTGACCAGAATCGCCAGTTTACCGCGCTGGGCAGATACGGCGAGCCGGCGGAGATAGGCGCGGCGGTCGCGTTTCTGGCAAGCCCTTCGGCGGCATTTATCACCGGCTCAGCGCTGACGGTGGATGGCGGGTTTAACGCCTAATCGTCCCCCTGCGGCGGCCGAAAACAAAAAAGGCCGGAATCTTCCGGCCTTGTTACTTTCTGCGCTTAACCTCAAACGGTCTGCGGCGTGTTCTGCTGTTGCTTACGCCCATGCTGGCGACGAAGCTTGTCGATAAGACGGTGCGCTTCTGCACGCGACGCGACGGCCGGAGACGAGCCGCTCAGCGGTTTGCGGGCTGTTTCACGCAGCGTCAGCACGGTGAGAAGGCCAATCACGCCCGCGCCCATCATGTAGTAAGCGGGCATCATCACGTTATGCGTGGTATCCACCAGCCAGGCGGTAACCAACGGCGTGGTGCCGCCGAACAGTGAAACGGACAGGTTAAAGCCAATCGCCAGCGCGCTGTAGCGGATATCCGTCACGAACAGCGCGGGCAGGGTGGCCGGCATCGTGCCGCTAAAGCAGGTGTGCAGGAAGCCGAGCACCACCAGGCCTGCAAATACCGCCCACATGTTGCCGGAGCCAATCAGCATAAAGCACGGCACCGCCAGCACTATCAGGCCCACCGCGCCCAGGCCTATCACCGGGCGACGGCCGATGCGGTCGGTCCAGTGGCCCCACATCAGCGTCAGCGGCATCATGACGAACATCACCACCATCACCAGCAGCAGCCCGGTAAGCTCGCTCAGGCCCAGTACGCCGGTCAGGTAGCTTGGCATATAAGAGGTGAGCATGTAGTTCGAGACGTTGAAGATCAGCACCAGGCCAATGCACTTCAGCATCTGTTTTTTGTATTTCACCAGCATCTGCCACATGTTCAGACGCGGCTTGCTGTGCTCAAGCGCTTCCTGCTTATCCATGTGTTCTTTAAACGCTGGCGTCTCTTCAAGCTTCAGGCGGATATAAAGCCCGAACAGTCCCAGAGGCGCGGCCAGGAAGAACGGCACGCGCCAGCCCCAGTCCAGCATGGCTTGCGAGGGGATGGTCGCCATCATCACCGTGACAAGCGTAGCGCCGAGCAGGTAGCCGCCCAGCGTGCCGAACTCAAGGAAGCTGCCCATAAACCCGCGGCGTTTGTCCGTGGAGTATTCCGCGATAAAGGTCGCCGCGCCGCCATATTCGCCACCGGTTGAAAAGCCCTGAACCAGACGGGCGATAAGCAGCAGTACGGGCGCCATAATCCCGATACTGCTGTAATCCGGAATAAGGCCGATGCAAAAGGTGCCTACCGACATCATTATCATCGTCAGCGCGAGGATTTTCTGGCGGCCGAAGCGGTCGCCCAGCGGGCCGAAGACCATTCCGCCAATCGGACGCACCAGGAACGCGGCGGCAAAGGTGCCGAAAGAGGCGATAAGCTGTGCCGTGGCGCTGGCGTCCGGGAAAAAGACTTTACCGATTATCACGGCCAGATAGCTGTAAACGCCGAAGTCGAACCACTCCATCGCGTTGCCAAGCGCAGCGGCCCCGACGGCGCGTTTGAGCAGTTTGCTGTCGATAACGGTAATATCGTCTACGGTTAATTCAGTTGGTTTTACAGAGGTTGCTGGCGTGGTTGATTGATTAGTCGAGATCGTTCTGGTGCTCATAAACTCCCCATGAATACGAATGAAGCGATCTTATAGCTTTCGCAGCCGTAACGTTCGTATCAAAAAGGAAAAGAAAGCTATAAGAGGCTGAAGATTGTGACCGGTCGCACAAATGCGCCGGGCAATACCATAAATAAAATGCCATCCCGCTGCAACTTTGTAGCGTTAAAAACTACCTCGCAGGCGTTTTTGTTCATAAAAAACTATCCTGATGGCAAGGATGGCTGCCAAATATCTTCCTGAAGAACACGCCCCTCACCGAATAATTGTCAATTATTTGTCAATAAGCGCCAAAAAAAAGGCAAATCGACTGTTGCACCGGCAGATAACCCTGGCGCTTTTACGGGTGAGTTTTTTTGTACGAAAGTGTTACCTGCAGCCGTTACCGGCTTCAGAAAGCGCGTTGCCCGACAGGAGATTTGCTGCGATTGCTTTTCAAAATCGCCGGCGACAGCCGGTTTCAGGAAATTTTTAACCGCCTCGCTTTTCTGGCACTTTGCCGGGCCGCGCAAAATTAATGCAGCAATTTCAGCCTGATAGTGGAAAGCTCAACAAACGACCTATTCGCGCAATAAATAGATTACATGTGTTTAAAAAATATACTGGATATTTAAACAGGGATTGTTTACTATTTCCTCAGTTTAACTGGTAGTAGTGTCAGTGAAGTGAGTGGTGAAACCTATGGTTATTGCTTTAGAGAATCTCAATCCTCAGGACCGGTCGGCCACCATGAGCAGCCGCGAAATCGCTAAGCTGATGGGGGTGACCCATGGCGAAGTGAAGCGTATGGTCAAAAGCCTTGAAACGGCGCAGCGCCTGTCGCAGCCCGTTACGGTCAACCTTTACGAGCGCGAAGGGGAGACGCTGCAAGAGTTTTTGCTGAACAAACGGGACTCGCTGCTGACTGTCGCGCGCATATCGCCAGGCTATACCGCTGAAATGCTGGATCGCTGGCAGGAGCGTGAAAAGCAGATAATCCTGCCAGACTTCACTAACCCGGCGGCGGCGGCCCGCGCCTGGGCTGAAGAGTACGAAAAACGTAAACAGGCGGAGGAACAGCTTGCGCTTACCGCCCCAAAGGCGGAGTTTTTTGACGCCTACATCCAGGTGGATGAATCGTTAGGCTTCCGTCAGCTCTGCAAAATGCTGAAGGCGAAGGAGCCGGAGTTCCGCCAGTTCCTGCTAGAGCGCAATATCATGCAGCGCGCCAACGGCGCGTTGATGCCGGCTCAGCATCACGTTCAGGCGGGTTACTTCACGGTGCATGGCGGCATGGGCGAAAATCGTCATACTTACTCCCAGGCGCGCTTTACGGCGCGGGGCGTGAAGTGGATTGCCGGCCTGTGGGCGGCGCATCTCTCCTCACAACCGGCGGAGCCGCGCGTGCCGGAGCGTAAAGAACTGGCGCAGGGGCCCGGCTGGTTTTAACAGACCCGCTAACGCCTTTGCGACATCGCAAAAACAGAAAATCCACGCCATGGCGTGGATTTTTCATCTTCTGATGACGGACGGTCATGTTCTCAATAAAAATTGCTTGTCTGAGCTTCCTTTGCATCATTCTGCTTTCTCTCGCCGCCAGCCTCGCCCAGGCGATGCATCAACGGCAAGCGTCAGAGCAGGGCGGCTGGTGGTCTGCCCGGCGTGATTCGGCGGGACTGGCGCCGGATGCCCGGCAACATCCCGGGCTTGCCGTGGTGCAGGTCTACGCTGCGCCCACCTGGGGCTGGAAAGGGGCGGTGGCGGTACATCCGTGGATCATTTTTAAACGCGCCGGCGAAACGGAATATAACCGCTACGAAGTGATCAGCTGGGGGGCGGGCGAGAAAGTTCGTCGTAACCGCAACGCGCCGGATGGCTACTGGTATGGCGCAAAACCTCGCCTGCTGGCAGATCATCGGGGGCCGCAGGCGCAAGCGATGATCCCGCAAATAGAAGCGGCCATCGCCTCCTATCCGTGGCCCGATAGCTACCGCGCCTGGCCTGGCCCTAACAGCAACACCTTTATTGCCCACATCGGGCGCGAAGTGCCGGCGCTGAAACTGGATATGCCTGCCAATGCGGTGGGGAAAGATTATCGGGCGTTGCGAAACCCTGTTGGCTTGCCGCCATCGGGGCGCGGCGTGCAGGTTTCGCTGCTCGGCGTGGCCGGTGTGACGCTCGGCGTGCAGGAGGGCGTTGAACTCAACGTGCTGGGGCTGAATGTGGGCGTCGACTTCACGCCGCTGCGTTTACGCTTGCCATTTATCGGCGGGATTGGCCGCGACAACCTGCAAAAGAACAACGCGGCGAATGCCAGCGACGGCTTTCAGTAAGCGACGATTAATAAAAATCCACGCATTAGCGTGGATTTTTTTGCCGTTCTGGTTAGCGCTACCCTCGGTTGATAAACGCAGCGTGATGGCTCACTACCTGAGTATTAACATAGCCTGATACACGCAACGTCTGCTCTGAGCGTGCATGCAACGCTCCTGAGCCTGGCGCCTGCTTGCAGTCCATCTTGTAAAAATGGGAGCGCTGAATTACTCACTCCCGGAGTCAGCGGAACCGGTCAGTGTCGCCCTCACATGAGGAAGACACTGCGGATAATTTTGCTGAATAAACTCAATCATTTTTTCCCGCACGTGACAGCGTAAATCCCAGGCCGTAGGAGAATTCTGCGCTGTCATCAACATTCTGATCGTCATGGTTTTTTCAGTGGTATCGGTAACCTGAAGCACCTGAGTTTCTTGATCCCAGAGCTTTGTTTCACTTAGCACTTTTTCAAAGTGCTTACGCAGGGGCTCTAAGGGCATGGAATAATCAAGGTAAAGAAAAACAGAGCCTAAAATTTGCGCATTGTTACGCGTCCAGTTTTGGAAAGGATTTTCCGTAAAGTAAGTAATTGGCAAGACCAGGCGACGCAGGTCCCAGAGACGCACTACAACATACGTCAGGTTTATCTCTTCAATCCAGCCCCACTCTTTTTCGACCACGACAGCATCATCGATTTTTATCGGTTGCGTAAAAGCTATCTGAATACCGGCAAACAAGTTAACAAGCGATTTCTGCAGAGCAAAGCCAATTATTATTCCGGCAACCCCGGCGCCGGCCAGAATGGTGGTGCCGAATTTTCGCACGCCAGGGAAACTGAGCAAAATAAGGGAAAGGCAGAGCGTCACGAGTATGACAATAGCGACTTTCTTAACATACATTATCTGAGTGCGAATTTTGCGGGCGCGGAGATTGTTCGAAATATTAATGTCATAGCGAATGAAAAGCATATCCTGAGCAACGTTTATCAATCGAATCAGGACTGAGCAAAATGACAATATAATAAATACATTAATTGTTGTTGTAATAAAGCCAAGCGTTCCCGGCTGGATGTGGACATAACGTACCCCTAAATTTATTAACAGTAGGGGAATGAAAAGAAACATTGATCCACGAAGGTGCTTTTCAAGTGATTTGAATAGCTTTCTGTCACGACTCTGCCAGTAACGAATGAACTGCAGGAGTATAAATCGCGTCAGAAAACCCACTATTAACGAGAGTGTGACGAGCAATACCGCAGGCACCCATACCGGCGCGCCAGATAACTCACCAAATAACCAAGGCATTATTTCCCCTTCTATTCAGCCAACAACCCTGGGTTGTCAGATTGGTTAAGCAACACATATCCTTTCTCTTCCAGACCCTCTGCAGATTGCCTGATTCACGCGCATTATTATATGAAAAGTATGAAGAACCGGCCTCGCCAGCAGATAAAAAGATCGGGCAATTTCTGCCAGCGCTTCCTGCGTGTCATGACGTTACGCACTCTTTTGTCCATCGCAGGCGCTTTTTTCTGCTGCTGTCACAGGGGCTGCTGCAGCCTGATAAACTTCAACAGGCTGTTAACTTGCTCTCCCGAGCCATCTCACACGTATTAGCGTCAAGCTAAAGTCTAAGCCGGATCCGCCAGACAGGAGAGACAGCTGAAGTCCTTTTTTGGCCGGTGCAGACGCACATCCTCGGTGGAGTGGGAGATGAGAGTGCGATTGTCTCCAGGGCGAACGAAGCGGAGGTTCTCTGACAGAAATAACCTTGTGCCGTTATTGCATTCATTAATGTTTAGCGGCGCCGTTACGAGATTAAGCGAGGCGTGATGAAAAAAAATCCACGCCATTGCGTGGATTTTATAAGGCTGTGCTCTTCACGAGATTTGCTGAAAACCTCGTGAGACAACACATTTTATTTAGACGTTGAACAGGAAGTTCATCACATCGCCGTCTTTAACGATGTAGTCTTTCCCTTCCGCACGCATTTTGCCGGCTTCTTTGGCGCCCTGTTCGCCTTTATAAGCGATGAAATCTTCATAGGCGATGGTCTGGGCGCGGATAAAACCTTTTTCAAAGTCGGTATGGATTTTACCTGCTGCCTGCGGCGCGGTGGCGCCGACCGGGATGGTCCATGCACGCACTTCTTTCACGCCAGCGGTGAAGTAGGTTTGCAGGTTCAGCAGCGCGTAGCCTGCGCGAATCACACGGTTCAGGCCCGGCTCTTCCAGACCCAGCTCCTGCATAAACTCGTCGCGCTCTTCATCGTCCAGCTCGGCGATGTCCGCTTCAACCGCGGCGCAGACCGGCACCACGACGGAGCCTTCCGCTTCGGCAATTTCACGCACTTTGTCCAGGTACGGGTTGTTTTCAAAACCGTCTTCGTTAACGTTGGCGATGTACATGGTCGGCTTGAGGGTCAGGAAGCTCAGGTAACGCACCAGCTCCTTCTCTTCTTTGCTCAGGTTAAGCGCGCGCAGCATGCCGGCGTTTTCCAGCTGCGGCAAACATTTTTCCAGCACTGCCAGCTCGGCTTTGGCGTCTTTGTCGCCGCCTTTCGCCTTTTTAGAAATACGGTGAATCGCGCGCTCGCAGGTATCGAGGTCCGCCAGCGCCAGTTCGGTGTTGATGGTGTCGATATCTTCAGCCGGATCCACTTTGCCGGAAACGTGAATGATATTGTCATTCTCAAAGCAGCGCACCACGTGGCCGATAGCTTCGGTTTCACGGATGTTCGTCAGGAACTGGTTGCCGAGGCCTTCGCCTTTGGAGGCGCCCTTCACCAGACCGGCGATATCGACAAACTCCATCGTGGTCGGCAGGATGCGCTGGGGCTTCACGATTTCCGCGAGCTTGTCCAGACGCGGATCGGGCATAGGAACGACGCCGGTGTTCGGCTCAATGGTACAGAACGGGAAGTTGGCTGCCTCGATTCCCGCTTTGGTCAGCGCATTGAACAGGGTGGATTTACCGACGTTCGGCAAGCCGACGATACCGCATTTGAATCCCATGGTTTAAATCACCTTAATTTCTTGATAATCAGGGGGTTAGAAATAACCCGATGATGGAAAAAAACAAACTTTGCCTATTATACACGTAACAGAGCTCCAACGGGCGGAGAAATCACCCCGCGGCGTGGTAAAACCCCTTTTATTGCGCTTTAAAGGTGTGAAGGCGGTTAGTGGCTTTAATTAACCCATCCTGCAGCCAGATTTCAGTGCAGCGCGCCGCTTCGTCAACGGCGTCATCTATCAGCTTCTGTTCGCTTACGGGCGGTTTGCCCAGCACAAAACCGACAACCTTGTTTTTATCGCCAGGATGGCCGATTCCAATCCGTAAGCGGTGAAAGTTAGGGTTATTGCCCAGTTTGCTGATGATGTCTTTCAGGCCGTTGTGGCCGCCATGACCGCCACCGAGCTTGAACTTTGCCACGCCTGGCGGCAAATCCAGTTCGTCATGCGCGACCAGAATTTCATCCGGCGCGATGCGGTAGAACGTCGCCATCGCCGCCACCGCTTTGCCGCTCAGGTTCATAAAAGTGGTCGGCACCAGCAGACGAACATCGTTGCCCGCAAGCGTCAGGCGCGAGGTATAGCCGAAAAATTTGGCTTCCTCTTTTAGCGGCGCGCGGTGGCGTTCCGCCAGTAAGTCTACATACCATGCCCCGGCGTTATGGCGCGTTGCCGCATACTCGGCGCCCGGGTTCGCCAGGCCGACAATCAGTTTAATGGTCACGTTATTGTTCCTGAAAAGCGCTAAATTCGCGGCGTAGTTTACTGTGACGCCTGGCAAATCACAAAGCGCAACAGGGCATGCGAATGAATTTGAATAGTCGCAACGCGTAATAATTAGAATTTCAATTTGATCAGGGGTTTATTTGTAAAGTTTTGTGAGAGATATATCCAGAATTGTGACCTGACCCTCATCGGCTACCTATAAGCGTTACCTATACTTTACACACAAGGAGAGGGGGCATTCCCCATCAACCCATTTACCTGGAGGTGACCTGTGAGACGCAAAAACGCTTCATTACTTGGTAATTTTCTGATGGGGTTGGGGCTCGTTGTTATGGTTGTCGGCGTCGGCTATTCCATCCTCAACCAGCTTCCGCAGCTGCAACTGCCGCAATTCTTCGCCCACGGCGCGGTACTGAGCATCTTTGTCGGCGCGGTGTTATGGCTGGCTGGCGCGCGCGTAGGCGGCCATGAGCAGGTATGCGACCGCTACTGGTGGGTGCGACATTTCGATAAGCGCTGCCAGCGCAATCAACACCGGTAACGTTAACGCCCCCACGGCGAGAAAAAACGGCTTCTGCAAAGAGGCCGTTTTTTTTATGCTTTTCGGCTTGACCCTCACGTTACGTAAGACATCACACTTCACCGTGAAGCAGCAAAACAGGAGCTACGACAAGATGTTAATACAGGTAGGCGAACTGGCCCGGCGCGCCGGGATTACGGTTCGCGCATTACACCACTACGAGTCGCAGGGCCTGCTGTTGCCTTCGGCCCGCACCGAGGCAGGTTACCGGCTTTATAACGCCCGTGATGTAGAACGTTTGCATACTATCCAGGCATTAAGCCATATGGGACTGACGCTTGCCGAAGTGCGCGCCTGTCTGGAGAACCATTCGGTTGCCCTGACCGATATTATCGATCAGCAAATCGCCATGCTCGACAGCCAGATTTCACGCATCACTACGCTTCGCGAAAGACTGGAGGCATTGCAGAGCGACCTGAAAGCGGGGCAGGAGCCGAATCTCTCTGAATGGCTAATCACACTGGAGTTGATGAAAATGTACGACCGTTGGTTCAGTAAAGCAGAACTGGAAGCGCTGCCCTTTGCGAAAAAAGATCCGGCGCGGGAGAACGAATGGCTGCAGCTTGTGCAGCAGGTGAAGCAGCTGATAGCCCAGAACACGCCGCCGGAAGCGCCGCAGGCGCAGCGCCTCGCCACTCGCTGGATGGAGATGCTGGAGCGCGACACCGCCGGCAAACCCGATTTCCTGACGCGCCTGAACGAAATGCACGCCAAAGAGCCGCAGATGCAGGAGCAAACCGGCATTACGCCGGAGGTGATGGAGTATGTCACGCGGGCGTTTGCGGAATCAAAGCTGGCGATTTATCAGCGCTACCTTAACCCGCAAGAGTATGCTTATACTCGCGCCCACTACTTTGACCGCATGATGGAGTGGCCGCCGCTGGTGGCGAAGCTGCATGCGGCGCAGGCGAAAGGGATTGCGCCGGGAAGCGAAGAGGGCAAGGGGCTGGCGGCGAACTGGCTTGAACTCTTTACCTCGTTTGCCGGCAACAATCCCCAGACTCACCAAAAATTCCGCGAGGCGATGAGCAAAGAGCCTGCGCTTTCCGTCGGCACATGGATGACACCGGAGGTGCTGGGCTGGTTGCAACAGGCGGTGGGCGCGCTGATGCAAGGCGATGCAACAGCGCGCTAAGCGAAGTGAATCAGAGGTCGGCTAACGCGCTGGCCTGATCCGGGAAGAAGGCAAGACGCCCAGGGATGGGCTGTACGCCTGCGCGCGCCAGCGTGCGCAGCGGTTGAAATTCAAGCTGGCAGATACGCAGCTCGCAACCCTGCGGCAGGCGTTCAATAAAGCGCTGCAGCGCATCCAGCCCGCCGGCGTCCAGCACCGGCACGGCGTCCCATTGCATTACCACAACACGTTTGCCTTCGGCCTGTTGCAAAAGCGGGCTGAATACGCCTTCCGCCGCCGCAAAAAAGAGTGGCCCGGTGACCCGCACCGCCAGTACGTCATCCGCTAACGCGACATTCAACGGCACGGTTCGCGTCATGCGCGCTACGCGGCGCATAAACAACAACGATGCCAGCACAATGCCCACGCTTATTGCGATGACCATATCGAACAGCACGGTCAGGGACATACAGATCAGCATAACGATAATATCGTCGCGCGGCGCACGCCTTAGCAGGTTTACCACCTTGTGCGCTTCGCTCATGTTCCAGGCCACCATCAGCAGCAGCGCCGCCATGGCGGAGAGCGGCAGCCAGGAGAGCAGCGGCGCCAGTGCCAGCAGCGCGAGGAGCACCAGCAATGCGTGGATCACCGCAGAGACGGGCGAGGTGGCCCCGGCGCGCACGTTGGCGGCGGAGCGGGCGATCGCCGCCGTGGCGGTAATGCCGCCAAAGAAAGGCGCGACAAGGTTGCCAAAACCCTGGCCTATCAACTCGCTGTTGGCGTTGTGTTTAGTACCGGTCATGCCGTCCAGCACCACGGCGCAGAGCAAGGATTCAATCGCCCCGAGCATCGCCATGGAAAAGGCGGCAGGCAGCAGCGCCTGCAGCGAATCCCAGCTTAGCGTAAAGGTCGAACCTGGCAGGTTCCAGGGCAGTACAAGCTGCGGCAGTAACGGGGGTATCCCGTTGCCCTGGGCGCCGTCGGCCAAAACATAATGGAAGCGTGAGCCGATGGTCGCCACTTCCCCGCCAAGCAGGTTCACCACGCCCATGACCGCGCACCCGGCGAGCAGAGCAGGGAGATGACCCGGCAGGCGAATGCCGAGGCGGGGCCATAAAATAAGCACTGCAAGCGTCACGATACCGATAGCCGCATCGCCGGTATTCACCGTTGGCAGCGCCATCACCAGCGCGCCCACTTTTTGCAGGTAGTGCTCCGGCACATGCGCCATCTCCAGGCCGAGAAAATCTTTAATCTGCATGGTGGCGATGGTAATGCCGATCCCGGAAGTAAATCCCAGCGTGACGGAAAGGGGGATGTACTCAATCAGCCTGCCGAACCGCGCCAGGCCGAAGAGCACCAGAAAAAGGCCGGAGAGTAACGTCGCCATTAACAGTCCGGCCAGGCCAAACTGCTGGGCGACCGGATAAAGAATGACAACAAACGCCGCCGTCGGCCCGGAAACGCTAAAGCGTGAGCCGCCGCTTAAGGCGATGACCATGCCGGCAATCGCTGACGTATAAAGGCCATACTGCGGCGGCACGCCGCTGCCGATGGCCAGCGCCATCGCGAGCGGAATGGCGATGATCCCGACGGTCACGCCCGCAATCACATCGCGTGAGAAACGCGAAAGTGTGTATTTTTCGCGCCAGCAGGCGTCTACCAGCGCGCGGAAGGGCATTATTTGAGCAGAGAAAAGGGTTTTCACGGTTTTCATCCCTGAGCATTTCATCTTTCAGGATTATGAAAGATGAGTGAGGTATAAGTCATACAAATAAATCACAAAAACAAAAAAACCCGCCTCGGCGGGTTTTTAAGCGTTGTCCGATTAATGCTCGAACATAGCAGAGATAGATTCTTCGTTACTGATACGACGAATCGCTTCGGCCAGCATGCCAGAGAGCGTCAGCGTACGTACGTTCGGCAGCGCTTTGATCTCTTCAGCCAGCGGAATGGTGTCGCAAACCACGACTTCGTCAATGACGGAGTTGCGCAGGTTGCTGACCGCGTTGCCGGAGAAAATCGGGTGCGTTGCATAGGCGAAAACGCGCTTCGCGCCGCGCTCTTTCAGCGCTTCCGCCGCTTTGCACAGGGTGCCGCCGGTGTCGATCATATCGTCAACCAGTACGCAATCGCGGCCTGCTACGTCGCCGATGATGTGCATTACCTGAGAAACGTTAGCGCGCGGGCGACGTTTATCGATGATAGCCATGTCGGTGTCGTTGAGCAGTTTAGCGATAGCGCGGGCGCGAACCACGCCGCCGATATCGGGAGAAACGACAATCGGGTTGTCCAGGTTCTGCTGCAGCATATCCTCCAGCAGGATAGGGCTGCCGAAGACGTTATCTACCGGCACATCAAAGAAACCCTGAATTTGTTCTGCGTGCAGGTCCACGGTGAGCACACGGTCAACCCCAACGCTCGACAGGAAATCGGCCACTACTTTCGCAGTGATCGGCACACGTGCGGAACGCACGCGACGGTCCTGACGGGCATAGCCAAAGTAGGGGATAACAGCGGTGATGCGGCCTGCGGAAGCACGGCGCAGCGCATCAACCATAACAACGAGTTCCATCAGGTTGTCGTTAGTAGGGGCACAGGTGGACTGGATGATGAAAATATCACCACCGCGTACATTTTCATTGATTTGTACGCTGACTTCACCGTCGCTAAAGCGACCGACAGCAGCGTCGCCGAGGGAAGTGTACAGGCGGTTGGCAATACGTTGTGCTAGTTCCGGGGTGGCGTTACCAGCAAAAAGCTTCATATCAGGCACGAGAAGAACCTCAGGCATGCGTCCAGTGGTGGATGGCGGTTACCGCGGCGATAACGACCATCCAGGCGGTGTATTTAAAGAGCGTGGCGCAACGTCTGGAACAAGGGTGACGTTGTCACCAGGGCTCAGCTTGCCCGGAAATGGCTTGCTGTAGCGGCGAAATATTTACGCCTTGCGCAACGAAACCGCGCAGCCATTCCGGGGCTTGCTCAAGCACCTTTCGGGCAGCGGACTCGGTGTCAAATTCAGCAAACACGCAAGCGCCAGTGCCAGTCAGGCGCGACGGCGCGTATTCTAACAGCCAGGAAAGCGCGGCATCAACCTCGCGAAAACGTTTTCTTGCGATCTGCTCGCAATCATTACTGAATTCACAATTCAGTAACGTTTCTATTGACCGGGCGGGCGTGTTACGCGGTAAATCAGGGTCTTTGAAGATAACCGGCGTCGCGATGCTCACGCCCGGATGCGCGACCAGATACCATTTTTCCGGCGGCGAAACGGGCGTTAAGCGTTCACCCACCCCTTCGGCGAAGGCGGCATGACCGCGCACGAAAACCGGCACATCTGCGCCAAGCTGTATGCCAAGCGCAGCAAGTTCCGCTTCGCTTAAGCCGGTTTGCCATAAATGGTTTAGCGCGACCAGAACAGTGGCGGCGTTAGAAGAGCCGCCGCCCAGCCCGCCGCCCATCGGCAACCGCTTTTCTACTCCCAGATCCGCGCCGGCCCCTGCTGGCAGACGGCCCGTCTCCCGGGCGCGGCGCATGAGCAGTCGCGCCGCGCGCAGGATAAGGTTTTCTTCATCGGGCACGCCCGCAATCGGCGTGGTTAGCCGCAGCTCGCCGTCATGACGCGGGGCGATAAGCACCGTGTCGCCGTAATTCACAAACTGAAACAGCGTCTGCAAAGTATGGTAGCCATCTTCACGACGGCCCGTGATATAGAGAAACAGGTTCAGCTTTGCCGGAGAGGGCCAACGCGTCATCATTTAACTATCCAGTTATCCATTTTCAGCTTGATGCGCTGGTCGCCTTCGGTCAGCTCCATATTCGAAGGCAGGGCAGGCTGGGTTTTACTGTCATAGCCGCTATAAACTACATGCCACGTTTTGCCGTTTTGCGTGTAGTTCACTTCGCTCAGGCGATACTGGTTGTCGAGTTTATAATCGGTCGCGTCGCCCGGCAGGCCAAGGATCCACTGACGCAGGCTGTTGATGGGGATCGGCATGCCGGTCAGCTTTGCAATCATCTCTTCGGCATCGGTGGCGGTGTAGCGCTGGCCTTTGTTATCCACCAGTTGCACCACGCCCGGCTGCGCATTCAGCTCCATTTCCGTGCTGCCAAGCGGGTTGGTCAGCAGCAGTCGGTAGCGGTCCTGACCGGTTTGTTGCCAGAAGAAGCGGGCATAGACTTTCTGTTCATCGGAAAGATAAGCGAAAGCGCCGCGAGTCTGGTACTGATTCAGGCTGCGCACCTGCTGTTGGTGCTGCTGCCACTGCGGGGAGTCGGGGCTTTTGCCCGGACCTTTCGGCGTATTAACGGCGCAGGCGGTCAGAACGAGGCTCGCCAGCGGCAAAAGACGCAAAAAGCGCAGAGATGAAATAGCCATATTGACGTCAAATCCTTGATGCGTGTTGGGGTTATAACCTTTCATGCTAGCGCTCGCGTGCAAGAGCGTCTACGTTCAAGTTGTCTTAAATCATGAAATTAACTATTACTCCAAAAGAGGCGGTTCTCTTTTATTGACCTTACGCATCCTGTATGATGCGCGAAGTCAAACCTTATCAACGCTGGTACTATTCCCGCTCACATGACCCTTTTAGCACTCGGCATCAACCACAAAACGGCTCCTGTTTCGCTGCGAGAACGCGTTACGTTTTCGCCGGATACGCTCGACCAGGCGCTGGAAAGCCTGCTTGCGCAGCCAATGGTGCAGGGCGGCGTAGTGCTCTCAACGTGCAATCGCACAGAGCTCTATCTGAGCGTGGAAGAGCAGGACAATCTGCACGACCGGCTGGTGCGCTGGCTTTGCGACTACCACAACCTCAATGAAGATGAGGTGCGCAACAGCCTTTACTGGCATCACGACAACGATGCGGTAAGCCACCTGATGCGCGTCGCCAGCGGGCTGGACTCCTTAGTGCTGGGCGAGCCACAAATCCTGGGCCAGGTGAAAAAAGCGTTCGCCGACTCCCAGCGCGGTCATGCGAAAGCGAGCGAGCTGGAACGCATGTTCCAGAAATCGTTCTCCGTCGCCAAGCGCGTGCGCACCGAAACCGACATCGGCGCCAGCGCCGTTTCCGTCGCTTTCGCCGCCTGCACGCTGGCGCGCCAGATTTTCGAATCCCTTTCCAGCGTCACGGTGCTGTTAGTCGGGGCGGGGGAAACCATCGAACTGGCCGCCCGTCATCTGCGCGAACACAACGTCAAGAAGATGATTATCGCTAACCGCACCCTGGAGCGCGCCCAGCGTCTGGCGGATGAGGTGGGCGCGGAAGTCATCAATCTTGCGGAGATAGACGAGCGTCTGAAAGAGGCCGACATTATTATCAGCTCCACCGCAAGCCCATTGCCGATTATCGGCAAAGGCATGGTGGAGCGCGCCCTGAAGGCTCGCCGCAATCAGCCGATGCTGCTGGTGGATATCGCCGTACCGCGCGACGTCGAGCCGGAAGTGGGCAAGCTCGCCAACGCTTACCTCTACAGCGTTGACGACCTGCAATCGATCATCCAGCACAACCTCGCGCAGCGCAAAGCGGCGGCGGTTGAAGCAGAATCGATTGTCGAGCAGGAAGCGCACGAATTTATGGCCTGGCTGCGCGCGCAAAGCGCCAGCGCAACCATTCGTGAATACCGCAGCCAGGCGGAGCAGGTGAGGGAAGAACTCACCGCCAAAGCCCTGGCCGCGCTGCAACAAGGCGGCGACGCCGAATCCATTTTGCAGGATCTGGCCCGGAAACTGACCAACCGCCTGATCCACGCGCCAACCAAATCTCTTCAGCAGGCCGCCCGTGACGGGGATGACGAACGCCTGCATATTCTGCGCAACAGCCTCGGGCTGGAGTAGCGCCACACATTCTTATTACAAAAAGGTGAACTACCGCCTATGAAGCCTTCTATCGTTGCCAAACTGGAAGCCTTGCAGGAGCGTCATGAAGAAGTTCAGGCGCTCCTCGGCGACGCGAGCACTATCGCCGACCAGGATCGCTTTCGCGCGCTTTCCCGTGAATACGCCCAGTTAAGCGATGTTTCTCGCTGTTTTTTACAGTGGCAACAGGTTCAGGACGATCTGCTAACCGCAGAAAGCCTGCTTGAAGATCCGGAAATGCGCGATATGGCGCAGGAAGAGCTGCGCGATGCGAAAAGCCGCAGCGAAGAGCTGGAACAGCAGCTACAGGTATTGCTGCTACCAAAAGATCCAGACGACGAGCGCAACGCGTTTGTTGAAGTGCGCGCCGGCACCGGCGGCGACGAGGCGGCGCTGTTCGCCGGCGACCTTTTCCGTATGTACAGCCGTTACGCGGAATCCCGCCGCTGGCGGGTGGAAATCATGAGCGCCAACGAAGGCGAGCATGGCGGTTATAAAGAAGTGATCGCCAAAATCAGCGGCGAAGGTGTGTACGGGCGTCTGAAGTTTGAATCGGGCGGGCATCGCGTGCAGCGCGTTCCGGCGACGGAATCCCAGGGCCGTATTCACACCTCCGCCTGCACCGTGGCGGTGATGCCGGAGCTGCCGGAGGCGGAGCTGCCGGACATCAACCCAGCCGATCTGCGCATCGATACCTTCCGCTCTTCTGGCGCGGGCGGCCAGCACGTTAACACCACCGACTCCGCCATTCGCATCACCCACCTGCCGACGGGCATTGTGGTGGAGTGCCAGGATGAACGCTCGCAGCATAAAAACAAAGCCAAAGCGCTGGCGGTGCTTGGTGCGCGTATCCACGCCGCAGAAATGGCGAAACGGCAGCAGGCGGAAGCGTCCACGCGCCGCAACCTGCTTGGCAGCGGCGACCGGTCCGACCGAAACCGCACCTATAACTTCCCGCAAGGGCGCGTTACCGACCACCGCATTAACCTGACGCTCTACCGTCTGGATGAAGTAATGGAAGGGAAGCTGGATGCGCTTATTGAGCCTATCATTCAGGAACACCAGGCGGACCAGCTGGCCGCGCTGGCTGAGCAGGACTAATGGACTATCAGCACTGGCTTAAGCAGGCTATTGCGCGCTTAACGCAAAGCGAATCTCCGCGCCGGGACGCGGAGATTTTGCTTGGTCTTGTAACGGGTAAAACCCGCACGTTTATTCTCGCTTTCGGCGAAACCCTGCTTAGCGAAGATGAAGCGCAGGCGCTTGAAAACTTGCTTGAGCGCCGGGCGCAGGGCGAGCCAGTGGCGCATCTGACGGGTTTACGTGAGTTCTGGTCGTTGCCGCTGTTTGTCTCTCCCGCCACGCTTATTCCCCGTCCGGATACGGAATGTCTGGTGGAGCAGGCGCTGGCGCGTCTGCCCGCAGAACCCTGTCAAATTCTGGATTTGGGCACGGGCACGGGCGCTATTGCGCTGGCTCTCGCCAGCGAGCGGCCGGACTGCCATGTCACCGCCCTTGATGTAGTGCCGCAGGCTGTCGAGCTGGCGCGCCGCAATGCGCAACACCTCGCTATTCCTAATATTACGCTTCTGCAAAGCGACTGGTTCAGCGCGTTAGACGAAGCGTATTTCACGCTTATCGTCAGTAATCCGCCTTATATCGACGATGCCGATCCGCATCTTACTCAGGGCGACGTGCGCTTCGAGCCGCGCAGCGCACTGGTGGCGGACGAGAATGGCCTTGCGGATCTCAGAACATTAATTTTCGAGGCGCGCCGCTTTCTTGTTAACCAGGGCTGGCTATTGTTAGAGCACGGCTGGCGTCAGGGTGAAGCGGTACGGGAGCTTTTTAGCGAAGCGGGTTATCATGCGGTGGATACCTGCCGGGATTACGGCGGCAATGAGCGTCTGACGCTGGGTCAATTTGCAATAAAACAGGAGTAACAAGGCCATGGCGGCTTATTTTGCACTGAAGCATTTTCATATCCTGACGGTGATCATCTCCATCAGCCTGTTTGTTTTACGCTACGTCTGGCAATATCGTGGCTCGGCCATGTCGGCGAAGCGCTGGGTGCGTATCGTTCCGCATGTTAACGACACCCTTTTGCTGGCGAGCGGTGTTGCGCTAGTGCTCATAACGCACTTTTATCCCTTCACGCCGCAAGGCGCATGGCTGACGGAGAAGCTCTTTGGCGTTATCATTTATATCGCTTTAGGGTTTATCGCGCTGGGTCGACGCCCGCGAAGCCAGCAAACACGCTGGATCGCGTTTTTGCTGGGGCTGGTGGTGCTTTACATCATCATTAGACTTGCCACCACGAAGATACCGTTATTGGGGTTGATATGAAGTCGTTGGCCGATTTCGAATTTAACAAAGCACCGCTCTGCGACGGCATGGTGCTGGTTTCACAATTAATCCGCGATGATTTTCCCGATCAGGAGGTCTATCAGCAGCTTGACGCGCTGGTTAGCCTCGCCCGGGAAGAAATTTGCGAGGGGCTCCATCAGGATATGCAGCTTGAGCGCCTGCTTGAGCTGTTTTATGGCGAATGGGGTTTTTCCGACGCGCGCGGCGTATACCGCCTTTCCGATGCGCTCTGGCTGGATAAGGTATTAAAAAATCGCCAGGGCAGCGCCGTATCGCTGGGCGCGATACTGCTGTGGATAGCCGACAGGCTGGAGATCCCGCTGACGCCGGTGATTTTCCCGACGCAGCTGATTCTGCGCGCTGACTGGATGGATGGCGAAATGTGGTTGATTAATCCGTTCAATGGCGAAACGCTGGATGAGCATACGCTTGAGGTGTGGCTCAAGGGCAACGTTAACCCGGTGGCGGAACTCTATGTCGACGACCTTGAAGAATCGGAAAACGCCGAGGTTATTCGCAAGCTGCTGGATACCCTGAAATCCGCGTTGATGGAGGAGAGCCAGATGGAGCTTGCTCTGCGCACCAGTGAAGCGCTGCTGCAGTTCAACCCGGAAGATCCGTATGAGATCCGCGACCGTGGGCTTATCTATGCGCAGCTGGATTGCGAACATGTCGCGCTGAACGACCTGAGCTATTTTGTCGAGCAGTGCCCGGAAGATCCGATTAGCGAAATGATCCGCGCGCAAATCAATTCGATTTCGCACAAGCAGATTACGCTGCACTGATTAGCAAACCGTATACCGATTTACCGCTGACAAGGGCGAACTTATGAAGCAAAAAGTGGTTAGTATTGGCAATATCAACGTGGCGAACGATCTGCCGTTCGTTCTCTTTGGCGGCATGAATGTGCTTGAGTCGCGCGATCTCGCGATGCAAATCTGCGAGCACTACGTCAACGTGACCGACAAACTCGGCATTCCTTACGTTTTTAAAGCCTCCTTTGATAAAGCCAACCGCTCCTCCATTCACTCCTATCGCGGACCGGGTCTGGAAGAAGGGATGAAAATCTTCCAGGAGCTGAAGCAGGCCTTCGGCGTTAAAATTATCACTGACGTGCATACCGCCGAGCAGGCGCAGCCGGTTTCTGAAGTGGTGGACGTTATCCAGCTGCCGGCCTTCCTGGCGCGTCAAACCGATCTGGTGGAAGCGATGGCGAAAACCGGCGCGGTTATCAACATCAAAAAGCCGCAGTTCATCAGCCCGGGGCAGGTTGGCAACATCGTGGATAAATTCCACGAGGGCGGCAACGACAAAGTGATTTTGTGCGACCGCGGCACTAACTTCGGTTATGACAACCTGGTGGTTGATATGCTGGGCTTCAGCGTGATGAAGAAAGTGTCTGGCAACGCGCCGGTGATTTTCGACGTGACGCACGCGCTGCAGTGCCGCGACCCGTTCGGCGCCGCCTCCAGCGGTCGTCGCGCGCAGGTGGCTGAGCTGGCCCGCGCCGGCATGGCGACCGGCATCGCCGGCCTGTTTATCGAAGCGCATCCGGACCCGGAACATGCTAAATGCGACGGCCCGTCCGCACTGCCGCTGGCGAAGCTTGAGCCGTTCCTGAAGCAGATCAAAGCCATCGACGATCTCGTTAAAGGCTTCGAAGAGCTCGATACCAGCAACTAAGGTTCTGGCTAACAAAAAACCCCGCTTCGGCGGGTTTTTTTTATGGGCTGAAACTAAGCCAGCCTGTAAGGACGAAGCAAAGCGCTACTCTGCGTATTATATCGAGAGCCGATTAAGCAAAAATCGTCATCAGATAGGCGGCGAAAAGCGCCAGATGCGCCGCGCCGTTAAGCACGTTCGTCCGCCCTGTGGAGAAAGAGATCTGACAGAGCACCAGCGAGGCCAGCATAACCACCATCTCCGGCGCGCCCAGACCAAACACCAGGTCGTTGCCGGTCAGGATCGCTATCAGCGTGACCGTGGGAACCGTTAATGAGATTGTCGCCAGCACGGAACCAAAGAAGAGGTTCATGGCGCGCTGCACCTGGTTATTGAGCACCGCTTTTAAGGCCCCCAGGCCTTCCGGCGAGAGGATCAGCAGCGCCACCAGAAAACCGGTGAAGGAGACCGGGGCGTTCAGGTGCGTCAGCAAGGCTTCCAGTGGGTTTGCGTTCATTTTGGTCACGGCGATAACCGCAATCAGATGAACGATCAGCCAGATGGCATGCCACAGGCTGCTGTGCGCCGAAGGTTTGCCGTGGTGCGGGTCGTCACCGTCGCCTTCATCTTCATGCTCGTAAACAAACAGGCTCTGGTGCGTTTTGGTCTGAATCAGCAAGAACACGCCGTACATGGCGGCGGAAATCAGCGCCACCAGCAGCGACTGGGCGGTGGTGAAGTTGCCACCGGGCAGGGCCATCGGGAAGACCAGCACAATCACCGCCAGCGGAAAGAGCGCTATCAGGTACTGCTTAATGCCGAACAGGTTCACATATTGCGTGGCGAACTTGCGCCCGCCCAGCAGCAAGGCGAAACCCACCAGCCCGCCGGTGACAATCATGATGATGGAGTAAAGCGTATCGCGCATCAGGGTTGGCGCGGCGTCGCCGGTCGCCATCAGGGCGGAAATCAGGCTGACTTCGAGGATAACGACCGAGAGGCTCAGGATAAGCGACCCATAAGGCTCGCCCAGGCGGTGCGCCAGCACATCGGCGTGTCGCACCACGCTAAACGCGCTGTAGAGAATGGCTATCAGGGAAAGGATGTTAATACCGACTACCGCTGGCAGCGACTGGCTCCCGCCCCACAGGGCCAGTACCGCCAGCGCCAGCACCGGAAAAATGAGCGTGGTCTCCTTGTGGCGGGTTTTCACCGCCTCATGCGTTGTTTTGGTCATTAATTTTCTCCAGAGTGGCGATTCTTTATCATTATAGTGAGCGAACGAGCTGCGCATAAAATAGCAAACACGCGCTTTTATCGCGGGATATTTACGAATTTTTACGGCTTAAGATAATTTTTACGCTGAAAGCGTCATAATTGACGGCTTTGTTTATATTACGTTTATCCGCCAGCGGGTTGAACCTGATTACAAACCACAATTCACCCCGGCTGGCGAAGGCGCGCATCCTGTTCCACACTTACTTTTTCTGTGTAAAAGGAGATAGCCGATGCCATACGATTCCCGCAGCGATTTACCCGACAACGTGAAAAACGTGCTGCCTGCCCACGCGCAGGATATCTATAAAGAGGCCTTCAACAGCGCTTGGGACCAATATAAAGACAAAGATGACCGACGCGGCGACGATACCCGGGAAGAGACGGCGCATAAGGTGGCCTGGGCCGCAGTAAAAAATGAGTATGAAAAAGGCGATGATGACAAATGGCATAAGAAAAAATAAGGGTGCTTTAATGCCTTGATTACCCGATACCTTTACAGCCCGATCGCTTATTCTGGCAGGAAAAGATGACGGTTATGTGTTTTTGTGATGGCCGTCACCCTTGCCAGCGCCACGCTAATTGCATATCGTCAGCACTGTTGCTTTCTAAATAAACAGCAATAATGCCCGGAAAGCGCTTAAAAATGGCAGGGAAGAGAGCAGTAGCAGTAAGCAGTGGCGGAGGTAGAACGTGTTAACTCGTGATTTCTTAATGAAAGCGGACTGTAAAACGGCGTTTGGCGCAATTGAGGAATCCTTACTCTGGTCGCCGGAGCAGCGCGCGGCGTCGCTGGCGGCTACGCTTGCCTGTCGGCCGGACGACGGCCCGGTATGGATTTTCGGCTACGGCTCGCTGATGTGGAACCCGGCGCTGGAGTTCGAAGAGTGCGCGCCGGGCACACTGGTGGGCTGGCACCGCGCTTTCTGCCTGCGTTTAACCGCCGGACGCGGCACCGCCTGCCAGCCAGGACGCATGCTGGCGCTTAAAGAGGGCGGCCGCACGACCGGCGTTGCTTACCGTATTCCCGAGTCGCAGCTTGAAGCGGAGCTGACGCTGCTGTGGAAGCGGGAAATGATTACCGGCTGCTACCTGCCAAGCTGGTGCAAACTTGAGCTTGATGACGGTCGCACCATCAATGCGCTGGTCTTTATTATGGATCCGCGCCATCCCCTCTATGAACCCGACACCCGCGCAAGGGTTATCGCTCCGCTTATCGCCGCCGCCAGCGGGCCGCTTGGCACCAACGCGCAGTATCTCTTTTCGCTTGAGCAGGAGTTGAAAAAGCTGGGGATGCGGGACGATTGTCTGGATGAGCTGGTGAGCGAAGTGCGCGCCTGGCAACAGCGCGGTGAGCAGGGCGGGGAGCTCCAGCCCGGGTTTGCATAAAACCCTCCGCTTGCGCGGAGGGGAAACGGTCAGGCTGGTACGTAACTAATGGAGTGCTCCAGCGACTGACTGCGGCTATCGATCAGGACATTCCATAAACCGCTGTAGGGCACCGTCAGATACGCGCTGCTGCGATCCTCGACGCTCAGAATATCCGCCGCCTCTTCAGCACGCGCTTTCGCGCTCATCAAGTGGATATGACATTTATCCGAACAGCGCACCACCACGGTGTCGCCGCCAAAAAGTTTTAACGTCGTTTTAACCAAAGCCATTTTTTACCCCTGCTATCAATGTGAAAATGTCTGCTTTCATCTCGTCAGGCGATAAAAGCAGTGAACTCGTTCACAAAACCCTTGCTGCATAACACCAAAGGGGAGGGCGGTTAATGCTGACTTTGATCAAAAAAAACGATAACCCATAAACTTTTGTGACATTTCTCCTGAAACCATTCAGCGGGCGCATTTTTATTGCCTGAAAACGCGCCCGCGCAGGGTTAAATGCGGAAATGGCCCGCCGTTTCCGCCAGCTCGCCCGCCTGGCTTTGCAGCGCGCCTGCGGCGGCGGCGGATTGCACGACCAGCTCGGCGTTCTGCTGCACCATACGGTCGAGATGCACGACGGCGTGGTTAATCTCCTGAATCCCTTTCATCTGCTCGCTGGTGGCGATGGTGATTTCCTGCATGATGCCGGAAACATTGCCGATGCTGCTGACAATGTCCTGCATCGACTCGCCCGCTTCACGCACATAGCGCGAGCCTGTCGCCACGCTGCTGGTGGTGGAGTCGATAAGCGACTTAATCTCTTTCGCCGCCTGCGCGCTGCGGCTGGCGAGGCTGCGCACTTCGCCCGCCACCACGGCGAAGCCGCGGCCCTGTTCGCCGGCACGCGCCGCTTCTACGGCGGCGTTCAGCGCCAGAATATTGGTCTGAAACGCGATGCCGTCGATAACGCTGGTAATATCGCCAATCTTCGACGAGGCGGTTTCGATAATCTGCATCGTGTCGATGGCGCGGGACACCACTTCGCCACCGCGGCTTGCCACTTCAGAGGCGGTCTGCGCCTGGCCGCTCGCCTGGGCGGCGGCTTCGGTAGACTGCGCGACGGAGGCGGTAATCTGCTCCACGGCGCTGGCGGTTTCGCGCAGGCTGGAGGCTGCCTGCTCGGTGCGCCCGGAGAGATCCTGGTTGCCCGCCGCAATCTCATTGGCCGCGACTTTCACCGAGGCGCTGGCGTCGCGCAGATGGCCCATCACCACCGAAAGCTTGTCGCTGAAGGCGTTAAACGCATGGGCAATTTGCGCCACTTCGTCACTGCCGTTTTCAGGCAGGCGTTGAGAAAGATCATTCGTGCCGTTGCTGATGGCGTGCATGGCGTCGCGAATGGTCAGCAGACGCTGAAGCAGTCTGGCCACCAGCAGATGCACCAGCGCGCCGGCCACCAGCACCAGAACGATAAGCGAGAGGGCGGATGCTTTGAGTTGCGCCTTCATACCAGACGTGGCGTCGCTTTCATCCAGCGCCACCACCAGATACCACTGCGTACCCGCCACCCGCGTCGCCAGCAGCTGTTTTGCCGCGCCCGCCTGTTCGCCTTTTTCGCCTTCCTGCGCCTGAATTAGCTGGCTGAACTCGACGCCGGAAACCGCCTCGCTGAAGGGTTTGAGCGTCAGCGCCGCGTCGCCTGCGGCAATCACCGAACCATCGACGTTAACCAGCATGCCGCTGCTGTGTTCGGTAGGCTGAATGCTGCGCACGTTGGCGACCACGCTCTCCATCGACAGGTCGCCCGCCACCACAGCGGCAAGTTCGCCGTTGCGCTTCACCGGCACAGCGAATGTGACCACCAGCTTACCGGTGCCGGCGTCGACGTAGGGCGCGGTGACGACCGGCGCATCGGCCTTCAGCACCTGCTGATACCAGGGGCGGATGGTCGGATCGTAGTCGGCGGGCACGCCAGTGGGATCGGAGAATTTCGCGGTTTTACTGGGGTAGCCCACATAGACGTTGGTAAACCCGCCCGCGGCGGCAATCTGGCGAAACACCGGCACCGGGTCTTCGCTCACGGCGACGGCATCCAGCGACTGGATAACCGTCATTTTGTTTTTTACCCAGTCTGCAATCGCAAGCGTATGGCTTTTGCTGGTGCTGCGCAGCGTTTCGAGGCGGGTCTGTTGATTATCGTGTTGTGAAACCAGGTAGTTAATCACCGTATTAAGCAAAAGCGCGACAACCAGACAGCCGGCGGTGGCGGCGATTATCCGTGTGCGAATAGAAGTAAACATAGTAAGTACCCTGCTGTGTTGTTATTAAAGGGCTATCGGCAACCCCAGCAGGGACTTGATGCGCAAAGTCGCAATATAAGAAAACAGTATTACCCAGGCGTGATTATTAGAAAGTCAACACCTTGTCCGCCGCCAGCGTCCACTGCGCCAGCTCCACCAGCGTGCCGATGGCGATGCCGTCCGCCAGCGGCAGGTCAGTAATGCCGCGCCCGTCGGTGCAGGTCTTACAGAGCTTTACCGGCACGCCCTGGGCGGTGAGGATCTCAAGCATTTGCTGGATGTTATACCCCTCGGCGGGGCGCTGGCCGCGCAGTCCGGCGGTGACCGCGTCGGACATCAAGAACAGCTTCAGCGTCACGCTTTCGTCCTGCTCGCGCAGCGCAATGGCAAGCCGCAGGCTGTTGAACAACGACTCGCTGCCGTAAGCGGCGCCGCTTGCGATAATCACGATATTTTGCATGTTGGCTCCTTTGCCCTGAAGGCACAGTTATTGCTTTAAAGGAAATAAGGTAAACCTCGTTACAGGAGATGCAGGATGCGCAATGTGGCCGACCATCCGACAGATGCGCTGGGCTGGTTTCGCTTCGCCCGTCAGCAGCGGCGACGCCAGCTCGAAGCGGGGCTGCAGGTAGGGGAATGGGCCAGCCAGATAAGCCATCTGGTGCATATGCTACAGCGTGAGCGGGGCGCCTCCAACATCTGGCTCTGTTCCGGCGGCCAGCTTTTTGTTCGCGAAGTGCCGTTTTGCATCGCGCAGTCAGATGAACAAATTGCCGCGCTGCGCCAGCGGCTGGTGTTGCCCGACCCGATTATCAACGCCGCCATTGCCGGGCGGCTGGCCTGCGCGCTCTGGTATCTCGACGCGCTACCTGCGCTGCGTAGCCGTATTCAGGCGCGCAGTATTGAGCCGGAAGCGGCGATGGCGCAGTTCAGCCAGAGCATTGGCCATTTGTTGAGCATCGTGCCGGAGGCGAACGACACGCTGGATGATGCAAACCTCGCCCGGGCGCTGACGGCGCTCTACAGTTTTATGCAGGGTAAAGAACTGGCGGGGCAGGAGCGGGCGATCGGCGCGATGGGCTTTACCCGAGGAGACTTCAGCGATCCGCTGCGCCAGATGCTGGTGGACCGCATCGACGGACAGCAGCGCTGCTTCGGCACGTTCATCGCCCTTGCCGCGCCAGAACTTGCCGCAGAGTTTCGGGAGCAGGGGGAGGCGTCGCGAGAAATGGAGCAACTGCGGCGCCTTGCCTGTACCCGTCTGCCCCCGGATGAAGAGACTGCCGGGCTGGCGGTGCGCTGGTTCGCCCTGCAAACCCAGCGTCTCGACAAACTGCGCGAAACCGAAGAGAGATTAATCGCCGTATTGCAGCAGGCGGCGCAAGCGCAACTTCATCAAGAAACTGAGATCAATGAGCCGGACGAAGCGGCCTTCTCCCGCTGGGTGCAGGATCATGCCTGCCAGGAAGAACCCGCCGCGCTGGACCGTCATCTGCTGCCGCTGGTTCGCCAGCAGGCCAGACAGCTTGAAACCCTGACGCGCCAGCTCGCCTCGCTGCAGGAGACGCTGGAAGAGCGCAAGGTGATCGATAAGGCCAAAAGCCTGTTGATTCGCCATCAGCAACTCAGCGAGGAGCAAGCGTGGCAGCAGCTGCGCAAGCTGGCGATGGACCAGAATAAACGCATGGTGGAGATTGCCCGTGCGATGCTCTCCGTGGCTGATTTATGGCCGATAACCCCAAAGGAGTAGCTGCACAGCGAGAGGGCATTTTGTGCATGGTGATGGTGCGAGGAAGGGGGCTCAGGCGCTGAGCTTTATTCTCTCAGGAGATATGCGCGGGCGGTGAAGGGTTACGTTCGCCGAAGTGTTGTTTTCATTTGTCTCTTCCCCTCACGCGAGCGTGTTAAGGGGCTCGCTGCCTGTGGGTTTCTCCCTCGCCCCTGTGGGGATAGGGCTGGGTTAAGGGGCGCAGGCGGCTCAGGTGTTGGGTTTCCCGGGACGGGGTGGCGTTTTATGACGTGCATATGGGTGGGCGGTGAAGGGTTCCGTTCGCCAGGATGTTGTTTTCATATGTCACTTTTCCTCCCGCGAACGTGCCAGGGGGCTCAAAGCCAGCCCCCTGGCAACCCCGGCTCCCGGCACGCAAAATCGACCCCTTCGGGGCAGACCTTCCGGTCTGTCATCTGGCGTCGGGTCGGCAGGACGGCAGTTACTCGGCCCATCCATGGGCCTCGGCCCTTCGGGGCCAACGCTTTGCGTTGTTCAAAAACGCTCCCGGCGTTTTTGTCCGTGTGCCGACCCGCCTCTGGCCGTTCCCGACGGCCAGCCCCGGCCATCTGCCCGCCCGGAAGGCGATTTTGAGGCCGGATAAACGTCACCGCTGACAGGCTGACGAAAAAAGTCATAGTGTTGTCGCTATAAGGCAGGATGCGTTTTGGTGGTGTGGAAGGTAAGCAAGCGCAGCGCCACTCGCGGGGTTTTTCCCTCAGGGGCGAGGGCCGGGGTGAGGGGAAATGACGGCGCAGCCGTATCCTGTGACAGGGCAAGTGGCACTTTACTGACCCGCCTTGCAAAATGCCCTATATAGCCGTTAAAGCGAAGCATCTCCTGTAACAAAAATAAAAATGCCGAAGCGGAGGGTTTGAATCCGGCCTCAAAATCGCCTCAGCTTTTTCACGGTGGCCGGGGCGCACCGGTCGGACCCGGTGCGAGGGCATGTCAGTGCATGGATGCACTGTCATGCCCGACCCGAAGACAGCGGGGAAAAGATGAGGTTTCCCGCTTCAGCGGGCGATTTTGCGTGCCGGGAGCCGGGATTGTTAAGGGGGCGGCGGGGAGCCCCCTTAACACGTTCGCGTGGAGGAAGGGTGCATATGAAAACAACGCTCTGGCGAACGTAACCTTCGCCGCTCGTACATACTCAACTCCGGCGAACGTAACCTTCGCCGCTCGCACATACTCAACTCTGGCCAACGTAACCTTCGCCGCTCGCACAGACTCAACTCCGGCGAACGTAACCCTCGCTCCGGCGAACGCAACCCGCCTCCTCCTCGCTCCATAAACCTGGCACACCCTTTGCTTACTATCTCCTGACTGACATTTCCCGGCAGCCTGCCAACGACGGCAGGCCAACCGGAAAGGATAAAGGCGTCCTGCAATGTGTTCGCACATTGCCGGGCGCTTTTTTTTGCATTTTTCCCAGGAGCCGACATGAGCGATTCGTCTTACACCTTCTCCCGCCGCCGCTTTTTACAGGCAGGCGCCGCGCTGGGCGGCGCGATGCTGCTGCCGGAACTGATGAGCAGCGCCTGGGCCGCCGGGTCGGACGCGCCGGAGCTGCCGGTCGTGAAAGTCGGGTTTATCCCGCTGACCGACTGCGCGCCAGTGGTGATGGCCGCACTCAAAGGATTCGACAAAAAACATGGCATCACCCTCGTGCCGAGCAAAGAGGCGAGCTGGGCGGCGGTGCGCGATAAGCTCGTCTCCGGCGAACTGGATGCCGCCCATGTGCTCTACGGCCTGCTTTATGGGCTTGAGCTGGGCATCGCTGGTAAAAAGCAGGCAATGGCTAACCTGATGACCCTTAACCGCAACGGCCAGGCGATCACGCTCTCCGCCGATCTGCAGGAAAAGGGCATTACCGACGCCGAAGGGCTGAAAACGCTCATCGCCAGCGCCGAGCCGGGCGCTTACACCTTCGCCCATACCTTTCCCACCGGTACGCACGCCATGTGGCTCTACTACTGGCTGGCGTCAGCGGGCATCCATCCCTTTAACGATGTGCGCACCGTCGTGGTGCCGCCGCCGCAAATGGTGATGAACATGCGCATCGGCAATATGGTCGGCTTCTGCGTCGGCGAGCCGTGGAACGCCCGGGCCATTAACGATCGCATCGGCTTTACCGCCGCCACGTCGCAGTCGATCTTCCCCGATCACCCGGAAAAAGTGCTCGGCACGCGACGCTTATGGGTGGAGCAAAACCCCAATACCGCCCGGGCGTTAACGGCGGCGGTGCTGGAGGCGGCGCGCTGGATTGACGCCTCTGACGATAACCGGCGCGAGACCGCCCGCGTACTGGCAAAGCGCGCTTACCTCAATACCAAAGAGCAATACCTCACGCCGCGCATGCTGGGCGAGTACGACAACGGCATCGGCAAACGCTGGCGCGACGCGCATGGCATGCGCTTTTTCGCCGATGGCGACGTGAACTATCCGTGGCTTTCGGACGGCATGTGGTTTCTCACCCAGTTCCGGCGCTGGGGGCTGCTTAAAACCGACCCGGATTACCGCGCTGTCGCGCAAGGCATCAATCGCACCGACATCTACGCGCAGGCCGCCGCCGCCGCGGGCAACGTGGCGCTGCCCGCTTCACCGCTACGCACAAGCCAGCTGATGGATGGCTCCCGCTGGGATGGCGCTAACCCGGCTGCTTATGCCGCCAGCTTCTCTCTCAATCGTCAGGGGTAAACAAGATGAAACAGGCACAACAGAGTGACATTACGCCGCAGCCGCAACCCGTCCGCGCAGAAGTGATAACCATGCCGAAACCGGCGGTGCGCAAGCGTCGCGCGCCGTGGCAAACCCACGTGAACGCCGTGCTTCAGCGCGTTATTCCGGCGCTGCTGGGAATGGGGCTGCTGCTGCTGGCCTGGCAGATAGCCGCCCTGAACAGCAAAGGCTTTCCCACGCCGCTCAGCACGCTCGACTCGGCGCTGACGCTCTTCGCCGACCCCTTTTATAACGAAGGGCCGAACGACCAGGGCATCGGCTGGAACGTGCTCGCCTCGCTGATGCGCGTGGCGGTGGGCTTTGGGCTGGCGGCGCTGGTCGGCATTCCGCTCGGCTTTTTGATAGGCCGCTTTACCTTTTTCTCGCGCATGTTTACGCCGCTTATCGCGCTGCTGCGTCCGGTCAGCCCGCTCGCCTGGCTGCCTATCGGCCTGCTGCTGTTTCAAAAAGCGGAACCCGCCTCCAGCTGGACGATTTTTATCTGCTCTATCTGGCCGATGGTGATTAACACCGCCGATGGGGTGAAGCGCATTCCCGAGGATTACCTGAACGTCGCCCGCGTGCTGCAACTCTCCGAATGGACAGTGATGCGCCGCATTCTTTTTCCGGCGGTATTGCCCGCCGTGCTCACCGGTGTGCGGCTGTCCATCGGCATCGCCTGGCTGGTGATTGTGGCCGCCGAAATGCTGACCGGCGGCCTCGGCATCGGCTTCTGGATCTGGAACGAGTGGAACAACCTCAACGTGGAAAACATTCTCATCGCCATCGTCATCATCGGCGTGGTCGGGTTGCTGCTGGAGCAGGGGCTAATGCTTATCGCCCGCCGCTTTAGCTGGCAGGAAAAATAAGGAGCGCACATGAAACCGATTATTCAGGTCCAGAACGTCAGCCAGCGTTTCTCCACCGCCAGCGGCGAATTTCTGGCGTTGCAGAACGTCAGCTTCGATATCCGCGAAGGGGAAACCGTAAGCCTTATCGGCCACTCCGGCTGCGGCAAATCGACGCTGCTCAACCTTATCGCCGGGATCGCCTTGCCGAGCGAAGGCGGGCTGCTGTGCGACAACCGCGAAATCGCAGGCCCGGGGCCAGAGCGCGCTGTGGTCTTCCAGAACCATTCGCTGCTCCCCTGGCTTACCTGTTTTGACAACGTGGCGCTGGCGGTCGACCAGGTCTTTAAGAAAAGCATGAGTAAAAGCGAGCGCCGGGAGTGGATCGTCCACAACCTCGAACGCGTGCAGATGGGGCATGCCCTGAACAAGCGTCCCGGCGAGATCTCCGGCGGCATGAAGCAGCGCGTCGGCATCGCCCGGGCGCTGGCGATGAAGCCGAAGGTGCTGCTGATGGATGAACCCTTCGGCGCGCTGGATGCGCTCACCCGCGCCCATCTTCAGGACGCCGTTATGCACATCCAGCACGAGTTGAACACCACCATCGTGCTGATTACCCACGATGTGGACGAAGCGGTGCTGCTCTCCGACCGCGTGCTGATTATGACCAACGGCCCGGCGGCCACGGTGGGCGACGTGCTGGAGGTCGATCTGCCGCGCCCGCGCAACCGCGTACAGCTGGCCGAAGAGAGCCGTTATCACCACCTGCGCCAGCAGATCCTGCATTTCCTGTACGAAAAACAGCCGAAGGCGGCGTAAGGAGGCGACATGGCGCAGCGACTGGCGATTATCGGCAACGGCATGGCGGCGGTGCGGCTGGTGGAGCAGCTTACCGACCGTGCGCCCGGGCGCTTTGCCATCACCCTGATTGGCGAAGAGCCGACGCTTGCCTACAACCGCATCCTGCTCTCCCCGGTGCTGAGCGGCGAAAAACCTGCCCGCGCCACGCAGCTGCACGACGCGGCCTGGTATGCCGCGCGCGGCGTTGAGCTGCTGACGGGCGAAAAGGTGGAAGCGGTGGACGTGGCTTCGCGCTGGCTGCGCACCACGGCGCGGATGCTCAGCTGGGACGAGCTGGTTTTCGCCACCGGCTCCACGCCGTTCATTCCGCCTGTTGCAGGCCACCAGTTGCCGCACGTGCGCGGGTTTCGCACGCTGGCGGATGTGGAGGCGATACTTGCCGCCCCCGGCCCGGCGGTGGTGCTCGGCGGCGGGCTGCTCGGCGTGGAGGCCGCCGCCGCGCTTAACCGTCAGGGCGCTGACGTCACGCTGGTGCATCGCCATCCGTGGCTGATGGAGCAGCAACTCGACGAGCAGGCCGGGGCGATGCTGGCGGAACATCTACGCGAGCGCGGCATCGACTGCCGCCTGGCAAACAGCATTGCGGGTATCGACGCGCAGCACGTCACGCTTGATGACGGCGAGCGGTTGCCCGCCAGCCGGGTAGTGATGGCGACCGGGGTCCGGCCGAACATCGCCCTTGCGCAAGGCGCCGGGCTGCATTGCCAGCGCGCCATTGTGGTGGACGGCCAGCTTCGCGCTTCGCATCCGGGCGTGAGCGCGCTTGGCGAATGCTGTGAACACAACGGCGAGCTGTGGGGGCTGGTGGCGCCCTGTCTGCAACAGGCGGACGTGCTTGCGGCACGGCTCGCGGGCGAGCCCGCAGCCGATTTCCGCTACCAGCAGAGCGGCACGCGCCTGAAGGTGACGGGCATCGAGCTCTTCAGCCTCGGCGACATCTCGCCAACGCCGGAAAGCCGCACGCTGACCGCCTTCGACCCGCTTTCCCGTCACTATCGCCGCCTGTTTATCCGCAACGGCAGGCTGACGGGCGCGCTGCTGTTTGGCGACACCTCCGACGCCGCGCAGCTTGCCGCCCAACTGCAACAGCCGGTGGATGAACACGCCGGGCTCCTCTTTAACCACGATTCGCAGCCGCAGGCTGCTGGAAGCGATGCAATGACAAAATCAACTCTGGTGGTCGTCGGCCACGGTATGGTAGGGCACCACTTTCTTGAGCAATGCGTGAACGCGAAGCTGCATGAGCGCTACCACATCGTCGTTTTTGGCGAAGAGCGGCACCCGGCGTATGACCGGGTGCACCTGTCGGAGTATTTCAACGGCCGCAGCGCGCAGTCGCTCTCCATGGTGCAGGCGCATTTTTTCGAAACGCACGGCATTGAACTGCGCAGCGGGTGCAAGATCAACCGGATAGACCGCAGCCGACAGGTGGTCATCGACAGCGAAGGCCACGAAACCCGCTGGGACAAACTGATGCTGGCGACCGGCTCCTTTCCTTTTGTGCCTCCCGTGCCGGGCAACAACCTGCCGGGCTGCTTTGTCTACCGCACGCTGGATGACCTTGACGCCATTCGCGCCCATGCGCAAAACGCCACGCGCGGCGTGGTGATAGGCGGCGGCCTGCTTGGGCTTGAGGCGGCGAACGCCTTAACGCAACTGGGGCTGCAAACGCATGTGGTGGAATTCGCCCCCGGCCTGATGGCGGTACAGCTGGATGCGCCCGGTGCAGCGATGCTGCGCGGGAAGATCGAGGCGCTTGGCGTTAGCGTGCATACCAGCAAAGCGACAACGGAAATCGCCGCTGCGGGGAGCGGCCTGCGCATGCAGTTCGCCGATGGCGAAAGCCTGGAGACCGATCTGATTGTCTTTTCCGCCGGCATTCGTCCGCAGGATGCGCTGGCGAAAGCCGCAGGGCTTGCGACAGGCGAGCGCGGGGGCATTGTGATTAATGACCAGTGCCAGACCAGCGATGAGAATATTTTCGCCATTGGTGAATGTGCGCTCTGGCAGAGCAAAATTTTTGGTCTGGTGGCGCCGGGCTACCAGATGGCGCGCGTGGCGGCGGCGCAGCTGTCGGGCGAGGCGGCGGCGTTTCAGGGCGCCGACATGAGCACAAAACTCAAGCTGCTGGGCGTGGAAGTGGCGTCATTCGGCGACGCGCACGGCACAACGCCGGGCTGCCAGAGCTACCAGTGGACCAACGGCCCGCAGCAGATTTATAAAAAAATCGTCGTTTCGCCAGACAACAAAACGCTGCTTGGCGGCGTGCTGGTGGGCGACAGCAGCGAATACGCCACGCTGTTGCAGATGATGCTTAACGGCATGGCGCTGCCCGCCCAGCCGGAGACGCTGATCCTGCCCGCAAGCAGCGGCGCGCCCGCGAAGGGGCTCGGCGTGGCGGCGCTGCCGGAAAGCGCGCAGATCTGCTCGTGCCACAACGTCAGCAAGGCGGATATCTGCGCGGCGGTGGCGAACGGCGCCGTTGAGATGGGGGCGGTTAAAAGCTGCACCAAAGCGGCCACCGGCTGCGGCGGCTGCAGCGCGCTGGTGAAGCAGGTGATGGAATACCAGCTTGAGCAGCAGGGCGTGGCGGTGAAAAAAGATATCTGCGAACACTTCCCGTACTCGCGCCAGGAGATTTATCACCTGGTGCGCGTTAACCACATCCGCACTTTTGAACAGCTTATCAGCCGCTACGGTCAGGGCCACGGCTGTGAAATCTGCAAGCCGCTGGTGGGTTCCGTGCTCGCCTCCTGCTGGAATGAATACCTGCTTAAGCCTGCGCACCTGCCGCTGCAGGACACCAACGACCGCTACTTCGCCAATATCCAGAAAGACGGCACCTATTCCATTGTGCCGCGCATGGCGGCAGGCGAGGTGACGCCGGACGGGCTTATCGCCATCGGCCAGATAGCCAAACGCTATAACCTCTACAGCAAGATAACCGGCGGTCAGCGTATCGATCTTTTTGGCGCTCGTCTGGAAGAATTGCCCGCCATCTGGGCGGAACTGGTGGCGGCAGGTTTTGAAACCGGGCACGCCTACGGGAAATCGCTGCGCACGGTGAAATCCTGCGTCGGCTCTACCTGGTGTCGCTATGGCGTGCAGGACTCCACCGGACTCGCGGTGGAACTGGAACACCGCTACAAGGGGCTACGCGCGCCGCACAAAATTAAGATGGCGGTTTCCGGCTGCACCCGCGAGTGCGCCGAAGCGCAGGGCAAAGATGTGGGCGTTATCGCCACCGAGAAGGGCTGGAACCTTTACCTTTGCGGCAACGGCGGCATGAAACCGCGCCACGCGGATCTCTTCGCAAGCGATCTCGACCACGACACGCTTATCCGCACCATCGACCGCTTTTTGATGTTTTACATCCGCACTGCCGACCGCCTGCAGCGCACCAGCGTCTGGATGGATAACCTGGAGGGCGGAGTGGCGTACCTGCGTGAGGTCATTCTCGAGGATTCGCTCGGCATCGGCGAAGAGCTTGAGCGCGAAATGGCGCAGGTTGTCGACAGCTACCAGTGTGAGTGGCAAACCACGCTGGCAAGCCCCGACCGGCTGGCGCTGTTTCGCTCTTTCGTTAACAGCGACAAGCCTGACGAAGCGGTGCAGCGCCGCACGCTGCGCGGCCAGCCGCAGCCTGTTGAGGTGGTGGAGCCGGTAAGCCTGGAGGCGAGCGAGCGTCCGTGGCAGGCCGTCTGCGACGTGACCGATATTCCGCCGCAGGCGGGGATCGGCGCGCGCCTTGGCGAGAGGCAGATCGCGCTGTTTCGCATCGGCGAGCAGGTTTACGCGCTGGATAACCTTGAGCCTGGCAGCGAGGCGAATGTGCTTTCGCGCGGCCTGCTCGGCGATGCGGCGGGGGAGCCCATCGTTATCAGCCCGCTCTATAAACAGCGCATCCGCCTGCGCGACGGCCGCGGCGTGGAGAATGACGCCGTCTGCGTGCGCGCCTGGCCGGTAAAAGTGGAAGCGGGCAAAGTGCTGGTCGGCAGCCAGGCGCTGATCGCGCGCGCGGAGGCGTCATGAACGCGGCGCGCACCACCTGCCCGTACTGCGGCGTGGGCTGCGGTGTGGTTGCGCAGCGCGACGAGCGCGGCGCGGTGACGGTGCGTGGCGATGAGCGGCACCCGGCGAACTTTGGACGGCTGTGCGTAAAAGGCGCGGCGCTTGGCGAAACCACCGGCCTTGCCGGGCGGCTGCTTTACCCCGAAGTGGGGGGGGAGCGGGTAAGCTGGGCGCGCGCGCTGGATGAAGCGGGCGGGCGCCTGCGCGCCATTATCGACCAGCACGGCCCGCAGGCCGTCGCCTTTTACGCCTCCGGCCAGCTGCTGACGGAAGATTATTACGCTGCCAACAAGCTGATGAAAGGGTTTATCGGCGCGGCGAATATCGATACCAACTCCCGGCTTTGCATGTCTTCCGCTGTGGTGGGCTACAAACGCGCGTTTGGCGCGGACGCGGTGCCGTGCAGCTATGAGGATGTGGAGCAAACGGACCTGCTCATCCTGGTCGGCGCGAACGCCGCCTGGGCGCATCCGGTGCTTTATCAGCGCATTGCGGCGGCGAAACAGGCGCGCCCGGAGATGAAAATCGTGGTGATCGACCCGCGGCGCACCGCCACCTGCGATATTGCCGACAAACATCTGGCGATAAAACCGGGTAGCGACGCCGGGCTGTTTGTCGGCCTGCTGGCGCTGATAGACGAGCAGGCTTGCGATTTTGACGGCGCAAGCGACGCCTTTGCCGTTGCGCGAGAGTGGTCCCTTGAGCGGGTGGCGGACTTTTGCGGCGTAACGCCGGATGACGTCGCGCGCTTTTATGATGACTTCCTCTCTGCTCCGCGCGTTATGACGCTCTATACGATGGGCATTAACCAGTCTTCCAGCGGCAGCGACAAGTGCAACGCCATCATTAACCTGCATCTGGCGAGCGGAAAAATCGGCCGCCCCGGCTGCGGCCCCTTTTCGCTGACCGGACAGCCAAACGCCATGGGCGGTCGCGAGGTGGGCGGGCTTGCCAACCAGCTTGCCTGCCACATGAACTTCGAACCGGCGGATATCGCCCGGCTCGGCCGTTTCTGGGGAAGCGAGCGCATTGCTCACACGCCAGGGCTGATGGCGGTGGAGCTGTTTGACGCCATCGGGCGCGGCGAGGTGAAAGCGGTGTGGGTGATGGGCACCAACCCGGCGGTTTCGCTGCCGGATAGCGACCGGGTGCGGACGGCGCTCGCGGCCTGCCCGCTGGTCATTGTCTCTGAGGTGGCGGCGCAAACGGACACCGGCTGCTTTGCGCATATCCGCTTTCCGGCGCTGGCCTGGGGCGAGAAAAACGGCACCGTGACCAATTCCGAACGGCGTATCTCGCGCCAGCGGCCCTTCCTGGACGCGCCCGGCGACGCGCGGGCCGACTGGTGGATTGTGGCGCAAATGGCGCAGCGGCTCGGCTTTAGCGAGGCGTTTGGCTGGGCGCATCCGCATGAGGTTTTTTGCGAGCATGCGGCGCTCTCCGGTTTTGAAAACGACGGCGCGCGGGCGTTTGATATCAGCGGGCTTGCCGGGTTGTCGCGCGCAGAGTACGACGCGCTTGAACCCGTGCAGTGGCCGATAAACGCCGCCAACCCGCAGGGCGCGGCGCGGCTGCTGACGCAGCGGCGCGGATGGCGAAAAGAGGGGAAACTGCAGATGGTCGCCGTCACGCCGCAACTGCCGCAGGCGCAGGTGAACGCGCAGTACCCTTTGCTGCTGAATACCGGGCGCATTCGCGACCAGTGGCACACCATGACGCGCACCGGCGAGGTGCCGCGTCTGATGCAGCACATCCCGCAGCCGCAGCTGGATGTGCATCCGGACGATGCCGCGCGCTACGGGCTTTTCCCGCAGGCGCTGGCGCGGGTGAGTTCGCCTCTGGGCTGGATGGTAGCGAAAGTCAACGTTACGGCTGCGCAGAGGCCGGGCGCGCTTTTCGCGCCGATGCACTGGAACGACCGCTTCGCCCGGCAGGGGCGGGTTAACGCGCTGGTGGCGCCGGTGGTTGACCCGCACTCCGGACAGCCGGAAAGCAAGCAGACCGCGGTGCGTGTGGAGGCGTGGCGCGCCGCGTGGCAGGGGGAAATCTTCAGCCGCGAGGCGGTCGCGCTGTCGCCGGAGACTATCTGGTGGCGACAGGCGGCGGGGGCGTTTCACCATGTTCTTTTTGCCACTGACGGCCCGGCGCAGACATGGGTTGCGCAGCTTTGCCGCGCTCAGGGCTGGCAACTTCAGTACGCACAAGGAGAGGGGTTTTATCATTTGCTGGCGTGGCGCGAAGGCGAACTGCAACTGGCCTTTTTTGGCGCAAACAGCGCGCCAAACGTTCAGCGCGAGGCGGTGCTGGCCGCCTTCACGCAGCCGCCCACCACGGCGCTGGAGCGTCACGCGCTGCTTGGCGGCAAAGCGCCCGGCGAGCAGGAGGAGGCGGGGCGGACAATCTGTAGCTGCTTTGGCGTGGGGGAAAATCGCATTCGGGCCGCTATTCTGGAGGGCTGCGCCAGCGCCGCAGCGCTGGGCGAAAAGCTGCGCTGCGGCACCAACTGCGGCTCCTGCGTGCCGGAGCTCAAAGCGTTACTGGCCGAAGCGGCCCACGAGACCCGTAGCGGCGAGCGCGTGCCCCTTAAGCTTCTGTAACAGCTCTTCACGGGTCAGCCCCGCCGGAAGGTTCGGCTCAAGGTCCGTGGCGATAAGGGTGAAATTATAGTGGTGCGCGCCGCTGCCGGTCGGCGGGCAGGGGCCATACCAGGCGTGAGTGCCGGGGGTGGTTTTCCCGCCGGTAAACCCTTTAGCGTCGCGCAGATCGTTGGCCGCGAAGCCGGTTGCGGTAGGGGGAATGTTGTAAGCCACCAGATGCGTAACGCCAAGCCCTTTGGCGCCTTCCGGATCGAAAACAATCAGCGCATAGCTTTTCGTGCCTTGCGGCTCGTTGCTCCAGACCAGCGGCGGCGACTGGTTCTCGCCCGTGCAGTTGGGGTTATCGTTGGCGTTGCCGGCGTATTTTTTCTCCATCATGGCGTTATCGGCAATCGCCGGGGACTGCAACATAAAAATGCCTTCCGCCTGAACGGCGGTCGCAAACAGCGCGGCGGCGCAGGTAAACGCAGAAAACAGCGGCCTTTTCATCATCGGGTTCTCGCGCGGGGTGGGTGAGTTAAGCGTAGCGCAGAGGGGTAAAAGCGCCTGAGGATAATCCTGAAATCGCGTGTTGGCGGCCCGCTTTCTGGTGCAAACGGGTGAGGGCGCTTAGCGTGAGGGAGGGGTATGTTATACTGAGCCGATGTTTTGTTGTCCCGGTTAACCGGTCTGAGAGCTGTCGCCGCCTGTCGTTATGCTGTTGTTACGTAAACCTGCTGTTTCATCGTTAATGCTGCTTGCGCTCCTCACCGGGGGCGGGGCTGCCGGTGCCCCGGCGACCTTTATGCAAAAGGCGCAAAACCCCTTCGATAATGATAACGATAACCTGCCCGACCTCGGCATGGCTCCGGAAAGCGACGCCACGGCGCGCCATATCGCGACCGTCGCCAAAGCTTTTGGCGAGGCGAGCCAGACGGAAAGCGACCTGGCGCCCGGTCAGCAGGCGCGGCAGTTTGCCTTTACGCATTTGCGCGACGCCTTAAGCAAAGAGGTGACCAGCGAGGCTGAATCGCTGCTTTCGCCGCTCGGCACCGCCAGTATCGATCTGCTGGTGGACGAACATGGCAATTTCAACGGCAGCAGCGGTTCGCTCTTTACCCCCTGGCAGGATAACAACCGCTACCTGACCTGGACGCAGCTTGGCGTCAGCGAGCGCAGCGACGGGTTAGTGGGCAATGCGGGCGTCGGCCAGCGCTGGGTGGCGGGCGACTGGCTGCTTGGCTACAACACCTTTTACGACAGCCTGCTGGAAGAAAACCTTCAGCGCGCGGGCTTCGGCGCGGAAGCCTGGGGCGAGTATCTGCGGCTTTCCGCCAACTACTATCAGCCGCTCAGTGGCTGGCGCACCGGCGAGACCGAACTTCAGGAGCAGCGGCTGGCGAGAGGCTATGACGTCACGGCGCAGGCCTGGCTGCCCTTTTACCGGCACGTTAACACCAGCCTGAGCCTTGAGCAGTACTTTGGTGACAGGGTCGATCTCTTCGACAGCGGCACCGGCTACCATAATCCGATGGCCGTGAAAGTGGGGCTGAGCTACACGCCGGTGCCGCTGGTGACGCTGAGCGCGCAGCATAAGCAGGGGGAGAGCGGCGAGAGCCAGAATAACCTCGGCCTGCGGGTTAACTATCGCTTCGGCGTGCCGCTTGGCAAACAGCTCTCCGCAGCGGAAGTGGAGAACGCCCGTTCGCTGCGCGGCAGTCGCTATGACCGCGTGGAACGCAGCGGCGCGCCGGTGATGGAATTTCGCCAGCGCAAAACCCTGTCGGTGTTTCTCGCCACGCCGCCCTGGGATCTGGCGCCTGGAGAGACGGTGGCGTTGAAGCTGCAGGTGCGCAGTGTGCACGGCATTCGCCAGCTCTCCTGGCAGGGCGACACCCAGGCGCTGAGCCTGACGCCGCCGCTTAACGGTCGCAGCGCCGACGGCTGGAGCATCATTATGCCCGCCTGGGACAGCGCGGCGGGGGCGAACAACAGCTGGCGGCTTTCTGTCACGGTGGAAGATGAACGCGGCCAGCGTGTGACTTCAAACTGGATAACCCTGCGCCTGACCGAACCGGTGCAGACGCTGCCGCAGGACGACCCGCGCTATAACCTGTTGCCGGCGGATTAAAAGACGCGCTCCTGATGCACCCAGACCGCCGCTTCCACGCGGGATTTTAGCTTCATCTTTTTCAGCAAGTGCTTCACGTGCACTTTGACGGTGCTTTCGGTGATATCGAGCTTGCGGGCGATCATTTTGTTCGGCAGCCCCTGGGCGATGAGCTTTAAGATGTCGCGCTCGCGCGGGGTAAGCTGCGACACGTCGCGCTCGGAGGTGGCGCGGCTGGCGCGAAGGCTCGCCGCCAGCACCGGCGTCAGCGCTTCGCTCAGCACCATTTCGCCTGCCGCCGCCTGCTGCAACGCCCGCAGCAGCTCTTCCGGCTCCATGTCTTTAAGCAGATAGCCGTCCGCGCCGCGCTTGAGCGCCGTCACCACATCTTCTTCATGGTTAGAAACGCTAAAGACCACCACGCGGCCGGACAGGGCCTTCTCGCGCAGCTTATCCAGGGTTTCCAGCCCGTTCATGCCCGGCATGTTCAGGTCGAGCAGGACCAGGTCCGGATCTAACGCCTCGGCCATTTCGATACCCTGTTCGCCATTGCCCGCCTCGCCGACAACCGTAATGCCAGGCGCCATGCTGATGAGCTGCTTCACGCCGGTGCGCAGCATAGGATGGTCATCAATCAACAGGATAGTGGCCGGTTCCGGGTTACTCATGGGATTCTCCTTGTACAGATAAAAGGGGCGCATCGGGGATAAAGGTCACCACCACTTCGGTGCCGCCTGCTTCCCGTCGCCGGATCTGACAGTCACCGCGCAAACTCTGGGCGCGGTCACGCATAATAATCAGGCCGTAATGGTTGCTGCGCTCGGCGTTGTCCGGCAGACCGCAGCCGTTATCTTCCACCGTCAGCCGCACCTGCTTGCCCTGAAGCGTTACGCAAACGCGCAGGGCGCTGGCGCCGGCATGCTTGAACGCGTTGTTGAGCGCTTCACGCGCTATCTGCACCAGATGTATCGCCTGGTGCGAAGGCACAAGGCGCGGCGGCAGCTGATAATCAAGCGTAACCGGAAAGCCCAGCCGCGCGCCGAACTCCTGGCAGCTTGCCTCAAGCGCAGCTTTCAGCCCCGGCTCTGTAAGCTTAAGACGAAACGTGGTGAGCAGCTCGCGAAGCTGCCGCCAGGAGGTGTTAAGTTCGTTGCGGATCTGCCCGAGCAGGTCGCGGCTCGCCTGCGGCAGCGCGTCGCCCTGCATTTGCAGGCAACTGACTTGCATTTTCATACAGGAGAGCGACTGGGCGATGGAATCATGCAGCTCGCGGGCGATGGCCGCGCGCTCTTCCAGCAAGATAAGCTGCTGCTTGCGCTCCTGCTGACGCTCAAGCGCGAGCGTGGCGGTGAGCTGCTCGGTAAGGGTATCGATCATCTGCTGCTGATCGTGGCTTAAATGACAGCCCGGCGGCAGCTTCGCCAGCAGCAGGCCGTACTGGGTATGGCTGTCCGCCAGCCGCCATTTCAGCGTGGTCTGCGTCTCGCCCGCAGGCTCGCGGCGCGGGCAGAGCGTGCAGCCTTTTTCCGCGCAGCGCTCGTCCGGCTGCCAGAGAAACTCCTGATAGTGCTCTTCGTCGTCCACTTCATAAACCCGCAGCGCGAGGTCGTGCAGCAGCGTCAGCTGTTGCAAATCGTTCAACACCGGCGCCAGCCTTTCGCACAGCGGCGCGCTGGAGTGCAGACGGCGGTTCGCCTGCCAGAGAAAGGCGAGGATCTGGTTCTTGTGCTCAAGGCCCGCGGTTTTCTCCTTCACCCGCGCTTCCAGCACCGCGTAGCTTTGCGCAAGTTCCGCCGACATGCTGTTAAGCGCCTGGCCGAGCGTCGCCATTTCATCGCGCCCGGCTATCTGCACGCGCTGGCTGAAGTCGCGCTGTCCCGCCGCCTGCGCCATGGCCAACAGCGCCCGCCAGGGGCGCAGCAGCCGCTTGCGCAGCCAGACCAGCGTGAAGATAAGCAAAAGCCCTGTCAGCAGCGCCATGGCGCGCTGGAGCCAGACCACGCGCTGAATGCGCAGCTCCGTGGTGTGATCGAAGGCGGTGACCAGGCTGTCTATCTGGCTGACGAACTGCCCAACCGCGGCGTTCACCTCCTGTGGGGAGGAGGCGGCGCGCAAGGCGGGTGACAGAAAGCGCCGCCAGTATGTCTGAATCGCCCGTAACTGCGGCTGCTGGCCGTCGCGAGCCGCGGCATGCTCAAGCTCCGGGCTCCAGGCGGTGCGCGCCATTTCGTTCAGCAGGGGCGCGTCGCGCGCATCCAGCGGCACGCTGGCGAGCAGACGATAGCTTTGCATACGCAGGGAGCCTGCCTTATTGATGGCGTGCGCATTGCCCTGAATGCCCTGCGCCAGCCAGCCCGCGACGCCCATGCCCGTTACGCCAAGCCCGGCGAGCAGAAAGACAATCAAGGCCAGCTGGTTAACCAGCGTCAACGGGGAAAAGAGGCGTTTTAGCATGCGCGGCGCGTCCTGAAAGGCAAGAAAAACCACAGGGAAACTATTGTCTGGTATCCCCTGGAGTATACCCATACCTCTAAGGGATTACTCCTTTATTGCCGCGGGGGGGAGGGAAGGGAGCAGGTTGGTCAGGAAGAAGCGCAGCGGAGTGAAAAACCACACTTTTTTTGTTTTCTTCGGCTACTCACTAAGGGGCATGGTTAAATTTCTACCGATTCAGGGCGTGAATATCCATTGATTTACATCAACTTACGTGACGCCCTAACGCCTAAGGTGGCGGGGTAAATCCCCAACATTTGAGGTGTCTATGAGTCACTCTTCCGTCCCAGAGCGTGCCTCCGGCGCGTTGATTACCGACTGGCGGCCCGAGGACAGCGCGTTCTGGCAACGCCAGGGGCATCGCACGGCGCGGCGCAATCTCTGGATTTCGGTGCCTTGCCTGCTGCTCGCTTTCTGCGTCTGGATGCTGTTCAGCGCGGTAGCGGTGAACCTGAACAAGGTCGGCTTTCAGTTTACAACCGACCAGCTCTTTATGCTGACGGCCCTGCCTTCGGTTTCCGGGGCGCTGCTACGCGTGCCATATGCGTTTATGGTGCCCGTGTTCGGCGGCCGCCGCTGGACCGCGTTCAGCACCGGTATTTTGATAATCCCCTGCGCCTGGCTTGGCGTGGTGGTGCAGGACCCGACCACGCCTTTCAGCACGTTTATTATCATCGCGCTGCTGTGCGGTTTCGCCGGCGCTAACTTCGCCTCCAGCATGGCGAACATCAGCTTTTTCTTCCCGAAGCAAAAGCAGGGCGGGGCGCTTGGCATTAACGGCGGCCTGGGCAACCTCGGCGTAAGCGTTATGCAACTGGTGGCACCGCTGGCCATTTCGATCTCCATGTTCGCGGTCTTTGGCGGCACGGGCGTTGAGCAGGATAACGGCACGATGCTCTATCTTGAAAACGCGGCGTGGGTCTGGGTGCTGCCGCTGGCGATATTCACCGTGGCGGCCTGGTTCGGCATGAACGATCTCGCCACGTCGAAAGCGTCCTTGCGCGAGCAGTTGCCTGTGCTTAAGCGCGGCCATTTGTGGATTATGAGTCTGCTTTATCTGGCGACGTTTGGCTCGTTTATCGGTTTCTCCGCCGGTTTCGCCATGCTCTCCAAAACGCAGTTTCCCCAGGTGGATATTCTGCATTTCGCCTTCTTCGGGCCGCTGGTGGGCGCGCTTGCCCGTTCGGCGGGCGGCGCTATCTCCGATTGCCTCGGCGGCACGCGGGTGACGCTGGTGAACTTTATTCTGATGGCGATATTCAGCGCGCTGCTTTTCCTCACGCTGCCTTCCGGCGGCGAGGGCGGCAACTTTGTCGCTTTCTTCGGCGTCTTCCTGCTGCTGTTCTTGACGGCGGGGCTGGGCAGCGGTTCCACCTTCCAGATGATTTCAGTTATCTTCCGCAAGCTGACCATGGACCGCGTGAAGGCGCAGGGCGGCAGCGAAGAGCAGGCGCTGCGCGAAGCGGCCACCGACACGGCGGCGGCGCTCGGGTTTATCTCCGCCATCGGCGCGATTGGCGGCTTCTTTATCCCGAAAGCATTCGGCACCTCGCTTGCCTTAACTGGCTCGCCGGCGGGCGCGATGAAACTCTTCTTTGTCTTCTATGTCGTTTGCGTTGTGGTGACCTGGGCCATTTACGGCCGCAAGTCGGCACGCTGACAGTTAACCTTTTGGTTATCCTTTGCGCGGCTTCGGTCGCGCTTTTTTTTCTTCTCACCGGCCGCGAACGTATTTCAGCGCCGCCTCAAGCAACGCCTCATCGACTAACTCACCCGCCGCTAAACCGCACTGGTGATAAGCTTCCCACTGCTCCTCATCGAATAAAGGGTACGTTGTGCTCTGAAAAGGAAAGCCGCGGTCGCGCTCGCTCCAGGCAACGGTATCTGGCGTGGCGTTTTTCAGACGACGAGGTTTGACCACGATAAGCGCGCCCGTTTCGCCCTGCGGATAGCGCAGGCGCGTCAGCAGCAGCGGCGAACCCGGCTCCCGGGAGAAATGCGCAGGCGTAACGAAGGGCGCGGGCGGATCGTCGTCAAACGTTATCTCCGTGTGAAGTTCGATTCGCGCCTTACGCACCAGGTTTTCCAGATCGTCCCACAAAAAGTCCGGGTCCGCGCCGCATTCCGCCAGCACAATCAGGGGCAAACGGCGCTTTAAGAGCGGATAGACGCCTGTATTTTCCACATGACCGCCGTCTGAGAGAAAAACGTAGCGCTTATCAGGACCCGGAAAGCGCGCCAGCATCTCGCCCGCCAGATAGCCAGGCGGCGCGGTGAGCGTGCGAAACACCCGACAGAGCGCGTTTTCGCGGCTCTTGCGATGTGCAGACGCGTTACGTTGCCAGTAGCCAAGCCTGGCGCCGAAGAGAAAAATCAAGAACGCCGCGCCTGGCGCGGTGCGTGAACCTGTCCCGGCGCTGACCGCCGCGCCGGATACCGCGAGCCAGTGCGAAAGCGCACCCGGTGGCACATTCCCTTCAGGCGCTGCGCCGCCGCGCTCCAGACCGAGGCTGCTGACCGTCAGCACCCTGCCTTTACGATCTGCCACATAGCCGCCGGTCTGGTCGTCGATTGTCTGGTTCAGACAGCAGTTGATAAGATGGATGGGGCCGCCGTGGCGGTGCGGCTGATAGTCCTGAAGCGCGATATCGTCTCCCTCAAGCGCGCGGGTAACTTTCTTCACCTTCAGCGCTTTTTCCGCAGCGTAGCTATCCAGCGGGTCGCTTTCGAAACGCTGCCGGTTGCCAGGCGAAAGCCAGGCCCGCTCAAGCCGCGCGCGATAAAAATGGTGCAACGAGGCGAGGTTAAGCAGTTCCGGCATGGCGCGCAGGCAGCACAGGGTGAGCAAGGCGCAGCACCAGACTAAAAGCATCCAGGCTTCGTTGGCAAGCGACCCGAGAACGGGCGGCAGCGCACGGAGCGCTGGGGTGAGAAGCTCGCTTTCCCCCAGCGCCAGCAGCCAGTTGGCGACCAGCGTCAGCAGCGTCGCCAGTATGAAAACGCCTGCGAGATTAAGCCAGGAGCGCCGGTTGACGCTAAGGCGAATCAACAGCCCTTTTTTTACCGGCAGCTTCGCGAGCAGCCCGGCCAACAGAAGAAGCTTGCCGCCTGCGAGCAGCGCTAACAGCCAGACCGTGCTCTGCCAGAGCGTTGGCAGATAGCCATGCGCCTCGCGAGCGATGGCGCCGAGCGCCCAGAGTAGCGCCAGCAACAGCGCGCACATCAGCCAGAACCGCAAATGTAAGGTCAGTCCCAGCCGCCAGCGGGAGGGCGAACCGCGACAACGTCCGGCGTAAGCCATCAGCAGCAGGCTGTAAAGCATCATCGCCGCAAGCAGCCCCATGCCCGGCGACGACGTGATAGTGGCCGGAAAACCGGGATGGTATAACCCGTATCCGCCAGCCATCAGCAGCGCCGCGCCTGCTAAAAAATAGCCGCGCAGGCTTACCGACATCCAGTAATGGAGCGACGCGACGCCTGCGGCGCTCAGGCAGATGTAGATAACATCATGAAAAAGCGTCGTACCGCCGCCTTTTTGCGTCACCATCAGCGCGGGCAGGGCGACCAGCAGCGCAAGCCAGATGACCAGCAGCGCGTTAAGCACAAACGCGCGCAGCATACTCGCGCCCGCGATTTGCAGCTCCCGCGAACCGACGGGTATCAGGTAACGCCCGTGGTTACGAAGCCACCACAACAGGATGGAGTCCTCCGCCGCCAGCCTCTCTTCAACCCTTTTCGCGTTATTTTCGTTGTAAAGCCGTCCCAGCATGCCGCCGACATAGCCGCCGCCCGAGACGGTGGAGAGATAATCAACGCGAGTCAGGAGACGGTGTTTGGCCAGGGCGCGAATCAGCCCCAGCGAGAAAGTGGCGCTGCGCAGGCCTCCGCCCGACAGGGCGAGCCCGCAGCGCGGAGCGGTAGGTTCAACACCCGCTAACGCCCGTCGCGCCGCAACCCTTTGCGCCTCATAAGAAATAGCCGAATCGGGCTTGTCAGGCCCGGGTACGTTGCGGGGCATTACGGCCCTCCTTCGGGCGACGTCAACGGCGAGATAGTATTACTGTAGAAAACCTGTCGCTTGCCGTCGTTCCTCATTTCAGCAGACAGGCTCGCTTATCTGCTATCTACCCCTTAATACCCGCCCCGGCGGAAAAAGGCGGTCAATTCCTGTCCTGTTGGAATAATTTTATTTAAAAACAATAGATTAAATGAAATTCGTGCCTCCTACTTTGGGGGTAGTTCGATTTTTGCGCGTCTTCTCTGCGCCGGGTCGGCTTGATCGTCGTCAATTCTGCTTATCTGACGCGGCGTTACCGTGCCGCCATTCCAGCAATGTCGATTTACCAGAAGAGCCTTAAGGCTCCCTACAGGAGAAACGCTGATGAGCAAATTTTTGGACCGGTTTCGCTACTTCAAACAGAAGGGCGACACCTTTGCCAATGGGCACGGCCAGCTTCTTGAAACAAACCGCGACTGGGAAGAGAGTTACCGGAGCCGCTGGCAGCACGACAAAATCGTGCGTTCGACTCATGGCGTAAACTGCACTGGCTCCTGTAGCTGGAAAATCTACGTGAAAAACGGTCTGGTGACCTGGGAAACCCAGCAGACCGACTACCCGCGCACCCGCCCGGACATGCCGAACCACGAGCCCCGCGGCTGCCCGCGCGGCGCGAGCTACTCCTGGTATCTCTACAGCGCCAACCGCCTGAAATATCCGCTGATGCGCAAGCGCCTGATCAAACTCTGGCGTGAGGCAAAAGCGCGTCACAGCGACCCGGTAAACGCCTGGGCCTCCATTATTGAAGACAGCGAAAAAGCGAAAAGCTATAAGCAGGCGCGCGGGCGCGGCGGCTTCGTCCGCTCCTCCTGGCAGGAGGTGAACGAACTTATCGCGGCGGCGAACGTCTATACCGCCAAAACTTTTGGCCCGGACCGTATCGCCGGTTTTTCGCCTATTCCGGCGATGTCGATGGTCTCTTACGCCTCCGGTGCGCGCTATCTCTCGCTGATTGGCGGCACCTGCCTGAGCTTCTATGACTGGTATTGCGACCTGCCGCCCGCCTCGCCGATGACCTGGGGCGAGCAGACCGACGTGCCGGAATCCGCCGACTGGTACAACTCCAGCTACATCATCGCCTGGGGCTCCAACGTGCCGCAGACCCGCACGCCGGACGCCCACTTCTTTACCGAGGTGCGTTACAAAGGCACGAAAACGGTCGCCGTCACCCCCGACTACGCGGAAATCGCCAAGCTGTGCGACCTGTGGCTGGCGCCGAAACAGGGCACCGACAGCGCGATGGCGCTGGCGATGGGCCATGTGATGCTCAAAGAGTTCCACCTCGATAAGCCGAGCCAGTATTTCACCGACTATGTGCGCCGCTACACCGACATGCCGATGCTGGTGATGCTCGAAGCGCGCGACGGTTTCTATGCCGCAGGCCGTATGCTGCGCGCCTCCGATTTGGTCGATAATCTGGGCCAGGAAAATAACCCGGAGTGGAAAACCGTCGCGTTCGATAACCGCAATGGCGAACTGACAGCGCCGAATGGCTCCATCGGCTTCCGCTGGGGCGAAAAGGGCAAGTGGAACCTTGAACAGCGCGACGGCGCCTCCGGTGAAGAGACCGAACTGCGCCTGTCGCTGCTGGGCCATCAGGATGAGGTTGCCGACGTGGGCTTCCCGTACTTTGGCGGTGACAGCAGCGAACACTTCAACAAGGTGAAGCTGGAAAACATCCTGCTGCATAAGCTGCCGGTGAAACGCCTGACCCTGGCCGACGGCAGCCAGGCGCTGGTGGCCACGGTGTATGACCTGACCCTTGCCAACTATGGCCTCGATCGCGGCCTGGACGACGCCAACTGCGCTGCCAGCTACGACGACGTGAAAGCGTACTCCCCGGCCTGGGCGGAGCAGATTACTGGCGTGCCGCGCGCGCAGATTATTCGCACCGCCCGCGAGTTTGCCGACAACGCCGATAAAACGCATGGTCGTTCCATGATAATCGTCGGCGCCGGTCTGAACCACTGGTACCACATGGATATGAACTACCGTGGGCTTATCAATATGCTGGTGTTCTGCGGCTGCGTCGGCCAGAGCGGCGGCGGCTGGGCGCACTATGTCGGCCAGGAGAAACTGCGCCCGCAAACCGGCTGGACGCCGCTGGCCTTCGCGCTGGACTGGAACCGTCCGCCGCGCCACATGAACAGCACCTCTTTCTTCTATAACCACTCCAGCCAGTGGCGTTATGAATCCCTGACGACGGAAGACCTGCTGTCGCCGCTGGCGGATAAATCGCGCTACAGCGGCCATCTTATCGACTTCAACGTGCGCGCCGAGCGCATGGGCTGGCTGCCTTCTGCGCCGCAGCTTGGCACCAACCCGCTGCGCATCAAGGCTGCGGCGGATAAAGCGGGCATGAGCCCGGTAGATTACACCGTGAAGGCGCTGAAATCGGGCGAGATCCGCTTCGCCGCCGAAGAGCCGGAGAACGGTAAAAACCATCCGCGCAACCTGTTTGTCTGGCGCTCCAACCTGCTGGGCTCCTCCGGTAAGGGGCATGAGTACATGCTCAAATACCTGCTCGGCACCGAGAACGGCATTCAGGGCAAAGATCTCGGCCAGCAGGGCGGCGTGAAGCCTGAAGAAATTGAATGGCAGGATAACGGCCTTGACGGCAAGCTGGACCTGGTGGTTACCCTCGACTTCCGTCTCTCCAGCACCTGTCTTTACTCCGACATTGTACTGCCGACCGCCACCTGGTATGAAAAAGACGACATGAATACCTCGGATATGCATCCGTTTATTCATCCGCTTTCCGCCGCCGTCGACCCGGCCTGGGAGTCGAAAAGCGACTGGGAAATCTACAAAGGCATCGCGAAGAAATTCTCTGAAGTTTGCGTGGGCCACCTCGGCGTGGAAACCGATGTGGTGACGCTGCCGATTCAGCATGACTCCGCCGCCGAGCTGGCGCAGCCGCTGGAGGTGAAAGAGTGGAAAAAAGGCGAATGCGAGCTGATCCCCGGCAAAACCGCGCCGCACATTATTGCCGTTGAGCGTGACTACCCGGCGACGTATGAGCGCTTCACCTCCATCGGCCCGCTGATGGAGAAAATCGGCAACGGCGGCAAGGGCATCGCCTGGAACACCCAGAGTGAAATGGATCTGCTGCGCAAGCTTAATTATACCAAGCAGGACGGTCCGGCGAAAGGCCAGCCGATGCTCAACACCGCCATTGACGCCGCCGAGATGATCTTAACGCTTGCGCCGGAAACCAACGGCCAGGTGGCGGTGAAAGCCTGGGCGGCGCTCAGCGAGTTTACCGGCCGCGACCATACGCATCTGGCGCTGAATAAAGAAGAAGAGAAGATTCGCTTTCGCGATATCCAGGCGCAGCCGCGCAAAATTATCTCCAGCCCCACCTGGTCCGGGCTGGAGGATGAGCATGTCTCTTACAACGCCGGTTACACCAACGTGCATGAGCTTATCCCGTGGCGCACGCTCTCCGGCCGCCAGCAGCTGTATCAGGATCACCCGTGGATGCGCGACTTCGGCGAGAGCCTGCTGGTCTATCGTCCGCCCATCGACACCCGTTCGGTGAAAGCGGTGATGGGCAAGAAATCTAACGGCAACCCGGAGAAGGCGCTGAACTTCCTGACGCCGCACCAGAAATGGGGCATTCACTCTACCTACAGCGACAACCTGCTGATGCTGACGCTTTCCCGCGGCGGCCCGATTGTCTGGATGAGCGAAGACGACGCCCGCGACCTCGGCATTGCGGATAACGACTGGATAGAGGTGTTTAACGCCAACGGCGCGCTGACCGCCCGAGCGGTGGTGAGCCAGCGCGTACCGGCAGGCATGACCATGATGTACCACGCCCAGGAGCGCATCGTGAATATTCCGGGGTCGGAAATCACCGGCCAGCGCGGCGGCATTCACAACTCGGTCACCCGCATCAGCCCGAAACCGACCCATATGATCGGCGGCTATGCGCAGCTGGCCTACGGCTTTAACTACTACGGCACCGTAGGCTCTAACCGCGATGAGTTTGTGGTGGTGCGTAAGATGAAGAACATTGACTGGTTGGACGGCGAAGGCAACGACCAAAAACAGGAGAGCGTAAAATGAAAATTCGTTCACAAGTCGGCATGGTGCTGAACCTTGATAAATGCATCGGCTGCCACACCTGTTCGGTGACCTGTAAAAACGTCTGGACCAGCCGCGAAGGCATGGAGTACGCCTGGTTTAACAACGTGGAAAGTAAGCCGGGCGTCGGCTTCCCGAACGACTGGGAGAACCAGGAGAAGTGGAAGGGCGGCTGGGTGCGCAAAATCAACGGCAAGCTGCAGCCCCGTATGGGCGGGCGCGGCATGCTGCTGGGTAAAATTTTCGCTAACCCGCATCTGCCGGGCATTGATGATTACTACGAACCGTTCGACTTCGACTATCAGCACCTGCACAACGCGCCGGAAGGCAAGCATCAGCCGATAGCGCGCCCGCGCTCGAAAATCACCGGCCAGCGGATGAATAAAGTCGAAGCGGGCCCGAACTGGGAAGAGATCCTGGGCGGCGAGTTTGAAAAGCGCTCGCAGGATAAAAATTTCGACAATATGCAGAAGGCGATGTACGGCCAGTTCGAAAACACCTTCATGATGTATCTGCCGCGCCTGTGCGAGCACTGCCTGAACCCGGCGTGCGTGGCCACCTGCCCGAGCGGCGCGATTTACAAGCGTGAAGAAGACGGCATCGTGCTGATTGACCAGGATAAATGCCGCGGCTGGCGCATGTGCGTGACCGGCTGTCCGTACAAAAAAATCTACTTCAACTGGAAGAGCGGCAAATCTGAGAAGTGCATCTTCTGCTATCCGCGTATTGAAGCGGGGATGCCGACTGTCTGCTCAGAAACCTGCGTGGGCCGTATCCGCTATCTCGGCGTGCTGCTGTATGACGCGGACGCCATTGAGCAGGCGGCGAGCACCGAGCATGAGACCGATCTCTATCAGCGTCAGCTGGATGTCTTCCTCGACCCGAACGACCCGAAAGTGATTGAGCAGGCGTTGAAAGATGGCGTGCCGCAGAGCGTGATTGACGCCGCGCAGCAGTCGCCGGTGTGGAAGCTGGCGATGGACTGGAAGCTGGCGCTGCCGCTGCACCCGGAATACCGCACGCTGCCGATGGTCTGGTACGTGCCGCCGCTTTCGCCGATTCAATCCGCCGCCGATGCGGGCGAGCTTGGCCGCAACGGCATTCTGCCGGATGTGGAAAGCCTGCGCATTCCGGTGCAGTACCTGGCGAACCTGCTCACCGCAGGCGACACCGCCCCGGTATTGCTGGCCCTGAAACGCATGCTGGCGATGCGCCACTACAAACGCGCGGAAACCGTTGACGGCGTGAATGATGTTCGCGCGCTGGAAGAAGTGGGGCTGAGTGAAGCGCAGGCGCAGGAGATGTACCGCTATCTGGCTATCGCGAACTACGAAGACCGCTTCGTTATTCCTTCCAGCCACCGTGAACTGGCGCGCGACGCGTTCCCGGAGCGCAACGGCTGCGGCTTTAGCTTCGGCGACGGTTGCCACGGCTCTGACAGCAAATTCAACCTGTTCAACAGCCGCCGCATCGACGCCGTCGATGTGACCGTGAAAGGGGAGCATCTGTGATGGAACTGCTTATTCTCTCGCGCCTGCTGGAGTACCCCGACGCCGCGCTCTGGCAGCATCAGCAGGAGCTGTTCGACGCGTTGGCTGAAACTGAGCATCTCTCGTTAAAGGATGCCCACCGGCTGGGCGTCTTTATCCGCGACTTGCTAAGCGAGGATTTACTGGACGCGCAGGCAAGCTACAGCGAACTGTTTGATCGCGGGCGCGCCACCTCGCTGCTGCTTTTCGAACATGTGCATGGCGAATCCCGCGACCGGGGGCAGGCGATGGTCGACCTGCTTGCCCAGTATGAGCGCGCCGGGCTTGAACTCAGCAGCCGCGAGTTGCCGGATCATTTGCCGCTTTATCTGGAATACCTTGCGCAACTGCCGCATGACGACGCGGTGAACGGGCTTAAAGACATCGCGCCGATACTGGCGCTGCTCGGCGCTCGCCTTAAGCAGCGCGAAAGCCGCTACGCCCTGATTTTCGAGCTGCTGCTGGCGCTCGCTGAAAGTCGGGTTGATGAACAAAAAGTGCAGGCGCAACTGGCTGGCGAAGCCCGTGACGATACGCCGCAGGCGCTGGACGCCGTCTGGGAAGAAGAACAGGTGAAGTTTTTCGCCGAAAAGGGGTGCGGCGAGGACGCCATCAGCGCTCATCAGCGTCGCTTTGCCGGGGCGGTGGCCCCGCAGTATCTGACTATCTCTACCGGAGGACAGCACTAATGCACTTCCTGAATATGTTCTTCTTTAGTATCTACCCGTACATCGCCGGTACGGTCTTTCTGGTCGGTAGCTGGCTGCGTTATGACTACGGCCAGTATACCTGGCGCGCCGCCTCCAGCCAGATGCTTGACCGCAAGGGGATGAACCTGGCCTCTAACCTGTTCCATATCGGCATTCTCGGGATTTTCTTCGGCCACCTGTTCGGCATGTTAACGCCGCACTGGATGTACGAGTGGTTCCTGCCGGTGGCCGTTAAGCAACAGCTGGCGATGGTCGCTGGCGGCATCTGCGGCGTGCTGACGCTGGTGGGTGGGCTGCTACTGCTTAAGCGTCGTCTGTTTAACCCACGTGTGCGCGCGACATCGACCGGCGCTGATATCCTGATCCTGGCGCTGCTGATGGCGCAGTGTACGCTGGGACTGTTGACTATTCCGTTCTCTGCGCAGCATATGGACGGCAGTGAGATGATGAAGCTGGTGGGGTGGGCGCAACACATCGTGACCTTCCGCAGCGGCGCGGCGGAGCAGCTTGACGGCGTGGCGTTTATCTTCCGCGTTCACCTTGTGCTTGGCATGACGCTGTTCCTGCTTTTCCCGTTCACCCGCCTGGTGCATGTGTGGAGCGCGCCGGTGGAATACCTGACGCGCAGATACCAGGTGGTGCGCGCACGCCGCTGAATAGCAAGCGATATGACAAACCCGGCTGACGCCGGGTTTTTTATTGGCGAAATGGTGGAGAATTTTTCTCCCTCGGGGAGCGTACGGATTTCGTTTTTGCTGACTATCGCAGGGAGGCCGTTGGGGAAAGGGCGTTAACGACTCGCCGCTTGCGCAGGCGCTTTTGCCTTTTCTCCCCAGCCCAGATTATTCCCCGCCGCGGCAAGGAGGATCAGCGCGCCGCCTGCCAGCTGGTGCAGGCTCAGACTATGCCCGAAGACCCACTGATCCGCGGCAATCGCCACCAGCGGATAAATAAATGAAAGGGATCCGGTGACCGGCGTCGGCAGCTTTTGTATTGCGCCGTAAAGCAGTTGATACATGACCCCGGTGTGTAACACGCCAAGCAGAACCAAAATACTCCACTGAAACGGCGTTGGTGAGAGGCTGAAATGCGAGACAGGCAGCAGCATCAGCACGCCCACGCTCACTTGCACCAGCGCGATTTGCTGAGGCGGCACCCCTTTTAGCCGACGGGTGATGAGGGCGGTAAGGGCGTAAAAGAACGCAGCGCCAAGCGCCATGGCGATACCCAACAGCCAGCCGTCATGATGCGACCCCGTTAACTGGCCCTCCAGCACCAGCGCCATTCCGCCAAACGCGGCCAGCAGCCAATACCATTTCGCCCGCGTGACTTTCTCGCCCAGGAAAAGCATGCTCATCAGCACCAGCATCAGCGGCTGCGTGTTATAAACCAGCGTGGCGAGGCCAATGGAAAGACGGGAGTAGGCGGCAAACAGCAGCAGCCAGTTAAGCACCAACGCCACGCCGCCCAGCGCGGCGACAACGATGACCTTCAAAGTAAGATGGCTGCGCCAGTCGCCGCTAAGGCTCGTCAGGATAAAGAGGGTGAGGGCGCCGACCAGGCAGCGCCAGAACACCACATCCGTCACGGGTTGCCCGCTCAGCAGCACAAAAACGCCGATTGAGCCTGAAATCAGCATGGCGGCCGTCATTTGCCAGACGCCGGTTTTGTAGTCGTTGCTCATGTTGCCCTCCTTTTGTGTTGGTCTATTTTCGACGTTTCCTGCCAGATGCGGTATAGAATTAATCAGGAGCGATGTGTCTTTTGCCTTTTTTTATGAGGTTTATATGGAAAATTACTTTCTGGATAACACTGACCGGCAGATTCTGGCTTATCTGACAGAAGACGCCAGGTTGTCGCTGAAAGTGCTGAGCGGCAAAATCGGGCTTTCTTCGCCCAGCACGGCGGAGCGTATCCGACGGCTGGAGGAGCGCGGCATCATTGAAGGTTATGGCGCGCGGGTAAACCTTCCGGCGGTGGGTTACGGGATGCAGGCGCTGGTGCGCGTTAAGCCGCTGCCGGGCATGTTGCATAAAGTCGAAAAGATGATTCAGGCGATGCCGGAATGTATTGAGTGCGACAAGGTCACGGGTGAGGATTGTTTTGTGATGCGGCTGGCGTTTCACTCCATCGGCCAACTTGACGACCTGCTCGATGGCCTGGCGGATTACGCGCAGTCGAACACCTCTATTGTGAAGAGTTCCCCGGTAAAGAGAAGATTGCCGCCGCTTTGAGGAGGTAAATACGGGTTAACTTAAACAGCGGGCAGCGCTTCGCGCCTCGCCCTGCGGGCCGTTGCCTGCGGCAACGTTGTCTCGCTTCGCTCGACCCGAACCTTAGTCGAAGGTTCTCATCCTTCCCCGCGTAAATGGCGCATGGAAAGTGAAAGGTGATGGTAGAGGGAAGCTTGATATAAAAGAGATGGTGGTGGGGGAAGGATTACTCGGCGCTTCGCGCCTCGCCCTGCGGGCCGTTGCCTGCGGCAACGTTGTCTCGCTTCACTCGACCCGAACCTTAGTCGAAGGTTTTCATCCTTCCCCGCGCAGAAGCGATATGGGAGGCAGTCGATTTGGTTAAAGGTGATTTATATCTGAAGAGATGGTGGTGGGGGAAGGATTACTCGGCGCTTCGCGCCTCGCCCTGCGGGCCGTTGCCTGCGGCAACGTTGTCTCGCTCCGCTCGACCCGAACCTTAGTCGAAGGTTCTCATCCTTCCCCGCGTAAATGGCGCATGGAAAGTGAAGGGTGATGGTAGAGGGAAGCTTGATATAAGAGAGATGGTGGTGGGGGAAGGATTCGAACCTTCGAAGTCTGTGACGGCAGATTTACAGTCTGCTCCCTTTGGCCGCTCGGGAACCCCACCAGGGGTATTCATATTGTCTGAATGATAAGCCAGCGGCCTATCAGGTTAACCACATCGCTGTGGTTGAAGATGGTGGTGGGGGAAGGATTCGAACCTTCGAAGTCTGTGACGGCAGATTTACAGTCTGCTCCCTTTGGCCGCTCGGGAACCCCACCACGGGGTAATGCTTTAACTGGCCTGCTTCCGTCTCGGGAAGCGGGGCGCATCATATCAAATGAAGCGCCCCTGTAAAGCCTTACGTTATGAGAAATGTATCGTTTGCGTACTTTTTACACGTAACGCTTTAAAGCTAAGCAATTCATTTTACCCGTATTACAGGATAATCGTCCGGTTGCCATAAACGAACACGCGCTGGGCAAGAACCTGATAAAGCGCGCGGCTGAGGACATTTTTCTCAACATCGCGCCCGGCGCGCATCATATCTTCAGCGGTGTAGTTATGATCAACGTGAATCACATCCTGCATGATGATCGGGCCTTCATCCAGATTGTCGTTCACGTAATGCGCAGTCGCACCGATAATCTTTACGCCGCGCTCATAAGCCTGATGGTAAGGACGCGCGCCAATAAAGGCTGGCAGGAACGAGTGGTGAATATTAATAATTTTGTTCGGAAAACGGGCAACGAAATCAGGCGTCAGCACGCGCATATATTTTGCCAGCACAACGTAATCCGGTTCGTAATGCTCAATGGCCTGCGCCATCAGTTGATCGTGCTCTTCGCGCGTTAAACCTTCATGGCTTACCAACTGGAATGGAATATCAAAGCGCTCGACAAGCGAACGCAGCGTTTCGTGGTTGCCGATAACCGCAGCGATCTCGACATCCAGCCCGCCATAGTTGGCTTTCATCAGCAGGTCGCCCAGGCAGTGCGCTTCTTTGGTGACGAGAATGACGATACGGCGGCGTCCAGCTGGGTTGAGTTCGCGTACGGAACCTTCCGGCAGCGCGCTATCAAGATCGGCAAGCAACGTCGCATCGTTGAAGATACCTTCCAGTTCGGTACGCATAAAAAAGCGGCCGGTGCGGTGATCGACAAACTCATTGTTCTGGACGATATTCAGTTCGTGCTTGTAGCAAATATTGGTAATACGTGCGATCAGGCCTTTCTGATCGGGACAAATAGTGCGAAGTACTTTGCGTTGTAATGCTTGCATTGCAGGGAAGATCCTGTTGAGTGTTTGTCATTCAGCGTTGTCAAAAGGCGGTTTATTGCCCGCAACACTTTTTAAATTTTTTACCGGAACCACAGGGGCAGGGGTCATTACGACCAATTACCGGACGAACGCCGTCAATATAATACCAGCGTCCGTGCTCTTTTAAGAACCGGGAACGTTCAATGATAGCGCCAGGTTTGCCCTGCTCGCTATAGCGCGCGACAAAACTCACGAAGCCTTCTTCTTCATTTTGCCCCGGCGCCTCTTCAAAAATAGTCAGCCCCAGCCATTCAGTATGGGCAAAGCCTGCCTCGATATCAGCCCGAAAGGCGTTGGCCTGACACGCTGGATGCCACGTATCGACAAGATAATTCGCGTCTTTCATCACAAAAGCGCAATAGCGAGACCGCATGAGATGTGACGGAACGGGCGCGGCCTTGTCGCCAGACAGATAAGGCTGGCAACATAGGCTATACTCCTGTGCGCTGCCACAAGGACAAAGTTGCGACAAAGTTGCTCCTTGAATAAACAGTAACGGCGTTTCGACGCCACGGCGGCATTATGTTAACCGAGCAGTGGCGATGACGCCACGGGATGTCATACCGGGGACTTCAACCGAGGCGTAATGAAAGAGCAAACAGAAGGGCTGATTCGGGAAGAAAAATCCACCATTATTAACGCCCTGCTGGACATCGTCACAATTTTAGGTTTTTTTAGAATGCTATCCATGGCCGGGGTCTTTTTGATCGTAACGGCGTTACACACAGCCAGGCACTATCGCAAAGAATATATTGATAATGTGGTTTTTATTTTGTGCAAATTATGTCCCGCTTACTGGACTTTTATCATTTATCACGCTTTTTACCGGGCGCAATGTAAACAGAGTTCCCCCAGAGCGAGCATTCTTCAGGCGATTCTGACAGGCAGCCGTCGCTTGAACATGCCACTATTAAGTTGTCATTTGTCAGGGGGAAGAAGATGACGCAACCTTTAGCCGGAAAACAGATCCTTATCGTCGAAGACGAACCCGTTTTCCGCTCAATGCTGGATGCCTGGCTCACGGGAATGGGCGCGGAAACCGCCGTTGCGTGGGATGGGATAGAAGCGCTGGAAAAAATGGCCCAACAGACACCGGATTTGCTGATTTGCGATCTGGAAATGCCCCGTATGAATGGGTTGCAACTGGTGGAGCATATCCGCAACGAAGGGGTTCAAACGCCGATTCTTGTTATTTCCGCTACGGAAAACATGGCGGATATCGCTAAGGCGCTGCGTCTTGGCGTACAGGATGTCTTGCTAAAGCCAGTTAAAGATTTAAACCGCCTGCGTGAAACCGTGTTCGCCTGCCTTTACCCGAACATGTTTAACTCGCGCGTAGAGGAAGAAGAGCGCTTGTTCCAGGACTGGGACGCGCTGGTGAACAACCCGCAGGCGGCGGCAAAGCTGCTGCAGGAGCTGCAACCCCCGGTTCAGCAGGTCATATCTCACTGTCGCATTAATTATCGCCAGCTGGTCTCTGCCGATGAGCCGGGCCTGGTGTTGGATATTGCCCCCCTTTCTGAGCAAGATCTCGCCTTTTACTGTCTCGACGTCACCCGTGCTGGCGATAACGGCGTATTGGCGGCGTTGCTTTTACGCGCGCTTTTTAACGGGTTATTACAGGAGCAGCTTTCGCAGCAGCGACAGCGCCTGCCCGAGCTGGGGAATTTACTTAAACAAGTTAACCAATTGTTACGCCAGGCAAATCTGGTAGGACAATTTCCGCTTATGGTTGGGTATTACCACAGCGGTTTAAAAAATCTTATTCTGGTTTCCGCTGGTCTTAACGCGACGTTAAATACTGGCGACCATCAAATTCAGGTAAGTAGTGGTGTGCCTTTAGGTACGCTGGGTAATACTTACTTAAATCAAATTAGTCAGCGTTGCGAATCCTGGCAGTGTCAGATTTGGGGCGCTGGCGGCCGTTTAAGGCTGATGTTGTCTGCAGAATGAGCGTTCGGCGGGGATAAAGCAAGATAGCTTTATCCGCACGCTCTTTGCTGGTGCTAATATCACGTTGGTTTTCTTCGTATTAGTCCTAAAGTGCCGGGGCACCGCGTATTCAGCCGCTTAATACAAATCTATGCTGATATACTCGAACGCGTTTTTAATTGACGAACAAGTGTCAAACTTGAACAGTCCAGGAGAATATTCAATGGCTGCCATTAATTCGAAAGTAAGAAAAGCAGTAATCCCGGTTGCGGGATTAGGGACCAGGATGTTGCCGGCCACTAAGGCGATTCCAAAAGAGATGCTGCCGCTGGTTGATAAGCCGTTAATTCAGTATGTCGTTAACGAATGTATCGCCGCTGGCATTACTGAGATTGTTCTGGTCACTCACTCCTCCAAAAACTCTATCGAAAACCATTTCGACACCAGTTTTGAACTTGAAGCCATGCTGGAAAAACGCGTCAAGCGCCAGCTGCTGGAAGAAGTGCAATCTATCTGCCCGCCGCATGTCACCATCATGCAGGTTCGTCAGGGCCTGGCGAAAGGCCTCGGCCACGCTGTGATGTGCGCGCACCCGGTTGTTGGTGACGAGCCGGTCGCCGTTATTCTGCCGGACGTCATTCTGGATGAGTTTGAATCTGATCTCTCCCAGGAAAACCTGGCTGAGATGATTAAGCGCTTCGATGAAACCGGCAACAGCCAGATCATGGTTGAGCCTGTAGAAGATGTTACCGCGTATGGCGTGGTCGATTGTAAAGGCGTTGCGCTGCAGCCTGGCGACAGCGTGCCGATGGTCGGCATCGTTGAAAAACCGAAGGCGAACGTCGCGCCGTCCAACCTGGCTGTGGTAGGCCGCTATGTGCTCAGCGCCGATATTTGGCCGCTGCTGGCCAAAACGCCTCCGGGAGCGGGTGATGAAATCCAGCTCACCGACTCCATCGCTATGCTGATGGATAAAGAGACAGTGGAAGCCTACCACATGAAAGGCAAGAGCCACGACTGCGGCAACAAACTCGGTTACATGCAGGCGTTCGTAGAATATGGGATTCGCCACAACACGCTCGGTGAGGAATTTAAAGCCTGGCTGAACGAAACCGTGGGCGATAAGAAGTAACCTATTCAGGCAGGACAAGGCAATGAAAGTAACCGTTTTTGGTATTGGCTACGTCGGTCTGGTTCAGGCCGCGGTGCTGGCGGAAGTCGGCCACGATGTCATGTGTATCGACGTTGATGAAAATAAAGTCGAGAACCTGAAAAAAGGCGTCATCCCGATTTATGAACCGGGTCTGACCCCGCTTGTGAAGAAAAATTATGAAGAGGGGCGGCTGCACTTCAGCACGAACGCGCAGGAAGGCGTTGAGCATGGCGTAATGCAGTTTATCGCAGTCGGCACCCCGCCGGATGAAGACGGCTCTGCGGATCTGAAATATGTCACCGCTGTGGCGCGGACTATCGCTCAGCATATGACCAGCCACAAAGTGGTGCTGGATAAATCAACCGTGCCGGTGGGCACGGCGGACAAAGTCCGTAAAGTGATGAGCGAAACGCTGCAGGCGCGCGGCGTGGATATCCCCTTTGATGTGGTTTCCAACCCGGAATTCCTGAAAGAAGGGGCGGCGGTATCGGATTGTATGCGTCCTGAGCGCATCGTGGTGGGGACGGATAACGACGATGTCGTTGAGCTGCTGCGTGAGCTCTATGAGCCGTTTAACCGCAATCATGACCGCATGATCCTGATGGATATCCGCAGCGCGGAGCTAACCAAGTATGCCGCCAACTGCATGTTGGCCACGAAGATAAGCTTTATGAACGAGATTTCGAACCTGGCGGAGCGTCTGGGCGCGGATATCGAAAAAGTGCGTCAGGGCATCGGTTCAGACTCGCGTATCGGCTATCACTTTATCTACCCTGGCTGTGGTTACGGCGGTTCCTGCTTCCCGAAAGATGTACAGGCGTTAATCCGTACCTCCGAACAGATTGGCTATGTGCCGCGTCTGCTTAAAGCCGTAGAAGACGTTAACCACGATCAAAAGCAGAAGCTGCCAGAGTTCATTCGTCGTCATTTCGGCGAAGATCTAAGCGGTAAAACGTTCGCGCTGTGGGGGCTTTCCTTTAAACCCAACACTGACGATATGCGTGAAGCGTCAAGCCGTGTACTGATGGAGGAACTCTGGAAGCGTGGAGCGACGGTTCAGGCCTACGATCCGGAAGCGATGGATGAAACGCAGCGCATTTATGGCCACCGTGACGACCTGCGTTTGATGGGCACCAAAGAGGCCGCGTTGCATGGGGCAGATGCGCTAGTTATCTGTACCGAGTGGCAGGCTTTCCGCGCGCCGGACTTTGACATCATTAAAAATTCCCTTAAACAGCCGGTTATCTTTGATGGTCGTAACCTGTATGATCCAGGCAGGCTCAGCAAACGCGGCTTTGTTTATTATGCAATCGGCCGCGGAGCATCCATTAACATTGCATAATAAATGAGGGTTGTATGAAATTTCTGGTAACCGGCGCAGCAGGCTTTATTGGTTTTCACGTCAGCGAGCGTCTGCTGGCAGCCGGTCACCAGGTTATCGGTATCGATAACCTGAATGACTATTATGATGTCAACCTCAAATACGCTCGCCTTAACCTTATAGAAAATCACCCCAATTTCCGTTTTCAAAAGCTTGACCTTGCCGACCGTCAGGGAATGGCGGATTTATTTGCTTCAGAAAAACCTCAACGCGTTATTCATCTTGCCGCCCAGGCTGGCGTTCGTTATTCCCTGGAAAACCCGCATGCTTATGCGGACGCAAATCTGGTAGGGCATTTGAATGTGCTTGAGGGGTGCCGTCATCATCAGGTTGAGCATTTATTATACGCGTCTTCCAGTTCCGTTTATGGCCTGAACCGTAAAATGCCGTTTTCAACCGATGACAGTGTCGACCATCCCGTTTCTTTATACGCGGCGACGAAAAAAGCCAATGAATTGATGTCGCATACCTACTCCCATCTTTATGGTTTGCCGACCACCGGGTTACGCTTTTTTACAGTTTATGGTCCTTGGGGCCGCCCGGATATGGCGTTATTTAAATTTACGAAAGCGATCGTGGAAGATAAGCGAATCGATGTTTATAACCATGGCAAAATGCGTCGTGATTTTACTTATATCGATGATATTGCCGAGGCGATTGTCCGTTTGCAGGACGTTATTCCACAGGCGGACCCGAAGTGGACAGTGGAAACCGGATCGCCGGCCACCAGTTCCGCTCCGTATCGTGTATATAATATTGGCAACAGCTCTCCTGTCGAGCTGATGGATTATATTTCTGCGCTTGAAAAAGCGCTGGGTAAAGAAGCGCAGAAAAACATGATGCCGATACAGCCGGGCGATGTACTTGAAACCAGCGCGGACACAACGGCCCTGTATGACGCGATTGGCTTTAAGCCGCATACCTCAGTAGAAGAGGGCGTTAAGCGCTTTGTAGAGTGGTATAAGGCGTTTTATCAGGTCGCTGGTTGATTATGTTTCATCCCCTTTAAAACAAAAAACCCGCCGAAGCGGGTTTTTTTATTAAAGCGCATTAGTCTTTAATCAGGAAATCGTCCAGCTGTTTGCCTTCATCAATAGCTTTTTTGATAACTGCCGGCGTACGACCCTGGCCAGTCCAGGTTTTGCTTTCGCCGTTTTCATCAATGTAGCTATATTTTGCCGGGCGAGCAGCGCGTTTGGCTTTAGTGCCAGTTTTAGCAGCAGACATGCTGTTCAGCAATTCGTTCGGGTCGATACCATCCGCGATCAACATTTCACGATACTGCTGTAATTTACGAGTACGCTCTTCGATTTCAGCTGCTGCAGCGCTTTCTTCTTCGCGGCGCTCATTCACAACAACTTCTAATTTTTCCAGCATTTCTTCAAGCGTTTCAAGGGTGCATTCTCTTGCCTGCGCACGAAGAGTACGGATGTTGTTCAGAATTTTAAGTGCTTCGCTCATTGTAGTAATCTCAAACTTATATTGGGGGTGGTTTGTTGACCTAATAATAGAGCCTTAATTTCACTTCTGCAATAGGTGAGAATGTAAGGAATTCAAAATATCGGCTTATTTTGGACGTTATTAAAAAAAGCAAAGTTAAATCTACCTTTAAGAACCGTACAAAAAAAGCGGGCTTATTGCGGGCGCGACAACGATTTTATAGAGGAAAAGAGAAGAAACATAAGCAACGTTTTATAACGCGGTTAGGGCCGGCTGTATAAATATCATTCTTTCGCATGAACTCCGATACTGCCTGTGTGAGGGCCATTATTCTTTTATTTTTCAGTAATTTTATCAGTCTGGATAAGGGGTTAGTTAACCAGGGTTAATAATGGCAGCCGCTATTTACTGGTTCGCTTATATGGTCGTAAATGCATTATTACCGTGCGGGTAAATATAAAGCACTCTGACGCTAAATGCGCTTCGGGGATTAACGCAGCGCCAGCAGGCATGCGGTACTGGCAGGTTATGGTACAATCACGCCTATTCCGTTTCATACCATGGGGCTTGCCGCCAATGGCGCAACTTTATTTTTACTATTCTGCAATGAACGCGGGTAAATCTACCGCTTTGCTTCAGTCTTCCTATAACTACCAGGAAAGAGGGATGCGAACGGTCGTCTATACGGCGGAAATCGACGATCGCTTCGGCGCCGGGAAAGTGAGTTCACGCATCGGTCTCTCATCGCCTGCAAAACTTTTTAATCAGAGCACATCGTTATTTACGGACATTCGCGAAGAACATGAGCGTAAGCCAGTACATTGCGTGCTGGTGGACGAAAGCCAGTTCCTGACGCGTCAGCAGGTTTATGAACTTGCCGGCGTAGTGGACGAGTTAGATATTCCGGTGCTTTGTTACGGGTTGCGTACGGATTTTCGCGGCGAGCTATTTATCGGCAGCCAATATTTACTGGCCTGGTCCGATAAGCTGGTCGAACTGAAAACTATCTGTTTCTGCGGACGCAAAGCGAGCATGGTGCTGCGGCTGGATCAAAACGGACAGCCTTATAATGAAGGGGAGCAGGTCGTTATCGGCGGTAACGAACGCTATGTCTCCGTTTGCCGGAAACATTATAAAGAAGCGCTTGCAAAAGGCTCTTTACAGGCCGTACAGCAGCGAAAAGAGGGCTCGTCATAGGGGAGCTAGGAGACGTAGAGAAAACGCTGCTATGGCCTTTAAAATGCGCCCATGCCAGTTCTACAGTTACCCTGAATTTCATAATAAAAAAACCCGCCATCAGGCGGGTTTTTTATCAGCTATTAGTACCTGTCAGGCAGGTTTTTTCGCTTTCTTGTCAGCTTTTACTACCTGAGCGACTTCTTTAGCAGCTGCTGCACCGCCTTCGGTGTATTCGCGGCCATAGAAGCTATCCAGCAGAATTTGTTTCAGCTCGGAAATCAGCGGATAGCGCGGGTTAGCACCGGTACACTGATCGTCAAAGGCGTCTTCAGACAGCTTATCAACATGCGCCAGGAAGTCCGCTTCCTGCACGCCCGCTTCACGGATAGACTTAGGAATGCCCAGTTCAGCTTTAATGCTGTCCAGCCATACCAGCAGCTTTTCAATTTTCGCTGCGGTGCGGTCGCCCGGCGCAGAAAGACCGAGGTGGTCAGCAATCTCCGCATAACGGCGGCGCGCCTGCGGACGGTCGTACTGGCTGAATGCAGTCTGCTTCGTCGGGTTATCGTTCGCGTTATAGCGGATAACGTTGGAAATCAGCAGGGCGTTGGCCAGACCGTGCGGGATATGGAACTGCGAACCCAGTTTGTGCGCCATAGAGTGGCACACGCCGAGGAAGGCGTTCGCAAAGGCGATACCCGCAATAGTCGCGGCGCTGTGAACACGCTCACGTGCAACCGGGTTTTTAGCGCCTTCATGGTAAGAAGCCGGCAGGTTTTCTTTCAGCAGTTTCAGCGCCTGCAGAGCCTGACCATCGGAAAACTCGCTTGCCAGAACAGAGACATAAGCTTCCAGGGCGTGAGTTACCGCATCCAGACCACCGAACGCGCAGAGTGACTTCGGCATATCCATGACCAGGTTTGCGTCGACGATCGCCATGTCTGGGGTCAGCGCGTAGTCTGCCAGCGGATATTTCTGACCAGTTGCGTCATCAGTAACCACGGCGAACGGAGTCACTTCAGAACCGGTACCGGAAGTGGTGGTGACGGCGATCATTTTCGCTTTCACGCCCATTTTCGGGAATTTGTAGATACGTTTACGGATATCCATAAAGCGCAGCGCCAGTTCTTCGAAATGGGTTTCCGGATGCTCATACATGACCCACATGATCTTCGCGGCGTCCATCGGAGAACCGCCACCCAGTGCGATGATAACGTCCGGCTTGAAGGAATTAGCCAGTTCAGCGCCTTTACGAACAACGCTCAGGGTCGGATCCGCTTCAACTTCAAAGAATACTTCGGTTTCGACGCCTGCTGCTTTCAGCACGGAGGTTATCTGATCAGCGTAACCATTGTTGAACAGGAAGCGGTCAGTCACGATCATGGCGCGTTTGTGACCATCAGTAATCACTTCATCCAGCGCGATAGGCAGAGAGCCGCGGCGGAAGTAGATAGATTTCGGAAGTTTATGCCACAACATGTTCTCAGCTCGCTTGGCAACGGTTTTCTTGTTGATCAGGTGCTTCGGACCCACGTTTTCAGAGATGGAGTTACCGCCCCAGGAACCGCAACCCAGCGTCAAAGAAGGCGCCAGTTTGAAGTTATAAAGGTCACCGATACCGCCCTGCGACGCCGGGGTATTAATGAGGATGCGCGCGGTTTTCATCATTTGACCAAAATGCGCGACACGTTGCGGCTGGTTATCCTGGTCGGTGTACAGGCAGGAGGTATGACCGATACCGCCCATTGCAACCAGTTTTTCCGCTTTCACTACCGCGTCTTCGAAGTCTCTTGCGCGGTACATGGCGAGAGTCGGGGAAAGTTTCTCGTGTGCGAACGGTTCGCTTTCATCCACGAGAGTTACTTCGCCGATCAGAATCTTGGTGCCAGCCGGTACGCTGATGCCTGCCATTTCAGCGATTTTGGTCGCAGGCTGGCCTACGATAGCCGCGTTCAGGCCGCCATTTTTCAGGATGATATCCTGAACGGCTTTCAGTTCTTTGCCCTGAAGCAGATAGCCGCCATGGGTGGCGAAACGTTCGCGCACAGCGTCATACACAGAATCAACAACGACAACGGATTGTTCAGATGCGCAGATAACGCCGTTATCGAAGGTTTTGGACATCAGGATGGACGCCACGGCACGTTTGATATCGGCGGTTTCGTCGATAACGACTGGCGTGTTGCCTGCGCCTACGCCAATTGCCGGTTTACCTGAGCTGTATGCGGCTTTCACCATACCCGGACCGCCAGTGGCGAGGATAAGGTTGATATCCGGGTGATGCATCAGCTGATTAGAAAGCTCAACTGAAGGTTCGTCGATCCAACCGATAATGTCTTTTGGCGCACCAGCAGCAATTGCGGCCTGAAGCACGATATCAGCTGCTTTATTGGTGGCGTTTTTCGCACGCGGGTGCGGAGAGAAAATGATAGCGTTGCGTGTTTTAAGGCTAATGAGCGCTTTAAAAATTGCGGTGGATGTCGGGTTAGTCGTCGGAACGATACCGCAGATGATGCCAGTGGGTTCGGCGATAGTGATAGTGCCGAAGGTATCGTCTTCTTCCAGGATGCCGCAGGTTTTCTCGTCTTTGTAGGCGTTGTAGATATATTCAGAAGCGAAGTGGTTTTTAATCACTTTATCTTCGACGATACCCATACCAGATTCGGCAACGGCCATTTTAGCGAGGGGGATGCGAGCATCTGCGGCGGCCAGAGCGGCTGCGCGGAAGATTTTATCGACCTGTTCTTGAGTAAAGTTGGCGTATTCACGCTGGGCTTTTTTTACGCGCTCGACGAGGGCGTTAAGTTCAGCGACATTAGTAACGGCCATAATGCTCTCCTGATAATGTTAAACTCTTTTAGTAAACCAGCTGTTTGAATCACTTATAAAGCTAGACCAAACAGCACGCGTAACAGACAGGATGTGACAACGCAATAGCTAATGACACCACGCTGATTTACTAAAAGAGCCTTACCCTCACAGCCCTGAAGCTCGCTGTTATTCCCTGGCGGCGTAATCAGGTTACTCACTTCTGAGTAGGCAAAACGTGATCAGGATCAATTTATATCCATGCTGACTCCTTTCAGCAGGCCATATTTCAGTATTACAGCATTGTGTAATAGCTTAGCTACAGCGTATATAAATTACGTTACCATAATTACAACAAATAAATAACAAGAGCGGTTCGTTTTCCTGAAAAAGGAATAAGAAGAATATTGCCCTGCGGATCAGCGTAGCGTACGTGGGCCTTTTCCTTTACATTACGCGAGTCTTTTGCATGGCTCATTTCTGGAGTTCTTGTGGCCCACTCTTTCTTAGATATGCCAACCTACTTTAAGTTCTTTATCGGGCTCTTTGCGCTGGTTAACCCGGTTGGGATTATCCCCGTCTTTATTAGCATGACCAGTTACCAAACCGCGGTGGCCCGTAATAAGACGAACCTTACTGCCAACCTCTCTGTCGCCATCATTCTGTGGACGTCGCTTTTTCTGGGCGATGCCATCCTGCAATTGTTCGGTATTTCTATAGATTCCTTCCGTATCGCGGGCGGCATACTGGTTGTCACTATCGCTATGTCGATGATTAGCGGCAAGCTGGGTGAGGATAAGCAAAACAAACAAGAGAAATCAGAAACCGCAATTCGTGAAAGCGTGGGCGTAGTGCCGCTGGCGCTTCCTTTGATGGCGGGACCGGGCGCGATAAGTTCAACCATCGTCTGGGGAACGCGTTACCACAGCCTGGGTTATATGGTGGGATTTTCACTGGCTATCGCTGTTTTTGCCCTCTGCTGTTGGGGCGTTTTCCGTCTTGCTCCGTGGCTTGTGCGCTTACTGGGTCAGACCGGCATTAACGTGATAACGCGTATTATGGGGCTATTGCTAATGGCCCTTGGCATCGAGTTTATTGTGACGGGTCTGAAAGCTATCTTTCCAGGTTTGCTTAATTAAATCGCTTTCATTTGAAAAAGCGGAGCTCCGGCTCCGCTTTTTTTTGCGACTTCATTAGCATTTCGTCTTGTATGCGACCAAATGCAACATTGTCATAGCAAAAAAGAATGCATCAGCTTACTTATTTAAAATCAATATGTTGCTAACAGCTGTTGTTAGCCGGCGTGCAGAAAGAGAGCAAAAGGTTTGTTATTTTTCTCACACGATACTCTTGTTCTTGCTGACGGATAACTGAAATGTTATTAGTAATTTCATTCGCAAAGCAGATGAATGTGCTAAAAAATAGACAAATGTTAATTTTATGTGATTTTGCGTGACGGAGTTCAAAATGCGTAATCGCAAACCCGTTTTATAAGCGTAATGCATTGATTATTAATGTTTTTAGCGAGATTTAACTTCTCCTGGAGTAGCGCTGAATATCGTTTTTGGCCTCTCTAAAAGAGAAATGCTTAACAAATTCGTAAATTCTATTGGCGCAGGATTGTCGCTTTTGATACCTTCCGGCCAAAACATTCGGCTGCAAATTATTAGTTAATGAGAATGCTTTTTGTCTGAAAGCGTTTTCGGGCGGCAGGTTCGCCATCCTCTCGCTTCTCTTCAGACAGGGGAAGAGAAGCCAGGAATCGACGTAAAGACCGCCGTACGAGTGGTCGTTATAAATAAAGTCGGTGATAGCAAGCAGTAAAAAAAAGAAAAACCTGACAGCGGCAAATCGCTCCTGCGCTGTACAGGCGCCCAAAAGGGCAGCAAGAGGCTGGCTTCAGGGCCAGTAATTATAATGATTGGAGTATTATCACAATGACCATCATCACAAAAAAAAGTCTGGTAGCGGCGGGAATTCTTTCTGCGCTAATCGCGGGTAACGCAATGGCTGCGAATGTGCCTGCAGGTGTGCAACTGGCGGAAAAACAGACGCTGGTGCGCAACAATGGTTCTGAAGTGCAATCCCTCGATCCGCACAAAATTGAAGGCGTGCCGGAATCCAATATCAACCGCGACCTGTTTGAAGGCCTGCTGGTGACTGATGTGGACGGGCACCCGAGCGCGGGCGTGGCGGAAAAGTGGGAAAATAAAGATTTCAAAGTCTGGACGTTCCATCTGCGTAAAGATGCGAAATGGTCCAACGGCGAACCGGTAACGGCGCACGATTTCGTGTACAGCTGGCAGCGTCTGGCCGATCCGAACACGGCTTCGCCTTATGAAAGCTACCTGCAATATGGTCATATCGCGAATATCGACGACATCATCGCCGGTAAAAAGAAGCCGACTGAACTTGGCGTTAAAGCGATCGATGATAATACTCTCGAAGTCACTCTGACCGAACCGGTTCCTTACTTCTATAAGCTGCTGGTGCACTCCTCAATGTCGCCGGTACCTAAAGCCGTTGTAGAGAAATTTGGCGAAAAATGGACGCAGCCTGCCAATATCGTTTCGAACGGCGCTTATAAGCTCAAAGATTGGGTAGTGAACGAGCGCATCGTGCTCGAGCGCAACACCAATTACTGGGATAACGCGAAAACAGTTATCAATCAGGTTACTTACCTGCCTATCTCTTCTGAAGTGACAGACGTAAACCGCTACCGCAGCGGCGAAATCGACATGACTTATAACAACATGCCGATCGAACTCTTCCAGAAGCTGAAAAAAGAGATCCCTAAAGAGGTGCACGTTGACCCGTACCTGTGCACCTACTACTACGAAATCAACAACCAGAAGCCGCCATTTAACGATCCGCGCGTTCGCGCCGCGCTGAAACTGGGCCTGGATCGCGATATCATTGTTAACAAAGTGAAAAACCAGGGCGACCTGCCAGCCTATAGCTACACCCCGCCTTATACCGACGGCGCGAAGCTGACCGAACCCGCCTGGTTCAAAATGACCCAGGAACAGCGTAACGCGGAAGCGAAAAAGCTGTTGGCGGAAGCAGGCTACACGGCGGATAAGCCGCTGACGTTCGACCTGCTGTACAACACGTCCGATCTGCACAAGAAACTGGCTATCGCCGTCTCTTCCATCTGGAAGAAAAACCTCGGCGTGAACGTGAAGCTGGAAAACCAGGAGTGGAAAACCTTCCTGGATACCCGTCATCAGGGCAACTTCGACGTAGCGCGTGCGGGCTGGTGTGCGGATTACAACGAACCGACTTCCTTCCTGAACACTATGCTTTCTGACAGCTCAAACAATACCGCGCACTATAAGAGCGAAGCGTTCGATAAGATTATCGGCGATACGCTGAAGGTGACGGATGAAGGGCAGCGCACCGCGCTTTATCAGAAAGCGGAAGAACAGCTTGATAAAGACTCCGCGATCGTGCCGGTTTATTACTACGTGAATGCCCGTCTGGTGAAACCGTGGGTGGGTGGTTATACCGGTAAAGACCCGATGGATAATATCTACGTTAAGAACCTTTATATTATCAAGCACTAATGGCAATGCGTGGGGCGAAACAATTTCTCTTCTCGCTGCGGTAACCTTTTCCGCCGCATAACCTGCGGCGGAAATAAACGCCGTCGCGTGAATAAGAAAGTTGCACTCGCGCCACTGTGCCCTGGAGCCGTAAAGCCGTCTGGCGCAGGCTCCTTTTTCATCTTTACTCAAAGGCACATGCCAGAAGGTACGGGCAATGTTGAAATTTATACTACGTCGCTGTCTGGAAGCGATTCCGACACTCTTTATTCTTATCACTATTTCCTTCTTTATGATGCGTCTGGCGCCGGGCAGCCCCTTTACCGGCGAGCGTGCGCTGCCGCCAGAAGTCATGGCGAATATCGAGGCGAAATACCATTTAAACGATCCGATTCTGACTCAGTATTTCAGTTACCTGAAACAGCTGGCTCACGGAGATTTCGGGCCGTCATTCAAATATAAAGATTATTCCGTTAACGATCTCGTGGCCTCTTCGTTTCCGGTTTCCGCGAAACTCGGCGCCGCGGCCTTTTTGCTGGCGGTCATTCTGGGCGTAACGGCGGGCGTGATTGCAGCGCTTAAACAAAATACCAAATGGGATTACACGGTAATGGGCATTGCGATGACCGGGGTAGTGATACCGAGTTTCGTCGTAGCCCCGCTACTGGTCATGATATTCGCCATCACGCTGCAGTGGCTTCCCGGCGGCGGCTGGAATGGCGGGGCGTTTAAATTTATGATCCTGCCGATGGTGGCGCTCTCCCTTGCCTATATCGCCAGTATCGCGCGTATTACGCGCGGTTCGATGATTGAAGTGCTGCACTCTAACTTCATCCGCACCGCGCGGGCGAAAGGGCTGCCGATGCGTCGGATTATCCTGCGTCATGCGCTGAAACCGGCGCTGCTGCCGGTGCTCTCGTATATGGGCCCGGCGTTTGTCGGCATTATCACCGGCTCGATGGTTATCGAAACTATCTATGGTCTGCCGGGTATCGGCCAGCTTTTCGTTAACGGAGCGCTGAACCGCGACTATTCGCTGGTGCTGAGCCTGACTATCCTGGTCGGCGCGCTGACCATCCTTTTTAACGCCATTGTCGATGTGCTTTATGCCGTCATCGACCCGAAAATCCGTTACTGACGCTGGAGTCGCCATGATGTTGAGTAAGAAAAACAGCGAGGCGCTGGAAAACTTCAGTGAAAAACTGGAAGTAGAAGGGCGCAGCCTCTGGCAGGACGCGCGTCGTCGCTTTGTGCATAACCGCGCAGCGGTCGCGAGCCTGGTCGTACTGGCGTTGATTGCGTTGTTCGTCACGCTCGCGCCGATGCTTTCACAATTCAGCTACTTCGATACTGACTGGGGAATGATGTCGAGCCCGCCGGATACCGAATCCGGCCACTGGTTCGGTACCGATTCTTCCGGCCGCGATCTGCTGGTGCGTGTGGCGATAGGCGGGCGCATTTCGCTGATGGTGGGCGTGGCGGCGGCGCTGGTGGCGGTCATCGTCGGCACGCTTTACGGTTCGCTTTCCGGTTACCTCGGCGGCAAAGTGGATTCCGTCATGATGCGCCTGCTGGAGATTCTGAACTCCTTCCCGTTCATGTTCTTCGTTATCCTGCTGGTCACCTTTTTTGGTCAGAACATCCTGCTCATCTTTGTGGCCATCGGCATGGTATCCTGGCTGGATATGGCGCGCATCGTGCGCGGCCAGACGCTCAGCCTTAAGCGCAAAGAGTTTATCGAAGCAGCCCAGGTAGGCGGGGTTTCTACCGCCAGCATTGTGGTTCGGCATATCGTGCCAAACGTGCTGGGCGTGGTGGTGGTTTACGCTTCGCTGCTGGTGCCAAGCATGATCCTGTTTGAGTCCTTCCTGAGCTTCCTGGGCCTCGGCACGCAGGAGCCGCTGAGTTCCTGGGGGGCGCTGCTGAGTGACGGCGCCAACTCCATGGAAGTGTCACCCTGGCTGCTGCTCTTTCCGGCAGGATTCCTCGTGGTCACCCTGTTTTGTTTTAACTTTATCGGCGATGGCCTGCGTGATGCCCTCGACCCGAAAGATCGTTAAGGAGTGCCGCCATGAGCACGATTGAAATTACCGATATCACCCGCGCCGGCACGCAAACGCCATCACTGCTGGAAGTGAAAGATTTGCGGGTGACGTTTGCCACGCCTGATGGCGATGTCACGGCGGTTAACGACCTGAACTTTAGCCTGCGCGCCGGTGAAACGCTGGGCATCGTGGGGGAATCCGGCTCCGGCAAATCCCAGACGGCGTTCGCGTTAATGGGGCTGCTTGCCGCCAACGGCCGCATCGGTGGTTCGGCGACGTTTGATGGCAGACAGATCCTTAATTTGCCGGAGAAAGCACTGAACCAGCTGCGCGCTGAACAGATTTCCATGATTTTCCAGGATCCGATGACCTCGTTGAACCCCTACATGCGCGTAGGCGAGCAACTTATGGAAGTGCTTATGCTGCATAAAAGCATGAGCAAAGCGGAAGCGTTTGAAGAATCCGTTCGCATGCTGGATGCAGTAAAAATGCCGGAGGCGCGTAAGCGCATGCGCATGTATCCGCATGAGTTTTCCGGCGGTATGCGCCAGCGCGTGATGATTGCGATGGCGCTGCTGTGCCGCCCGAAACTGCTGATTGCCGACGAACCGACCACCGCGCTCGACGTTACCGTTCAGGCGCAGATCATGACGCTGCTTAACGAACTCAAGCGCGAGTTCAATACCGCGATTATCATGATTACCCATGACTTAGGCGTTGTGGCGGGTATCTGCGATAAAGTGCTGGTGATGTATGCCGGACGCACGATGGAATATGGCCGCGCGCGCGATGTTTTCTATCATCCGGCGCATCCTTACTCCATTGGCCTGCTGAACGCGGTGCCGCGCCTGGATGCGGAAGGGGAATCGCTGCTTACCATTCCTGGCAACCCGCCAAACCTGTTGAAGCTGCCGAAGGGGTGTCCGTTCCAGCCTCGCTGCCCGCATGCGATGGAAATCTGTAATAGCGCGCCGCCGTTAATGGAGTTCGCGCCAGGGCGTTTACGCGCCTGCTATAAGCCGGTGGAGGAGTTAGCATGAGCGCCGTTGCTGAAGAGAAAAAAGTGTTGCTCGAAATTGCCGATCTGAAAGTGCACTTTGATATCAAAGACGGCAAACAGTGGTTCTGGCAGCCGCCAAAAACCCTGAAAGCGGTAGATGGCGTTACGCTGCGTCTTTATGAAGGCGAAACGCTGGGCGTGGTGGGGGAGTCTGGTTGCGGGAAATCTACCTTCGCGCGCGCCATCATTGGCCTGGTGAAAGCCACCAGCGGCCGGGTGGCATGGCTTGGCAAGGATTTGCTCGGCATGAAGCCGCAGGAGTGGCGCGATGTTCGCAGCGATATTCAGATGATTTTCCAGGACCCGCTGGCCTCCCTGAACCCGCGAATGACGATTGGCGAAATCATTGCCGAGCCGCTTCGCACCTATTATCCGACAATGCCGCGTCAGGATGTTCGCGACCGCGTGAAGGCGATGATGATGAAGGTGGGGCTGCTGCCGAACCTCGTCAACCGTTATCCGCACGAGTTTTCCGGCGGACAATGCCAGCGTATCGGCATTGCCCGCGCGCTGATCCTGGAGCCGAAGCTGATTATCTGTGACGAACCGGTGTCCGCGCTGGATGTTTCTATTCAGGCTCAGGTGGTCAATCTGCTGCAAAAACTGCAGCGCGAAATGGGGCTGTCGCTTATTTTTATCGCCCACGACCTGGCGGTAGTAAAACATATCTCCGATCGCGTTCTGGTGATGTATCTGGGACATGCGGTGGAGCTTGGCACCTATGATGAGGTATATAATAACCCGCTGCACCCGTATACGCGGGCGCTGATGTCAGCGGTGCCGATCCCGGACCCGGATCTGGAGAAGAATAAGACTATCCAGCTGCTGGAAGGCGAGCTTCCGTCGCCGATTAACCCCCCTTCGGGCTGCGTGTTCCGCACCCGTTGCCCGATGGCCGGGCCGGAGTGCGCGAAAACGCGTCCGGTACTCGAAGGGAGTTTCCGGCATGCGGTCTCCTGTCTGAAGGTGGACCCGCTTTAAGCGCAAGGGCTGACATCATGTCAGCCCTTTTTTCTTCCGGAGGCCACAGATGACAAGGACGCATTTATCATTTCGCCGCGCGCTCTGGCGCGTTTTGTTTGATCAGCACACTCGCAGCGGGCGTTATGTCGAAGCGCTTTGCGGGTTGCTCGCTTTGCTGAGCGTAGTAGTGGTGTTTATCGAATCGGGCATCGGCACCCAGTATCATCTGAACTACAGCCAGTGGCGGCTGTTTGTGTTGCTCGAAACGGCGTTTACCCTGGCGTTCACTCTGGAATATTTACTGCGGGTTTTTACCTGGCCGCAGCCTGCGCGCTATGTTTTCAGCTTCTGGGGGATTATCGATCTCGCTACGCTGTTGCCGCTTTACATTATGTGGCTGTGGCCTGAGTTCACCTCCAGTTACTTTTTCGCCTGGCGCGCCCTGCGGGCTATTCGCGTCCTGCGTATTCTGAAGCTGCTACGCTTTATGCCTGCGCTCGACAGCATCTGGCGCGCCATCATAAATGCCCGCCATCAGTTGATTCTCTTTTACGCGTTTATTGGCATCGTCATGGTCGTGGCGGGCGCGCTGATGTATGGCATTGAGGGCGCCGACAGTGGCTTTACGACCCTTGGCACCTCAGTTTATTGGGCGGTCGTCACGGTGACGACGGTAGGCTACGGCGATATTACGCCGCATACCGCGTCGGGACGGCTTATCGCTTCGGCGCTGATTTTGATCGGCTATTCGGTCATCGCCATCCCTACGGGAATATTAACGTCGCAGATGACGGCTGATTTACAAAACAAACGCCACAAAAGACGATGCCCGGGCTGTAACGCAACCGGGCATGAAGATACAGCGAAGTATTGTAAAGCATGCGGCGAGCGGTTGCCGCCGGTTGGGGAGAGGTAGCGCGGCCAGGCCGCGCCGCTTATTCACGCCAGAGGATATGGCAAATTTTGTGATCTTTTTCGCGGCACAGCAGCACACGGGCGAAAATATCGTTGATTTCGCCGCCGTCGGTATCAGCAAGGCCAATCACCACTTCCGAGAAGAAGTCCGGGTTTAAGTCAAAATCGACGTGCTCGCTCCAGTCCTCTGCAGGATCAAACAACTCTGCGCCGCCGCGCTCTTCAAATTGCAGGTTAAACAGGATGATATCCGCCGGGTCGAGGTTATCTCCCGCCAGCTCCAGAAAAATATCGTAGGCCTGCTCAAGCGTTTCGTCTTCGGTCAGACGGTTGTTCAGATCCATTTCCATTGTGATACCCCACTCAATAACGTTGCGCACGTTTTACAGCAATGGACTGAAGAAGTAAAACAGTCGCTCCACGACACGCTGCCACAGCGGCCTTTTGTTCCAGCGCGCCACATCAAGCAGCCGCGAGCGGGAGATGTAATCATCCTGCACGGCCGCCAGATCGCCGCCAAAACCAGCGTCGTCTATTACCAGTGTAATCTCGAAATTGAGCCACAGGCTGCGCATATCCAGATTCACAGTGCCCACCAGGCTTAATTCGCCATCCACCAGCACGCTCTTGGTATGCAGCAAACCGCCTTCAAACTGGTAAATCTTCACGCCCGCCGCAAGGAGCTCGGTAAAAAAGGCGCGGCTCGCCCAGCCTACCAGCAGCGAATCATTCTTGCGGGGTAAAATGATGCTGACATCGACGCCGCGCTGCGCGGCGGTACAAATAGCGTGTAGTAAATCATCGCTGGGCACGAAATAGGGCGTGGTCATGATGAGATATTCACGTGCAGCATAAACCGCCGTCAGCAACGCCTGGTGAATCAAATCTTCCGGGAAGCCAGGCCCGGAAGCGATAGTGTGAATGGTATGTCCGCTTGCCTGCTCGAAGGGCATGATATTCGTATCCGGCGGCGGCGGCAGAATGCGCTTGCCGGTTTCAATTTCCCAGTCGCACGAGTAAACCACGCCCATGGCCGTGGCCACCGGACCTTCCATGCGCGCCATTAAGTCTACCCACTGGCCAACGCCCGCGTCCTGTTTGAAAAAGCGCGGATCGACCAGGTTCATGCTGCCCGTGTAAGCGATGTAATTATCGATCATGACCATTTTGCGGTGCTGGCGTAAATCCATACGGCGCAGAAAAACACGCATCAGGTTAACTTTAAGCGCCTCGACCACTTCCACGCCCGCGTTGCGCATCATGCCCGCCCAGGGGCTGCGAAAGAAGGTAACACTGCCTGCGGAATCAAGCATCAGGCGGCAGTGTATGCCGCGCCGCGCCGCAGCCATTAGCGACTCCGCTACCTGATCCGCCAGACCGCCTGGCTGCCAGATATAGAAAACCATCTCAATATTGTGCCGGGCGAGCTGGATATCGCGGATAAGCGCCTGCATGACATCATCGGAGTCGGTCAGCAGCTGTAGCTGGTTGCCTTTGACGCCCGCAATGCCCTGGCGGCGCTCACACAGCTGGAACAGCGAGGCGGCGACGGGGCTGTTCTCTTCAGCAAAAATATGCTTGCAGGCTTTTAGGTCGTTAAGCCATTTGGCGGTGGAAGGCCACATCGCTTGCGCGCGCTCGGCCCGGCGCTTGCCCAGATGCAATTCGCCGAAAGAAAGATAGGCGATGATCCCGACCAACGGCAGAATGTAGATGACCAACAACCACGCCATAGCGGAAGGAACCGCACGGCGCTTCATCAGGATGCGCAACGTCACGCCTGCAATCAGTAACCAGTAGCCTATAACGACCAGCCAACTCACCACGGTGTAGAAGGTTGTCATAGTTAATTAATCCTTTAAAATCCGCATTGTAGTGAGTGTACGCAGAACCGGGCCGTCCTCAAACAGAAAAGCGCTGGTCTGGCGATGCGAAGGGGCTATAATGGCCGCTCTGTTATAAGTCAAGAGTAGTTGAAATGAGGCGTAGTAGAACGGAAGTTGGACGCTGGCGTATGCTGCGGCAGTCTCAACGGCGAAAGGCGCGCTGGTTGGAAGCGCAATCGCGACGCAACATGCGTATTCACGCTATCCGCAAATGCACTATCAATCGCCAGCGTAATGCTTTGCTGTTTGCCATTCATGACAGATAAGCCAAAGAGAAGGGCACCGTTCTGCGGTGCCCGGAAATGTTCTTCGCTCACTTTCCCAACGCCAACAACCCTTTGCATATCTGCGACGCACCTTCAGCCTGAATGCGGAAAAAACGTATGGGTTTAGCAGAAGATCATCTCTCTAAACACGCCTTTATTCTCCGCTTGCCGAATTCATAAAATGCAGCGCGATCCAGGCGCGGGCATATAAAGAATGACCAAATTGAGCCGATAAATAAATCCTGTACCCAAACGGCGATACCGGGTGCGCCATTAATAATGAATGCCGTCTCCTTTTATGGCAAGACGAGAAGCGATACCCGGATTTAAGGATATCTTCAGGAGAGTACGTTTTGACGCTGGAAAACAGTTATCAGATTGGTTGGCTTGTTCTGCTGGCCATAATTTTCATCCGTGACTGGCTAACTTCTCGCAAGAAAATGAGCGATAAGCCTGACCGTAAATAAGTGTGGTTCCTGCGCCGCGTCAAAACGCCGCGCGCAGAGTCACATCGGCCGAGCCAGGTGATGGGTGCGAAAGCAAGTATCAAGGAAGGGCACAGTCAGCTTTTTACTTTACTGTGCCCGGTCAGTTCATCAGAAATCAAAAAACTTTTTTACTGTCATCCGGTTTTTAGGATGCGTTCCATATCAAAAAGAACTGCTACGCTAAAACCATGACGACTATAGATCAGGGCATCATGCATATAATTGACAGACCCGCTCTGATTCTGCGCTTCCTTAGTGCCAGCGACGAGGGATTACGCAACGGGAGCAATTATTTGCCCTTAAGGCGATAATTTAGCTTCAGCAGACAGTAAATACGGTAGAGCCTTTTGTGGATCCACAGGTATCTCTGCCGCCGCGGAACATGAAAAAGTATCGGAAAATTTCCTGTTCTGCCGCCGTGTGCAATGCGGTGATAACAGGGACGTTACATATGATATCCGCACGGTAATGGTAAACCGTTCTGCTCAGGTTGAGACTGCGGCAGGCCTGACGGATACTGAGTCCGAAGGTGGTTATCAGATGTGACCAGTTCATGTTTAAAGTCTCGTTTTAAGGTTTTTTTCGATAACGACTTTAGCACCCGATTATCAAGGCTCAGGTCGGCAAACATCTTTTTGAGACGTTAGTTCCCTTCATCAAAATCCATGATCTTTTTAACATCAGAAGCTTTCATGCCGCCTTATTTGGACTTGCTGTTGGAGTAAATAGCTTCAGAGGCACCGGTCTCCCGGCAGACATCTTTAACAGTTCGTTCGGCTTCAACCGACTTAATTACGGGTACGTGTTTATGCTCTGTAAAATGAGCTTTAGGCATACCGCTCTTCTTCATTAGCAGATTGCTTATGTCGGATGGTCGCTAAATGTGAATGACAGGATTTTGCGGGATACTTAAACAGTCATCAAATAGGTTCACACTGTGTTTTGAAAAGCGTCCGGTACTGGATAGAAGCCAAGCTCTGTGGTAAGTGGGGCTTTCTATAATGTTCTTTAAGATAAGAGGCGGGAAACCGCCTCATTTCTTTTTGAATCTGTACGCTAAAGCTCGTAATGGATTTCTCTTACTTACATTCTCTGAACGCAAAGGAAACAACCAAATCTCCGTTGCTAAAGTATGTCTTGTACAGGCCAGCATCAGTGATTAACTGCATCTCACATATTCCAGCAATTATTTCATTTTGCCGTGCAGGCGCTGGTTGTTCTTTTCCCGAGTAAATCTCAGTCATCTTAACTATGCCCCATGCCAACGGGCCATCAAAATAAGAAGGAATGATTTGCTTCATTAGAGGGGATTTTTGTATGGCCTTATCGGCGATAGGCGAGTAAAGCGATTTCCCGTCTATAGTAATCGTTTTGATGTTATTGTAGCCAATTTTTACGATATCATTCGTCACCCCATAAACGATCCTATCCGCCAATTTGTCCTGAGATTTCATGGCGTTCGTGAATGTGGCCATGTATGAGAATGAAACAACTGCGAGAAGGCAATAAATAACATTGAGCTTGCATTGATGTCTCGTTGAAATGAAAGAGATTAACGCCAGTAAAGTTGAAATGAAGAAACCAAAACCAACAAAAACTCTCGGACCTATAGGCATCGACTTAAGGGCTAACCCCGGGCCTGGAATACATACCAAAATTACTGCCAGGCTTGCAATAATAAGCAGTAAGCTGACCGCTTTTCTCCCATTTGATAGCGTTGATTTAGATGTAATTATCAATAACTTTATGAGTCCAAGAGTGGCCAACAAACCAATAACGATGAATACAATCGCTATTGTGCCAGTAAAAAATGAACTCAATACGTTTATCGTCACCGATATATTGTTATACAACTCTGCGACCCTGCTAATTATTTGATTATAGCCATTAGCATAATCACTGGTTACAAAGAAGGGTACTATTAGTTGAGAGTATATTATGTATCCAGTAACCATCCCTAAAGCTGCTATGGAAGCCTCAACCAATAGACTGTAAGGGTCTGAGCCTTTTTTAATAGAGAAAAGAGTGTACAAGCAAACTGCTGCCATAAATACGCTGAGCGAGGCCTGATACAACGACAAAGATGTAAAGGCACAGAGGGCGGAAACCGCGAATAGTTTTGCCTTTGTTTTACGCATAAAGAAAAGTGGTAAGGCTGCTATCGCCACTGACAAAGACATAGTCAGCGAGTCAAATCTGAATGCAAGATTTTGAATAAAAAACGGGCTCAGGAAAATTGGCGTGAATACCAACCATCCTAGACTATGATCCGGGTTAAGATATCTATGAATAAAATAACACAGGGTGGTCATTATAAGTATGGCTAAAATCTGCGGGAATGGCGCAATGTCCGTTGCTGGCGAACCGAGGTCTATAGTTTCAAAGATTATATCAGAAAAAGGCCTGCCATCTATTCCCCATGAGAAATAGCCATAAACTGACCTACCAATGTCATCATAATAAGGGCTATTTGTAATCAGTAACGGCAGTATATATATAAAGCCTATTATCCATAAATGATAAATTGGTTTAAGATCAACTTTATTTGGCATTTTTTCTTTCCTTGAGTAGATATTTTGGCCTTTGCTTTGTTTCCACATAAATCCTGCCTATATATTCACCCAGTACACCTATTCCTATAAGCTGCACGCCACCAAGAAAAAGAATTGAAACTAACAGAGATGGATATCCTCGCACAGGATTACCGAATGCCAGGGTATCTATGATCATCCATGCACCGTATAGAAAAGACAAGCTTGCAACAAACAGTCCGATATAAGTCCACATCCGAAGTGGGAAAGTTGAAAAGCTAGTTATTCCTTCGAGTGCCAGGTTCCACAGTTTCCACCCATTAAATTTAGTGTTGCCAGCAACCCGTTCTGCACGTATGTACTCGACAACATCAGTCTTGCCACCAACCCATGAAAGTACGCCTTTCATGAATAAGTTACGCTCAGGCAACTGCTTGATATTTTCTACCACCTCGCGACTCATGAGCCGAAAATCACCAACATTTTCTTCAATTTTGGGATTGCTTATTTTGTTGTGTAGTTTGTAGAACCATTCAGCAGTTTTACGCTTCAGGCGCCCATCAGTTGACCGGTCAGCGCGTTTACCAAGGATCACATCCGCACCCTCCCGCCATTTATTAATCATTGGTGGGATCGCTTCAATTGGGTCCTGTAAGTCTACATCAATTGGGATTATTGCGTCTCCGGACGCATGGTCCAGACCCGCAAAAAGAGCGGGCTCTTTGCCAAAGTTTCTTGTGAAGGAAAGGGGGACAACAAGTGGGTCTGAAACAGCAAGAGCGTTTATAATAGACTCCGTCGCATCTTTGCTTCCGTCGTTTATAAAGACTATTTCTACATCATATTCCTGAAAAGCTTCATATTCACGAACAGCTGTATAAAAAATAGGTATCGCGTCCTCTTCATTGAAGACAGGAACAACCAAAGAGATTTTCATTTTTCTTCCCTAAACACGATGAACTTAGAGTAAATGAACCCGCACACCAGGCTGATTGCGGAAAACACGATTAACGTGATGATAGGGGCCATACCTGATTTGTCTGCACACCAACCGACAATGGCGCTAAGAGTTCCCATGAAGCCTGCATAGAGCATGTATCGCATGGTTGTAGTCGATGATTTGAATGTGAACCTGGCATTGGCGAAGAAGCTGAATGATACAGCCACAACGAACCCGGCGAAGTTACCGAGAGCCTGTCCTGTGTGGAATACATAGATGCAAACAGCGAATACCACCCAGTGAATGAGCGTGTTAATGACACCTATCGACGTGTACTTGGCGAATAACTTTAACATTATAAAAATCAGCGAATTCGGAAAGGACAGCAGTGTAGCATTACAACGGATATTGATCGACAGAACCAAAAGTAAGATGCACGCTCCGGCGGATTTTTTGCGCGCAATACCTCGCAAGCCTCCCTCTCGGTGATTGATATGTGATCGCTTTTTGATAAGTTCGCGCAATCAGCTATGGAAAGAGAATAGAGATGGGCATGATGCTGTTTGGCCTCACGGTGAAGGACGGAATGAAGGGCTTTCTCCACGAACGTGAAAGTGTTTCGCACATCTCCATTCCCCGCTGGCTGCTCACTGAGTCTTCTCCACGTACGTGGAGGTGTTTCTGTCGAGACTGGAGTATAAACCCTGCAGCGCCAAACCTTACTGCTCCCAAAGCAAGCGGCAGTGCACTTAAAGTAAAACTGATAGGTGTTAAGGGATCGCCGACACCTAAGTGGAGTATTTCAGCAAGCGCAGACGTGCAAGAATTTTAACTAATGTGGCGTTGACATAACCTTCCTATGAAACTAATCTGCCAGAAATATTTTATGCTCTGGCAGTGTCATGTCAAAAAATAACAATGTAATTCATAGTCTTACATCCCTTAGGATGTTCGCCGCGCTTGGTGTTTTTTTGAGCCACTTAGGGATTCTTTCGCAATCTTCCATTCCGCAATTTAACGAGACATCTAAGTACTTCTTTAATGGGTATGTAGGCGTAACTTTCTTCTATATCCTCTCCGGATTTATTATCAATTACAGTTTTAGCAGGCATTTATCCGAGGGGGGATTTAGCAACAAAGACTTTATTGTTTATCGTCTGGCTAGACTATTCCCTGTCCATATTGTCTCGCTGGTATGTGTTCTGCTTTTATTCGGTTACACAAACAATTGGGAAGCGACAAACAAAGAAGCTTTACTCTATAATACGTTCCTGCTTCAATCTTTCATACCTGATGCGGGCTATTACTTTTCGTTTAATCCTGTATCATGGAGCATTTCATGCGAGATGTTCTTCTATCTTTGCTTTTGTCTGCTTGTTAAATGCAAAACAAAACACCTGTTCTTCACCTTATCCGCCGTTCAGGCAATCAACATTTATTTCCTGGTGTATCCACCTTCCGGAGTTTCACTCCACTGGTTGTTCTATATAAACCCCATTTTTAGGATTACTGACTTCATGCTTGGAATTATCATATGTAGAGCATTTCTTGCAAAGCCAGTTACTCCAAAAATCGTGGTTTGTAGCGCAATGGAGATTGGGTCGCTTTTGTTTTTGGCTTTAACAATTTATGTAGCAACAAACCACGTGGCTAATATGAATGTTAAATATGACCTTTTGTATATCCCTTGCATGGCTTCTATCGTTATCGCGTTTGCGTTTAATGGCGGGATTATCTCTCGCATCCTTGCAAACAGATATTTAATACTCCTTGGTGAAGCGTCATTCTCTTTCTACATGTTCCACTGGATGATTGTTTCCAAACTGATTGAAATAATGCACCCAGGTAAGGATAACCCTATTGAAGTGCTCATATACATCCTTTCGTGCCTGGTACTGGCGATAGTGGTTTCAGTCTTGTCGTTTAAGCTAGTTGAGATGCCAGCTAACAGGCTTCTCAGGAGTGCCTGGGCAGCATTTAAAACTCGGGGCAAGGCAAAAGAGCATACAGCCTGAATCAGATAGTCACTAGGCCGCTCCGTCTTGATCTCCACGCGCGTGGAGGCGTTTCTCTGCCAGCCATCAGTTTCAGGAAAGGGCACAATTAATATTTTGTGTACTCAAATGTGCCCTTAACCTAATTTCCGTTACGCTTTACATGTAGCAAGGCAACGTACATAAAGGGTATTTGTTTAACACTAGAAAACCTTTTTATACGGCTTAACCGCGACGGTCTTATAAACGCCTGCGGCGATATAAGGATCTGCTTGCGCCCAGGCCTGCGCCGCTTCCAGCGACTCAAACTCGGCAATGACCGTTGAGCCGGTAAAGCCCGCCTTTCCCGGATCGTTGCTGTCTACTGCGGGCATGGGGCCTGCGGTAAGCAGACGGCCTTCATCATGCAGCAGTTGCAGGCGCGCCAGGTGCGCCGGGCGAACCGATAATCTCTTTTCCAGCGAATCCGCGACATCTTCAGCGTAAATAACATAAAGCACGGGCATAACTCCTAAGCAGAAATCCAGAAGAAAATTACGTTATGTGAAACCGGGGCTTACTGCAACGCAAAGTTAATAATGCCTGAAAGGCCGTAACAACATTGCGGATAAAACAGGCGGTTAAACGTTCCTTGCCAACGAAGTCGGGATGCGTTGTTGAATATGATTGCTATTTGCATTTAAAATTGAGGCTTCATTCATTCACTGAAACGATTATGACTTCAATGGCCCTTGATTTACCTCGTCGCTTTCCATGGCCGACTCTGCTCTCTGTCGCTATTCATGGCGCCGTAGTGGCGGGGTTGCTGTATACCTCGGTACATCAGGTTATTGAATTGCCTGCTCCTTCGCAGCCTATCTCGGTCACGATGGTAACGCCTGCTGAACTGGAGCCTCCACAGCCGGAGGTCGTGCAGCCGCCGCCCCAGCCTGTTGCCGAACCTGAACCCGAGCCGCAGCCGGTACCGGAGCCGCCAAAAGAGGCGCCGGTGGTCATCCATAAGCCAGAACCGAAACCCAAGCCGAAGCCAAAACCGAAGCCGGTGAAAAAGGTGCAGGAGCAACCTAAGCGTGAAGTGAAGCCCGCCGAGCCGCGCCCGGCGTCGCCATTTGAAAATAACGCGCCGAGCCGTCCGGTTACGGCTTCGAGACCTGCTCAGACCGCGCCAGCTAAAGCCGCGCCGAGCGGTCCGCGCGCCGTGAGCCGGAATCAGCCGCAGTATCCGGCCCGCGCCTATGCATTACGTATGGAAGGTCAGGTCCGCGTGAAATTCGACGTCGCGGCGGACGGCAGCGTGGAAAATATTCAGGTCCTCTCTGCGAAACCTGCCAACATGTTTGAGCGCGAAGTGAAGACCGCCATGCGCAGGTGGCGCTACGAACCGGGTAAACCGGGGCAGGGATTGATAGTGAATATTGTCTTTCGCATGAATGGCGGGGCGACGATGCAGTAAAAAACCTCCCTTCGGGGAGGTTTTTTATTGGCTCAACTGGCTTGCGGGAGAGGGCGAGGTTTGCCCTCCTGATCCACTGCGACATAAATGAACAGCGCTTCTGTTGCGCGATAACGCTGGCCGATAGGCTCAGATGACACCTTCTTGACCCACACTTCAACATTAATCGTTACTGACGTATTGCCCCGTTTTACACAGCGGGCGTAACAGCAAACGACATCGCCCACCGCGACGGGGCGCAGAAAGGTCATGCCGTCAACCCGTACCGTCACCACGCGCCCCTGGGCTATCTCTTTCGCGAGGATTGCGCCGCCCATATCCATCTGCGACATCAGCCAGCCGCCAAAAATATCGCCGTTGGCATTGGTGTCGGCAGGCATAGCCAGCGTTCTTAAAACCAGTTCACCCTGCGGCGCTTCGGATTGTGTCGTCATTGCTCTTCTTCCGTTCGATAGCTTATCAGTTTTTATTTTCAGAAGGGGCGGCGGGACCATGCCGGTAACCGTCCTTGCGCCATCATAACATTGCGCGACGAAAAGAGGATAAAGGAGGAAGAAACAAAGAGGCGACCCGCTCTCCCTGAAAATAATCAGAAGAAGAGGGTAACCCCCGCGTAACAGGCACGGCCCGATTAACGGCTAAAAAGGCTTTAAGCGAAATACATTTTTTGCAAAGCGCACTACCCGCACCGATATCACGCACCACGCGCTATTTTCGTGGGCAGGCATAATAGAAGTGATAACGATAACGCCACAGAACCTCTGCATCGACTACAAAGGTATGCCAGTAAATATCGTCGCCCTGACGCGCTTCCCGCAATGTTGCGAACCGAGCTGCCTGGTGGTGAACGGATTAGTTTGCGAGATGCGGCGCCGGTATTAGAAGTGCGTGCTAACAGATGAAGGGAATGCAGTTCAGATTCGACGGCAAGCAATCCGTAAAAGGGGGTAAAAAAAGCACGCTTCGTTTTTAATTAAGTGGAAGCGTGCTTTAAGCAGTTTTTTATGCGTTTATCTTCTTGAAGGAAAAGAGGATAAGCAGCAAGAATTATTTTTCTTCGGCAGGCATATGGCGATACATGTATACGCCGCTTAACAGAGTAAAAATCAGCGTCAGGACGGTAAGTCCGAAGACTTTAAAATTCATCCATACGTTCTCCGGTAGCCAGAATGCGACATAAATATTGAGCAGGCCGCAGGCGATAAAAAAGGCTGCCCAGGCGAGGTTCAGGCGCGCCCAGACGCTTTCGGGCAAGGTTATCTCTTTACCAAGCATGCTCTGGATCAGCGGCTTCTTCATGACCCACTGGCCTATCAACAGCGCACCGGCAAACAGCGCATAAATGATGGTTACTTTCCACTTAATGAACTCAGAATTGTGGAAATAAATAGTTAAACCGCCGAACACCGCAACCAGCACAAAGGTCACCAGCGTCATTTTTTCGAGTTTGCGGAATTTATACCAGCTGTAAACCAGCGCAATAGCGGTCGCCACAATCAACGCGCCGGAGGCCACGAAAATATCGTAGAGCTTGTAAAAAACGAAAAAAACAATCAGGGGTAAAAAATCGAGTAACTGCTTCATACTTCGGTTCCGTAAAAGGCGACCTCCCGACTATAACGCGCAAGCCGGGAGGGCGGAAGTTTATTGACGAATAAGCATATATAAACGGAAGAGGTAGATGAGCAACAGGGCGGAGATAAGGTTGCTCAGCGTATTGGCGACAATCGCGCCGATGTTAGGCGTCAGCGCGGCGAAAGCCGGCGCGATAAACAGCAGAAACGTTTTCGCCATCAACCAGCCGATAACCGCGGGCGCCACCAGACGCATATTCCGCCAGGCCAGGCTCATGCTGCTGCGCATGGCGGCAAAAACGCCCATTTTATCCTGCACCAGCATGACCGGCGCAAAAGCCAGCACAATCGCCAGCAGTACGCCAGGCACAACCACCAGCATAATCCCCATTTGCACAAGGAAAGTCGTCAGGAAGATAAGGATAAACAGGCGCGGCAGCACCGGCGCGGCGGCGCCAATCGCCCGCAGCGCGCTGACGCGCTGGCCTGCGGAAACTAGCTGGATAGCCAGCAGCACGCCGCCTGCGAGTATCGCGTTGCCAAACAGCCCGGCGAACGTCGATGCCGCCGAAGTTTTCAACAGCACCTGCTGTTGCTCCGGCGTCATATTGCGCACCAGTTCAAACAGGCTGGCGCTGCCCGCCAGATTATCCCCTTCGCTCAGCACAGAGAGTTCTTCTTCGCTGGGCGTAAAAACGTGCCCGATAATCAGGGTGATAAAGGCACAGAGCAGAGCAATCAGCAGCAAAGTAACAAACTGATTACGAAAAAAATTCCCCGTGTCACGGTAAACGGACTTTGCCGTGATAGACATGCACTCTCCTTGAGTTTTGCGGATGTTAATCTGCGGGCAATTGTACCCTGGATGACTCCGCAGTGGCAGCATTGAGAGGTAAGCCGGAAAGGGGGGGCGTTTCGCCAAGCGGCGGCAGACCCCATGCGGCGCGTGCGCGGTTACAGGCATCGTTAACCACGCCATTTTCGCCAGACATGGCGAATTCACGACAGGGAGTTGGCCGGTTTTCATAAATCGTACACCTGACCGATTCGCCAGGCGTGCCTTCCAGCGCCACGCAACGACAGGGTTTGTGCAAGGTGCCGCTCATACAGCGTAAAAAAGGAGTAACCTGCTCGGTCAAATGGGAAGGCACGATGCCGCCGGCATCGTCGCCTTCGGCCCAATAGAAAGAAACTCTAAACCAGGCGCAGCAAGCGCCACACGTCATGCACGGATTCAACTCGCTCATTTCTCACCCGCAAACACATCACGCAAATAGCCATATGGAGGAAGCAGCTAAATTAGCCAGCGCCATCAACGGCAGCAAGTGAGCACTGTCACAATTTTTTGTTAATTTTTGTTTGCCGATTACTCGCAAATCAAAAATTCGTTATCAGCGGATAACCTGGAAATTAATGCAGATCAATGAATGTTAAATTACCGCTTCGAATGTGATCTGCGGCAGATCACTTTATAACTCAATCTGGGTATATTCACCGCGCCAATAAAACCACAACAAGGGAGCGGGATATGAAAAAGTTTGCAGTGGCATTGCTTGCATTAAGCTGTTTGTCGGGCGTGGCGTCGGCGCATGAGGCGGGGGAGTTTTTTGTGCGTGCCGGTAGCGCGACCGTTCGTCCTACAGAAGGGTCTGATAATGTGCTGGGTATGGGCGGCTTTAATGTTAATAACAATACCCAGCTCGGCGTGACCTTAACCTATATGGCTACGGATAACGTAGGTGTGGAACTGCTTGCCGCCACGCCGTTTCGCCATCGCGTTGGGTTAGGGGCGACGGGTGATATCGCGACTGTGCACCATCTGCCGCCGACGTTAATGGCGCAGTGGTACTTCTGTGACGCTCAGAGCAAAGTGCGCCCTTACATCGGCGCAGGCATTAACTACACCACTTTCTTTAATGAAGATTTTAACGATACGGGCAAGGCGGCGGGTCTGAGCGATTTAAGCCTGAAAGATTCCTGGGGCGCGGCAGGCCAGGTCGGTCTTGATTATCTTATCAACCGCGACTGGCTGTTGAACATGTCCGTCTGGTATATGGATATTGATACGGAAGTGAAATTCAAGGCGGGCGGCGAACAGCAAAATATCAATACCCGTCTCGATCCGTGGGTATTCATGTTCTCGGCCGGTTATCGCTTCTAAGCATCGGCACTACCGACAAAAAGAAAAAAGGCGCGAACGTCGCGCCTTTTGCTTGTATGAAGGTTTAAGCAGGGCGGCTGGCCGCTTTCATCTGCTGCACAAACGCTTTCAGTTCATCCAGCATTGCGTTGTGGTTGTTGATGTTCCGCTCAATGATTTTCACCGTGGCGGAGCCGGAAATCGCGCCGGCGGCGCCCGCCTCGACAGCGGCTTTCACCTGCGCCGGTTCGGAAATGCCGAAGCCCTGCAGCGGCGGTGCGGCGTGGTACTCGGTCAGTTTCTCAATCAGGTGATGCAGCGGCAGCGCGGCGCGGTTCTCCGCGCCTGTCACCCCGGCGCGGGAGAGCAGGTAAGTGTAGCCGCGGCCATAAGAAGCAATCTGGCGCAACAGGTCATCATCGGCGTTCGGCGGGCAGATAAAAATCGGCGCTACGTTGTGGCGCATCGCCGCCTGACGAAACGGCGCCGATTCTTCCACCGGGACGTCCGCCACCAGCACCGAATCCACGCCCACTTTTTCACACTCAGCATAAAACGCATCGATACCGCGGCTGAAAACCAGGTTGGCATACATCAGCAGACCAATCGGGATGGTCGGGTGCTTCTGGCGAATGGCGGCCAGCATCTCAAAACACTGCCCTGGCGTAACGCCTGCGGCAAAAGCGCGCAGCGTGGCGTCCTGAATCGTTGGGCCGTCCGCCAGCGGGTCAGAGAAGGGAATGCCCAGCTCCAGCGCGTCTGCGCCCGCTTCAATCAGCGCGTCAATGATTTTCAACGACTGTTCCGGCGACGGATCGCCAAGCGTGACGAAGGGGACAAAAGCGCCTTCCTTGCGGGCCTTAAGGCGTGCGAAAAGCTGATCGTAGCGTTCCATTACATTTCCCCTCGTGCTTTGAAAATATCGTGAACGGTAAAGATATCTTTATCTCCGCGACCGGACAGATTCACTACCAGCAACTGCTCTTTCTCCGGGTTCTCACGCATCATTTTTAACGCATGGGCCAGCGCGTGAGAGGACTCCAGCGCCGGGATAATCCCTTCGCTGCGGCAAAGGGCTTTAAACGCGTCCAGCGCTTCGTCATCGGTAATAGAGACATAGTTGGCGCGTCCGGTGCTGTTGAGAAAAGCGTGCTGCGGTCCGACGGATGGGAAATCGAGCCCGGCGGAAATGGAATAGGACTCTTCAATCTGCCCCTCGTCGGTCTGCATCATCGGCGCTTTCATACCGAAATAGATGCCGACGCGGCCATGCTTAAGCGGCGCGCCGTGCTCGCCGGTCTCGATGCCGTGGCCCGCAGGCTCCACGCCAATCAGTCCCACATTAGTTTCATCGATAAAATCGGCAAACATGCCGATAGCGTTTGAGCCGCCGCCCACGCAGGCGATAACCGCGTCGGGCAGGCGTCCCTCTTTTTCCAGAATTTGCGCTTTGGTCTCTTCGCCGATCATGCGCTGGAATTCGCGAACAATCGTTGGGAAGGGGTGCGGACCGGCGGCGGTGCCCAGCATATAGTGCGCTTTCTCATAGCTGCCGGACCAGTCGCGAAGCGCCTCGTTGCAGGCGTCCTTCAGCGTGGCGGAGCCGCTATGCACCGGGATAACCTCTGCGCCCATCAGTTTCATGCGAAACACGTTCGGCGATTGACGCTCAACATCTTTCGCACCCATATAAATGCGGCATTTCAGACCGAGCAGGGCGCTGGCGAGCGCCGAGGCGACGCCGTGCTGGCCCGCGCCAGTTTCTGCGATAATCTCGGTTTTGCCCATGCGTTTGGCAAGCAGCGCCTGGCCTAATACCTGGTTCGTTTTATGCGCGCCGCCGTGCAGCAGGTCTTCACGCTTAAGATAAAGGGTGGTTTTCGTGTCTCTGGTCAGGTTCTGACATTTGGTTAACGCAGTAGGGCGACCCGCGTAATTTTTCAGCAGGTCGGTAAACTGCGCCTGAAATTCCGGGTCGCTCTGGGCGCTGACAAAGGCCGCTTCCAGCTGGCGCAGCGCGGGCATCAGGATCTGCGGCACATACATACCGCCAAATTCACCAAAATAGGGGTTCAGTAAAGTTGTCATTCGTCGCTTCCTTAATAAGCCCGCAGCGTTCTGAAGACCGCCGCCAGCTTGTTGGCATCTTTGATTCCCGGCTCGCTTTCCACGCCGGAGTTAAAATCGAGTCCCACACAGCCAAGCTTCGCCGCTTCCACACAGTTGTCGGCGCCAAGGCCGCCCGCGAGGAAGACATTATCGAGTTTTTCACCCGCCAACAGCGACCAGTCGAAGCGCTGACCGCTGCCGCCCTTGCCGTTATCCAGCACATATTTCGCTACGTGATTAAGATTACGCGGCGGGAGAGTCTGCGCCACGCTCAATGCTTTCCAGATTTCCACGTTCGCTGGCAGCGCGGCGCGCAGGGCGTCGATATAAGTCTGGTCTTCGCTGCCGTGCAGTTGAACGGCAGCGAGCTTAAGCGCATTGACCGTTTCCACCACCTCATTTTGAAGGGCGTTGCGAAAGACGCCGACATAGCGCAGCGGTGCGGCGCGCTTCACGGTTTTCGCCTGTTCAATCGTCACCGCGCGAGGCGAGGAGGAGACAAAAATCAGCCCGCCGTAGATGGCGCCCGCCTCGTGGGCCGCCTGCGCGTCTTCAGGGCGCGTCAGCCCGCACACTTTGTTGGCGCCAAGCAGCACGCGCTGTACGGCTGCCGCCAGATCGTCCTCTTCCATCAGGGCGGAACCAATCAGGAAACCGTTGGCGAAATGGCTCAGTTCGCGCACCTGCGCATAAGTATTGATGCCGGATTCGCTGATAACCGTCACGCCTGCGCCAAGGCGCGGCGCAAGCTCGCGGGTGCGGTTGAGATCGATTGAGAGATCGCGCAGGTCGCGGTTATTAATACCGACCACTTTGGCTTCCAGACGGATAGCGCGCTCCAGCTCCTCTTCGTTGCTCACTTCGGTCAGCACGCCCATGTTCAGGCTGTGCGCCACGGCAGCGAGCTGACGGTACTGTTCATCATCCAGCACCGAGAGCATCAGCAGGCAGGCGTCCGCCTGATAGAAACGCGCCAGGTAGATCTGGTAAGCGTCGATAATAAAATCTTTGCACAGCACCGGTTGTGTGACGATGCCGCTGACTACGGGCAGGAAATCGAAGCTGCCCTGGAAATATTTCTCATCCGTCAGGACAGAGATAGCCGAAGCGTGATGCTTATAAACAGATGCAATGCGCGCCGGGTCGAAGTCCTCGCGGATCACCCCTTTTGACGGAGAGGCTTTCTTACATTCAAGGATGAACGCGGTGCGCGCGCCCTGCAGCGCGTCGTAGAAACTGCGCGTGCTCGGCTTAACGTCATTTTGAAAGCTTGCCAGCGGTTGCTGTTGCTTGCGTGCTTCCACCCAAATCGCCTTATCTGCGACGATTTTCGCTAAAACGGTTTCCATGCCTTACCCTCTTGATGCCAGTGCGGTAACACGGTCATAAGCGCTGCCGCTGCGTAATACGTCAATCACCCGCCGGGCATTGGTTTTTAAATCTTCTTCGCCGTGCAGACGCATCAGCATCGCGACGTTGGCGGCGACGGCCGCCTCATGCGCGGTCTCACCTTTACCTTGTAACAGGCGGGTGAGAATGTCACGGTTTTCTTCCGGCGTGCCGCCTGCGAGGTCCGCTTTCTCATAAGGAGATAAGCCAAAATCGTCGGCGGTCAGCTGATAGCTTTTTATCTCGCCATCATTGAGCTCTGCAACCAGCGTCGGGGCGTGAAGGGAGACTTCATCCATTCCTCCGCTATGCACGACGGCCGCGCGCTGGTAGCCAAGCACGCGCAGGGTTTCGGCAATCGGCAGCACCAGTTCCGGACTGTAAACGCCAATCAGCGCCAGCGGTGGGTGAGCCGGGTTAATCAACGGCCCCAGCACGTTAAAGAGCGTGCGGGTTTTCAACTGCTGGCGTACCGGCATGGCGTGACGAAAGCCGGTGTGATACTTCGGCGCAAACAGGAAACAGACGCCAAGGTCATCCAGCGCCTGGCGCGATGCTTGTGCGTTCATCTCCAGATTAATGCCGAAAGCGGCCAGCAGGTCGGAAGAGCCCGAGCGGCTGGAGACGCTGCGGTTGCCATGTTTCGCGACCTTTAGCCCCACCGCGGCGGCGACAAACGCGCTGGCGGTGGAAATATTAATGCTATTGCTGCCATCGCCGCCGGTGCCGACGATATCGGCAAACAGGTAGTCCGGGCGCGGGAAGGGCGCGGCGTCTTCCAGCAGCGCAGAAGCGGCGCCGGCAATTTCATTCGGGTGTTCGCCGCGCACCTTCATGCTGACCAGCACGGCCGCCAGTTGCTCGGGCTTCAGCTCGCCGCGGACGATCGCGGAGAAGAGCTGGTGGCTCTCTTCACGGCTCAGCGTTTGCGCCTGATAAAGCTTTTCCAGAATCGGCTGCAGCGAATTTTTCTGCTCAACCCTGGTTTGCGCCCAGGCAAGCGTCTGCTCAAGCAGGCGCGCGCCCTGCGTCGTCAGGATAGATTCAGGGTGGAACTGAAAACCGCATACGCGGTCTGCGTCATGACGCACCGCCATGACCATGCCATCGAAATGGGCGTTCACGGTCAACCCTGCCGGAATGTTGCTGCCGACCAGCGAATGATAGCGGGCGACCGGCAACGGGTTCATTAATCCGGCGAACATCCCCTGGCCGTCATGCTCAATGCTTGAAGCTTTGCCATGCAAAATTTCCCCGGCCTGGCCAACGTAGCCGCCGTAGGCTTCCACTATCGCCTGGTGGCCCAGGCAGATGCCGATAATCGGCAGCTTGCCGCGCATCCGGGTCAGAAGCTCAGGCATGCAGCCCGCTTCTGAAGGCGTGCCGGGGCCAGGCGAGAGCATCAGCACCGGGTTATCCATGGTCGCCAGACGGTCAATCAATGTCTGCGCCGGGACATGGTTGCGGTAGATAACCACGTTATGGCCGCTTGCCCGCAGCTGATCCGCCAGGTTGTAAGTGAAGGAGTCGATATTATCGAGCAGCAGAATGTCGGCCATCAGAAAATCTCCTGTGCATGATGCGCCTGGGCGATTGCGCGCAATACCGCGCGGGCTTTATTACGGGTTTCATCCGCTTCGGACTGCGGCACGGAGTCGAGCACCACGCCAGCGCCCGCCTGGACGGTGGCGATGCCGTCTTCCACATAGGCCGAGCGAATAACGATGCAGGTATCAAGGTCGCCGTGAGCGGTGAAATAACCCACCGCGCCGCCGTAGCTGCCCCGGCGCTCGCCCTCGGCGGCGGCGATAAGCTGCATGGCGCGAACTTTCGGCGCGCCGCTCAGGGTGCCCATGTTCATGCAGGCGCGGTAAGCGTGCAGTACGTCGAGGTCCTGTCGCAGCTCGCCAACCACGCGGGAGACGAGATGCATGACAAAGGAGTAACGGTCTACTTTGGTCAGATCCGCCACATAGCGGCTGCCCGGCGTGCAGATGCGCGCCAGATCGTTACGCGCCAGATCAACCAGCATCAGGTGCTCAGAAAGCTCTTTATGGTCGGTGCGCATCTCCAGCTCAATGCGGCTGTCGAGATCGCGGTCCAGCGTGCCGTCGGCGCGGCGTCCGCGCGGACGGGTACCGGCGATGGGGTAGATCTCAATCTGGCGCGATGCGGCGTCATACTTCAGCGAGCTCTCCGGCGAGGCGCCAAACAGCGTGAAGTCGTTATCCTGCATAAAAAACATGTAAGGACTTGGGTTGCTCTTTTTCAGCGTATCGTAGGCGGCCAGCGGCGACGGGCAGGGGAGCGTGAAGCGACGCGAAGGCACGACCTGAAAAATCTCCCCGGCGCGAATCGCTTTCTGCATATCGCGCACGACGGCGCCATACTCTTCATCACTTTGGTTGCATTCGCAACGCATGCTTGCCACTTCCTGCACCGGCAATGGCGCGGCGGCCTGAGTCAGTTGCTGCTTGATCTGTTCAATGCGTGTTTGCAGACGCTGTTTCTCCAGCGGCTGCGGCGTAAAGAGGCTCGCCTGAATGCGGCTGCTTTTCTTCTGATGGTCAATAACCAACAGCGTTTCAGCAAGATAGAAACAGTAATCCGGGCAGCGATTCGACGCGTTAAGGGCTGGCAAGTCTTCAAAGCCCGCCACCAGGTCATAGGCGAACAGACCGCCGAAGAACATCGCTTCTCGCTCATTCTCCGGTACGTCAACCAGCGTTTGCAGCAGGCGGAAGGTATCGAATACGGAAACCGAACAGAGGCGGGCATCTTCATCCAGCAACTGGCTTACCGGTGGGAAGCGAAGCACGCGGGTCTGCGGCTGGCGGGTGTTCTCTACGCCTGCAGGCAAGACATCATCCAGCAGGGCGAGCAGCGCCGCGCCGTTATCCGTTAAGGCAGATATCGTGACAGTGTCACCGATTGCGGTAATGCGCAACGCGCTATCCACCAGCAGCAGGCTTTTAAGATCGTTTTTACTGTCGATATCGGCCGACTCAAGCAGCAGAGTCGCAGGACGCGCGCCGCAGAGTTGGTTAAACAGCGCCGTTGGGTTTTCACGGTAAACCCCTTCGCTGCTGAGTAGTTCAAGTGCTGGTTTAGCTGTTTGCATTCTCGGCTTCCCGTCTGTTCTGTTCAAAAAAAAGCCCGCTTTAAGCGGGCCGGGTATCTGATTGCGTTACGCATGCGTGAAGACACCGCCCGATTCAGGAGGTACGCCACCAGCCGCGAAGAGTCAATGTTGCTTTCATTTTCAGATACCTTTTGCAGTGAACTTGCGTACTAGTTAACTGGTTCATGGCCGAATTGTCAACCCTGATTTCAGAAAAACATCAGGAATCGTTATGATGGGCGGCCTAATGCGTATTATTAACCGAGTGGAGCCGTTTTGAGCGAACCTGATTCCGCAGTCATTTACGATCTGCATAGCCATACAACGGCATCCGACGGGCTATTAACGCCCGCGCAACTGGTCCATCGCGCCGCCGGGATGCAAATCCATACGCTTGCGATTACCGACCATGACACCACGGCGGGCATTGAGCCGGCGCAGGCGGAAATCGACCGCGCAGGCCTGGCGCTGCGCCTGGTGGCTGGCGTGGAAATTTCCACCGTGTGGGAAAACCATGAGATCCACATTGTCGGCCTCGGTATCGACATTCATCATCCTGCGATGATCGCGTTCCTGGCAGAACAGGGAGAGCGGCGTATTCAGCGCGCCCGTATGATAGCGGAACGCCTTGAAAAAGCGCGTATTCCCGGCGCCTGGGAAGGGGCGCAGCGTTTTGCCGACGGCGGGATGATAACTCGCGGGCATTTTGCTCGCTTTCTCGTGGAGGCGGGGCGCGCCACCGAGCCGGCGAAGGTGTTTAAGCATTATCTGGCGCGGGGGAAAATCGGCTATGTTCCGCCGCAGTGGTGTACAATAAAACAAGCTATTGATGTGATTCATCATTCTGGCGGCCAGGCGGTTGTGGCCCATCCCGGGCGTTATGACCTGAGCGCAAAATGGCTTAAGCGGCTGCTTCATCACTTTGCCGAGACAGGCGGAGAGGCGATGGAGGTCGCGCAGTGTCAGCAGGCGCCGAATGAGCGTACGCAACTGGCGAATTATGCGGCACAGTTTGGCTTGCTCGCATCCCAGGGTTCCGATTTTCATCAGCCCTCGCCATGGATTGAGCTGGGCCGCAAGCTGTGGCTGCCTGCTGGCGTTACGCCCGTCTGGGCGAGCTGGACATCGCCGGAAGAACGAAAAGAGAGGGTAGTATGAGTCAGTTTTTTTATATTCATCCGGATAACCCGCAACCGCGCCTGATTAACCAGGCGGTAGAGATAATCCGTAAAGGCGGGGTTATCGTTTATCCCACCGATTCCGGCTATGCGCTGGGCTGTAAGCTGGAAGATAAAAGCGCAATGGAGCGGATTTGCCGGATCCGTCAGTTGCCCGACGGTCACAATTTTACTTTGATGTGCCGCGATCTCTCTGAGCTTTCCACTTACTCCTATGTCGATAACGTGGCGTTCCGGCTTATTAAAAACAACACGCCGGGCAACTACACCTTTATTCTCAAAGGCACCAAAGAGGTGCCGCGCCGCCTGCTGCAGGAGAAGCGTAAGACGATTGGCCTGCGCGTTCCCTCTAATCCTATCGCGCTGGCGCTGCTGGAGACGCTGAACGAGCCGATGCTCTCCACCTCGCTGATGCTGCCGGGCAGCGATTTTACCGAGTCCGATCCGGATGAGATTAAAGACCGGCTGGAGAAGCAGGTCGATTTGATTATTCATGGCGGGTATCTGGGGCAGCAGCCCACGACGGTGGTCGATCTCACCGACGATGCGCCAGTGGTATTGCGTGAAGGGGTGGGCGACGTTAAGCCTTTCTTATAATATTGCGCAAGGCTATACTACGCGCCCAAAAATCGGGGTGTCATGCGCCCCGAATCCTGTCCGACGCCTGGGAAGGCGACACCTGAAGGAAGCTCAATGAGCGAGAAATTACAGAAAGTGCTGGCGCGCGCCGGCCACGGTTCGCGCCGTGAAATCGAAACCATGATTACCGCAGGACGCGTCAGCGTGGATGGCAAAATCGCCACCCTCGGCGACCGTGTGGAAGTCACGCCAGCGCTGAAAATTCGTATTGATGGTCACCTTGTTTCGGTAAAAGAGTCGGTGGAACAGATCTGCCGCGTGCTGGCTTACTATAAGCCCGAAGGCGAGCTTTGCACCCGCAACGATCCGGAAGGCCGTCCTACCGTGTTCGACCGTCTGCCAAAACTGCGCGGCGCGCGCTGGATCGCGGTGGGCCGTCTTGATGTTAACACCTGCGGTCTGCTGCTCTTTACGACTGACGGCGAGCTGGCGAATCGACTGATGCACCCGAGCCGGGAAGTAGAGCGCGAATACGCGGTACGCGTCTTTGGCCAGGTTGACGATGCGAAAGTGCGTGAACTGGCGCGGGGCGTACAGCTGGAAGATGGTCCGGCGGCGTTTAAAACTATCCGCTTCAGCGGCGGCGAAGGCATCAACCAGTGGTACAACGTTACCCTCACGGAAGGGCGCAACCGTGAAGTGCGTCGCCTGTGGGAAGCGGTAGGCGTACAGGTAAGCCGCCTGATTCGCGTGCGCTATGGCGATATCCCTCTGCCGAAAGGTTTGCCGCGCGGCGGCTGGACGGAGCTTGATCTGGCGCAGACCAACTACCTGCGTGAGCTGGTGGGCTTGCCCGCGGAGACCTCCAGCAAAGTGGCGGTTGAAAAAGACAGACGCCGTATGAAGGCGAACCAGATTCGCCGGGCAGTAAAACGTCACAGCCAGGTGAGCGGCAACCGTCGCAGCGGCGGTGGCCGCAGCGGCAGCTAAATAAAACGCCCTCGAATGAGGGCGTTTTGCTTACTGCGCCGGGATAACGCTGACGGCTAGTAGTCAATGCCGATTTGCGCCTTAACGCCTGCGTCAAAGGCATGTTTAACCGGACGCAGTTCGCTTACGGTATCGGCATAATCAAGAATATCGCGGTGGCAGCCGCGGCCGGTGATGATGACCGTCTGGTGCGCCGGACGGTTTCGCAGCGCCTGCATGACCGTTTCCAGCGGCAGATAATCGTACGCCACCATGTAAGTCAGCTCGTCCAGAATCACCATATCGAGCGCGCTGTCGGCCAGCATCCGCTCGGCATGCCGCCAGACTTCAAGGCAAGCGGCCGTATCACTCTCGCGGTTTTGCGTATCCCAGGTAAAACCCGTTGCCATTACCTGAAATTCAACGCCGTGCGGCTCCAGCAGATTACGTTCGCCATTCGGCCAGGTGCCTTTAATAAACTGGATAACGCCCACTTTTTTACCGTGGCCGACGGCGCGGGCGGCTGTGCCAAAGGCGGCGGTGGTTTTGCCTTTGCCGTTGCCGGTAAACACGAGGGTGATGCCGCGCTCCTCTTGGGCGGCGGCCACGCGGGCATCGACCTTATCTTTTATTTTCTGCTGGCGTTGCTGATAGCGATCTTCGTTCATTCGGCTATTCCCGGTTTGCGGCCTGGCTGGGCATCGAAACTCATGCCGGTTTTGCGGCGGCTGTCGTCGCCCATCAGCCAGAGGTAAAGCGGCATTAAATCCGCAGGCGTCTTAAGTTTATCGGCATCTTCTGTCGGAAAGGCGCTGGCGCGCATTTTGGTTCGCGTGCCGCCAGGGTTGATGCAGTTAACCCGCAACGATTTATATTCGTCCGCAAGCACCTGCATCATGCCTTCCGTTGCGAATTTGGACACGGCGTAAGCGCCCCATTGCGCCCGCCCCTGGCGGCCCACGCTTGAGGTGGTGAAGACCAGCGAGCCTGCTTCCGCCTTCAACAGCAGCGGCAACAGCGCCTGGGTTAAAAAGAAGGTGGTATTGACGTTAACCTGCATCACTTCACGCCAGCTTTCCGGCGTCTGTTCCATCATCGGTGCGATTTCACCCAGTATGCCAGCATTGTGCAATAAACCGTCCAGGCGAGGAACCTGAGCGGCGATTTCTCGTGCCACGCGCTGGCAATCTTCAACCGTAGCGCTGGCGTAATCGAGCAAAAACAGGCTGGCCGGGATGGCGCCCAGACGTGTTATGTCATCAGCGACCTGGCGTAATTTTTCTTCGCTGCGGCCCAATAAAAGCACCTGCGCTCCGTAACGCGCATAGGTCAATGCCGCCTCGCGGCCAATGCCGTCGCTGGCGCCTGTGACTAAAATTATGCGGTTTTGCAGCAGGTTAGTTTGCGGTTGATAGTGCACGGGCAACTCCTCGGCGCAAGCGGCGGGCAAAAACCGACGCTTCATTTTGCATAAAAGCGCTTTATGCCTTAATCCGCTCACTATTTCAATCGGCTGGGGGACCATAACAACCTGAGCGTAACATTTTGCAAATATTTCATCGCACAAGGAAAAATCAGGAACCTGACTCGCATGAACAAGACTAATCGCGAGACGCGCGCTGAAGCGTCGGGTAGACTAACGCCGTTTTTCGAGCGTAAAGACAGAGGCGGAAACTGTGGATTTAGTTTATGAATATGGCCTGTTTTTGGCCAAAATCGCGACGGTAGTCGTGGCGTTAGTTATCGTCATCTCGCTGATTTCGAATGTCGCACAGCGCAAGAAACATCAGCGCGGCGAGCTTCGCGTGACCCGTCTGAATGAACAGTACAAAACGATGCAGGAAGAGATAGCGGTTGCGCTGCTCGACACACATCAGCAAAAACAGTGGCATAAGGAACAAAAGAAGAAAGAGAAACAGGAAGCGAAAGCGGCTAAAGCGCGGGCAAAGCGTGGGGAAAGCGCGCCGTCCGGCAAGGCAACGCTTTACGTACTCGACTTCAAAGGCAGCATGGATGCCCATGAGGTCGCTTCGCTACGCGAAGAAATTACCGCCGTGCTGGCCGTGGCGAAGCCGCAAGATGAGGTTTTGCTGCGTCTGGAGAGCCCCGGCGGCGTGGTGCATGGCTACGGTCTTGCTTCATCACAGCTTCAGCGTTTACGCGATCGTAATATCCCTTTAACCGTTGCGGTAGATAAAGTCGCGGCAAGCGGGGGATACATGATGGCTTGCGTAGCCAACCGGATTGTGGCGGCGCCTTTCGCCATTGTCGGCTCGATTGGGGTCGTCGCTCAGGTGCCTAACTTCAATCGCCTGCTTAAGCGCAACGATATCGATATCGAACTTCACACCGCCGGACAATACAAACGCACTCTGACCCTGTTTGGCGAGAATACCGAGGAAGGGCGTGAGAAATTTCGTGAAGACCTCAACGAAACTCATCAACTCTTCAAGCAGTTTGTACAGACCATGCGCCCCTCATTAGATATTAATGAGGTCGCAACGGGCGAGCACTGGTACGGTTTGCAGGCGCAGGAAAAAGGGTTAGTGGATGAAATTCGCACCAGCGACGATTTGATTTTGCAGCAGATGCCGCAAAAAGAGGTGGTGAGCGTACGCTACACGCGCCGTAAAAAGCTGATGGATAAGTTCACCGGCAGCGCGGCCCGGAGTCTGGACCGCCTGCTGCTCCGCTGGTGGCAGCGAGGAGAAAAACCGCTGCTGTAACCTGGAAAACGAGGCTGTACGCCTCGTTTTTTAATCCTGCAGGTAATATTTCTCGGAAAGTTGGTGGGCGAGGTGTTTGAACATATTGAACACCGCTGTGCTTTTCGCGGTAGGTAAGCCTTGCTCATCAAGAAAATAGTTGCCCTGAAATACTAGCACGCCATTTTTTTGCTCAACATGTGTCGCTTCCATACCCGCCAGATAATCCTCATGCTCGCGAATGAGTTTATTGGCGTGAGCTAGCAACGTTTCACGATCGATAGGCTGAGTTTTTACTTGCATAATCCTCTCCTTATAGACTGCGCGTAGTGTACGCCTCACAGAGGAAAGGTGGCAAATTTTCCCTGTTGCCGGCAGGGGGATTACGGGCTTTTACGTGGTAGCGTGAAACGCTTTTGCATGCTAATAAAGTTGCGTAACGAATTTTATCAGGTAGAGTGTGACCCTTTCGCAAATCTGGCAACAGAATTGCTTGACATTCAACCTGAAGTTCGTCGTGCTGGTTTAACCTGTACGAAAACCCTGTGGTCTCAACCACATGACGCGTTTTTAGTCTCTGCGGGCTTAAGTGATTTAAGGGTTGATATCCATTGACGCTGCCGCAATATAAAAGGCTCGTCGCCAGTGGAAGGTGCAGCAACGTGCGACGTATTCTGGAAGAATCCAATCAGGTAAAGGTGAATATGGGTAAAGCTCTCGTTATCGTTGAGTCCCCGGCAAAAGCCAAAACGATTAACAAATATCTCGGTAAAGACTACGTGGTGAAATCCAGCGTAGGCCACATCCGTGATTTGCCGACCAGTGGCTCCGCCCCTAAGAAAAGCGCTGACTCCGCCTCCACCAAAAAAGCGGCCGGCAAGGCCAAAAAAGATGAACGTGGTGCGCTCGTCAGCCGTATGGGCATCGACCCCTGGCACAACTGGGAAGCACAGTATGAAGTGCTGCCGGGTAAAGAAAAGGTGGTTTCCGAGCTCAAATCGCTCGCGGAAAAAGCCGATCATATTTATCTCGCAACCGACCTTGACCGCGAAGGGGAGGCTATCGCCTGGCACCTGCGGGAAGTGATCGGCGGCGATGACAAACGCTACAGCCGCGTTGTCTTCAACGAAATTACCAAGAACGCCATTCGTCAGGCATTTGAAAAGCCGGGCGAATTGAATCTCGATCGCGTAAACGCCCAGCAGGCGCGCCGCTTCATGGACCGCGTGGTGGGCTATATGGTTTCCCCGCTGCTGTGGAAGAAAATAGCGCGTGGGCTTTCTGCAGGCCGCGTTCAGTCAGTCGCGGTGCGTTTAGTGGTGGAGCGCGAGCGCGAAATTAAGGCGTTTGTTCCGGAAGAGTATTGGGAAGTTGACGCCTCGCTTACCACGCCTTCCAGCGAAGCGCTGTCTGTCCAGGTTACGCATCAGCATGACAAGCCATTCCGCCCTGTCAGCCGCGATGAAACCATGGCGGCGGTGGAGCTGCTCAAGGGCGCGCAATATAAAGTTATAGAGCGTGAAGACAAACCCACCAGCAGCAAGCCTGGTGCTCCCTTTATTACGTCTACCCTGCAACAGGCAGCAAGCACGCGTCTTGGTTTTGGCGTGAAGAAAACCATGATGATGGCGCAGCGTCTCTATGAAGCCGGGCACATTACCTATATGCGTACTGACTCCACCAACCTGAGTCAGGATGCGGTGAGCATGGTTCGCGGCTACATTGACAGCAACTTCGGTAAAAAATATCTGCCGGACGCGCCGAACCAGTACGCCAGTAAAGAAAACTCCCAGGAAGCGCACGAAGCCATTCGTCCTTCCGATGTGAGCGTGCTTGCGGAATCGTTGAAGGATATGGAAGCGGACGCGCAGAAGCTCTATCAGCTTATTTGGCGCCAGTTCGTGGCCTGCCAGATGACGCCTGCGCAGTATGATTCCACTACGCTCACGGTAGCGGCAGGCGATTTCCGCCTCAAAGCGCGCGGACGCACCTTGCGCTTCGACGGCTGGACGAAAGTCATGCCGGCGCTGCGTAAAAACGATGAAGATCGCACGCTGCCAGCGGTAAACGAAGGCGATACGCTTTCATTAATCGAATTGACACCAGCTCAGCACTTTACCAAGCCGCCGGCACGCTTTAGCGAAGCCTCGCTGGTTAAAGAGCTTGAGAAGCGCGGAATTGGCCGCCCGTCTACTTATGCGTCCATTATCTCCACTATTCAGGACCGTGGTTACGTGCGTGTGGAAAACCGCCGTTTCTATGCTGAAAAAATGGGTGAAATCGTCACCGACCGCCTGGAAGAAAATTTCCGCGATTTGATGAATTATGATTTCACCGCGCAGATGGAAGACAGCCTTGACCGGGTAGCGAACCATGAAGCTGAATGGCGCGGCGTTCTGGACAGCTTCTTTAACGATTTTAACAAGCAGCTTGATACGGCTGAGAAAGATCCGGAAGAGGGCGGCATGCGCCCGAACCAGATGGTGTTGACCAGCATCGACTGTCCGACCTGCGGGCGCAAGATGGGGATTCGCACCGCGAGCACTGGCGTATTCCTCGGCTGTTCCGGCTATGCGCTGCCGCCGAAAGAACGCTGCAAAACCACCATCAATCTGGTGCCGGAAAATGAAGTGCTGAACGTACTGGAAGGTGACGATGCGGAAACCAACGCGCTTCGCGCGCGCCGTCGTTGCGTCAAATGCGGCACGGCGATGGACAGCTACCTCATCGACCCGAAACGTAAGATTCATATCTGCGGTAATAACCCGACCTGCGACGGTTATGAGATTGAGGAAGGCGAGTTCCGCATCAAAGGCTACGATGGCCCGGTGGTGGAGTGCGAGAAGTGCGGTTCTGAAATGCACCTGAAAATGGGACGTTTTGGCAAGTACATGGCTTGTACCAACGAAGAGTGCAAAAATACCCGTAAAATTCTGCGTAACGGTGAAGTCGCGCCGCCGAAGGAGGACCCGGTGCCGCTGCCTGAGTTGCCGTGCGAGAAATCAGACGCTTACTTTGTTCTTCGCGATGGCGCGGCAGGGGTTTTCCTTGCAGCGAACACCTTCCCGAAATCACGTGAAACGCGCGCGCCGCTGGTTGAAGAGTTACATCGCTTCCGCGATCGTCTGCCGGAAAAACTGCGCTATCTCGCTGACGCGCCGCAGGAAGACCCTGAAGGCAACAAAACGATGGTGCGTTTTAGCCGTAAGACCAAACAGCAATATGTTGCGTCTGAAAAGGATGGCAAGGCGACTAACTGGTCTGCCTTTTACGTCGACGGCAAATGGGTCGAAGGTAAAAAATAAAATATAATTAATAGCTTAAGGCCGACTCCTGTCGGCCTTTTCTTTTTATAACGCTGTTATTATTTTTTTTACATATCTATACACTAAAGCTATTAGTGATATAGTAGTTATAGCGTTCCCCTTTCTTATTATGAAATCGTCTTAAGCCTGCTTGCCGCGGGTGCAACCCTGGATGGTCAGACATGAAACTACAACAGTTGCGCTATATCGTTGAGGTGGTTAACCACAACCTGAATGTTTCCTCTACGGCGGAAGGCCTTTATACCTCGCAGCCAGGTATCAGTAAGCAGGTTCGTATGCTTGAAGATGAGCTGGGCATACAGATTTTTGCGCGCAGCGGCAAGCATCTTACTCAGGTTACGCCAGCCGGTCAGGAAATTATTCGTATCGCCCGGGAAGTGCTTTCTAAAGTCGATGCCATTAAATCGGTTGCAGGCGAACACACCTGGCCTGATAAAGGGTCGCTTTACGTGGCGACAACCCATACTCAGGCTCGCTATGCCTTGCCGAGCGTGATTAAAGGCTTCATTGAGCGCTATCCGCGCGTTTCACTGCATATGCACCAGGGATCGCCTACGCAGATTGCCGAAGCGGTATCAAAAGGCAATGCCGATTTCGCTATCGCGACGGAGGCGCTGCATCTGTATGACGACCTTGTCATGCTGCCTTGCTATCACTGGAACCGTTCAATTGTGGTCACGCCCGATCATCCGCTGGCTTCGAAAGAAAAGGTGAATATTGAAGAACTGGCTCAGTATCCGCTGGTCACCTATACCTTTGGTTTTACCGGACGCTCTGAGCTGGATACGGCTTTTAACCGTGCGGGCTTGTCGCCGCGCATTGTTTTCACCGCTACCGATGCCGACGTTATCAAAACTTATGTGCGCCTGGGGTTGGGGGTAGGGGTGATTGCCAGCATGGCGGTGGATCCAATATCCGATCCCGATTTAGTAAGAATTGATGCAGATGGCATTTTCAGCCACAGCACCACGAAGATCGGTTTTCGCCGCAGCACTTTCTTACGTAGCTATATGTATGACTTTATCCAACGCTTTGCGCCGCATTTGACGCGTGACGTTGTCGATGCAGCCGTTGCGCTACGCTCGAATGAAGATATTGAAGAGATGTTTAAAGATATCAAACTGCCTGCCAAATAATCACTTTTGGCATCCTCAGCAAAACGGGGGATGCCTTTATTTTCTCCCCACGTAATTGAAATAAGAAAGAGAATCATCCGCGTGTTTATGCAGCCCTGCGACTTTCTCCTTATATTTAGCGCGGGTACTGTCACCAATTAGCGACAAAAATAGAAAATAATAAGCCTTAACGCAAATTCGCTACTTCAATAATTTATTTCACGTCAAAAGATTAATTATTCGATAGCAAAATGATCGTAAAGATGCTGGCTTTTCGGCTAAAGTTTATTTAGGATTTATCTCATCTGATGATTAGTTGTACCAATTGTTTGGTGTGAACATGATAAGCGATGTCGATTGTACGAGGTTAGCAATGCCATCAGGAAGTGAAGAGCCACGTAGGGATGCGGATCTGAAGCGCAAAGCGTGGACGGCCGTCTTTCTTGGCTCAGCGCTGTTCTGGATTGTGGTTGCGCTCCTTATCTGGCGTTTCTGGGGCTGAAAATGGCTGTACGTTTACAAAGCTCAGCAGCTAAACGGAGATGTCAGCTTCGTGACAACCCTACTCGTGAGCAAGACCACAAAAATATGCCGCGGGATGAGGTGTACGGACATTGGGAATTAACAGAACAGCAGCAGGCTTTTATCGCTCTGTTTACTGAAGAAGATCACAAAAAACATTAAACGACACTTCGTGAACCTGGTTTCAGGCTGTCAATAATGCATTCTTATCATTTCTCCGGTTGAGAGAATAAACCTACACAGCAATAAGGCCGACAGATTAAACATGGTGTCGGGATGAATGGTTTATTTTATTGGTGTGATAGCTATGAATAATCAACGTACCCTCAAATACTGGTCATGGTTCGGCGCTTTTTCTGTCTCAGCGCTCTTCTGGAGCCAGATGGTCTGGATCTGCCTTCGCTAATCCCCATAATGCCCGGCTCGGCCGGGCATTTTGCTTTTTTCCTTTCTGTTTTCCTGCCGTTTAGCTTTTTGGGTTGTTATCAAATCGTTACGACATGTTTGTGTTATCTTTAAATACAGACCCTGACGGTTGTCAGGGTATCGCTATCCGAGGATTACAGGAGGAGCTATGTCGTCAACCCTACGCGAAGCCAGTAAGGACACGCTGCAGGCGCTGGATAAAACCTATCATTACTACAGCTTGCCACTGGCGGCCAGGGAACTTGGAGATATCACCCGGCTACCCAAATCTTTAAAAGTTTTACTCGAAAACATGCTGCGCTGGCAGGATAACGATACGGTTACCGCCGACGATCTGCATGCGCTGGCCGGCTGGCTGAAAAACGCCCATGCCGATCGGGAGATTGCCTATCGGCCTGCCCGCGTGCTGATGCAGGATTTCACCGGCGTGCCGGCGGTAGTAGACCTGGCCGCCATGCGAGAAGCGGTAAAACGTCTGGGCGGTGATGTTTCAAAAGTAAACCCGCTTTCCCCGGTCGATCTGGTTATCGACCATTCCGTCACCGTCGACCATTTTGGCGATGATGATGCGTTTGAAGAAAACGTACGTCTCGAAATGGAGCGCAACCACGAACGCTATGTATTCCTGCGCTGGGGACAGCAAGCCTTCAGCCGCTTTAGCGTCGTACCGCCGGGCACCGGCATTTGTCATCAGGTTAACCTCGAATACTTAGGCAAAGCCGTCTGGAGCGAATTACAGGATGGCGTGATGGTCGCTTATCCCGATACGCTGGTCGGCACTGACTCCCATACGACGATGATTAACGGTCTCGGCGTGCTGGGCTGGGGGGTAGGTGGTATTGAAGCGGAAGCGGCGATGCTCGGTCAGCCCGTCTCTATGCTCATCCCCGATGTCGTGGGTTTCCGCCTTACCGGCAAGCTCCGTGAAGGCATCACGGCGACTGACCTGGTGCTGACGGTAACGCAAATGCTGCGTAAACATGGCGTAGTAGGCAAGTTTGTTGAGTTTTTTGGCGACGGGCTGGACTCGTTACCGCTCGCCGATCGCGCGACTATCGCTAACATGGCGCCGGAATATGGCGCGACCTGCGGCTTTTTCCCTGTCGATGACGTTACGCTCGGTTATATGCGCCTGAGCGGGCGCAGCGAAGAGCAAGTGGCGCTGGTGGAGGCTTACACTAAAGCGCAGGGGCTTTGGCGAAACCCTGGCGATGAGCCCGTGTTTACGAGCGTACTTGAACTCGACATGGGGGATGTTGAGGCAAGTCTGGCTGGCCCGAAACGGCCGCAGGATCGCGTGGCGCTGGGCGATGTGCCGAAAGCTTTCGCGGCCAGTACTGAGCTTGAGCTTAATACTGCCAGGAAAGACAAGCAGCCTGTCACGTATACCTTGAGCGGGCATCAATATGAGCTTCCGGACGGTGCGGTGGTGATTTCGGCAATTACCTCTTGTACTAATACGTCCAACCCAAGCGTATTAATGGCGGCCGGGCTGCTCGCCAAAAAAGCGGTGACGCTGGGGCTTAAACGCCAGCCATGGGTAAAAGCCTCGCTGGCGCCTGGTTCAAAAGTGGTTTCCGACTATCTTGCCCGGGCTAAACTGACGCCTTATCTCGACGAACTGGGTTTTAATCTTGTCGGGTATGGGTGTACCACCTGTATCGGTAACTCTGGTCCGCTGCCGGAGCCTATTGAACAAGCTATCAAAAAAGGCGATCTGACGGTTGGCGCCGTGCTGTCCGGCAACCGTAACTTTGAGGGTCGTATTCATCCTCTGGTAAAAACCAACTGGCTCGCCTCGCCGCCGCTGGTAGTGGCTTATGCGCTGGCCGGCAACATGAATATTAACCTCGAAACCGAGCCGCTGGGACACGATCGCAAAGGCGACCCGGTGTATCTGAAAGATATCTGGCCTTCGACAAGCGAAATCGCCCGTGCGATGGAGCAAGTTTCCACGGAAATGTTCCGTAAAGAATATGCGGAAGTGTTTGAAGGCACGGACGACTGGAAGGCTATCAACGTTCAGGCTTCGGATACCTACGACTGGCAGTCAGATTCAACCTACATTCGCCTGTCGCCTTTCTTTGAGGAAATGCTGGCGGATCCCGCGCCGGTGCAGGATATCCATGGCGCGCGCATTCTCGCCATGCTGGGCGATTCGGTGACGACTGACCACATTTCCCCTGCGGGCAGCATCAAGCTCGACAGCCCGGCCGGGCGCTACTTGCTGAGCCATGGTGTGGAGCGTAACGACTTTAACTCCTACGGTTCACGTCGTGGCAACCATGAAGTGATGATGCGCGGCACCTTTGCGAATATTCGCATTCGCAACGAAATGGTGCCGGGTGTGGAAGGGGGGATGACCCGCCTGTTGCCGGGCGATGAAGTGATGTCAATCTATGATGCCGCGATGCGTTACCAGGAGAAAGGCACGCCGCTGGCGGTCATTGCCGGTAAAGAGTATGGTTCAGGCTCCAGCCGCGACTGGGCGGCAAAAGGGCCTCGTCTGCTGGGCGTGCGCGTGGTTATCGCCGAATCGTTCGAACGTATCCACCGCTCAAACCTCATCGGGATGGGCATACTGCCACTGGAATTCCCGCAAGGCGTCACGCGTAAGACATTGGGACTCACGGGGGACGAGCGGATTGATATCAGCGATCTGGCGAATATTACGCCTGCCGCCACCGTGCCGGTAACGTTGACCCGCGCAGATGGCGCGACTGAAGTGATTGATTGCCGTTGTCGCATTGATACCGGTAATGAGCTGACCTATTACCGCAACGACGGCATTTTGCACTATGTCATCCGTAATATGCTGCGCTGATTTGCTTAGCGTCATGATAAAAAAAGGCCTGCATCAGCAGGCCTTTTTTCAGGGGAGCAGATGGCCCATTTTGGCCGCCTTGGTATCGAGATAATGCTCATTGTTGGGGTTGCGCCCGACGATAAGCGGCACGCGCTCGACAATATTGATGCCCGCCTCAGTAAGGATTTCAACCTTACGCGGGTTGTTGGTCAGTAAACGTACTTCATCAACGCCGAGCAGTTTAAACATGTCTGCGCAAAGGGTGAAATCCCGCTCATCGGCGGCAAAACCAAGTTGATGGTTGGCTTCTACGGTATCGTAACCCTGGTCCTGCAGTGCGTATGCGCGAATTTTATTCAGTAGGCCAATGTTCCGTCCTTCCTGGCGGTGATACAGCAGGATGCCGCGGCCTTCTTCAGCAATGTGCGAAAGCGCTGCTTCAAGCTGAAAACCGCAGTCGCAGCGCAGGCTGAATAACGCGTCGCCGGTTAAACATTCTGAATGAACGCGAGCCAGAACCGGCTCTTTGCCTGTAATATCCCCAAATACCAGGGCCACATGGTCCTGCCCGGTCGCCAGTTCTTCAAAACCCACCATCAGGAAATCCCCCCATGGGGTTGGCAGTTTGGCTTCTGCCACACGTTTAAGCTGCATGTGATTCTCCAGATTACATGACGCCTCGCGACGCCCGCCAGAACGCTGGCTTTCTGTTATCTTGCTATTTTGCCACAAGGCAGGAGCGTTCGCCTAATCACACTATCCACGGCTGTTTTTAAGCGCACTAAAGGGTACATTTGCAAGATTGCGTGATTTTTCAGTTATTCTTGAAGGACTTTGCACAAAAGGAGTGACTATGCTGGCCATTGCTCGACGTACCGCCCTTGGCGCGCTTCTGCTGCTCATCATGCCGCTGTCGACCTGGGTTTCCGGGTGGCAATGGCAGCCAGGCGACAGCTCTTTATGGCTTAAATTCTTGTTCTGGATGACGGAAACAGTGACGCAGCCCTGGGGGATAATCACCCATGTTTTACTCTGCGCCTGGTTTCTCTGGTGCCTGCGTTTCCGGCTCAAGGCAGCGCTTACGCTGTTTGCGATCCTGGGCATGGCAATTATGCTGGGGCAAGGGAGCAAGTCATTGATTAAAGAACAGGTTCAGGAACCGCGCCCGTTTGTCATCTGGCTTGAAAAAACCCACGCTATCCCGGTTGACGAGTTCTACACTTTAAAACGCAAGGAACGAAGCGCATTAGTGAAAGCGCAATTGCAGCATGAAACAAAAATACCGGGCTGGCTGCGCCAGCACTGGCAAAAAGAGACCGGTTTCGCTTTTCCTTCTGGTCATACTATGTTCGCCGCGAGCTGGGCACTGCTGGGTGTCGGCCTGCTGTGGCCGCGTCGCAGAACCTGGACTATTGCGTTGCTGCTTGTCTGGGCGACGGGCGTAATGGGCAGCAGAATGCTGCTGGGGATGCACTGGCCGCGGGATTTAGCGGTCGCCACGCTCATCTCCTGGCTGCTGGTAACGCTCGCGACATGGCTTGCGCAGCGATTGTGCGGGCCGTTAACCCCGCCTGTTGAGGAAAAAGTAGAAATCGACAAGCGCGAACATGACGATAGCTGAACGGTTGATATTTGATTTTTTAGCCTTATTTAATTGGGATGTCCTGTCGCTTTGAGATTTCGCGAAGGGTGCGAAAATGGTAACTTATAACGCGTTACGCTGAAGCCTGGACTGTTTTTTATACGCACGAAGCCGCATACGGGAAGTCATGTGAAATATTTACTCATTTTTTTACTGGTACTGGCGATTTTTGTTGTTTCGGTCACGCTGGGTGCGCAAAACGATCAGCAGGTTACGTTTAACTACTTACTGGCGCAGGGAGAGTTTCGTATTTCTACGCTTCTCGCCTTTTTGTTTGCCGCAGGTTTTATTATCGGCTGGCTGATTTGCGGCCTGTTCTGGCTGCGCGCAAGGCTGCAGCTGGCTCGCGCCGAGCGTAAAATCAAACGCCTGGAACAGCAGGTCGCGCCTGTGCCCGCGCCTGGCAGCGCTACTACGCCGGCCGTTAAGGATTAATTCGCTATGCTGGAGTTGTTGTTTCTGCTTTTGCCCGTCGCGGCCGCCTATGGCTGGTACATGGGGCGCAGAAGTGCGCAACAGGCAAAAGATCAGGAAACCAACCGGCTTTCTCGGGACTATGTCGCAGGCGTCAACTTCCTACTTTCCAACCAGCAGGATAAAGCCGTTGAACTCTTTCTCGACATGCTGAAAGAGGATACCGGCACCGTCGAGGCGCACCTTACGCTCGGCAATCTTTTCCGCTCTCGCGGCGAAGTCGATCGCGCCATTCGCATTCATCAGTCATTAATGGAAAGCGCGTCGCTGACTTACGAGCAGCGGCTCCTTGCCGTGCAACAGCTTGGCCGCGATTATATGGCGGCAGGCCTGTATGACCGCGCGGAAGAGATGTTCAAGCAACTGGTGGATGAAACCGATTTTCGCGTTGGCGCGCTGCAACAACTGCTGCAGATTTATCAGGCTACCAGCGACTGGCAGAAAGCCATCGAGGTGGCTGAGCGACTGGTTAAGCTCGGCAAAGATAAACAGCGTATGGAAATCGCCCATTTTTATTGTGAACTGGCCCTGCAGGCGATGGGCAGCGACGACATGGAACGCGCAATGTCTCTGCTGAAAAAGGGCGCCGCCGCCGATCGCAACAGCGCGCGCATCTCCATTATGATGGGCCGTATCTTTATGGCGCGCGGCGACTATGCCAGCGCAGTAGAGAGTCTGCAAAAAGTCATCGAGCAGGATCATGAGCTGGTTAGCGAAACGCTGGAAATGTTGCAGGTTTGCTATCAGCAACTCAATAAGCCTCAGGAATGGGCGGATTTTCTTAAACGCTGCGTAGAAGAAAACACCGGCGCCACGGCTGAACTGATGCTGGCGGAAGTGGTGGAGCAGCAGGAAGGGCAGGATACCGCTCAGGTCTACATTACGCGCCAGCTTCAGCGCCACCCGACTATGCGCGTTTTTCATCGTCTGATGGATTACCATCTGCAGGAGGCTGAAGAAGGGCGCGCCAAAGAGAGCCTGATGGTTTTGCGCGACATGGTAGGCGAGCAAGTACGTACAAAACCGCGCTATCGCTGCCATAAATGCGGTTTTACCGCTTTTACGCTTTACTGGCATTGTCCTTCCTGCCGCGCGTGGTCAACCATTAAGCCGATTCGCGGACTGGATGGCCAATAAAACTCTTTTTTTCTCCCATTAGTTACAACATACTTCTGATGAATGATACATCCTGGTCTGCAAACTCAGTCTCCTGTCGCTTTCCAGCCGGGCCTGCGCGATCGCGCCTGTAAATTTCATGGTTGTGCGGGTAGAATGCTTGCCGTTTATCCATCCGCGCCGCATCGGTGCCCTCTGTCAGAAGGTCTGGTCATGAAGTTAACTGCATCCTCCTCCCGTTCTGTTACTGATTCGCCGATTGTTGTCGCGCTCGACTATGACAATCGCGACAGCGCGCTTGCCTTTGTCGACCGCATCGACCCGCGTGATTGCCGTCTGAAGATAGGCAAAGAGATGTTCACGCTGTGCGGTCCTCAATTGATAAGCGATCTACACGAGCGCGGATTCGATGTTTTTCTCGACCTGAAATTTCACGACATCCCTAACACCACCGCGCGCGCTGTTGCGGCCGCAGCGGAACTCGGCGTGTGGATGGTCAATGTGCATGCCAGCGGCGGGGCGCGAATGATGCGCGCGGCAAAAGAAGCCCTGGCGCCTTTCGGCGCCGACGCGCCGTTGCTGATTGCCGTTACGGTGTTAACAAGCATGGAAGCCAGCGATTTGACTGATGTCGGCATTACCCTGAGCCCGGCTGATCATGCGGAGCGTCTGGCGCGTCTTACCCAGGAATGCGGCCTTGACGGCGTAGTCTGCTCGGCCCAGGAAGCCGTCCGTTTTAAAAATGAACTGGGCGCCGCTTTTAAGCTGGTCACTCCAGGCATTCGTCCGGAAGGGGCCGAAGCAGGCGACCAGCGTCGTATTATGACGCCGCAGCAGGCTCAGCTTGCTGGCGTAGACTATATGGTTATTGGACGACCTATTACGCGTGCCGCCGATCCGGCGCAAATGCTGCGTGATATTCTTGCATCGCTTAAACAGGAGGCATAATGGGCGACAACAATAGCCGGCTGGTCTACTCCACTGAAACCGGGCGTATACATGAGCCTGACGCTGCGCCAGAACGCCCAAAAGGCGACGGTATTGTGCGAATTCAACGCCAGACCAGTGGCAGGAAAGGAAAAGGGGTCTGTCTGATTACCGGTATTGATGCTGATGACGCCACGCTTAAAAAAATAGCCGCGGAACTGAAAGCCAAATGCGGTTGCGGAGGAGCAGTTAAAGAGGGCGTTATCGAAATTCAGGGTGACAAGCGCGATTTAATAAAAAGCTTACTCGAAGCCAGAGGAATGAAAGTAAAACTGGCTGGCGGGTAAATAGAAAGGCCACGGCAAATACCGTGGCCTTTTTGTCAGTTTTGGTCAATTCGCTTCAGCCAGACAGAATTATTTGCACTGTTATAGTTATGGCATTTTTAAATTCGGCTGAACTGAAGCTGGATTAATCTACCTGATGACCGATGATGCCACCAACGGCGGCGCCGCCCAGCGTACCCAGCGCACTGCCGTCAGTCAGCACGGAGCCGCCAATTGCGCCTGCGCCAGCACCGATCGCGGTGTTACGGTCGCGTTTGGACCAGTTTGAACAAGCACTAAGAGAGGTTGCCAGAGTGACTGCCAGCAGCGCTGCGGCCACTTTTTTGTAATTTAACGACATAATACTTTCTCCTGAATAATTGATTCACAGAAAGAAGTTGCTCTTTAAGTATAGTGGCAATCCCGCCGCTTAAAGCTTCTACGTGAAACGGTGTGGCGATATGGGTTAAATAAAATCACGCTGGTGACAGTTACTTCCTGTTATATCGCTAAACATAATTTTAATTTCTTTAACGTGATCAAACAGGTAAAAAGTCTTAATTCAGGGATGAGAAAACTCTCAGAGGTGGCTGCGCCGGGTTCAGCGCAGCTTAAAAAAATTACAGGGAAGGGTAATGAGGAACAATATCGACAGCCAGCCCGCTCTGCTTTAACGTTTGATGGGCGGCTGGGTTTAATTTGTCGTCCGTAATAACGCGGCTGAATTGCGCAGCGGGACCAAGCGTATAAGGATGAACCGCGCCAAATTTAGAGCTGTCAGTGAGAATAATAGCCTCGCTGCCTTTCTCCAGCACGGCGTTAACGACATCGGCGCGCATCATATCCCGGCCGGTAAAGCCGGTGTCCGGTTGCCATCCATCAATGCCAATAAACGCTTTACTGAAATGCACCTGCTGGATGTACTGCCTGGTCAGCGGTCCTACCATGCTTTCGCTTTTTTTCTGATAGATGCCGCCCAGTAAAATGACTTCGCAGGGGGTCTCTTTTAACAGGTGGGCAATATAACTGCTGACAGTAATCAGAGTGATGTTTTTCTGCTCGGCCAGCGTGCGGGCCAACAGAGCGTTGCTGCTGCCATTTTCAATGAACACCGTTTCGCCGTCATTCACCAGATTTGCCGCGAATTCTGCCAACTGACGTTTGATGGGATAGTTATTCATCATGCGCGTTTCCACGTCATCGCTGTCCAGCGGAACCGCGTAGCCATGGGTACGACGAAGGTAGCTTTGTTTTTCGAGGAGGTTAAGATCCTGACGGATCGTTACCTCAGACACGCCAGTCATTTTGGCGAGCTCGGCCACGCTGACGCGGCCCTGGTCAATTACCATCTGTAAAATAAGTTGTTGTCTGGAATTCATATCTGCCAGTTATAAGCGGTGGCCGAAGCCACCGCATGTCGGTTAGAGCGTATGTTCTGTACGCGCGATAATATCATCCTGAGCGTCAGGGGATAAGGCCGTAAAGAACGCGGAGTAGCCTGCCACACGTACGACCAGATCACGATACTTATCAGGGTGGGCTTTAGCGTCCAGCAGCGTCTCGCGAGACACGATGTTGTACTGTACATGCCAGCCTTTATGAACCTCAAAGAAGGTGCGCAGCATCATCATCAATTTTTCCCGGTCACGCAGATTATCCAGTGTGGACGGGTTAAGTTTCTGATTCAACAGTACGCCGCCAAGAATTTTATCGGTTGGCAGTTTTCCAACCGAGCTAATCACTGCCGTGGGTCCCAGGCGATCGGTGCCGGAGGAGGGGCTTGCGCCTTCTGCCAGCGGCGTTTTCGCTTTGCGCCCGTCAGGCGTCGCCATTGTCGCCGCGCCAAATGGCACGTTGGCGGAAATGGATGACGTGCCGGCATAATAGGTGCCCCCGGTCGGTCCGCGGCCATAACGGGTATTATGGTATTGTTTCAGCTCATCGATATAGGTCTGATAAGCGCGGGAGAGCAACAGATCGACATCGTCTTCATCATTGCCATATTTCGGGGCGCTGTTAATCAGTCGTTGGCGCAACTGCTCGCCGGTAAGCCCGTCGAAATCGTTCGCCAGCGCGTCGGCAAGCTGCTGCTGGCCGATAACGCCCTGGTCGAATACCAGCTTACGAACTGCCGCCAGTCCATTGCCGAGGTTAGCGATGCCTACCTGCAGGCCGGATACCCAGTCATATTTAGCGCCGCCCTGCTTAATGCTCTTGCCGCGTTCAATGCAGTCGTCCACCAGGGCCGAGCAGAGGATGTCGTGGGCGTTTTCTTCCAGCACGGTGTCGACAACGCATTCAATCTCAATAGACTTCTTCGTGTAGTAACGGATTTGGTTATCCCACGCCGTCATCACCTCATCAAACGTGCGGAAGTTGCCAGCGGAAAGCGCCTGCGCCTGCGGCAGGAAAACTTTGCCGCTGGTAGCGTCACGGCCACCCTCAAGCGCGGCGAGCATGACACGTGCAAAGTTAATAAAGCTCATGCCGGTACAACGATAGCCCCATTTGCCGCCAACGGCCGTTTCGATACAGCCAATTGCGGCATAGTCGTAAGCATCTTCGCGGCTCACGCCAAGTTTAATGAATTCGCTGATAACGATTTCATCGTTATTGAAAGCGGGCATGCCGAAACCGCAGCGAATAACCTGTACGCAAGCGTCCAGGAAATCATTGCTCATGCCGGCATGGTAGCGCACGCTGAGGTTTGGTTGAGTGGAACGCAGGCGTCCGCACGATTCGAGCACGGCATAAGAGAGCGGGTTTACCGCATCCGCCGCTTCGCCATTAACCAGCTTCTGGCCGCCAATCGTGACGTTCTGGTAAAGCGGGCTACCCGCGGAGGCTTTGGAGTGAGAGCCGGAGCGGATTTTGTTTACTTCCAGCAGCTTCAGCCAGCAGCTTTGCAGCAGTTCGATAGCCTGTTCGCGCGTTAGCGTCTGCTCCAGCTCAACATCGCGGCGATACCACGGATACAGATACTGATCGAGGCGGCCGAAGGAAACGGAGTGGCCGTTAGATTCAATTTGCAGAACAAGCTGGACAAAATAGCTGAGCTGTAAGGCCTGCCAGAAAGTGACCGGCGGTTGGTGAGCGATATGCTCGCAGTTTTTCGCCATAGCCAATAACTCGTCGCGGCGCGCCTGGCGCGTTTCAGCGTGCGCCATATCACGGGCAAGAGCCGCATAACGCAGAATATGTTCGCTAAGCGCTGCGAAAGTAATATCAATGGCTTTCAGGAATTGCTCTTTATGTAAATCGTCCCAGTCAGTCAGCGCCAGGCGGCTGCGGCGTTCCGCTACTTTTTCGCGCAGGCCATCGAGGCCTTTTTCAAGCAGCAGCGGGTAGTTGACCGCAAGGTGCGCGTCGCCGGAGGTCATGTTGCCTTCAGCTTTGATAATGCCGGTCGCCAGCAGCGCTTTTTGCTCATCGGTGAACATGCCGTAGCAGCGATCCTGCACCGTCTGGCCGCGCCACCAGGGGCACACTTCATGCATTACCGCTTTATCTTCCTGGCTTACGGAAAAGCCTGCACCCGGACGATCGCCAAGTTCATCAATTTCGTTCTCTATCCAGTTTACGGTGTATTCAGGAAAGAAAGGAGCGGCGCGTACCTGACTTGCCTGATTGCCCACGATCAGCTCGTCGTGTTTGATCCAGATAGTGCGCTCTGCCAGGTGGTGAGCCAGCGCCAGCGCGCGACGCACCGGTAAGGGTTTATCCTGATGTTGCTGATAAACCTCAGTATAGTGACGGGCGCGCTCGGTGCAGACCGGCGGCTTGACGATGTGGATCAACGCCTCTTTATGGGCCTTGATACGATTACTTAAAAAGTTGAGGTTGAGTTCGGTCATGGTAGTTATCCTCGAAGCCAGGCCGTCATCCCTTTTTGTCGGGCGTACTGCTCGGCAAAAGCCAGCAGGTCCGGTGCGTCAAGCGGGGTTTGCGCGGCCAGATAAGGTTGATTGAGCAGTCTGTATTTGTTGATGCCCAGGGTGTGGTAGGGAAGAAAATGAATCTCACGCACGCCGATTTCATCGGCGGCGAAGTTGGTGATTGCCCGGATGGAAGCTTCATCAGCATTAAAACCGGGAATGAGCGGTACTCGGACCGTCATCTTTACATTTGCTGCCGCTAAGCGACGAAAATTATCCATCACTCGCTGCGCGTTGCCGTCGGTCCAGGCGTGGAAACGCTCGCCGTCGACATGTTTCAGGTCAGCCAGCAGAAGGTCGAGCGAGGGCAGGCAGGGCTCGATGTATTTCCATGGCACATGCAGGCACGACTCGACTGCCGTATGAATGCCCGCTTCACGGCTGCGCTTGAGTAAGTCGCGCGCCAGCGCCGGTTGCATAAATGGCTCACCGCCAGAAAGCGTGATGCCGCCACCGCTGCGTTCATAGAACGGTTTGTCGCGCAGCACCCTTTCCATAATGGCTTCTACAGTTTGTTCTTCACCACAAACCGTTAATGCTTGTGTAGGACAGCAATCAACCAGCCGCTGCATGTCTTCGTTACGCAGCTTACCGCGCGCGATAACCAGGCTATCGTTCTCCCGGCTAATGGCATGTGGACAGGTTGACTGGCAAAGTTCACAGCCAGCAAGGCAAAGCCGTTCATCAAAAAGCAGATCACTTTCACGGCTGCGGCTTTCCGGATTCTGACACCAGCGGCAGCCCAGCGAGCAGCCTTTAAGGAAGACCACGGTACGAATGCCTGGACCGTCGTGAGTGGAATATCGTTGCAGATTGAAAAGCATAAATGCCTCGCCATGGGTTTCTTTCGTAAATTAAATTACTTTCGAATGAAAGTTTAATTGACGCAGATCAGGTAAACATACGGTGGCAGAATTATGATGACGGCTATGTGATCGACTACGTTTCAGGAGAAATCATGGAGCTTTATCTGGATACGGCTGATGTTGCCGCCGTTAAACGCCTGGCGCGCATACTGCCGCTTCAGGGCGTAACCACCAACCCTTCTATCGTGGCTAAAGGCGGCGTACCGCTGTGGGATGTGCTGCCCGCGTTGCAGGAAGCGCTGGGGGGAGAAGGCAAACTTTTCGCTCAGGTGATTGCACCCCAGGCTGAAGAGATGGTGAAAGAAGCGCAACAGTTGTCTGCAAGGGTGCCTGGTCTGGTGGTCAAAGTGCCTACCACAGCTGAAGGGCTGGCGGCGATGAAGCAACTAAAAATACTGGGCATTCCAACGCTCGGCACCGCAGTCTATGGCGCGGCGCAGGGGCTGCTGGCGGCGCTGGCAGGGGCGGAATATGTCGCACCTTACGTTAATCGTTTAGATGCTCAGGGAGGAGACGGCATCGCGATGGTGCAGGATCTCCAGCAGTTGCTGACTTTGCACGCGCCGCACTCAAAAGTGCTGGCGGCAAGCTTTCGCACGCCGCACCAGGCGCTCTCTTGCCTGCTCGCTGGCTGCGAAGCCATTACGCTGCCGCTGGATGTCGCTGAACAATTGCTCGGCACGCCAGCCGTCAACGCCGCCATCGCCACGTTTGATAAAGACTGGCAGGGCGCTTTCGGCTCTCTTACGCTGTAATCGAACTGCTCCTCTCGGGAGGAGCAGTTAAATTTCCCAGGGTGATTTTTCCCGTCCCTCGTCATTGCTATCAGCGTTTTCACTCTGCGCCAGCAATTCCGCTTTTAAAATTTCCAGATTATTTATTGCCGAGCTGTAATCGCCCGCGACCAGAATATCCAGAACGGTATCGATACGCTGCGCCAGAAGGCGGGGATCAAGGGAATTCATAGCACTTTCCTTTTCAATTTTGCTGTAGTCGTATGATGCTAAAAAGCATCGGAAAAGAGAAGATTTCATCTGGGTTTCTGGTGAGATAGTACTAATTCCTTTTTATTAAATCATAAAGGAGCCTTATAAAACCGCTTCGCTGAATACAGAGAATAGAGGCTGTGCAGTAGTCTGATTATGCGTCTAACGCATTCACTCACATGAGGAAAGACTATGACAGTATTAAACCAACCAACTTGCAAACTCTTTACCGATACTGCTCGTTTCACCCAGTTGTCTGGTTATTATGAAGAAGAGCGCCGCACCGTCTGGATGATGCTGCGCTCGCAACCGCGCCCCTGCTTTAATCATGCGCTGATAGAAGAGATCATGAATCTTGCTTATCTGGTGCAACAAGCCGGATTCCGGGTGGACTTCTGGGTGACCGGCTCACTGGTCCCCGGCATGTACAACACGGGCGGCGATTTAGGTTTCTTCGTCGATTGCATCCAGAACGGTCGCCGCGAGGCGCTGCGGGCTTATGCCCGCGCCTGTGTGGACTGCGTGCATGCTGCATCGCGCGGTTTCGATACAGGGGCCATTTCCCTGGCGATGGTGGAGGGCAGCGCCCTGGGCGGCGGATTTGAAGCCGCGCTGGCGCACCATTTCGTTCTGGCTCAGCGGGATGCGCGGCTTGGATTTCCGGAAATTGCTTTTAACCTGTTTCCCGGTATGGGGGGATATTCGCTGGTGGCGCGTCGCGCAGGGATGAAGCTTGCCGAAGCGCTGATCTATAAAGGTGAATCCCATACGGCGGAGTGGTATGAACAGCATGGGCTGGTCGATGAATTATTTGAACCAGGCCAGGGTTATGTCGCCACGCGTACCTTCATCGATACGCTACAGCCTCGCTTAAACGGTGTCAGAGCCATGCTGCGCGCGCGTCAGCGGGTGCTGCAACTGCCGCGTTCCGAGTTGATGGATATTACTGAGGATTGGGTAGACGCGGCATTTTGCCTGGAGCCTAAAGATATCGCTTATATGGAGCGTCTGGTGCAACTGCAAAACCGCCACACCGCGTCGGTGTTGCGTAAAGTTGGCTAACCCTCATAACCCGTCCCGGGTTGCTGTAGAGTGTTAACTGGCAAAGACGTCGTTGTTTGCGACGTCTTTTATGGCCGCCATTATCCCATTTTTCGCGTTTGATAGCGCTTATACCATCGTTCAAAAGCGCTCGCAGGCATGGGCTTCGCAAAGTAAAAACCCTGACGTTCCGTAACGCCGTTTTTGGTAAGAAAGGCATCCTCTTTAATGCTTTCCACCCCTTCGGCAATAACTTGCAAATTCAGCGCCTGTGCTACCGCCACGATGGCTCGCACCAGCGATTGTGAAATAGATTGCTTATGAATATCGCGCACAAAGCTCTGGTCAAGCTTGATGGCGTCTATCGGAAAGCGCGCTAACTGAGAAAGAGAAGAGTAACCGGTGCCGAAATCATCAAGGTGGATCTGCGCACCTAACTGGCTGAACTGTTCAATCACCGACAGCGCCAGTTCTTCATTCTCAATTAAACAGCTCTCAGTTAACTCGACGTCTATCGGGCAGTATTCAAAGCCAAGATCGTGCAGGGCCTGTTTCAGGTCGCTGAATATGGTTTGATCCGCCAGCTGGCGAGCAGATACGTTCACGGCTACCCGTAAATTAATTCCTTTATCGCGCCATTTCGCCACCTGGCGCACCACGTCCAGCATTACCCAGCGTCCGAGCGGCACAATCAGCCCGGATTCTTCGGCATAAGAGATAAAATCGAGCGGCGGGATAAGTCCGCGCTCTGGTGACTGCCAGCGCACCAGCGCTTCAAGACTGCGTATTTCGCCGCGCCAGGTCACTTTGGGCTGGTAGTGAATCACCAGTTGATCGTTATCCAGCGCTTTACGCAGGTTGGTATCAAGCCATAAATATTCAAACACACGCTGGTTCATCTCCGGAGAGAAGACGCAGAATTTGCCGCGCCCGCCTTCTTTTGCGGTATACATCGCGGTGTCGGCGTTACGAATAACGCTTTCCCGGTCAGTGCCGTGTTGCGGCGCCAGCGAAATCCCGAGGGAGCAGCCAGAATAAATCTCAATCAGACCGATGCGGAACGGTTTTTTCAGGCGGGTAAGAATACGTGACGCCATGGCTTCCAGCGCGCCTTGCGACGTATTGGTCGCAAGCACGATAAATTCGTCGCCGCCAAGGCGCGCCAGCAGTTGCCCATCTTCAAGACAGCTCAGAATGGCCAACGACACCGCCTGCAACAGCTGGTCGCCAAACATATGGCCATAGGCGTCGTTCACTTTCTTGAAGTTATCCAGGTCGAGATACACTACACCCACCTGCGTTTCGCCCCGCTGGGCGATGGCTTCGGTTATCATGTCATGAATGGCGTTACGATTTGGCAGCCCGGTGATAGTGTCGGTGTTAGCCAATACCCGTAAGCGTTCTTGTGCGCGACGCTCTTCGGTAATATCTGTGCCGGAGCAAATCAGGAATATTTCATTTTTACCGCTGCCGCTGTGCACAAATTTATTTCGGAATAAAAAAAGCCGCTGGCCTTTGCGCGTTTTAATCCAGCGCTCTACCTCATAAGAGTTACCATTACGGAAAAAGCCGGAAATATTACGCCTGGACGCTGCAGCTTCCGTCGGGCTCATAAAGAGTTTAAATACATTCTGGCCAATAACTTCCTGCTCTTTCATCCCGGTATATTCTTCCGAAAGCCGGTTGAAGCGCTGAATATTGCCAAGACGGTCGAGAATAACAATGACGGAATTGGCCTCAGAAACGACCTGCTCAGCAAATGAGAGGCCCTGCACCAGATCGCGGGCGACGGAGGAGGTGTCATGCCAGCTCGACGCGGTACCCGCCCATTCGCGTTTCGACACTTTGCGTCCCACCAGATGCAGCGGCACTTCGCAGCCGAAAATTGAAACTGACATCGTGACGCTGGAGGTAATAACTGTCATCGACCGGATGTGTTCCGCCTGTTCTGGCGTGAGGGTTACCACCTGACTAATATCGGAGTTTTCGCTTGCGGCCAATTGCAAAGCGTTGCTGTCGGCGGGTAAACGCCAGTACGGGCTGGTTGTCCCTAAATAACGATAAAGCAGGTTTTGCTCCTGTTCGTCTTTCATTCTTTCTCCCGACCCAACCAATAAGCGCACATGTTATTTCCCACAGGCAGGCTCTGGACAGCGAGCGCCTTCAGGAGACGCAAAACAACCTTGTTTTCATAAAAAGATAGTCAAAAAAACGTAATATTCGCAGCAGCTTATTTTACCACTCACAATCAACATGCCTTAACCTGACGTGAAGAATACCTCTTATTGTGGGCGTTTTTTGCTTTTTTTGCGTGGTCAGAAAGAGAAAAAGTGTTAATGCTCACGAAGCGGAACTAAGAAGAAGGGCTGAAGAAAGTTTCCCCGGCGCAGCCGGGGAAAAAGGGAGGGAATTATACGGCAGGACGAGCGATAACGCTGCGGGTTTCCATACGCACTTCGGCGATCGTTACGTCGATAACATCCGTCACTTTATAAACGGTTTCGCCTTTGATTTGCACGGTGCCGTTTTCCTGGCTGCAAACCAGCTCGTCACGCACGGCATGGAGGAACGGCGCCGGAATAAACGCTACGGCGCCATTATCAACAAGACGCACGCGCATGCCGCCGCGGCTGACATCGATAATCTCAGCTGCGTAACGGGTATCTGTACCCGCTTTATCATTAAGGAAGCGAGCATAGAGCCAGTCGCCGACATCGCGCTCCGCCATGCGGTTCAGGCGGCGACGTTCAGCCATCTGTACGGTCACTTCATCCTGCGGACGCTGCGCCGTTTCATTTTTAATGATGGCTTTCAGCAGGCGATGGTTCAGCATGTCACCATATTTGCGGATAGGCGAAGTCCAGGTGGCGTAAGCTTCCAGCCCCAGCCCAAAGTGCGGTCCCGGTTCGGTGCTGATTTCAGCGAACGACTGGAAGCGGCGAATACGGCTGTCGAGAAAACCTGACGGTTGCGCGTCCAGTTCGCGACGCAGTTTGCAGAAGCCGTCCAGCGTCAGCACTTCCTGCGCATCCACATGCATGCCGTGGCTCTTCAGCAGCGCCGCAAGCTGTTCAGTATTCGCGGGATCAAAGCCTGAGTGCACGTTGTAAACGCCAAAGCCCAGCGAGTCGCGCAGTACGCGAGCGGCGCAGACGTTAGCGGCGATCATCGCCTCTTCTACCATGCGGTTGGCGATACGGCGGGGTTCGGCCACGATATCCAGCACTTCGCCTTTCTCACCGAGAATAAAGCGGTAGTCGGGACGATCTTTAAAGACCAGCGCATGGTTATGACGCCATTCGCCGCGGCGCGCGCAAACAGTCTGCAACAGGCGGATCTGCTGAGCGATGGCGTCGCTTTCCGGCTGCCAGTCGCCGCTGTTTTCCAGCCAGTTGGAGACATTGTCATACACCAGCTTGGCTTTCGATTCGATAGTCGCGGCGAAAAAGCGAATGTCGTCGCCGATAGCGCCATCCGCATCGATGGTCATGCGGCAGGCGAGCACCGGGCGACGTTCATTCGCGCGCAGCGAACAGAGGTCGTCAGAAAGCTCACGCGGCAGCATTGGGATATTGAAGCCCGGCAGATAGTTGGTAAAAGCGCGAATGCGCGCGGCATTATCAAGCTTGCTGCCTTCGGCAATCCAGGCGGTCGGATCGGCGATAGCCACGGTTAACTGAATGCTGCCGTCCGCCGTTTCTTCTGCAAACAAGGCATCATCCATATCTTCGGTGCTGGCGCTGTCGATTGTGACAAAGTCGAGCGCCGTCAGGTCTTCACGCACCAGGCCTTCGTCGAGCATTTCTGTCGCCACGCCATCCGGCGCTTCGCGCTCAAGGTTATGACGAGCGAGCGTCACCCACCATGGAGCGAAATGATCGTCGCTGAAGGTGATGAAATGCGTCAGCTCAGCGTAGAAGCTGCGGTCCCCTTTCAGGGGATGACGGCGCATCTGGGCGACAGCCCAGTCGCCCTGCTGGAAGTCGTGCTCCACGCCGCGGGCGGCGCGACAGGGGATAGCGTCTTTCAGTAGCGGATGATCCGGAATGATAGAAAGACGGTCGTCTTTTTTCTGCACCCGGCCAACAAAACGAGTGAGAAAGGGTTCGACAAGCTCTTCCGGCTCAGCGGATTCCTTTTCTTTTTCCGTGTGAATCACGGCGATGATACGGTCGCCATGCATCACTTTCTTCATCTGCGGCGGCGGAATGAAGTAGCTTTTCTGCGCGTCGACTTCAAGGAAGCCGAAGCCTTTATCCGTGGCTTTTACCACCCCTTCGGCGCGAGGCGTCTGGGAGTGAAGTTGCTGTTTAAGCTGCGCAAGCAGCGGGTTATCCTGAAACATAGTATGAATTTTCGTGGCCAAAAGAGCGGCTGACAGTTTTACGCGATTGCGCCCTTCGCGGCAAGCGCTCTTTGGCCTGAACGATGAATGTCTCAGCCCTCAGCGGTCGCTGCCAAGCCCCATCCTGAGGCGGTTGATCCAGCCGCACAGTCCGGCCCAGGCGAGCAGGCGCAGCGCGGCGTCGGCGCTGTAACCTTGATCGAGCAGGGGGGTTAACTGCGCGGCGCTAAAGCGATCGGGCGCTCGGGTGAGCTGCTGCACCGCCTGGATAATGGCGCGCTCGCGCGGATGATTGTGGCTCCATGCCAGCAACGCGCGCTCGCCGTTGCGTATCGCTTCCGGCAGATTGGGCTCGCCGCGCCAGCGTTGAAGCGTGTCGTTAAAACAGGCGGCGCTGCCGTTGATGCGCGCGGTCAACAACGTTACCAGCGAGCGATCCTTATCATCAAGACCGTCGCTCAGGCGTTCGCAAAGCTGGCGCAATAAATTCAGAACTTCCGCATCATAAACCAGCGTGTGCGAAAGCTCGCGTAAGGCCAGATACGGCTGACAGGCGGCCAGCGCTTTAAGCTGGCTTTCGCTGGCATGGCTGATAGCGACAGGCGGTAAATCGGCGCGCCAGTGAGAATCTGACAGACCGAAATGCTCAGGCGCCGCATCCTGCAGCATATCCAGCCCCGGCACCCAGCGCACCGGTTGTCCCTGTAAGGCCTGGAAGATAGCGACCACTCGCGCCTGAAAACCGATAAAGCCGATTATCTGGGTAAACGTCACCCGGTCAAACCACGAAAGACCCACCTCATCAAGCTGCGCGCGCGCCGCGTCATCAATCACCGTAGGCGAAATGGCGAGCTGGCGGGCGAACTGGGTGATTTGGGTCAGGCGGCGGTTGCTTTCACGCGAGGAGTCGGGACCCGGCTGCGGAGCAAGCAGGGCGGCGTAATGGTTACAGAGCCGCTGTACGCCCCATACCTGCGCGACGGTCAGCGCGGTGCTCAGACGGTCGTAACTGCTCAGGGTATGCAGCCTTGTCACCGCCACGCTTTCAGGGAAGAGCAGCGGAATCAGTTTTCTCGCTTCGTTAATCCATTCCAGCTGCGCAAGCGCAGGGGAGTGGGCAAGCGATAAATCAAGCAGCAGACGGTCATCCACCCAGGCGGCTTCGGGCACCAGCGGGAGCACGTCAGCCGGACAGCGGCTGGATTGGGTTTCATGATACCAGTGGCTTTTGCCGGAAAAACGGCGTGGTTCCATGGTCGTTCCTTGGTCAAAATTGGCGACCCGGAGCACCCTGAAATGCAGCACGCCGGGACAGATCACGCTGACTTATCCTGGCGTAACCGCTGGCGGCGATAAAAGAATGTTCGGTGATAATAAATATCAGAAAGGCATAAATGAAAAGGGCAGGTTAAAAACCTGCCCTTTGTGCGAATCAGCAGCGGATTATTTCAGTTCCAGCTCGTTCATCGCGGCGATGCTAAAGCCGCCGTCAACGTGAACCACTTCACCGGTGATGCCGCCGGAAAGATCGGAGCAGAGGAACGCCGCGCTGTTGCCCACGTCTTCAATGGTGACGGTACGACGAATCGGCGTAACCGCTTCGCAATGCGCCAGCATTTTACGGAAGTCTTTAATACCGGAAGCCGCCAGGGTGCGGATCGGGCCCGCGGAGATGGCGTTAACGCGCACGCCTTCCGGACCCATTGCATTCGCCATGTAGCGAACGTTCGCTTCCAGAGACGCTTTCGCAAGCCCCATCACGTTATAGTTCGGGATAGCGCGCTCTGCGCCCAGGTAGGAGAGGGTCAGCAGGGCAGAGCCCGGGTTCAGCATCTCGCGGCAGGCTTTCGCCATCGCAACAAAGCTGTAGGCGCTGATGTCGTGGGCAATTTTGAAGCCTTCACGGGTTACGGCGTTAACGTAGTCGCCATCCAGCTGATCCGCCGGAGCGAAGCCGATGGAGTGTACGAAACCGTCAAATTTCGGCCAGACTTTGGCAAGCTCGGTGAACAGCGCGGTAATGCTCTCATCTTCCGCAACGTCACACGGCAGCACAATGCTGGAGTCCAGTTGAGCGGCAAACTCTTCCACGCGGCCTTTCAGCTTATCGTTCTGGTAGGTGAACGCCAGTTCAGCCCCTTCGCGACGCATAGCCTGTGCGATACCGTACGCGATGGACAGTTTGCTGGCAACGCCAGTCACCAGAATGCGCTTACCGGTAAGAAAACCCATAGCTTTAATCCTTATAGTCATTGCTTTTTTGGCTTAACAATCAGCAGGTTAACTCAGTTAAGCCAAAAGTATTCGAAATGAAGGCAAAATTATATCCCACTGAAGCCCTCCTGTGTCACGCTCTTTTTCCGGCGATTTTCGTGACTTAGGCTGAAAACGCGTCATCTTCAGCGCATTTTGTAACCTGTTCGCGCTAAACCAGAGCGGAGCGGACATCCAGAGAGCGGCAGGACGTTCTGTACAGCGGGGGCAAAGAAGGGGCCCCTTGAAAGCACTCTGCACCGGATAAGTATACCTCAGCCGCGACCGCAGACTGATCCAACCTCAGGGTGATAAAAAAAGCCCCTCGCTGCGAGGCGAAGGGCTTTCAGGGCTGGCGGATAATGCCTTATTTATCCAGGGCGTACGCGATAACGTAATCGCCACGGTCCGGCGACTGGCGCGCGCCGCCTGCTGAAATCAGGATGTACTGCTTACCGTCTTTCGGTGAAACATAGCTCATCGGGCCGCCCTGGCTGCCGACCGGCAGACGCGCTTTCCACAGTTCTTTGCCCGTAGCGCTGTCGAATGCGCGCAGGTAGTAATCCTGCGTACCGGCGATAAACACCAGGCCGCCCTGCGTGGCGAGCGTGCCGCCAAGCGTCGGCATGCCTACCGGCATCTGCGCGCGCATTTTGATGCCGAACGGGCCGGTATCCTGCACGGTGCCGACCGGAACCTGCCACACCACTTTTTGGGTTTTCAGGTCAATGGCGGAGAGGGTGCCAAACGGCGGCTTCTGGCAAGGAATGCCAAGCGGCGACATAAAGCGGTTCTTGTTTACGGCATACGGCGTGCCTTTGAGCGGCACCGCGCCCATACCGGTATTGATAGCTTCGCCGCCGTTGCTGCCGCGCGAGATAGCGCTGGTGTCAGCCGGGATCATCTGCACCCACAGACCCAGACGCATATCGTTAACGAAAATGTAGTGATTATTCGGGTCTGTCGAGAGGCTGCCCCAGTTCATGCCGCCGAGCGATCCCGGGAAGCTCAGGGACTTGTCGGTCCCCGGAACGGTGAAGAGGCCGTCATAACGCATCTCTTTAAATGCGATGCGGCAGGCGAGCTGGTCAAACGGCGTGGCGCCCCACATATCGGATTCTTTCAGCGTTTGCGCGCCGATCTGCGGCATGCCGACCGAGTGAGGCTGCGTTTTGGTGTACTGCTCGTTTGGAATGTTGCCTTGCTTCATCGGCAGCTCTTTGACTTCCGTCAGCGGCTTGCCTGTCAGGCGATCCAGCACGAAAATCTGGCCCGCTTTAGTGCCAAACACCACCGCAGGTTTGCTGCCGCCCTCTTTTTGCGGGAAATCCAGCAGGGTAGGCTGCATGGGAATGTCGAAGTCCCACAGATCGTTATGAACAGTCTGGTATACCCACTTCTCTTTGCCGGTGGTGGCGTCAAGCGCGAGGATAGATGCGCCATATTTATGATCAAGCGGTGTGCGGTTGCCGCCCCACAGGTCAACAGACGAACTGCCCATCGGGATAAAGACGGTATTCATAGCCGGGTCGTAAGACATCGGCGCCCAGGAGTTCGGCGTACTGCGAGCGTAATTCTGGCCCGGCATCAGCACCGCGTTGGGGTTATTGTTGCCCGGGTCGAACGCCCAGCGCATTTCACCGGTGATGACGTCGAAACCGCGCAACACGCCGCCTGGCATGTCAGTCTGGACGTTATCCGCCACGCGGCCGCCGACAACCACCGTCGTGCCGGCAAGCGTAGGGGCTGAAGTAAGCTGGTATTTAGGATCCTGCGCGTCGCCAAGGCCCGCTTTCAAATCCACTACGCCGTGGTTGCCGAAGCCTTCACAGAACTCGCCGTTATCTGCGTTAATCGCAATCAGACGCGCATCAATGGTGTTCATCAGAATGCGGCGCTGGCAGCTGGCGTCAGCGGCCATGCTCACGGTTTTAACCGGTGTCGAGCCCGGCACGGTCGGCTGGCTCAGCGGCTTGGTCGCGTCGAAGTAAGCCAGTCCGCGGCAGCGGTTCCACACTTCCGCTTGCGCATTGATTTCGCGCTTCCAGAGTTGCTTGCCGCTGTTTGCTTCAACGGCGATAACGTTATTGTGCGGCGTGCAAAGGTAAAGCGTGTTGCCGATTTGCAGCGGCGTTTGCTGATCTTCCGCGCCGTTGCCGGTCGGGCTATCCGGAATGTCGCCGGTATGCATAGTCCAGGCGACTTTAAGATCTTTAACGTTATCACGCGTGATTTGATCGAGCGCGACAAAACGGCTGCCGCCGGGCGTGTTGCCATAATTGGCCCAGTCAGTCTGCGCGTTGTCTTTCGCAACCGGCACCAGCGGCAGCGGTTCGCCTTTAAAAGCGACGGGGGGATGCGGCAGGAACATCTGCCAGAAAGCCACCAACATGCCGAGCAGAATCAGCCCGCTGAAGGACCACGCCGCGCCGCGATGGGCCGGTTTGCCTTCACGTTTGCGAAGCGCGGGCCAGGTGGCGGCGATAAGCAGCATCAGGCCTGCCGGCACCATCAGGCGCGATACCAGCGGCCAGAAATCCCAGCCCGCATCGAACAGCGCCCAGATCAGCGTGCCAAAAAAGACCAGCGCGAACAGCGGACCGGCGGAAGACTTACGGCGAAAAAGCTGAATAGCCGCGAGCAGGATGATTACGCCTGCTACCAGGAAGTAGGCGCTGCCGCCAAGCGACAGCAATTTGCCACCGCCGATGACAAAGAAAAGGCCGATGGCAAGCAGCACCAGCCCCAGCAAAGCAGACCAGATACCCAGCGCGCGCGACGGCCGGGTGTAATTTTCAGACATAACAATTCTCCAGATAACGCGCCAGCGGTTAGCCGGGGCGAAGTACAGCGTTGGGATGTGATGGCGAGCAGACGGGCGTCTTCTGACCAGATAAAATAATTATACCACCTGGTTCATCTATGTGAATGGTGTCGGCAAAATTTGTTACGAATGAAAGTTAAATTGTTAAATGTGAAGGGTGAAATGAACCGATTGGGTAAGGTGAGGGCGTTGAAAAAAGATAAAAAAAGCCCGGCGCGGTGCCGGGCGGAGAGAGAAATTAACGGTCTTTACGCCAGGCGTCGGCGGTCAGCGCCTCGCCGAAATGGCTGGCGATAAGCCGTTTTGTCAGTTCATGCAGCGGCGACGCCAGCACATCCGCCGTCGCGCCGCGCTCCACGACTTCGCCCTGATGCATCACCATCACCTGGTCGCTGATATGCTTCATCATGCCGATATGCTGCGTGACGTAAATATAGGCGATGCCCTGCTTCTCCTGCAGCTCGAGCATCAGGTTAATCAATTGCGAGCGCATCGACATATCGAGCGAGGCGAGCGCCTCGTCCGCCACAATCACTTTCGGGCGCAGGATCAGCGCGCGCGCCAGCCCCAAGCGCTGTTTCTGGCCGGGCGCAAGCATGTGCGGATAGTAGCTTGCGTGATCTTCCAGCAGCCCAACCATGCGCAGGGTTTCAATGATGCGTTTTTTTCGCGCCTGCGGCTCCAGGTCGGTGTTCAGGCGCAGCGGGAAATCAAGGATCTGCGAAATTCGCTGGCGCGGGTTAAGCGAGGTGGAGGGATCCTGGAAAATCATCCTGATGCGCTGGCTGCGAAAGGCGTAATCGCCAAAATGCAGCGGATGATCGTCAATCATCATATCGCCCGTGGTGGGCGCTATCATTCCGGCGAGCATTTTCGCAAGCGTCGATTTGCCCGAGCCGTTTTCGCCGATAATCGCCAGCGTCTGCCTTTCGCGCAGGGTAAAACTGAGCGGCTTGACCGCCTCTATGGTCTGACGATGGAACCAGCCGGTACGGTAGCGGAAGGTTTTACTGAGATTACGGATCTGTAAGAGGGTCTCGACCATTTCACTCTTTCTCCATGTTCAGGGGGAAATGGCAGGCGAAATAGTGGCCGCGCGGGCCATCGAGCCGCGGCGTTTCGATGCATTTGCGCTGAGCGTACGGGCAGCGAGGACCCAGACGGCAGCCAATCGGTAAATGCTCAAGCAAGGGAATCGCGCCAGGCAGCGTATTGAGGCGGCTTTTATGCGGCATCGGGCTGCCGAAGTCGGGGATAGCCCGGATAAGCGCCTGCGTATAAGGGTGATGCGGCATGGAAATTAAGTCTTCGCTCGGCGCGGTTTCCACCGTCTGCCCGCAGTAAAGCACATTGATGCGGTCCGCCCACTGGCTCAGCATCTGCAGGTCATGGCTGATAAGCAAAATCGTGGTGTTGTTGTTCTGATTAAGCCGGGTGAGTAAACGGAAAATTTGTGCCTGTGTCGTGGGCTCCATGGCGTTGGTCGGCTCATCGGCAATCAGCAGACGCGGCTGGTTCGCCAGCGCGATAGCTATCATCACCTTCTGGCATTCGCCCTCGGTCAATTCGTAAGGAAAACTGCGCATAGCGTCTTTGTGATCTTTTATCCCGACGCGGTGCAAAAGCTCAATAGCGCGACGCTTGCGCCAGCCGAAACGTTGCCACCAGCGTCCTTTATAAGTCCAGGCGGGAATGTTTTGCATCAGTTGGCGACCTACGCGTTCTGAGGGATCAAGACACGACTGCGGCTCCTGAAAAATCATTGATACATTATGACCCACCAGGCGGCGGCGCTCGCGCGGCGACAGGCGCAGCAAGTCAATATCGGCAAAACGCATGCGGTCGGCTGTCACGCGCCAGGAGTCTTTCGTGACGCCGCAGATGGCTTTAGCGATAAGACTCTTCCCTGACCCCGATTCGCCCACCAGCCCGCGGATTTCGCCTTCGGCAAGGCTCAGGCTGACGCGGTCTACCGCCTTAACCCAGCCTTCGGCCGTTTTGAGTTCAATCGTCAGATTACGGATATCAAGTAACGGCATTATTCCACCCCCGCATTGATGGCGCGGCGGATGCCTTCGCCCAGCAGGTTAATCATCAGGACGCTTATCATAATCGCCGCCCCTGGCAGCATGACGGTCCAGGGCGCAACGTAAATCAACTCCAGCGCATCGCCAAGCATCGCGCCCCATTCAGGCGAAGGCAGTTGGGCGCCCAGGTCGAGGAAGCCGAGTGCGGCGATATCAAGGATGGCCATTGAGAACGCGCGGGTGATTTCGGCAACCAGCACCGAGGCGGTATTCGGCAGCACAGCAAACCACAGAATATTAAAGGTGGTGGCGCCATCGAGACGCGCCGCCACAACATACTCTTTCTCCAGTTCGTCGTGCACCATGCCGTAGACCGAGCGAACGATTCGCGGTAGCAGGGCAAGCCAGACGGCGAACATTGCGTGCGTCAGGTGCGGCCCGGCGAAAGCGACCACGATTATCGCCAGCAGCAGAGAGGGGATGGAAAGCAGCGTATCCAGAATATGGTTCATGACAGCCGAGCGCAGGCCGTGGGTCGCTCCGGCAAGCACACCGAGCGCCAGTCCGCATAAGGTGGCGGCGAGCGTCACGACAAACGCGCCGCCTACCGTGGGCGCCGCGCCGCTGAGCAGGCGACTCAGCACGTCGCGCCCCAGGTCGTCAGTGCCCAGGAAAAACGAAACCTCGCCATAGCGCGACCACGACGGCGGCAGCAGTTGATAGCCTAAAAATTGTTGATCAATCCCATAGGGAGCGAAAAGCGAACCAAACAGGCAGAGCAGCACCAGCCCGGCGCAGCCATAAAGGCCGACCATCGCCGCCGTGTCGCCGTAAAACTTGCGCCACACGGTGCGCAGCGCGCCGGGGGGGCGCTTTTCGCTATAAACATTATCGTAAGGCATACCAGTCCTTATGTTTCAGCGGATTAGCGAGCGCGCCGAGAAGATCGGAGAGCATATTAATCAAAATGACCAGTGAGCCTATTACCATCACGCCCGCTGAAATAGCGGCATAGTCTTGCTGACGAATGGCGTTAACCAGCCACCGCCCGAGGCCAGGCCAGCTGAAGACCATTTCGGTAATCATCGCCAGCGTCAGCATGGTGGAAAACTGCAGACCAAGGCGAGGGATCACCGGCGGCAGCGCGTTATGCAGCACGTGGCGGCGTAAAATGGTGAAACGAGAAAGCCCGCGCGTGGCGGCCGCTTTGATATAGTTTTGCTCAAATACCTCCATGGTGCTGATGCGCATCAGGCGCACCACCTCGGTGGTCGGCGCTACCGCAAGCGTAATCACGGGCAGCACCATATGGCGCAGCGCGCTGACCATCATTTCGTGCCGCCACGGCGAGTCGGAAAGCCAGGCGTCGATAAGCGCAAAGCCAGTCACGTTTTTCACTTCATAAAGGAGATCAAACCGTCCTGAAACCGGCAGCCAGCCAAGCGTCAACGAGAAAAAGAGCGTAAAGAGCAGCGCCAGCCAGAAAACCGGAATTGAAAAACCCAGCAAGGCCAGCGCGCTAATAAATTTATCCTGCCATTTGCCGCGCATGACGCCTGCCGCCATCCCCACCGGGATCCCGACCAGCAGCGCCAGGCCGAACGCCAGCAGGCAAAGCTCCATTGTCGCCGGGAAAACTTCACGTAACTGCGTAGTGATAAGCTGGCCGTTAATGCTTGAGACGCCAAAATCCCAGTGCACGACGCTTTGCAGCCAGAAAAGCCAGGCATTCCAGAACGAGGCTCCCTGCAACGGGGCGTGCGGCGTGAAATAGCTCAGGCAAAATCCCACCTGGGTAAGAAAAAACAGGGTCACCAGAAGCAGCACAAGACGCCGAATGGTGTAAATAATCATGGTTTTTTTACCTCCGCGTTATCGCGGGATACGCCAGCGAAAGAGGCATTGCCAAAGGGGCTCAGCACCAGGCCTTTCATATCGTAACGGTAAGCCTGCAAACGAAGAGACGAGGCCAGCGGCAGTACCGGCAACTGGTCGGCCAGCATATGCTGCGCGGCGGTATAGGCCTCTATCCTGGAAGCCAACTGCTGCGAAGCCAGCGCTTTTTGCAGTAAGTTGTCAAACGGGCGGTTGCACCAGTGGGCATAGTTAGTTTGCGAATGAATCGCCGCACAGCTAAGCAGCGGGCGGAAAATACTGTCCGGGTCGTTGCTGTCGGTGGTCCAGCCGGCAAGCGTTAAGTCATGCGTCATATCCATCAGCCGCGCCTCCTGGAAGCGGCCTTCCACCGGCACGATTTTCACCTCAACGCCAACCTGCGCCATATCCGCCTGGATCAGTTCAGCGGTTTTGAGCGGGCTTGGGTTCCAGGCTTGGGAGCTGGTCGGCACCCACAGTTGCAGCGTCAGGTCATGAATACCCAGTTCGCGCAGCTTTTCCCGCGCGCGACGCGGATTGTACTCGGTCACTTTTGACTCATTGTCATAAGCCCAGGAGGCGCGCGGCAGAATAGAGGAAGCGGTTTCCGCGGTACCGTAGTAAATAGACTGCATCAAACGTTGGTTGTTGATGGCGAGCGCCAGCGCATGCCGTACTTCCGGGTTGTCCAGCGGCGGTTTGCTGGTGTTGAACGCCAGATAAGCGATATTCATGCCGGGACGCAGGTTCAGGCGCAGGCGCGGGTCGTCACGCAGAATGGTGAGCTGGCTGGCGGCGGGCCAGGCAAGCACGTCGCATTCGCCAGTCAGCAGTTTGGAAAGACGCCCGGTGCCGCCGGAGCCTAAATCCACCACCACCTGCGGCATCAGCGGCTGGCCGCGCCAGTAGCCATCATGACGAACCAGCCGGATATACTGCCCGGCTCTGTATTCGCGCAGTTTAAAGGGGCCGGTGCCGACCGGCTCGCGGTCAAACTGCTCTTGTTTGTCGCTCGCGGTGAGTTTATCGGCGTATTCCGCGGACATGACCGAAGCGTAATGGGTCGCAAGATGCCACAGGAAAGAGGCATCCGGTTTCGCCAGGCGAAACTCTACCGTGCGGTTATCCAGTTTACGCACGCTTTGCACGCTTTCGGCAAACTGCAGGCTATCGAAATAGGGATAACTCGCGCCGTTAACCGCATGCCAGGGATGATTGCGGTTAAAGATGCGCTGGAAGCTGAATACCACATCATCCGCATTCAGCGGGCGGGTAGGGGTAAACCAGGCCGTAGACTGAAAGTGAACATTGTTACGCAGGCGGAACCGGTACGTCGCGCCGTTATCCAGCACTTCCCAGCTTTCCGCCAGTTCAGGCACCAGACGATAAGTATAAGGATCCACATCCAGTAAACGGTCATAAAGCTGGGCGGCGAGCGTATCGACAATAAGTCCGCTGCCCGCTTTCTGGGGAGTAAACGTATTGACCTGGCCGTTAACACAATAAACAAACCCGCTTTGACGAATATCGGCGGGCTGTTCAGCGGACGCAGCCAGCGTCTGGCCGCTCAGCAAGCCAAGCGTCAAAAGCAAGGGGGGTAAAATTGCACGCATATATTTTTAGGTTATGAAGGCTCTAGCCAAAGTGTATCGCACCTGACATAGCTTCGTAAAAAAAGTCTGACTGCGTAAGCGCGCCGCTCAGGCCGTCTGGTGTTTTTTCATCAGCGCCCGCAACTGATGGTAGGTCAAGCCGAGCAAGTCGGCGGCCCGTTTCTGGTTATATTTCGCCTGAGCAAGGCTCGCTTCCAGCAGCGTCTTCTCCTGGTCGTGCTGCCACTGGCGCAGATCCAGCGGCAGCGCGGGCGCGCCAGGAGAGGCGGTGGGCTCCGGGTCCGGCGCCCGGGTGCGATTGAACGGGTCGAGAATAATATTATCCACCGGCTCTTCGCTGCTGCCGTGGCGGTATACCGACCGCTCCACCACATTTTTCAGCTCACGAATATTGCCAGGCCAGGCATAGCCCAGCAGCGTATCTTGCGCATCGGGGCTAAAACCGGGGAAGAGCGGCAGCCCAAGCTCGCGACACATCTGAATGGCGAATTGCTCCGCCAGCAGCATGATATCGCTGCGCCGCTCGCGCAGGGGAGGGAGTTGGACGACGTCGAAGGCGAGCCTGTCGAGCAGGTCGGCGCGGAATTTATCTTGCGCCACCAGGGCGGGCAGGTCTGCATTGGTGGCGCAAACCAGGCGCACATTCACCTGCAGTGGCTGGCTGCCGCCCACGCGCTCCAGTTCGCCATATTCAATCACGCGCAACAGCTTTTCCTGCACCAGCATCGGCGCGGTGGCCAGCTCGTCAAGAAACAGCGTGCCGCCATCGGCGCGCTCAAAACGCCCCGGGTGGCGTTTCTGCGCGCCCGTAAACGCGCCCGCCTCGTGGCCGAACAGCTCTGAATCAAGCAGATTTTCATTAAGCGCGGCGCAATTAAGCGAAATAAGCGGCCCCTGCCAGCGGCGGGAGAGGTAGTGCAGACGGTTAGCGATAAGTTCCTTGCCCGTGCCGCGTTCACCGATGATCAACACCGGTTTATCAAGCGGCGCCAGCTGTGAAACCTGCTCCAGCACCTCAAGAAAACTGTTCGCCTCGCCAATCAGATTATCTTTGTATTCAGCCATGATGAATTTCACCATTTGTTGGTGGATATCACCACTGTAGCCTGGTTTGCCGCAGCGGTAAAATTATCCATAACAAACAAAATCAAATGGTTGCGAAACTGGCATGCTAATTGAATTAAACAAGCAAGCAGGGCGACCGACGCCTCAATGCCTGAATAATGAAAGAGGATTATGTTATGGGTATTTTTTCTCGTTTTGCCGACATCGTGAACGCCAACATCAACTCGCTGCTGGAGAAAGCGGAAGATCCGCAAAAGCTGGTGCGCCTGATGATTCAGGAAATGGAAGATACGCTGGTTGAGGTGCGCTCCACTTCCGCTCGCGCGCTGGCGGAAAAGAAACAGCTGGCTCGTCGCATTGAGCAAGCTACCGCGCAGCAGAACGAATGGCAGGAAAAAGCCGAGCTGGCGCTGCGTAAGGATAAAGACGATCTGGCGCGCGCCGCCCTTATCGAAAAACAGAAGCTGACTGACCTTATCGCCGTACTGGAAGAGGAAGTCACTCTGGTTGACGAAACCCTGGAGCGCATGAAGAAAGAGATAGGCGAGCTTGAGAATAAACTGAGCGAAACCCGCGCGCGCCAGCAGGCGTTGACGCTGCGCCATCAGGCAGCCTCATCTTCCCGCGACGTCCGCCGTCAGCTGGATACCGGTAAAATTGATGAAGCCATGGCGCGTTTTGAATCTTTCGAGCGCCGTATCGACCAGATGGAAGCGGAAGCGGAAAGCCACCGCTTTGGTAAACAGAAATCGCTCGACCAGCAGTTCTCTGACCTGAAAGCGGACGATGAAATCAGCGCGCAGCTGGCGGCGCTTAAAGCCAGAGTCCAGCGCGACGAGCAGTAAAATAACAAAAAGGGCCGCGGCAGTGAGCTGCCGCGGCGACTCACCTGTAAGGAGTACACATGAGCGCACTTTTTCTCGCCATTCCGCTGACTATTTTCGTCTTGTTCGTGGCCCCTGTCTGGCTGTGGCTGCACTACAGCAACCGCTCTACAGGGAATCTGAACGCTAACGAACGTCAGCGGCTGGTACAGTTAACGGAAGAGTCCCGCCGGATGCGTGAGCGTATCCAGGCGCTGGAACAGATCCTGGACGCCGAAAACCCCAACTGGAGAAACAGCTAATGACGAGTGCATTTAACGGCCGCAAGCTCTGGCGCATTCCGCAGCAGGGCATGCTTAAGGGAGTCTGCGCCGGGCTTGCCCACTATCTTAATGTGCCGGTTAAGCTGGTGCGGTTGATTGTTGTGCTGTCGCTCTTTTTCGGGCTCGCGTTTTTTACGGTAGTGGCTTACATCATCATGACTTTCGCGCTGGATCCGATGCCAGCCGACGCGATGGATAACGAGGCTCAGGCCACCAGCAGCGAACTGCTTGACGCCGTGGACGCCGAATTGGCGGCGGGGGAGAAGCGGCTGCGGGAGATGGAACGCTACGTCACCTCCGACGCCTTTACCCTGCGCGGAAGGTTCCGTCAGCTATAGTATTAACACAAGGGTTATACGAGGAGGGCCGATGAACGAAACATCCCGTTGGCAAAGACTTTCGCGCTCGGCGAAGCCGGGGCTGAAGCTCGCCACTAAACTTGTAGCGCTTACGGCGCTGCGCTACGGCCCGGCAGGCATTGCAGGCTGGGCGGTAAAATCGGTTGCCCGCCGTCCCGCTAAAATGTTGCTTGCATTTGCTCTGGAGCCGCTGCTGCGGCGTGCGGCAAATAAAATTTCTTCGCGCTACGTTGATAAACCCCGCCGCAAATAGCGGCGGTTTTTTTGCGTCAATTATTTCTTGCCTGCGATACGCCAGTAATTTGGCGTATTTCACATTTATCACCTTTTTCTTTTTTTATTTAGGTCTTATTCCGAAAATGCGGCGGAAGGCGTGTTGACAGCAAATAAGGCCGGGAGTAGGCTCACTTTTCGTGGGACCGCTACCATGGAAAAGAAAAATGGATGCCATAAAAAACTCTCTCGCCGCGATATACGGTGAAAAATTTAAAGAAGAACACTACCTCCGCTTATCAGAAAATATGAGTAACGCCCGCCGGGAAATCAACGTTTCTCGTAAAAGAGGGTGGGATGAAAGCGATGTGGTATTGATTACGTATGCCGACCAGTTTAGTTCTCCGGGCGAAAGTCGACTCGCTACTTTTAAACGTTTTTTTGATAATTATTTACGCTCGACTTTCTCGCATGTGCACCTTCTGCCTTTTTATCCCTGGTCTTCGGACGACGGTTTTTCGGTTATTGACTATCACCAGGTTGACCCGATTAATGGCGACTGGGATGACGTAGCACGCCTGGGAGAAAGCGCCCGCCTGATGTTTGATTTTGTCTGCAACCATATGTCGGCGAAAAGCGAATGGTTTCGCAATTATCTGCACCAAAAGCCAGGCTATGAAGATTTTTTTATTGCGGTGGACCCGTCGACCGATCTTTCCGCCGTCACGCGCCCGCGCGCGCTCCCTTTGTTGACGCCTTTTACGCTTGCCGACGGCCAGGTCAGACACCTCTGGACAACCTTCAGCGACGATCAGATAGACCTTAATTTCGCGAGTCCAGAAGTGCTGCTGGCGATGGTAGACGTGCTGCTGCACTACCTCAAAGAGGGCGCGCAGTATGTCCGGCTCGACGCGGTGGGTTTTATGTGGAAGACGCCAGGCACCTGTTGCATTCACCTTGAGAAAACGCATCTGCTGGTGAAACTCTTTCGCGCTATTGTGGACTATGTTGCGCCTGGTACGGTCATCATCACCGAAACAAACGTCCCGCATAAAGACAACATTTCCTACCTGGGCAACGGGCATGACGAAGCGCAGATGGTTTATCAATTCCCGCTGCCGCCGCTGGTGCTGCATGCTATTCACACGCGTAGCGCCCGCACGCTCTGCGACTGGGCCAACAGCCTTGATGCCAGCGGCGGCGACACGACCTGGTTTAATTTTCTTGCTTCCCACGACGGCATCGGGCTCAATCCGCTGCGCGGCATTCTGCCCGAGGCGGAAATCCTGGCGCTGGTGGAAGACCTGCAGGCCGAGGGCGCGCGGGTTAACTGGAAAAATAACCCGGACGGCAGCCGCAGCCCTTATGAAGTGAACGTCACGTATATGGATGCGCTTAACACCCGCGGCTGTAGCGACTCAACAAGGCTGTCCCGTTTTCTTCTGGCTCACGCTATTTTGCTGAGCTTCCCGGGCGTGCCGGCGGTTTATATTCAAAGCATTCTGGGCTCGCGCAATGACGAAGAGGGCGTGAAGCGACTGGGTTATAATCGCGCGATTAACCGTCAAAAATATACTGAGGCTGAAATAGCGCAAGCGCTAAACAGCAGTGGCAATTTACGTCATGAAACCTGGCGGCAATTAAGCCATTTAATTAATGTTCGTCGTAATCATGCCGCTTTTCATCCGGACGGTGAATTTCGTGCGGAATTACTCAGTGAGCAGCTTTTCGTTATTGTTCGCCGCGCCTTAAATGGTGAAGAGATTAAGGCAATATTTAATCTGGGAAATACGGCGCAGACGGTGTTATTAACGGAAGGCTGGCGTCGTGAATTAATAAGTGATGCCGTAATTAACGCGCCGGAAATTACCCTCAACCCCTGGCAGGCAATGTGGCTTAGCAAAGCATAAAAGGAACGCATTATGTGGAAAAATAAACGCGTGCTGTTATCAGCACTGGTGGCGTGCGCCCTGATTTCAGGTTGTAAGCAAGAGGATAACGCCACCACCATTGAATTTATGCACTCCTCCGTTGAACAGGAGCGCCAGGCGGTAATTAATCAACTCATCGCGGAGTTTGAAAAAGAAAATCCCGGCATCAGGGTTAAACCAGTGCCGGTGGAAGAGGACGCCTATAACACCAAAGTCACTACCCTCGCACGTTCAGGCTCCCTGCCTGAAGTTATCGAGATAAGCCACGACTACGCTAAGGTGATGGATAAGGAACAGCTTATCGATCGCGATGCGGTGCAGCAGGTTATTGCCGGAATTGGTGAAGGCATGTTCTATGACGGCGTATTGCGCATCGTTCGTACCGAAGATGGCAAAGCCTGGACGGGGGTGCCGATGAGCTCCTGGCTGCAGGGCGTCTGGTATCGTAAATCAGCGCTCGCCGGGGCGGGTCTGAGCGAGCCGACAGGCTGGGACTCGCTGCTGACCGCCGCCGCCAGGCTTGCTAATCCGGCGCAAAAAAAATATGGCATTGCGCTGCCAACGGCGGAAAGCGTGATGACCGAACAGGCTTTTTCCCAGTTCGCGCTTTCTAACGGCGCCAATGTGTTTAATGCCCAGGGGGAGATAACGCTCGACACGCCGGAAATGCGCGAGGCGCTCAATTATTACGGCAAACTCGCCGCACTCGCAATGCCCGGCTCTAATGACGTTATGGAAATTAAAGACGCTTTCATGAACGGCACGGCGCCGATGGCCATTTACTCCACCTACATCCTGCCCGCCGTCTTTAAAGAGGGCGACCCGAAAGATCTCGGCTTTATCGTGCCGACGCAAAAATCCTCCGCCGTTTACGGCATGGTTACCTCTCTGACCATTACCGCCGGGCAAAGCGAGGAGGAGACTGACGCCGCGGAAAAATTTATCGCTTTTATGGAGCAAGCGCCTCACGCCGCGCAGTGGGTGCTGATGTCTCCCGGCGCGGCGCTGCCGGTGAACAAAGCGGTCGTCGATACGCCCGCCTATAAGGAGAACCCGGTCATCCAGGCCTTTAGCGTGCTCACTAATGAACTGATCGCCCAGTATCCCAACGTGCAAGTCTTCGGCTCGGTTGGCGATAAGAACTTTACCCGCATGGGCGACGTAACGGGCTCCGGGGTCATCAACGAAGTGGTAAATAGCGTAACGGTCGGCCAACAGGCGCCGCAATCCGCGCTCGCGAAGGGGCAGAAGCGCCTCGTTGAACTGGTGCAGCAGCACTAATTCTCTGCACAAGGAATGACGTTCATGAAGAAAGTGCTTTCCGGCCGTTCTGATATGCCGTTCGCCATGTTCCTCCTCATGCCCAGCCTGCTGTTGCTGGGAGGGTTGGTCGCCTGGCCAATGCTATCGAATATTGAAATCAGTTTCCTGCGCCTGCCGCTGAACCCAAGGTTAATCTCGCGGTTCGTTGGCCTGGATAATTACATCAAAATACTTACCGATGCCGCATTCTGGCATTCGCTGTGGGTGACGTTCTGGTACACCGCGCTGGTGGTGCTTGGCAGCACGACGCTTGGGCTGGCGATCGCGATTTTCTTTAACCGGGAATTCCGGCTGCGTAAAACGGCCCGTTCGCTCGTGATCCTCTCCTATGTTACGCCGTCGATTTCGCTGGTGTTCGCCTGGAAATATATGTTTAACAACGGCTATGGCGTAGTGAACTGGATCGCAGGCGACTTGCTGCACTTCTATGACGAGGCGCCGCTCTGGTTCGATAACCCTGGCAGCAGTTTTGTGCTGGTGGTGCTGTTCGCCATCTGGCGTTATTTCCCGTACGCCTTTATCTCGTTTCTCGCCATTCTTCAGACTATCGACAAATCGCTCTACGAGGCGGCGGAGATGGACGGAGCCAACGCCTGGCAACGTTTTCGTATCGTCACGCTGCCCGCCATTATGCCTGTGCTGGCGACAGTACTGACGCTTCGCACCATCTGGATGTTTTACATGTTCGCCGATGTCTATCTGTTAACGACGAAAGTCGACATTCTGGGCGTCTATCTCTACAAAACCGCCTTCGCGTTTAATGACCTCGGTAAAGCCTCGGCGATTTCAGTGGTGCTCTTCATCATCATTTTCGCTGTCATCCTCATTACCAGAAAACGGGTGAATCTCCATGGCAACAAGTAAACGTACGCTTCGCCGCATCAGCTTTTACGCCGGGCTGGCGCTCTTTCTGATCTTCACGTTGTTTCCTTTCTTCGTGATGTTGATGACCTCGTTCAAAAGCGCGAAAGAGGCGATATCGCTGCACCCGACGCTGTTCCCGCAGCACTGGGCGCTGGAGCATTATGTCGACATTTTTAACCCGCTGATCTTTCCGTTTGTTACCTATTTCCGTAACAGTCTGGTGGTTTCTTTAACCGCCTCCGGCGTGGCGGTGTTTATCGGCATACTGGGCGCGTATGCGCTCTCGAAGCTGCGCTTTAAAGGACGTATGACCATCAACGCCAGCTTTTACACGGTCTATATGTTCTCGGGCATTCTGCTGGTCGTGCCCTTATTTAAAATCATCACTGCGCTTGGCATTTACGATACGCAACTTGCCATCATCCTCACCATGGTGACGCAAACTCTGCCTACCGCGGTATTCATGCTGAAAAGCTACTTCGACACCATTCCGGATGAGATTGAAGAAGCGGCGATGATGGATGGCCTTAACCGCCTGCAAATCATTTTCTACATCACGGTGCCGCTCGCGGTATCCGGTCTGATATCGGTCTTTGTCTACTGCTTTATGGTGGCCTGGAACGATTATCTGTTCGCTTCCATTTTCCTTTCCAGCGCCGGCAATTTCACGTTGCCGGTGGGACTGAATGCGCTCTTCAGCACGCCCGATTATATCTGGGGACGCATGATGGCGGCATCGCTGGTCACCGCCTTGCCGGTGGTTGTGATGTACGCGTTTTCTGAACGTTTTATTAAGAGCGGTTCGACTGACGGTGGCGTGAAGGGCTAACCGGGTCATTTTTAATACGGAGATTGAAATGAAGAAGTTGATTGCTAAAGCGCCCCGCGTTGCGGCGCTGGTGGAGTACGAAGACCGCCCGGTGGCGGCCAGTGAAGTGAAAATCCGCGTGCGCTACGGCGCGCCGAAACACGGCACCGAAGTGGTGGACTTTCGCGCCGCCAGCCCGTTTATCGATGAGCAGTTCTCTGCCGAGTGGCAGCTGTTCGTGCCGCGCCCGGAAGGGGCTGCGCGAGGCATTGAGTTTGGCAATTTCCAGCTTGGCAACATGGTGGTTGGCGAGATAGTCGAGCGCGGCGCTGAGGTGACGGATTACGCCCTCGGCGAGCAGGTCTGCACCTACGGCCCGCTGATGGAGACGGTTATCGTCAACGCGGTGAACAACTACAAACTGCGCAAAATGCCGCAAGGCGCATCGTGGAAAAACGCGGTTTGCTACGACCCGGCCCAGTTCGCCATGAGCGGCGTGCGCGACGCTAATGTCCGCGTGGGTGATTTCGTGGTTGTCGTGGGCCTGGGCGCGATAGGCCAGATAGCTATTCAACTGGCGAAAAAAGCGGGCGCATCCGTGGTCATCGGCGTCGACCCGATTGCGCATCGCTGCGAGATTGCCCGCCGTCACGGCGCTGATCATTGTTTAAACCCGGTGGGAACCGATGTCGGGCTTGAGATCAAAAAGCTGACCGGCAAACAGGGCGCTGACGTGATTATTGAAACCAGCGGTCACGCCGATGCGCTGCAGGCAGCGCTGCGCGGCATCGCCTATGGCGGCACTATCTCTTATGTCGCTTTCGCCAAGCCGTTCCCGGCGGGGTTCAACCTGGGGCGCGAGGCGCACTTTAACAATGCGAAAATTGTGTTTTCCCGCGCTGGCAGCGAGCCGAACCCGGACTATCCGCGCTGGAGCCGCAAACGCATCGAAGAAACCTGCTGGGAACTGCTGATGAACGGTTATCTCAATTGCGAGGATCTGATAGACCCGGTCGTTACCTTCCAGCAGAGCGCTGACAGCTATATGAAATACGTCGATCAGCACCCGGAGTTGAGCATCAAAATGGGCGTCACTTTTTAATTCATGGATGAACAAATAATGAAAATCGCTACGCAAAACCAGGCTTTTTTTCCGCAGAATATTTTAGAGAAGTTTCGCTATATCAAAGCAATGGGATTTGATGGCTTTGAGATAGACGGCAAATTGCTGGTTGATAACCTCAAAGCGGTGAAATCCGCCATTGTTGAAACCGGGCTGCCAGTCACTACCGCCTGCGGTGGCTACGACGGCTGGATCGGTGACTTCATTGAAGAGCGCCGCCTCAATGGTCTTAAGCAGATAGCCAACATTCTGGAAGCGCTGGCGGAAGTGGGGGGCAAAGGCATTGTCGTGCCCGCCGCCTGGGGCATGTTCACCTTCCGCCTGCCGCCAATGACGTCGCCGCGAAGCCTGGAAGGGGACCGCAAAGCGGTGAGCGACTCCCTGCGTTACCTGGACGGCGTCGCGGCGCGTACCGGCACTACCGTTTTCCTCGAGCCGCTTAACCGCTATCAGGATCACATGATTAACACCCTGGCGGACGCGCGTCGCTATATCGTGGAAGGCGACTTACAGCATGTGAAAATTATTGGCGATTTTTATCACATGAATATCGAAGAGGACGATATCAGCGCCGCCTTTCACGACAACCGCGACCTGCTAGGCCATGTGCATATCGCTGATAACCACCGCTATCAGCCGGGCAGCGGCGCTATCGATTTCAAAAAGCACTTTGACCAACTGCGGGCGGATGGTTACGACGGTTACGTCGTCTATGAATGCCGCATTCGCGCGGAGGATCCCGCGGCGGCGTACCAGCAGTCGCTGAACTTTCTGCGTCAGTGTTAAGAGGCGGCGCGCAAGATGAGTGCTAACAATCCCTTGCCGCTGCGGGTCGCCATTATCGGCGCCGGTCAGGTGGCGGATAAAGTCCATGCCTCGTTTTATAGCGCGCGTAAAGAGGTGGAACTGGTGGCTGTCTGTGACAGCAACCAGCAACAGGCGCAGGCGTTCGCTGAACGCTACGCCGTTGAACACGTCTTTACCGATGCGCAGACGCTGCTGCGAGAATGTCGCCCTGATGTTGTGAGCGTCTGTTCACCGAACCGCTTTCATCACGAGCATGTCATGCAGGCGCTGGCGGCAGGCTGTCACGTCATGTGCGAAAAACCGCCCGCCATGACGCCGCAGGAAGCAGATGAGATGCGTAAGGCGGCGCGCCAGGCAGGCAGAGTGCTGGCCTACGATTTTCATCATCGCTTCGCCCTGGATTGCCAGCTGTTGCGCCAGCGCGTGGCGGCGGGGGAGCTTGGCGAGGTCTACGTCACTAACGCCCGCGCGCTCCGCCGCTGCGGCGTGCCGGGATGGGGCGTTTTTACCAATAAAGCGTTGCAGGGCGGCGGGCCGCTTATCGACATCGGCATCCATATGCTTGACGCCGCGCTGTTTGTGCTGGGCTTTCCGCAGGTGCGTCGGGTCACGGCGCATGCCTATCAGAAACTCGGCACCCGTAAAAACAGCGGCCAGTTTGGCTACTGGGATCCAGCGGCTTATACGGTGGAAGACGCTGTGTTCGCCACTCTGGAGTTCGCTCATGGCGGCATTCTGCGCCTCGAAACCTCCTTTGCGCTGAATATCATCCCGCAGTCCGTCATGAACGTAGAGTTCTGCGGCGATAAAGCGGGCGCTACGCTTTTTCCAGCGCACATATATGAAGATGTGGATGGCGACCTCGTGACGCTGTTACAGCGCGAAAAGGCGGATGACAAGCGGCATCAGCGCAGCATGGAGGCCTTTCTTGAAGCCGTGCAGGGCAAGCCGGCGCCCATTGCCGATGCTGAGCAGGGATACCTTATTCAACAACTTGTCGCCGCCATTTATCAGGCGGCGGAAACAGGGAAGTGTGTGGAATTATGAGCGACATCAGTTCGCTGGTCGAAGCACGCTTCGACCCGCAGCGGCACAACAAGTACGCCACGCTGATGGCGGCAGGCAACGGCTACCTCGGCATTCGCGCCACGCATGAAGAGGGCTACACCACCCAAACGCGCGGTATGTTTCTCGCCGGGCTTTATCATCGCGCCGGGGAAGAGGAGCCGCGCGAGCTGGTGAATCTGCCGGATGTGGTGGGGATGCATATTGAGATTGACGGCGAGATAGTCAACCTGCTTGCCGGCAAGCTGCTGAGCTATCGTCGCGAGCTGCGCTTTGCCACAGGTGAACTGCGCCGCGAGGCGGTCTGGGAATCGGTAAGCGGTCAGCGTTATACGCTGCTCTGCGAACGATTTCTCTCTCGCCACAATAAAGCCCTTTTTTGCCAGCGTATTTCCATTACGCCGCACAACAGCGAATGTTGCATCAACATAGCAACGGGCATCGACGCCACGCAAACCAACGCGGGCCGCCAGCATCTGGATGAAACGCAGGTTCGCGTATTTGATCAGCAGATCATGCAGGCTATTTACCGCACCCGCAGCAAGGACGCGCACGTCGCTATCACCTGCGCCTGCCTGGTTTCGCCCCGCGCTCAGGTGAGCTTCTCCGCTAAAAACCGTCGGCTACAACAGCATAGCTTTTGCGAACTCAAGCCAGGCGAGACGCTAACGCTTGATAAGTATTGCCTGATTGAGCGGTGGCTGGATGGCGAGGTGCCAAAAGAGGCGGGCCAGACCAGCCTTGCGCAACTGAGCGCCTGCATGGAGCAGGGGTATGAAGCGTTGCTTGGCGCCTCTGCCGCCGTATGGCAGGCATGGTGGCGACAATGCCGGGTAACGGTGCAGAGCGCGACGCAGGGCGATCAACGCGCGCTGGATTTCGCGCTTTATCATCTGGCGGCCATGACGCCGGTTCATGATGAGCGCAGCAGCATCGGGGCGAAGGGGTTAACGGGAGAAGGTTACAAAGGGCATGTTTTCTGGGATACGGAGGTCTTCCTGTTGCCTGTCCATCTGTACACGCAGCCGGAAATCGCGCGTCAGCTTTTGCGCTACCGCTGGTTGAACCTCGCCGGCGCCCACAATAAAGCGCAGCAGAACGGTTTTGCCGGCGCATTGTTTCCCTGGGAAAGCGGACGCACTGGCGAAGAAGAAACCCCTGCCTGGGCTGCAATTAATATTCGTACCGGGCTGCGGCAAAAAGTCGCGTCTGCACTGGCGGAGCATCACCTTGTGGCGGATATCGCCTGGGCCGTCGTGGCGTATTATCAGGCAACGGGCGATGACGCCTTTATGGCGAAGGAGGGCGTGGAGCTACTGAGAGAAACTGCGCGCTTCTGGTTAAGCCGGGCGACTGAGGTCGACGGCGCGCTCGAACTGCATGATGTCATTGGCCCGGATGAATACACGGAGCACGTGAATAACAACGCCTATACCAACTATCTCGCCTGCTACAACGTGGCGATGGCCCGCCATTTCAGCAAGCGTTTTGCTAAACCCGATGAGGCTTTCAGCAGCCAGCTGGACGATTTTCTCGCCCGCCTGAGGCTGCCGCAGCCACGCCCTGACGGCGTTATCCCACAGGACGACACGTTTTTCAGTAAACCAACTATCGATCTCACGCGCTATAAAGCGAACGCTGGCAGTCAGTCGATATTGCTGGATTACTCGCGCGCCGAAGTGAACGAGATGCAGATCCTGAAGCAGGCGGACGTGGTGATGCTGCTGTACATGCTGCCCTGGCTGTACGGTGAGCCGGTGTTGCGGGCAAACCTGGCTTATTACGAACCGCGCACCATTCATGACTCCTCGCTCAGCAAGGCGATTCATGGAATTGTCGCCGCGCGCTGCCACGAGCCTGAACAGGCGTACCGCTTCTGGCGGGAAGGGTGCCAGATAGATCTCGGCGACGCGCCGCACAGCAGCGACGACGGTATTCATGCCGCCGCCAGCGGCGCTATCTGGCTTGGCGCGGTGCAGGGGTTTGCGGGCGTCGTGGCAATGCAGGATGAACTGCACATTAACCCGGTGCTGCCGAAGGCGTGGACCAGCGTCGCGTTTCCCTGCTGCTGGCGCGGCCGCAAGCTTTACCTCACCCTGACGCACCAGCAGTTAAGCGTAGAGAGCGATGGGCCGGTCATGCTGCATGTGTGCGGCAAAGCGGTTGAAGTGGACGGCAGAGCCGATTTTTTTATCCCGGCGTCCGGGAGCGGTACCAGCCAGGAGGGCATATGAAACCGCAGGCAGTGATTTTCGATCTCGATGGCGTTATTACCGACACGGCGCACCTGCATTTTGTCGCCTGGCGCAACGTGGCGGCGGAAGTGGGCATTATGATCGATGAAAAATTCAATGCTGAGCTCAAAGGCATCAGCCGTATGGCTTCACTTGAGCGCATTTTGCGCCATGGCGGCAAAGACGCGGCGTTCGACCTGTCGGCCCGCGAGGCGCTGGCAGGGCGAAAAAACGCACTGTACGTTGATTCGCTTTCGCAGCTTACCCCGCAATCCGTGCTGCCGGGCATGACTTCGCTGTTGCATACGTTAAAAGCGCAGGGGATTAAAACGGGTCTGGCTTCGGTGTCGCTCAATGCGCCGGCAATCCTGACCGCGCTGGGTCTGCAATCGCATTTCGATTTTTGCGCCGACGCAAGCAGGCTTAAACGCTCCAAGCCGGACCCGGAAATTTTTCTCGCCGCCTGCGAGGGGCTAAAGGTCGACCCGGCACGCTGTATCGGAATTGAAGATGCGCAGGCGGGCATTGAGGCGATTAACGCCAGCGGCATGCTTTCCGTGGGTATCGGCGTTGGGCTAAAGCATGCGGATCTGCTGCTGGACAGTACTGAAGAGCTTACCTGGCCGCGGCTAGAGGCTTTCTGGAACCAACAACAACGCGCTTGCGCGTCCAGCCACTGAGGGATAACTATGGCTCAGCTCTCTTTACAACATATCCAAAAAATTTATGACAACCAGGTGCATGTGGTAAAAGATTTCAACCTGGAGATTGCCGATAAAGAGTTCATTGTCTTTGTCGGCCCTTCTGGCTGCGGCAAGTCCACGACGCTTCGCATGATAGCCGGGCTTGAGGAGATAAGCGGCGGCGACTTGCTAATTGACGGCGTGAGAATGAACGATGTGCCCGCCAAGGCGCGCAACATCGCCATGGTGTTTCAGAACTACGCGCTCTACCCGCATATGACGGTTTACGACAACATGGCGTTCGGCCTGAAAATGCAAAAGATCGACCCGCAAGAAATTGACGGGCGAGTCATGTGGGCGGCGCAAATTCTGGGGCTGAAAGAGTATCTCAAGCGTAAACCCGGCGCGCTTTCCGGCGGGCAGCGCCAACGCGTGGCGCTCGGACGGGCGATTGTGCGTGAGGCGGGCGTTTTTTTAATGGATGAGCCGCTCTCAAACCTCGACGCCAAACTCCGCGTGCAGATGCGCGCAGAGATCAGCAAGCTGCACCAGAAGCTTAATACCACCATGATTTATGTGACCCATGATCAGACCGAAGCGATGACCATGGCGACACGCATCGTCATCATGAAAGAGGGTATCGTACAGCAGGTGGGGGCGCCGAAAGAGGTTTATAACCATCCGGCAAATATGTTTGTGGCGGGTTTTATTGGCTCGCCAGCCATGAACTTTGTCCGCGGCGCGATTGACGGCGATTGCTTTGTCACCGAAACGCTTAAGCTGCAGGTACCGCAGCATTTACTGAAGTCGCTGAACGATCGCGGCTATCAGCGAAAAGCAGTGGTGCTCGGCATTCGTCCGGAAGATATTCTGACGCAGCCCGGCAATGGGCAGCCTGTCTCAGCGCATATCAGCGTGGCGGAATTAACCGGAGCGGAGTTTATGCTTTATTGCACCGTCGGCGGTCATGAACTGGTGGTGCGCGCCAGCGCAGAAAAAGATTATCAGGCGGGTGAAACTATTCCGCTGTGGTTTGATATGCAAAAAAGCCACTTCTTCGATGTCGAAACAGAGTGCGTGATTAGCTAAAACCAGGCCGGGATATGCCCGGCCTTTTTAATGAATTTCAGCAGGCAGATAAGTTAATTCTCATTTCGCAGTGAACCTTTAAGCACTATACGGGTGGGAATAATCACTTCCGGCTGCGCTTTGCGCCCGGCAATAATATCAAAAAGCACCTCACTGCTTTTTTCCCCTAACGACTGCGTCGGCACGTTAATGCCGCCCGGCTCAGGTGTTAACGTAAGAGAGAGCATCTCATTGCCGTAACCAATAATGGAAAGTTGCTGTGCGATGACGATATTTTTCATCGCCGCCGCGCGGTAAACGCCGACCATTTTCAGGCTATCGGCAACGAAAATCGCGTCGGGCGGCGAGGGTAGCGAAAGCAGCGTTTCAGCCGCCGCCAGCGCGCTCTGCTGGGTATAACCGCCATCAACGATAAGACTGGGATCGCAATCCAGATGATGTTTTTCCAGCGCCGCCTTAAAGCCCGCCAGCCGATCAACGCTGACATGGTGGTCCAGCGGCGCGTGGAGGCAGGCGAGCCGTCGATGACCACGTGCGATGAGCGCTTCGGTAAGCTTCAGGCTGTCGCCGAAGTTATCGGTATCGACAGAATAAATATTGCGATAATTGCCCGCGACTTTACCAATCACCACCACAGGAACGGCGCATTTCTCCAGCTCGCTATAAAACGTGTCGTCCATGGGCGAGCTCAGCATAATAATGCCTTTAATCATCTTCTGGCGGATTTTGAGCAAACATTTATTCAGGGCGTCCTGGGGATCTTTCGACGTTTGTAAAATAACGTCGAAACCTTCCTTCTCCGCCCGAGCGGTTATGGCGTGCAGCACTTCAGAGAAAAAAGGATTGCCCGCTGTTGTTTTGGTCGAGCGCGTAGTGATGACCAGAATGGCATCAAAGCCTGCCGACGAAAGGGCGCGGGCCATTATATTTGGCTGATAGTTTAATTCTTCTATCGCTTTTAAAACACGCTCTCGCGCCTGTGGGGAAATATTGGTTTGATTATTCAGCACGCGGGAGACGGTGGATTTAGAGACCTTCGCCACGCGGGCAATATCATAAATAGTGGGGGACATTGTCGACAGTGCTCCGTCACTTCGTCAAAACGGGAACATCTTACGTAAGCGTATAAAAGATGTCCATTCGCAAAGCGGACTGCCGGGAGGCACAGAGAAAAATGAGGCAATAGCCGCTACGCGGGAGCGGCTATTTAGAGGTTTATCGCTGTTCGCCGCCAATCACTTCGCGAATGCGGCTGGCTATCTGCTCAACGTGCGTTTCCAGCGCGAAATGGCCGGTATCCAGCAGCGCCACCACGGCGTTGGGGTTATCGCGTTGATACGCGTGCGCGCCTGGGGGAATGAAAAAAGGATCGTGCTCGCCCCAGATTATCAGGGAAGGAAGCTGGCGCTGGCGGAAAAAAGCCTGGAAATCAGGATAGCGTTTAAGGTTGTTCGCATAATCCAGAAACAGATCGAGTTGAATCTCTTTATTTCCAGGGCGTTCAAGCAGCAGGGCGTCCAACTGCCAGGTCTCCGGCGCCACGCGTTCCGGGTTCTTCACGCCATGCAGATATTGCCAGCGGATCCCTTCCAGATTCAGCACGGCGTCATGCACAAGCTGGCGATTTTCCGTCGACGGCGTATCCCAGTAAGCACGAATCGGCGCCCAGGCGTCTCCCAGCCCTTCAAGGTAGGCGTTGCCGTTTTGTGAAACCAGACCGGTTACCCGCTCCGGGTAATTCAGCGCCAGGCGCAACCCGGCAGGCGCGCCGTAATCAAACACGTAAAGCGCATAACGTTCCAGCCCCAGCGCATCCACAAATGCGGTCAGCGTCTCGCCGAAGGCGTCGAAGGTGTAGCGATAATTCCGCTCAGTCGGCACATCCGTAAACCCGAAGCCGGGAAGATCGGGGGCGACCAGATGAAATTTGTCAGCCAGCAGCGGGATCAGCTCACGAAACTGATGCGATGAGCTGGCGAAACCGTGGAGCAGCAACAGCGTTGGGTTAGAAGGCGCGCCGGCTTCTCGATAAAACACGCGAATGCCGTCTGCTTCAGTGAATTGATAACGTACCGGGTAATGCTGGTTCATCGTCATGGCCTCTTATGTAACTATTAAAAATCAGTTTAGTGGTTACCGCCTTTCAGTATGGCGAACCTTTGTAACCAGTCAAACTAATTTTTAAGGGTTTCAAAGAGGGTTCCAGTCTTATCCGGCAATCAACCGTCCTGGATCCTTACTTTTTCCTCGTGTTAATTGTTTGATACTGAACGATGTCTGGCGGGATAAGCACCTGCGGAATATCTTGTAACTGCTAAACCAGGTTTTTGAGGTTACAATAGCCCTTTGTTGTTACGCAGGAGGTTGGCCGTGAATTCTCTCTTTCCCGCACCGTTCGCTAACGGACCGCTCTTTCTGGCGGATCACGGCGCGCTGGATTTTCTTAACACGGTGGCGCTGGCAGAGGGGCAACGGCATGACTTCTGGCAGCGTGACGACGATGTAAAAGCCTGGCTGGCGCAATCCGGCCTGGTCGCGCTGCCGGATGAAACCCCTTTCGAACCCGGTGCGCTTTTGCATGAAGCGCGTGAGCTGCGCGAAACAATCAGAACGCTGGTGGCACAGAAAAAGGCGGGCGAGGCGGTCAATCCGGCGCCGCTTAATCGCTATCTGGCTTCAGCCAATAGTCATCAGCAACTGGTGACGGGAGAGGATGGCGCGCTACGTATTGAGCGGATCTATGCCAGCCAGACGCCTGCGCAATTACTCGCGCCTGTCGCGGAGCTGGCGGCGTCGCTGCTGGCTGAGCCCCAGTTCGAGCTGGTTCGGGAATGCGAGCATCCTGAGTGTTGCCTCTGGTTTTATGACAGAACGAAATCCCACCGCCGCCGCTGGTGCAGCATGGCGCTCTGCGGCAACCGGGCGAAAGTCGCCAGGTTCAGGCAGCAAAAGCGAGGCTAGGGCGGAACGCTGCGCGCAGCGGCGCCGACGCGGGTTTATAACGGCCTTAGCTGTTAATATTACAGCCATTCCTGAGTATTTGCGGACGCTATAACAATGATGCAGCGATTCAGAAACGAAATGCAGTCTCTGGTTAACCGCGGCGTGGATCGCCATTTGCGGCTGGCCGTCACCGGCCTTAGCCGTAGCGGTAAAACCGCTTTTATCACCTCGCTGGTGAATCAGCTTTTGTCAGTCAACAGCGGAGCCAGGCTGCCGCTCTTCAGCGCCGTGCGCGAAGAGCGCCTGCTCGGCGTAAAGCGCGTGCCGCAACGGGATCTCGGCGTGCCACGTTTTGCCTATGACGAAGGTCTGGCGCAGCTTTACGGCGAGCCGCCCGCCTGGCCGACACCTACCCGCGGCGTCAGCGAAATGCGTCTGGCGCTGCGCTTTCGCTCGCGGGAATCTCTGCTGCGCCATTTCAAAGAAACCTCAACGCTTTATCTGGAAATTGTCGATTATCCCGGCGAGTGGCTGCTCGATTTGCCAATGCTGGCGCAGGATTACCTCAGCTGGTCGCGGCAAATGACCGGGCTGCTTAAAGGCGACCGTGAAGTCTGGTCCCGCCGCTGGCGCGCGCTGTGCGAAGGGCTGGACCCGCTGGCGCAGGCGGATGAAAACCGGCTGGCGGAAATTTCGCAGGCGTGGACGGACTATTTGCTGGCCTGCAAGCGTGAAGGGCTGCACTTCATTCAGCCGGGGCGCTTCGTGCTGCCAGGCGACATGGCGGGCGCGCCAGCGCTGCAGTTTTTTCCCTGGCCCGATGTGGACGCCGTGGGAGAGTCAAAGCTGGCGCAGGCGGATAAATCGACAAACATCGGGATGCTGCGCGAGCGCTTCAACTATTACTGTGAGAAAGTGGTGAAGGGGTTCTATAAAAACCATTTTTTACGCTTCGATCGCCAGATTGTGCTGGTGGATTGTTTACAGCCGCTCAACAGCGGGCCGCAGGCCTTCAACGACATGCGCCTTGCGCTGACGCAACTGATGCAGAGTTTTCACTATGGTCAGCGCACCCTGTTTCGCCGCCTCTTTTCACCCGTGATTGATAAGCTGCTGTTCGCCGCGACTAAGGCGGATCACGTTACGGTAGACCAGCACGCTAATCTGGTGTCGCTGTTGCAACAGCTGGTGCAGGATGCCTGGCAAAACGCCGCGTTTGAGGGCATTAGCATGGACTGCATGGGGCTTGCTTCCGTGCAGGCGACGCAAAGCGGGCTGGTCGATCATCATGGTGAGAAGATCCCGGCGCTGCGCGGGCACTGTTTGAGCGACGGCGCGCCGCTTACCTTTTATCCCGGAGAGGTGCCGCCGCGCCTGCCTGGCAGCGCATTCTGGGAAAGCCAGGGTTTTCAGTTTGAGAATTTTCGCCCGCAGGTGATGGATGTCGATCAGCCGCTGCCGCACATCCGGCTCGACGCCGCGCTGGAGTTTTTAACAGGAGACAAACTGCGATGAGCGATCCGATTAAACCGCGCATTGATTTTGCGCAGCCGCTGGAAGCCGGGAAGCGCGAACAGCTGAAAGCCGCCCGGGCCTTTAACGAACCAGAAGCGGAGAAATTTATCCCGGCGGCGACCGGCGAAGTCCCGGAAGAGGGGCAGGCGGAGGCGGTGGTGGAGGCCGCATTGCGGCCCCGGCGCAGCATCTGGCGGCGGATGGTGACCGCCGGACTGGCGCTCTTCGGCGCAAGCGTCGTGGCGCAGGGCGTACAGTGGACGATAAACGCCTGGCAAACCCAGGACTGGATAGCGCTTGGCGGCTGTGCCGCAGGCGGACTTATCGTGGCGGCGGGCGTCGGTTCGCTAGCCACCGAGTGGCGCAGGTTATGGCGATTGCGCCAGCGCGCTGATGAGCGCGACGAAGCGCGGGAACTGCTGCATAGCCAGAGTATGGGCAAAGGGCGCGCCTTCTGCGAGAAGCTTGCCGCGCAGGCGGGGCTGGATCAAGGACACCCGGCGATGCAGCGCTGGTATGCGACGCTTCACGAAACCCATAGCGATCGCGAAGTGGTCACGCTGTATGCCCATCTGGTGCAGCCGGTGCTGGACAGCCAGGCGCGGCGCGAAATCAGCCGCTCGGCGGCAGAATCGACGCTGATGATTGCGGTCAGCCCGCTGGCGCTGGTGGACATGGCGTTTATCGCCTGGCGCAACCTGCGGCTTATCAACCGCCTCGCCGCCATTTACGGCATCGAACTGGGCTACTTTAGCCGTATCCGGCTGTTTCGCCTGGTGCTGTTAAATATCGCCTTCGCTGGCGCGAGCGAACTGGCGCGCGAGGTTGGTATGGACTGGCTTTCGCAGGATCTCGCCGCCCGGCTTTCCGCCAGAGCGGCGCAGGGCATTGGCGCAGGGCTCTTAACCGCCCGGCTCGGCATCAAAACGATGGAGCTTTGCCGCCCGTTGCCCTGGCTTGACGATGACAAACCCCGCCTGGGCGATTTCCGCCGTCAGCTTCTGACGCAGCTCAAAGAGACGATGCAAAAAGGCAAGGGCGGCGCGTGATGCCGCCCCGTTTACAGCCAGGCGCCCGTTTTTCCGTTACTCTGTAAATATTTGTTGACAGAATGTTCCGCACATCCTTCTTCTGAAGTATCATTCAGTTATTCGTTGGCTTTATACGTGTAGGTGCACTGATGCGTCTGGAAGTATTTTGTGAAGACCGCCTTGGTCTGACCCGCGAGCTGCTGGATCTTCTGGTGCTGCGCAATATTGATTTACGCGGAATTGAAATTGACCCTGTCGGGCGGATCTACCTGAATTTCGCCGAGCTGGAGTTCTCTGCCTTCAGCGACCTGATGACGGAAATCCGTCGTATTCCCGGCGTAACGGACGTCAGAAAAGTCCCCTGGATGCCTTCCGAGCGCGAGCACCGCTCGTTAAGCGCGCTGCTGGAAGCGTTGCCGGAACCGGTCTTTTCACTGGATATGAAAAGCAAGCTGGAGCTTGCCAACCCGGCGAGCTGCGCGCTCTTTAACCAGAATGAAGAGCGGCTTCGCAACCATAACGCCGCCGCGTTGATTAACGGCTTTAACTTCCAGCGCTGGCTGGAAAGCAACCCTGAAGGGTCGCACACCGAGCACGTAGTCATCAATGGACAAAACTTTCTGATGGAAATCACCCCGGTGCACCTGGATGACGACGGCGGCGGCAGCGTGCTGACGGGCGCGGTGGTGATGCTGCGCTCGACGGTGCGCATGGGGCGCCAGTTGCAGAACATTTCAAGCCAGGATCTCAATGCGTTCAGCCATATCATCGCCGTCAGCCCGAAAATGCGTCAGGTGGTGGAGCAGGCGCGCAAAATGGCGATGCTCAACGCGCCGCTGCTGATAGTGGGCGACACAGGGACCGGTAAAGACCTGCTGGCGCACGCCTGCCATCAGGCGAGCCCGCGCGCGGGCAAACCTTACCTTGCGCTTAACTGCGCTTCAATCCCGGAAGATGTGGTGGAAAGTGAGCTGTTTGGCCATGCGCCGGGCGCTTACGCTAACGCCGTGGAAGGAAAAAAAGGCTTTTTTGAGCAGGCTAACGGCGGCTCGGTGCTGCTGGACGAGATAGGCGAGATGTCCCCGCGCATGCAGGCGAAGCTGCTGCGTTTTCTTAATGACGGCACATTCCGCCGGGTGGGCGAAGAGCACGAGGTGCATGTAGACGTGCGCGTCATTTGCGCCACGCAAAAAAACCTGGTGGAACTGGTGCAGAAAGGGGCGTTCCGCGAAGATCTTTATTACCGGTTAAATGTCCTGACCCTTAACCTGCCGCCGCTGCGCGATCGTCCGCAGGACATCATGCCGCTGACGGAGATGTTTGTCGCCCGCTTTGCCGACGAGCAGGGAATCGCGCGACCCAAACTGGCACACGATCTGAGTACGGTGATGACGCGCTACGGCTGGCCGGGCAACGTTCGCCAGTTGAAAAACGCCGTCTATCGTGGGCTTGCCCAGCTTGAAGGGTATGAACTGCGCCCGCAGGATATTTTGCTGCCCGATTTTGACGCCGCCGCGCTGCCAGTGGGCGAAGAGGCGATGGAAGGCTCGCTTGACGATATTACCCGCCGCTTCGAACGTTCGGTGCTGGTCCAGCTTTATCGCACCTATCCCAGCACCCGGAAACTCGCTCGCCGCCTTGGCGTTTCGCATACGGCAATCGCTAACAAGCTGCGCGAATACGGCCTGAGCCAGCGCAAAGGCGAAGAATAAAAAAACCTCCCGCAGGAGGTTTTTCTGATTAAACCCCTCTGAGAGGGGTTTTTTTATGTGGCGATTACGCCTTCAGTGCATCCAGCGCCGCGTCGTAGTTCGGCTCGTGGGTGATTTCATTCACCAGCTCGCTGAAGACCACCTCGTCGTTTTCGTTGATAACCAGCACGGCACGCGCGGTCAGGCCTTTGAGCGCGCCTTCGCTGATGCCCACGCCGTAAGCCTGCTGGAACTCCGGGTTACGCAGGGTGGAGAGGGTGATAACGTTGCTCAGGCCTTCCGCGCCGCAGAAGCGAGACTGGGCGAACGGCAGGTCGGCGGAGATGCACAGCACCACGGTGTTCTCCATATCGGTCGCCAGCTGGTTGAACTTGCGTACAGAGGCCGCGCAGACGCCGGTATCAATGCTCGGGAAAATGTTCAGTACTTTGCGCTTACCGGCAAACTGGCTCAGCGCGACATCAGACAGATCTTTGGCGACCAGGCTAAACGGCTGCGCCTTGCTGCCTGCCTGCGGGATCTGGCCTGCTACGGAAACCGGGTTGCCCTGAAAATAGACGACTTGTGACATGATTATCTTCCTGTTTACATATAGTTAACGTCGCCGCTAGTTTAAGTCATGATTACCGCCTTGAATATAAAAAACTGAACGGCAGGGCAACTTTCTCCTCGCTATACTGAGGCAAAGCTCGATGCGAGGAAAATAATGAGAAGCGTAAAAGTCTATCAGGAAGCCTGGCCCCTGCACTCCCCCTTTGTCATTGCCCGGGGCAGCCGTAATGAGGCGACCGTCGTAGTGGTGGAATTGGTGGAAGAGGGCATTAAAGCCGCAGGCGAATGCACCCCTTACCCGCGTTACGGCGAGAGCGTGGATTCCGTCATGGCGCAGATTATGGCGGTAGGGCCGCAGCTGGAGGCGGGGCTCGACCGCGCGGGGCTGCAAACGCTTCTGCCCGCAGGGGCGGCCCGCAATGCGATAGACAGCGCGCTCTGGGATCTTGAGGCGCGGCGCAGCGGTCAGAATCTGTCTGCGCTGCTGCACATCGCGATGCCGCAGACTATCACCACGGCCCAGACCGTTTCTATCGGCACGCCGGATCAGATGGCGGCGAGCGCGGCGGCGCTGTGGGAGAAAGGGGCGCGGCTGCTGAAAGTGAAACTCGACGATCATCTGCTTACCGAACGTATCGTCGCCATTCGCGAAGCGGCGCCGCAGGCGCTATTAATCGTCGATGCCAACGAATCCTGGCGCAGCGAGGGGCTGGCGGCCCGCTGCCAGTTGCTGGCGGATCTCGGCGTAGCGATGCTTGAGCAACCTTTGCCAGCGAACGACGATAAGGGGCTGGAAACCTTTATTCATCCACTGCCCATTTGCGCCGATGAAAGCTGCCACACGCGCGAAAGCCTGCCGGGGCTCGCAGGGCGTTACGAGATGGTCAACATCAAACTTGATAAAACCGGTGGCCTGACGGAAGCGCTGGCGCTGGCGCAGCAGGCGAAGGCGCAGGGATTCGGCCTTATGCTGGGCTGCATGCTTTGCACTTCCCGGGCCATCAGCGCCGCATTGCCGCTGGCGCCGCTGGTGCGCTTCGCCGACCTCGACGGTCCCACCTGGCTTGCGGTGGATGTCGAGCCCTCCCTTAACTTCACGACCGGCACGCTTCATCTTTGAGGTTGCCAGTGCAGCAGCGCTGTCATGGGCGCCAGATAGCGCTCGGTGGCTTCGTCAGCGGAGATAGCCGGAAACTCCGCCGTAATGCAGGGCAGATCCATGTCGGCGCACCAGCTGCCAAACGAGCCTGGCGTTTCGTACCCGACGCTGCCTACCAGCGGCAGGGCGAAGGCGCGGGCAAGCCACTCGCCAAGCGGGCTACGCGCCGGGTCTTCAATGCAGCCCAGCGGATCGTGAAACGAGACTATCCAGGCGGGTTTACTCTGATGAATGAGCTGACAAAGCGCGGCGGTTTCCGGCTCGGAGGCGGGGTGTTCGCCGGTGGAGAGCGTGACGTCGCGCGCCTCGGCGGCGCTGTTCCAGCGATAAACCGTCTCGCCCGGCTTCCAGTTGGCGGCGGGGAAGTTACGGTTGAGATCCACCCCGCGCGCGTTAGCGCGCAGGCCAAGCTGGCACCCGTCCGGGTTCACCGCCAGCACCACCGAATGCAAACGGTGGCTTGATTCCAGCGTGCGAAGCGCGCAGGAGAGCGTCACCATCGCCGCGTTTTCATCGCCATGCGTGCCGGCAATAATAAGCCCGCTCTGCGCGCTGGGCTGCGTGGCGGGAAACCAGAGCAGCGGAGCGCCGAGCGCGGAAGCGCCGTAGCGTTCCGCGCCGGGCGGCAGTGGCCCGCGCTGCGGGCGAGGACGTAAAGCGGTCATGGAGTACCTTAATCTGGTGGCGGGGTTTCTGGCAGTGTTGTGCAAAACTACTGATAATTCAACCTGCTCCTCTATCTGGTTTCGCTTCCAGCGAGCGTGCAAAAAGCGCACGTGCGGTTTGCAATTGCTGCCGATAACCCAAATAATTCGCCAACACGAAACCCAATGACGGGTTGCGCTAACTAACGAGAGGGGATCGCATGAAGTTTCCTGTTTATCTTTCCGCAGGCGCACTTTGGGTGGCCGGTACGCTATCTGTCGCCTGGGCTGCACAAGTGCCGCCTGGCGTGAACCTGGCACAGCGCCAGGAACTGGTGCGCCATATCAAAGATGAACCCGCGACGCTGGACCCGGCAAAGGTTGTCGGTCTGCCGGAAATTCAGGTGCTTCGCGATCTTTTTGAAGGCCTGGTCAACCAGAATGAAAAAGGCGAACTCTCGCCCGGGGTGGCGACAAAGTGGCAGAGCATCGACAACCGTATCTGGACCTTCACCTTAAGGGATGACGCGCGCTGGTCCGATGGCACGCCGGTCACGGCGCAGGATTTCGTCTACAGCTGGCGGCGCCTGGTTGACCCTAAAACGACCTCTTCTTTCGCCTGGCTTGCGGCGCTTGGCGGCATCACCAACGCGCAGGCGATAATCGACGGCAAAATGCCTGCGGATAAGCTCGGTGTCAGCGCGGTGGATGCGCGTACGCTGAAGGTGCAGCTGGATAAGCCGGTGCCTTATTTCCCGAATCTTACCGCCAACGTCGCGCTTTATCCGGTGCCGGGCGCCGTAATCGAAAAGCAGGGCGCTGACTGGACTCGTCCCGGCAACCTGGTAGGTAATGGCGCCTTTGTGCTGGCCGAGCGGGTAGTCAATGAAAAACTGGTGGTCGTTCCTAATAAAAACTACTGGGATAACGGCAAAACGGTGTTGAAAAAGGTCACGTTCTTGCCAATAAACCAGGAGTCCGCCGCCACCAAACGCTACCTTGCAGGCGATATCGACATTACTGAGTCTTTCCCGAAAAACCTTTACCAGAAACTTTTAAAGCAGATCCCGGGCCAGGTTTATACGCCGCCGCAGCTGGGCACCTATTATTACGCCTTCAATACGCAAAAAGGCCCAACCGCGGACAGGCGCGTTCGTCTGGCGCTGAGCATGAGTATCGATCGCCGTCTGATTGCCGAAAAAGTGCTGGGCACCGGCGAAAAGCCCGCCTGGCGATTTACGCCGGACGTGACGGCTGGATTTAAGCCCGCGGTCGGCATGATGGAAGAGACCAGCCAGCAGGAGTTAAACCTGCAGGCGAAAACGCTGTTGCAGGCGGCGGGGTACGGCCCTGGTCGTCCGCTTAAGCTGACGCTGCTGTACAACACCTCTGAAAATCATCAGAAAATAGCCATCGCTGTGGCGTCGATGTGGAAGAAGAATCTGGGCGTTGATGTGAAGCTGCAAAACCAGGAGTGGAAAACGTATATCGACAGCCGCAACACCGGTAACTTTGACGTGATTCGCGCCTCCTGGGTAGGGGACTATAATGAACCTTCCACCTTTCTTTCGCTCCTGACCTCAACGCACAGCGGCAACATTGCCCGCTTTAAAGATCCCGCTTACGACAAGGTGCTTGAGCAGGCGAGCCTTGAGAGCGACGCAAAGGCGCGTAATGCGGACTATAACGAGGCGGAAAATATTATCGCCAGCCAGGCTCCGATTGCGCCCATTTATCAATACACCAACGGACGCCTGATTAAGCCCTGGGTTAAAGGTTATCCCATCACTAACCCGGAAGATGTCGCCTACAGCCGCACGATGTACCTTATTAAGCATTAAGGAGCAGCGCTGCGCAGGCTTGCGACGAGGCGCTTCTCTTCCTGGTGGAAGCGCCAGCCAAACGCAGGCGGTATTCCGTTTGGCAGGCAAAGGTTTGATTTAATCCAGGGCAAAGAAGATAGCGGGAAGCACGAGGGGCGATAGCGCCCCTCGCGTATTTATGACGTGGTTATTTTCGCAGTGATATGCGCTTTGTTACCCATTCGCGCCTCAATGATTTTATATGACGCGCCCTTTTCGTTTTGCGCCAACTGACGAATTTTGCTTTCTGCTTCCTCAAGCGTACCGCCGGTTGCAGTAACGGTGTGTGCATATAAGGAAAAGGGCAAGAGAAGATAAACCAATAACAGCGTGATAACGGTTTTCACGGCGTGGCTCCTGAACAGAAAAGTGAGTTAAATGAACGCCCTGAGCCAGGACTCAATATCCTGGGTTGGGAAATTATTCCGTACATTCCAGGTTTCATTTAATGGCCACCACACACCCTCTCCCCGGGCGAAAGCCGCCCGATAGCGGAGCATCGGGTCATCCGGGTTCAAATGCAGCGCATTCTGAAGCGCTGGCAGCGTAAAAACGGCTCTGGAAAAGGATTGCTGCGTTACCCGCTCGACCGTTTCCGCCAGTTTTCCGTAGGAGGTTGTTTCACCCGCCACAAATACCACTTCGTTTGCAATACGAGGTTGATAGAAATAAATGGCGCTGGTCAGTCGGCCTATATCCGCAGGTGACGTGACGGTGATTTGTGTTTCCCATCCGCCCAGCGCATTGATCGTTTTTTTAGCTAAATTCACGACATCAAAGGTGGGTTCAAAGAGAAAACTGGTAAACATTCCGGTTGAAATAATGACCCATTCCGTTGCGTTCTGTGCGCGCAATAACGTCCTGACATCATACTGTTCGTCCCAGACGGGCTGGCCGCTTCCTTTACCGACGACATCGTAATTAACGCCAAACTGCCAGGGAAAATAGCGTTTAACGCCCGCTTCAAGCACCGCGCGCGTTATCCTGATTTGTGTGCCCGTTCCGGCGACAAAGCCCATGCAATTGATGACCGTATCAAATGCTTTCATCTGCGCTGATAGTGTTTGAGTGGTGCTGGCCGCAATATCCAGCGCAATAAACTCTGCGCCTGCGTCAGCATATTTCTGATGCACAGCCGATCGCAGTTTGCCCTGGTTATCCCATGAGCCGGGCGAGACAATGACAGCGACGCTGCTCATCATGGCCCTTGCCGCCGGCACAAGCGTATCCAGAACGGCAGCGCCCAATTGTCCTGCCCCCAGCACTAATATTTTTTCGCCTTCAGTAGAATTATGTTGTTGCATCAGGAACCCTCTCTCTTTCAGGCAGCAAGATTACTGCGTGTAGGGTAATTTTACGGCGTGGGTTTTCATTCGATAAGCTGGCAGGCATGGGTTAGATTGTTCGCTTAAATGGCACAATTGCCGCCTTCGGGGCAGGAGAGACGATGGATAAGCTTGAATCAATGAAGGTCTATGTTTCAGTGGTGGATACCCAAAGCTTCGCCAGGGCGGCGGAAGTGCTGGGACTTCCACGCTCGACCGTGTCGCGAGTGATTAAGGAGCTGGAATCCTGGCTTGGCATTCAGCTTTTACAGCGCACCACCCGCAAACTCAGCGTGACCGCCGATGGGCGCACTTACTACGAAGAATGCAGACGGATCCTCACTGATATCGCGACCATGGAGTCCTCCTTCCCGGGCCTGTCTTCCCAACCCAAAGGCCGCTTTAAGGTGGGAATGCCGCAATCCCTCGCCCGGCACTGTTTCATCCCCCGTCTCCAGTCATTTTTGCGCCAATACCCCGAACTGGAGCTGATGCTTTGTTCAAGTGACAACGTGGAGGACATCATACAGGAAGGGTATGACTGCGTTATCCGCACCGGAAGAATCGAGGATTCAACCACGCTGGTGGCCCGTCCGCTCGCGAATTTTAAATGGGCGGTGCTGGCTTCCCCAAACTACCTTGACGCGCATGGCAAACCAGAAACGTTAGACGAGCTGGAAAGGCATCGCGCAGTGGGGTACCTGAACCATCGCACCGGACGCACTACCGAATGGTTTTTTACGCTGGAGGAAGGCGATCGCGCTATCCGTATGAAAGAGACGCTGGTGGTCGACGATACGGATGCCTACATCCAGGCAGGAATAGCGGGTATCGGCTTAATTCGCGCCGCCAGCTACCTGGTCGCCCCGTATCTGAAGAGCGGGGAGCTCGTTGCCTGCCTGGATAATTACGCGTTTGATCTGCCTTTATCGCTGGTATATCCGCAAACCCGCTACCTTCCGCCGGCCGTGCGCGCATTTTATGACTGGAGCCGAACCGTATTGAATCAACCCGTGGCTCATGAAGTAAGAGAATGACTGGGTGCGGCATCAGGCACGCGGTTGACTGGCGAATGAGGCGCTCGTTTGGCGTTTAGCAAACAACCCGCCCGCGCGGGAAGCAGTCAACAGAAGACGCAAAATCAGACGGTAGACCCTGAGTTGTTTACATCAGTGTGTTTCCCGCTGCGTTGCTGAGCATATCTTCCTGGCGGAAGGCCGACATAGCGGGTAAACGCCACGCTGAACGCGCTGGCGGAGTTATAACCAATGTGTTCCGCCACCGCAGAGATACTAACGTCAGACCGGCAAAGCAACTGCATGGCAAGCGTCATTCGCCACGACTGGAGATATCCTATCGGCGTGATGCCCGTCATTGCCGTGAAACGCTCGAACAAGGTTGAGCGCGATAAGGCGCAGCCGCTTGCCAGTTCCTTTACCGTCCAGCGGCGGGCCGGCTGCTGGTGTATGAGCCGGATCGCCTGCGCGATCCGGGGATCAGCCAGGCCGCGCATCAGGCCGGGCGTGGCAAGCGTTTCTGTTGAGCGGATAGCCTCAATAAAAAGCAATTCAATAATTCGGGCAAGAATGAAATCTTTTCCAGAACGCTGCGCCTGCGCTTCATCTCTGAGCAGGGCGACGAGCAGCGCCAGACGCTTTTCATCGCGCGCTAAAACAAACTCTGGCAGAAGCGAAACCAGCAGACCGGCATCGGATGAATCAGACACACAGTGTCCTACCAACGCCAGCATTTGCGCAGGCGCGTGCAGATCCCCAAGCCTGAAATGCCCGTCTGCCACCTTTACCGGGAGCGTATCTTCAGCATCGGCAGCAGGAGGGATAATGCTGGTCAATGCGAAATGGTAAGCCGCCGGTATCAAAACAAAATCACCGGCATTCAGCGTGAGCGGGTCATGATGTTCTAACTCAAGCCGACAAGCCCCCTCAAGAACGGCGCAGTAAAACGGCTGCCCCTGCTCTGAACGCCGCACTCGCCAGGCATCTGTACCAGTAATGGTTTTGGACAGCGCCGCCCTGAGCTTAAGCATGGCGATCACTTCCGCTAACGGGTCAGTCATTTCCGGACTCTCGCTAAAGAAACAGGGATTCCTGAATATATATCGTCCAGCGCCAGGCGTCTATTATTTGCACAGGCACATCACTGACTGGAGTACACATGAAAACGGTTATGATTACCGGCTGTTCATCAGGGTTTGGTCTCGAAACAGCACATTATTTTTTAGCGCAAGGCTGGAACGTTATCGCCACCATGCGCGAACCCAGAGAAAACCTTCTGCCTTCGGGCGAACGTTTACGTCTGCTGCGCCTGGACGTGACAAAACAGGAAAGCATCGATCGGGCTATCGCTGAGGCCGGGCATATTGACGTACTGGTAAACAATGCGGGCGTGGGCATGTTAAATGCGCTGGAGGGGGTTTCTGCGGATGCCGTGAGGGAAGTGTTTGAAACCAATACGCTTGGGACGATTGCGATGACCCGCGCCGTACTCCCGCAGTTCAGAGAGCGACGCGCAGGTGTGGTTATCAACGTGACTTCCGCTGTCACCCTCAAGCCGCTGCCTCTGCTTGCGGTTTACTCCGCCAGCAAGGCGGCGGTGAACGCTTTCACCGAATCTCTGGCCATGGAAGTCAGTCCGTTCAATATCCGCGTGGGGCTTATCCTGCCGGGACGCTCGCCAGCGACCCGTTTTGGTGAAAATGCTCAACGCATCATGGGCACTATTCCTGCGGATTACAGGGAACTGAGCCAGCGTGTATTTAACGGTATGGCTGAAAGCGAAAGGGTTACGCATCCTGCGGATGTCGCAAAAGCAATCTGGCAGATGGCAAACGATCCTGCTGCGCCGATGCGCCTCCCGGCAGGCGAGGATGCGCTGGAAATGGCAGGCCTGCTTGCATAAGTTAAAAGCATTGAAACAGCGAGCCTGGTTTATAAACCGCTTTGCCGTGCCAGCGCATCCTGTTGCGCGGTTCAGGGTTAACGACAGGCCGACAGGCGTCATTTTTTAACCGCCTTCGACGCGCCGGAAGGGGTATCGCTCCCGGATGGCGCGATCGAAATAGCGCCCTTTTGATGGTGCACGCATCAGTTGCGCCCAGGTCTGCTGCGGCACGTTAAGATAGTGATAAACGGTGCCGTTGCGAAAGGCGATTTCCAGCACCCGGTTATCCATGTCATAGCCCACGGAATCAAGACTCGAAGAGACCACATTCTCTCGTTGCAATGCATTATCTCCACAGGGGTAATGTAAATAGTATAAATGCAGAAAGAGGCGTCAGAAATTCATCTGGCAGGAGAGTGATATGGGTATGAAATAAGCTAAAAGAAGCGGTTAAAATAAAAAAAGTTCCAGCGTAACGAGAGAAGATTTGCAAAAAATAAATTGGACAACGTCCCGGTAAAATAACACGACCTGGCTATACTCAGTGCTCCTGATACAGGTTTTTATGGGGGTGTGTATGACAGACCGTCCTGATTATGATGAGCCTTTACCGGATGACGAATCCGTACCGCTGGATGATGATGAGCCATTAGACGATCCGCTGGATGAGGATGATGACTATATCGACTCGCCAGAGGATGGCGCGGATGATATCGACCCGCTTGATGATGACGAAGATATCGATGATACGCGCCCGTTATGAGGCTTAAATGCCGAATAATCAGCCGCCTGCGGGCGGCTTTTTTATGTCGCCAGGGAAATGGCTTCCTCCGTGAAGCCGCGATCCCCTGGTGTTGGGATAAGGTCACACTCAGCAAAGTCTGATCACAATTGCGCTTCTGGCAAGCGTAGCCGAAGCTTTTAGGATTTGTACCATACGTATGGTCTGAAAAGGGACGAATGCAGGCGGGGCGTGGGAAAAGGGCGATAAAAAAGTTGATCTGCGTCATAAAAAGTCGCATAGTTCAGCGCCACAAATGCTTACCTTTTGCAACTCCATGACACTCTATCAACATATGCTTATCTTTTACGCCGTAGTGGCGCTGGTCGCTGCGGTCATCACGTTTTTCATCGCTAAAGACCGGATGCGCATCAAGCTGCTGAGCGCGGCGCTGGTAGGAGCGACCTGGCCGATGAGTTTTCCTGTCGCGCTGCTGGTAGCGTTATTCTGACCGGGCGACCCTTGCGGTTGCCTGGCCGCTGACTTTCTTTTTTGCCCATCAGTTCATCCTTAATCTGGTCGCGCCCTTAAGCCGCTGCGTAATTATGCTGCGGTGGGGTAGTGCTATTCGAAACGGTATTTTCTCTCTTTCTTTTACTCGCCTGAATAAGCGAAGCGTAAAACCAGAAGAGTAAGTTCACTTATTTTTGCCGGGACCTGATTTAATAATCATAAGCAAAAAGAAAGCGCCGAACAGCGTATTGACATGATGTTAAAAAGTATCAGACGAAGCGGGTTGCTTCGCGACGCAACGTGGCTAGACTGAGTGAATTGTTATTGCGTAAGGAGGCAAGGTGGACGCAATTAAAGGATCGGATGTGAATGTGCCGGATGCGGTTTTCGCCTGGATGCTGGACGGCAAGGGCGGCGTAAGACCGCTCGACGATGATGAAATAATCGATAAAGACCATCCCTGCTGGTTGCACCTTAACTACACCAACCCGGAAAGCGCGCAGTGGCTCGCCACGACGCCCTTGCTGCCGAACGCCGTGCGCGATGCGCTGGCGGGAGAGAGCTTGCGGCCGCGAGTCACGCGCATGGGGGAGGGAACGCTTATTACGCTGCGCTGCATCAACGGCAGCACCGATGAACGCCCCGACCAGCTTGTGGCGATGCGCCTGTACATGGACGAACGGCTGATTGTCTCAACGCGTCAGCGCAAAGTCCTGGCGCTGGATGATGTGGTAAATGACCTGAATGAGGGCTCCGGTCCGACGGACGGCGGCAGCTGGCTTGTGGATATTTGCGATGCGCTGACCGATCACGCCAGCGAATTTATCGAAGAGTTGCACGATAAAATTATCGATCTCGAAGATAACTTACTCGACCAGCAGGTGCCGCCGCGCGGTCATCTTGCCCTGTTGCGTAAGCAGCTCATCGTGATGAGGCGCTACATGACGCCGCAACGCGACGTCTATTCCCGCCTCGCCAGCGAGCGTTTTAACTGGATGAGCGATGACCATCGTCGCCGTATGCAGGATATTTCGGACCGACTTGGCAGGGGGCTTGATGAAATCGACGCCTGTATCGCCCGTACGGCCGTGATGTCTGATGAAATTTCCCAGCTGATGCAGGAGTCGCTGGCGCGCCGCAGCTATACCATGTCGCTAATGGCGATGGTGTTTCTGCCCAGCACCTTTTTAACCGGTCTGTTTGGCGTTAACCTCGGCGGCATTCCCGGCGGCGAATGGCACTTCGGCTTTAGCCTGTTCTGTATGCTGTTGGTGGTATTGATAGGCGGCGTTACGTGGTGGTTACATCGCAGTAAATGGCTGTAAATATTAACTATTTTAACAAAATATAAACATGAAAAGGCGGTTTAACTTGAGCCATATCAAAACATGCGCTCTCGTTTCGGGGCATTATCTCTCTCGCAGGTGAATGCAACGTCAAGCGATGGGCGTTGCGCTCCATATTGTCTTACTTCCTTTTTTGAATTACTGCATAGCACAATTGATTCGTACGACGCCGACTGAATAAGTCGGCTTTTTTTTGCCTCTTTATCCTGAGCCACTACGCTTAAAGGGACAGCATCTCCCACTTTCAGGAGGCAAGCATGAACGATGATTTTGCGCGACGCATGAGCGACCCTGTACCCACCGACCCGGTGCCCGTACCCGATCCTATCCCTAAACCGCAGCCCATTCCTGACCCGCCGCTTGAGCCAGACCCGAAACCGATTGTCGATCCGCCGCCGCATATGCGCTAAGCGCGTTGAAAAATGTGCCCCGCAGAATGCGGGGCACAAATAAAGAAGAGATTATTTGATTTCGAGCACGTCTAGACGCAGGGCAAGCGGATCGTTGTCCTCTTCTTCCGGCTGCCAGCCGACTGGCTGCATCGGGATCGCTTCACGGTCGAAGGCGAGATCGCCGCCGGCCACCACTTCCGCGCCGTGCTGAAGGCCTTTGAAGTCGAAAAGCGCTGTATCGCACAGGTGTGAAGGCACCACGTTCTGCATCGCGCTGAACATGGTTTCGATACGGCCCGGATAGCGTTTATCCCAGTCACGCAGCATATCGGCAATCACCTGGCGCTGCAGATTCGGCTGCGACCCGCAGAGGTTGCACGGAATAATCGGGAAGCCTTTCGCTGTAGAAAAGCGTTCGATATCTTTCTCGCGGCAGTAGGCGAGGGGACGAATAACGATATGTTTGCCGTCATCGCTCATTAGCTTCGGCGGCATGCCTTTCATCTTGCCGCCGTAGAACATATTCAAAAACAGCGTCTGCAGAATATCGTCGCGGTGATGGCCCAGCGCAATTTTCGTCGCGCCAAGCTCGGTCGCGGTACGGTAGAGAATGCCGCGGCGCAGGCGGGAACAGAGTGAACAGGTGGTTTTCCCTTCCGGGATTTTCTCTTTCACGATGCCGTAAGTGTTCTCTTCGACAATTTTGTATTCCACGCCAAGAGAATCAAGGTATTGCGGCAGAATGTGCTCCGGGAAGCCTGGCTGTTTCTGGTCAAGGTTTACCGCGACCAGACTGAAATTCACCGGTGCGCTCTGTTGCAGATTGCGCAGGATCTCCAGCATGGTATAGCTGTCTTTGCCGCCAGAGAGGCAAACCATAATGCGGTCGCCTTCTTCAATCATGTTGAAATCGGCGATGGCTTCGCCTACGTTGCGGCGCAGGCGCTTCTGAAGCTTGTTGAGGTTATACTGCTCTTTTTTGCTAATTTCTTGATTCTCTGACATTTATTCGTTGTCCACGTTGACAGGTGACGCCAGGATAACAACAGGGCCCAGCGTGCGAGTATGGCGTTAAGCGCAGGTTCAGGCCAGTGGGCTTCACCTTTATAAGGTAAACGCCGGCGGGTTTTCGCGGCGTCCTGCTGCTGCACTCAGTGTGGCGTGTATGGTACGGATTACGGCGGCGAATGCCAGCGCGTTTTACTGCTTAAGCAACAACTTGTTGACAGGGAAATCAAAGACAGCGCTTCGTTTTTTGCCTGGCGGCGGTTGCGGCGAAGAAAAGCATAAAGCGAAGCGCCAGAAAACAATTTAAATATAATGCTTGCGTAAAAAAGAAGGGCGTGCGTTAATAGCGTCCTCGGTTTGATATACAGACCCGATCATAAGCAGTTAGTAAAGCAGTTCTCTCTCAGGCGTTATCCTTCGATACCTCTCCTCTTTGAGTCTCCACTTAAGCTCTGATTAAATTCTGTCTCAGACCTCATTCGCCGGAAGGCTACAATCAAAAAGGTAAAATTATGTCTACTAAAATGACTGGTATCGTTAAATGGTTCAACTCCGAGAAAGGCTTTGGCTTTATTTCTCCGGTTGACGGCAGCAAAGACGTTTTCGTGCATTTTTCTGCAATTCAGAGCGACGCATACCGCACGCTGGAAGAAGGTCAGAAAGTTGAGTTCTCTGTTGAGCAAGGCCAGAAAGGCCCGGCAGCAGCGAACGTGGTTGCTCTTTAAGGACGCCACTAAACTTATGCATTTTAAATGTCCATGCTGCCAGGGATCGCAGTACCGGACGTCGCATTTTGACGTATCGGAAAAGAATCCGTATGGCGCCAAATGTATTTTTTGCAAATCGAATATGCAGGTGAGCATGCAGCCCACGGAATATAAGCGTACTGCAATAATGCAAAACGGTTATCGCGCTGCGCTGTAAATTTATTTGTCCGGGAATAAACTTCACGTTATTTCCATAAAATAAGTAAACAGCCACCTGTAATAAAACCCGCCCTGTGCGGGTTTTTTGCATTTATACAAATACCTTACACGTAAAATCCAGATGCGATTCAACGCGCAAAGCGCGACGCTTTATGCGAGGATACGCGCTTTACGCTTTCTTATGAGCAGAGATTTATGACCCAGGCTTCGTTTTCATCCCTTAACGCACTTTCCCCCGAGCAGCTTAGCAACCTTGAGGCGCTGGGCTACCATACCATGACGCCGGTTCAGGCGGCCTCGCTGCCGGCGATTCTTGCGGGCAGCGACGTGCGGGCGCAGGCGAAAACGGGCAGCGGTAAAACCGCCGCTTTCGGCCTGGGCGTGCTGGCGCGTATGGATGCCTCGCGTTTTTCCACCCAGTCGCTGATCCTGTGCCCGACGCGTGAGCTGGCGGATCAGGTGGCGAATGCGCTGCGCCGTCTGGCGCGCCATCTGCCAAACGTAAAAGTGCTGACGCTTTGCGGCGGCCAGCCGTTCAATATTCAGCGCGATTCGCTCGCCCACGCGCCGCACATTATTGTCGCCACGCCTGGCCGACTGCTGGAGCATCTGGCAAAAGGCACCGTTAAGCTTGACGAGCTCCAGACGCTGGTGCTGGATGAGGCGGACCGTATGCTTGATATGGGCTTTAGCGATGACATTGACGAGGTTATCCGCTTCAGCCCGCAACATCGCCAGACGCTGCTCTTTTCCGCCACCTGGCCTGCGTCTATCGCCGCGGTGAGTGAAAGGGTACAGCGCAACCCGGTAACGATTGATATCGACAGCGTCGAGGCCTTGCCCGCCGTTGAGCAACGTTTCTTTGAAGTGGCCGGGCGCGAGAAAATCTCCCTGCTGCAAACGCTGCTCAGCGAACGTCAGCCCGCTTCCTGCGTGGTTTTCTGCAATACCCGCAAAGCCTGCCAGGAGGTATGCGACGCGCTCAACGCCAGCGAGCAGAGCGCGCTGGCGCTGCATGGCGATATGGAGCAACGCGACCGCGACCAGACGCTGGTGCGCTTTGCCAACGGCAGCAGCCGCGTGCTGGTGGCGACTGACGTGGCGGCCCGCGGCCTGGATATTAAGGCGCTGGAAATGGTTATCAACTTTGAGCTCGCCTGGGAGCCGCAGGTGCACGTGCATCGCATCGGCCGCACCGCCCGTGCGGGGGAGCAGGGGCTGGCGGTCAGCTTCTGCGCCCCGGAAGAGATTTCGCGGGCCAATGCGCTGGCGGATATGCTCAAGCTTGATATCGACTGGCAAACGCCGCCCGCGCGCCGCATAGTGAAGCCGCTGGAAGCGGAAATGGCGACGCTGTGCATCGATGGCGGCAAAAAAGCCAAAATGCGTCCGGGCGACGTGCTCGGCGCGCTGACGGGTGATGTGGGCTTAAGCGCGGCGGATATCGGCAAGATAGACGTTTATCCGGTACATGTTTACGTGGCGGTGCGTCAGGCGCTGGCACGTAAAGCGTACAAGCAACTGCAGCAGGGCAAAATCAAGGGCAAAAGCTGCCGCGTGCGCTTCCTGAGTTGATACCTTTCCTGTAAAAAAGGCCGCTTTCGCGGCCTTTTTACTTACTCGGCGCTGGTTTTTTCCGCCTTGCCCGCCATTTGCGCCAGGAAGTCGTAGCGTTTTTGCAGGTCGGCGGCGGCGTCCTTCCACAGCTGCTCCGCCACGTCGGGCTGTTGCGCGTTCAGGCGACGGAAGCGTTGCTCGGCAAGCAGCGTTTCCGCCAGCGCATCGGAAGGCGGACGCGAATCGAGCGCCAGCGGCAGCTTGCCCTCCTCAGCGCGGCGCGGATCGAAGCGGTAGAGCGGCCAGAAGCCGGTCGCGGTGAGCTGTCGCATCTGGTCATGGCTCAGCGCCAGATCGTAGCCGTGCTCTTCGCAGGGGCTGTAAGCGATGATAAGTGAAGGACCAGGGTACGCCTCCGCTTCCTGTATCGCTTTCACCGTCTGGTTAAGCTGCGCGCCAAGCGAGATTTGCGCTACATAAACATGGCCGTACATCATCATGCTGACGCCCAGATCCTTACGGGCTTTACGCTTGCCATGCTCGCCAAATTTTGTGACGGCGCCGAGCGGCGTCGCTTTCGACGCCTGGCCGCCGGTATTGGAGTAACACTGGGTATCGAGTACGAGGATATTAACGTTTTCAGTCAGGCTCAGAACATGGTCAAGACCGCCAAAACCGATATCGTACGCCCAGCCATCGCCGCCGATAAGCCAGATTGATTTTTCCACCAGCGCATCGGCATCGGTCAGAAGCTGTTGCGCATCGACGTCATCGACATTCGCCAGCTGCTGGCGCAGCGCGGCTACCTGTTCCCGGCGCACTGGTGGCGTCGCCTCAGCGCGCAGTTGCGCGTTCAGCTCGGGAGTAAGCCTGTCGGCAAACTTATCCAGCAGGCGCATCACTCGCGCTTTGTGCTGGTCTACCGTCAGGCGAAAGCCAAGCCCAAATTCCGCGTTATCTTCGAAGAGTGAATTCGCCCATGCCGGGCCGCGGCCGTTGGCATCGGTGGTGTAAGGCGTGGAGGGCAGGTTGCCGCCATAAATCGAGGAGCAGCCGGTGGCGTTGGCAATCAGCAAGCGGTCGCCATAAAGCTGGGTCAGCAGCTTAATGTAGGGCGTTTCGCCGCAGCCGGAACAGGCGCCGGAGTATTCAAACAGCGGCGTAATCAGCTGCGAGGTACGAATATCGATGCGCTCAAGCGCGGTGCGGTCGATCTCCGGCAGGCTGAGGAAAAAGTCGTAATGCACTTTCTCTTCTTCCACATGCTCAAGGCGGGACATCATGTTGATGGCCTTAACCTCCGGGTTTTCCCGATCTTTCGCCGGGCACACTTCCACGCAGAGGTTGCAGCCGGTGCAATCTTCAGGCGCAACCTGCAATACATATTTCTGGCCGCGCATATCGCGGGATTTCACATCCAGCGAATTCAGCGAGGCCGGGGCGTCACTCATCGCTTCAGGGGAAACCACTTTGGCGCGTATCGCCGAATGCGGACAGGCGGCGACACAGTGGTTGCACTGGGTGCAAAGTTCAGGTTTCCAGATGGGGATCGCTTCCGCGATATTGCGTTTTTCCCAGCGGGTGGTGCCGAGCGGCCAGGTGCCGTCTGGCGGCAGCGCGGAGACCGGCAACGCGTCGCCAAGGCCCGCCAGCATGGCGGCGGTAACGGTTTTGACAAAATCGGGCGCGGCGTCGGAAACGACCGGCGGACGCAGCGGGCTTTGCGGGTTCACCGCTTCACGGCTGACCTCAAACAGCGATTCGCGGGCCAGCGCCAGCGCCTGCCAGTTGCGCTCCACCAGCTCCTGGCCTTTGCTGCTGTAGCTTTTGGCAATCGCGGCCTGCAGCGCCTGTAGCGCTGCGTCGCCGGGCAGGATCTGCGTGAGGTGGAAAAACGCCATCTGCATAACGGTGTTAATGCGCGCGCCAAGACCGCACTCGCGGGCGATTTTCGCCGCGTTAACCACGTACACTTTCGCGTGTTTATGGTTCAGTACCGCCTGCACCTCTTGCGGAAGCCGGCGCCACACTTCATCCGGCGCATAAGGCGTATTGATAAGGAAAATGCCGCCGGGTTTTAGCCGTTCGGCCATCTGGTATTTATCGATAAACTGCAGCTGGTGGCAGCCGACAAAATCTGCCTGGTTCACCAGATAGGCGGAGTTAATCGGCCGCTCGCTGACCCGCAGGTGGGAAACCGTCAAGCCGCCCGCTTTTTTCGAGTCGTAGACAAAATAGCCCTGCGCGTAAAATGGCGTGGCGTTACCGATGATCTTAATGTTGTTTTTGGTGGCGGAAACGCTGCCGTCGCTGCCAAGCCCGTAAAACAGCGCCTCCAGCCTTGCGTGAGAAGGCAGTGTGTTTTCCGGCAATGGTAAAGAAAGATGCGTGACGTCATCGTAAATCCCCACCGTAAAGCGCGCTTTCGGCTGCTGCGCCTTCAGCTCGGTAAACACCGCCAGCGCGCACTCCGGGCCGAACTCTTTTGAGGAAAGCCCGTAACGTCCGCCAATGACGCGCGGCAGGGTTTCGCGCTCGCCTGCGTTGAACGCTTCGGCAAGCGCAGTCATCACATCAAGATAAAGCGGCTCCGCCTGCGCGCCAGGCTCTTTGGTGCGATCGAGCACCGCAATGCGCTTCGCGCTTTCCGGCAATGCCGCCAGTAAATGCTTCGCGCTGAAAGGGCGGTAAAGGCGTACTTTCAGCACGCCCACTTTTTCGCCCTGCGTCAGCAGTTCGTCCACCACCTCTTCACAGGTGCCGATAGCGGATCCCATTACAACGATAACGCGTTCCGCCTGCGGGTGGCCGTAATAGTCAAACGGGCGATAGTGACGACCCGTGGCCTGCGCAAAGTCATTCATCGCCGTTTCGACATGATCGTAAACGGCGTTGTACCACGGGTTGGTCGCTTCGCGGGACTGGAAGTAAGTGTCGGGGTTGGCGGAGGTGCCGCGGATCACCGGATGCTCCGGGTTCAGCGCCCGGGCGCGGTGAGCGTCGATTTCCGCCTGCGGCATCAGGCTGCGGATGGTATCGTCCGCCAGCGGCACGATTTTGTTAATTTCATGCGAAGTGCGAAAACCATCAAAGAAATGGATAAACGGCACGCGGCTTTTCAGGGTGGCGATATGGGAAATCAGCGCAAAGTCCTGCGCTTCCTGCACGCTGCTCGCGCAGAGCATCGCGCAGCCGGTCTGGCGTACTGCCATCACGTCGGAATGGTCGCCGAAAATCGACAACGCATGGGTCGCGACCGTGCGCGCCGCCACGTGCAGCACGAAAGGGGTAAGCTGGCCCGCAAGCTTATAGAGCGTTGGGATCATCAACAACAACCCCTGGGAAGAGGTAAACGAGGTGGAGAGGGCGCCGGTTTGCAGCGCGCCGTGCACCGTGGCGATGGCCCCGGCCTCGGACTGCATCTCCACCACGCGCGGCGTATCGCCCCAGACGTTTTTGAGGCCGTTGCCCGCCCAGGCGTCCGCCTGTTCCGCCATGGTCGAACTGGGGGTGATGGGGTAAATGGCGATGACTTCACTGGTGCGAAACGCCACCGAAGCAACCGCGCCATTGCCGTCGATTGTGATCATAAGTGACCCTTTGAGTGCGCAAAATTGAGGGATGCGTGATACGGCGACGCACCCTGTCGTAATACCTCAATTTTAGCAAAGCGCCAGGCCAGACATTTTCACTTTTGTGTACTGTGTCAGTCAGATGGTAAAAAAAACCGTGGAATTACCAGGGAAAACAGGCACGCCGCGCTAAACCTCATACCCCAACGCGCGGATCACCGCTTCCATCGCCTCTTGCGTCAGCTCAGAGCGCTTTACTTTCTGGTTCGCTAAGGCAGTACGCACGACGCCCGCAATAACAATATGTTTAGGCTCCTGGCCGAGGTCGCGCATCTCCAGCACCACTTTGCCCACCACCCGACACATTTCCTGATACAGCGCTTCATCTCTACGTATTTTATCCATATCCGCCTCGTTTTATGGGGGTTTACAGGCAGCATAACATCCGCGACGCGTAAAGCTAAACAGCGAAGAAATCAGCCCGTTGCCGCATATTGACCGCAGTGAAAAAGCAAACTTTCGCTTTTCGCGCCTTGTCTTGCGCGTGTGAACAAGCGAAACGGCTGAAGAAGTAGAATTGCTAAAAAATGTGTTTAAGCGAGCAAAAGCCGCGATCAGAGGCTCGACGCTAGCGGTCAAGGTGGCCTATGATGCTGGAGTTTTTCAGGTCATCGAAAGGGGAGAATCATGCGTGCAGCGTTTTTAGTGGGGTGTGCCGCGTTAGTTTTATCGGCATGCAGTAGCGAACCCGAACAGCAGGCGACGGCGGCTCACGTTTCGCCCGGCCTGCGTGCGGCGATGTCCGACTCCGGGCAGGCCAACTGCGCAATGGTGGGCGGGTCGCTCTCTGTTGCGCGCCAGTTAGATGGTTCCGCTATCGGCATGTGCGCGCTGCCCAACGGTAAACGCTGTAGTGAAAGCGCCCTGGCGTCAGGCAGCTGCGGCAACTACTGATTAGTTGACCAGATCCGCCAGTTTATAAGTCAGCGTATGCTGGCTGGTTTCCAGCACCAGCGTCTTTTGCGACTGGCTTACTTTGGCGCCCTGCGTCAACATTTCGCCAATCAGCGTATCCAGCTCGTTCAGGCGTGGCTCGGCACAGAGCATCCGCGTTGAGGCCATGCCTTTCACCTTCAACACATCACCGTGCAGTTCGCCCTGGCCCATAAAGCGGTTACACATGCTGCCTGCAACGTGAAGGTTCTCGCCAAAGCTGATTTCCGGCATGCGGGTAGAAGCGTCGAGCGGCGCGCCATCCACGGTAGAAAGCACATAGCGGTGGTGAACCAGCTGCTGTGCTGTAACGTTAGCTTTATGACCCGGCGTCGCGCATCCCGCCAGAACAACCGCGGCCAGTGCCGGAACAACATACTTTTTCATATCACCTCCATGATATTCATATCATCAATGATTCACGCCAGTCTGCCTGCCAGCTGACGCGAATACATCGGATATATTCTTAAAAATCAGTACAACGCGTTTGGACAAGCTTCGCCTTTTTCCAGCTGGCGCAGGTTTTCAAGCGTAGTCTGGGAAATGCTGATGAGCGCCTCTTCGGTTAAAAACGCCTGATGACCGGTAAACAGGACGTTGTGACAGGCGGAGAGGCGACGGAACACGTCATCCTGAATCACGTCGTTAGACTTGTCTTCAAAGAAGAGGTCGCGCTCGTTCTCATACACGTCCATGCCCAGCGCGCCGATTTTTTGCATCTTCAGCGCTTCGATGGCGGCCTGCGAGTCGATAAGCCCGCCGCGGCTGGTGTTGATGATCATCACGCCATCTTTCATCTTCTCAAACGCAGTGCGATTCAGCAGATGGTAGTTATCTTTTGTGAGCGGACAGTGCAGGGAGATGACATCCGACAGGGAAAACAGCGTATCGACATCGACATACTCCACGCCAAGCTCAAGCGCCGCCGCGCTGGGGAAAGGGTCGGACGCCAGCAGGCGCATGCCGAAACCTTTCAGGATACGCAGCGCCGCCACGCCGATTTTCCCGGTGCCGATAACCCCCGCAGTTTTGCCGTACATCGTAAAACCGGTGAGTCCTTCCAGCGAGAAGTTAGCGTCGCGCGTGCGTTGATAGGCGCGGTGAATACGACGATTAAGGCACATCATCATGCCGACAGCATGTTCAGCAACCGCTTCAGGCGAGTAGGCCGGTACGCGTACCACCTGCATTCCCAGTTCTTTCGCCGCGTCCAGATCGACATTATTAAAGCCTGCGCAGCGCAGTGCGATAAATTTCACGCCATGCTTTTTCAGCTCTTCCAGCACCGGACGGCTGCCGTCATCGTTAACGAAAATGCAGACCCCATCACAGCCATTGGCGGTTTTAGCGGTTTTTTCCGTTAACAGGAAGTCGAAAAATTCAAGTTCAAAGCCAAACTCTTCGTTAACATGCTGCAAGTACTTTTTATCGTACTGCTTTGTGCTGTAGACGGCCAGTTTCATAAGACTTTCTCCAGTGTTGTACTGCATTCACGGTAGCATAGTTAAAATAATCTTACAAAGTTTAAAAAATAATTAATATTTCAGGCGCTTATCGCTGTTTTAAGCATAATAGTTTAGTTCAATGACGGTCGGCTTCACCTGCAGCGGCTAAACTGACACAATACGGCGCTCTGGCGCGTAATTTTATCAAAGAATCAGGATATTAACGGCCCATGAAGGGTAAATACAGAGCGGCTATCGCCTTAGCGCTATTGCTTGTCTTGTTACCATTAACGCTGGTTTTTACGGTGGGCTACTGGCTGCCCGGCTTTGCTGGCATCTGGCTGCCGCCGGGCACCCGCATTGCGCTGGAGCAGCCCCCGCGCCTGACTCGCCACGCCATTATCCTTCCCGACTTACGCTACCTTGCAGGGGAGTGCGAACTGGCGACCGTAGACAACGCCATTCTCACGCACCCGAGCCGCTGGCAGCTTCATGTCGATGCCTTAACGCTTAACCCGGAATGTTTCAGCGACATGCCCGCTGGCAATGAAAACCCCGCCGCGCCGCGCACGCTCGCCGAATGGCAGGCGATGCTGCCGATGAGCTGGGTTACCATCAAAAAACTGACGCTCACGCCCTGGCCGCAGTACGCCGGCGCGCTGGACGCGAGCCTCACGCCTGAGCGTCAGCGCTTACGTTTCTCAGGCGATCGGATTGAGTTTGAGGCGCAGTTGCAGGGGCAGGCGCTGCGCGTAACAAAACTGAACCTTAACGTGGCGGACGCTATCCCGCCGATTACGCTACTGGGCGATTTCACCCTGCCGCTGGTGCCAGACGGCCTGCCGACCCAGGGGCGCACCGTGGCCCGTCTCCATCTGCCTTTTGCGCCTCAGGAGGCCCAGGCGGAGCTGGAGTGGCAGGATAATCGTGGTCAGTTGCTGATAAGCGCGACAGGCGATGCGGACCCGCTGCTCGACCTCCCCTGGACCCTCACGGCACAAACGTTCACCCTGAGCGACGGGCGCTGGCGCTGGCCTTACCAGGGGTTCCCGCTAAGCGGCAGAGTGGCGCTTAAGGCGGAAAACTGGCGCGCAGGGCTGGAGGGCGCGCAGCTTAGCGGGCGCATCAACGTGCTGACTGAAGGCGCGGCGGGCAAAGGCAACGCGGTCATGACCTTTGGGCCGGGGCGCTTAAGCATGACGCAGAGCGAGATGCCGCTGCGCATTACTGGCGAAGCCAAGCAGGACGCCATGGTGTTTTACGCGATGTTGCCTGCTGACCTGAACGGTCCGCTGCTTGCTCCACAGGTGCGTTTTCAACCCGGCGCGCTGCTGCGCTCACGCGGGCGGGTTATCGATTCGCTGAATATCGACGAAGTGCGCTGGCCTTTAGCGGGCGTAAAGCTGACTCCGCAGGGCGTAGATGGCCGTTTGCAGGCTATCCTGCGCGCGCACGAACCGGCCATGGGAGATATGGCGCTGCACCTGGATGGCCGCGCTGACAATTTCCTGCCGGATGCGGGCGTGTGGCGCTGGCGCTACTGGGGAGAGGGTAACTTCAAACCGATGCAGGCGCGCTGGGATGTGGCCGGGCGGGGCGAGTGGCGAGACAGCGTTATCGAACTCAGCGAGCTTGCAACCGGCTTCGACAAACTGCAGTACGGCGCGATGCTGATGAGCAAACCGCGCCTGCGGCTCACCTCGCCGGTGCGCTGGGAGCGGCAGGACGCCGCCACGGATTTTAGCGGCGCGCTACAGCTTGACGCCGGACCAACAACCTTCAGCGGCGGCAGCGTCTTGCCGCCATCGACCTTAACGTTCAGCGTGAAAGGCAGCAGCCCGACCGCGTTTCAGTTCAAAGGCGACCTGCGCGCGCAGGCTATCGGCCCGGTGCGGGTGCATGGCCGCTGGGACGGCGTACGCTTGCGCGGACAGGCGTGGTGGCCGGCGCAGCCGCTGACGGTGTTTCAGCCCCTCATTCCGCCCGACTGGAAAATGGCGCTGCGCGACGGGCAATTTTACGCCCAGGTCGCTTTCTCCGCCGCAGGCGATCAGGGCTTTGAAGCGGGCGGGCACGGCGTGGTGAAAAAGGGCAGCGCCTGGACCACCGATAACAAAATCAACGGCGTCGATTTTGTGCTGCCCTTTCGCTACAGCGACGCCGTCTGGCAGCTTGGCGCGCGCGGCCCGGTGCGGCTGCGCATAGACGACATCGAAAGCCAGGTCACGGCGCGCAACGTCACTGCGGATTTGCAGGGCAGCTACCCCTGGAGCGAGGCGCGGCCGCTGCTGTTGAGCAACGTCAGCGTCGATATGCTGGGCGGGCAAATTTCCCTACAGCAGTTGCGCATGCCGCAGCACGACGCGGCGCTGCTGCGCCTGCACAATCTTTCCGCCAGCGAATTTATCACCGCCACCAAAGTGAAGCAGGTCGCGCTCTCTGGCGCGGTTAACGGCGCCTTGCCGCTGTGGCTGGAAAACCCCCGATGGATAATCAAGGATGGCTGGCTTACCAGCCCCGGTCCGCTCACGCTGCGCCTCGATAAAGAGATGGCGGACGCGATGGCGAAAGACAACGTGGCGGCGGGCGCGGCGATAAACTGGCTGCGTTACATGGAGATTTCACACTCATGGACGACGCTGACTCTGGATAATCTCGGGGTGCTGTCGATGAGCGCGGAGCTGGAGGGCACCAGCCGCGTGAACGGGAAAAGCAACGCCGTGAGGCTTAATTACCGCCATCAGGAAAACCTCTTTACCCTGTGGCGCAGCCTGCGCTTTGGCGACAATTTACAGACCTGGCTTGAGCAGCACGCGCAGCTTCCCGGCGCGCCGTGTCAGCCGGCGGGTGCGGTATGCGAGGAAGAAAAATGAAAATAATGATGCTGGCGCTGCTGCCCGCAGCGCTTTTAACCGGCTGCACGCCGCGTATCGAGGTGGCGGCGCCTGAAGAGCCCATCACCATCAATATGAACGTTAAAATTGAACATGAGATCCATATCAAGGTGGATAAGGATGTCGAAGCGCTGCTGAAAAACCGCAGCGATCTCTTCTGAGGGGGCGATATGGCCAAAAAAGCGCTACTTCTGCTGGCGATGCTGATGCTCACGCCGCCCGCGTTCGCCCTGACGCTGGAGGAGGCGCGCCAGCAAGGGCGGGTGGGCGAAACGCTGAGCGGCTACCTGGCCCCCATCGCACAGGACAGCGAAACGCTGACGCTTGTGAAAAACATCAACGCCGCGAGGGCCGAAAGCTACCAGCAGGTGGCGGACAGCAACCATCTGCCGGTGGATGATGTGGCGAAAATGGCAGGCGAGAAGCTGGTCGCGCGCGCGCGGCCTGGCGAGTACGTGCGCGGCCTCAACGGCCAGTGGCTGAAGAAATAGGCCCTTACCCCGCAGGGATAACAGACGTTATCCGCAATCTGTGTCAGGCTGAGGGCAAACAGGAGGAGACAACCATGGCAACGCAAACCTATACCCTGCCGCTTGACGGCGCGGCGGCGAACGATACGGCCTCGCTGGCGCGCTTGCTGCGCGAAAACGCGGCGCTGTTTAACAAGTTTGTCATGTCTGAATACCCGGAAGATATGCGCTATGCCTATCAGCCGGAAACGTTCGACGTCACGGCGATGGACGAGCGCCGCTTTACCTTCCGCTGCATGATTCACTATTTCGAACCCTGCTGCGACCGGAACATGCACGACCCGCATACCTACACCGTACCTTATGAAGTTCGTGATAACGCGCTGGTTTTTACGCTGGATGAAACGCCCTGGACGGTGGCGTAAGGCGGCTACCCGTTACTGCCGACGCTCAGGCCCGAAATCACGTCTTTACATCGCAAGCGCCGTAAAGCGCGCTCACCGGGTCAGAAAGAATTACACAAGCGTCTTCATTGCTGACAGTAGGTTTGGGCTAAGCAGGGTAGGGGGGAGGGGCAAAAATTATGGCTCTGTATCCCACTACGCCGGGCGTACGGCGCTTTTCCGCCACGGCGTGCAAGGCAACATCCTCTGGCGCCGCCATGCCACTCCCGCGGCATTCAGGGGCAGGCTGCGCTGCCCGCCTGATCGTGCAGTACTAAGGAATGTCCGCTTTGTGCCGGAAGCGGACATTACTTAATGGATATTTCATTTTGTCTCTCCTCACAGCGGTGTATCTCTTAAAGCTTCAGCAATAAAATCTACAAAGCTGCGAACCTTGAAAGGAATGCGGATCGCGCTGGGATACACTGCCTGAATGGTAAGTTCCGTTGTCTTGTACGCTGGTAACAGCTCAATCAGCCTGTCCTGTTTTATATGCTCGCGAAAAACAAAACTGGGACCATATGCTATGCCTGTTCCGGCCAGGGCGGCTTCCAGAAGCAGCTGAATATTATTGGCTGTGATTCGGCATGCACTTTCGATACGGTGCAACCTGCCCTCAGGGTCGTAAATTGTCCAGTCTCCCGCTGAAACCGCCTGGCTGAACGCCAGACGCGGCGCACTGGAGAGATCTTCCGGCGTCTCTGGCGTGCCGTGTTTTTTCAGATACTCTGGTGATGCACACAAAACCATCTTGCAGGGCGCCAGCCGCCGGGTAACCAGCGACGGATCGGCAAGACGCCCAACCCTGATGGCAACATCAATTCGATTTTCAAGCAGGTCTACGTATTTATCTTCAAGCACAACATCCAGACTGACTTCCGGAAATTGTTCCAGATAGCGTGACACGATCGCTCCAAGATGCATTGCACCGAAGGCGACCGGCGCAGCAACGCGAAGTAACCCTCGCGGTGTTGCCTGAACATCACTCGCTTCTCTGTTCGCCTCTTCCAGAGCCTCAAGAATAACTTTGCAACGTTCATAATATCGCTGTCCCGCATCGGTCAGGCTCAGACGGCGTGTCGAACGCTGAATAAGCCGGACATTTAAATCGGATTCTATTGCGCTGACATGTTTTCCTGCCATTGCAGCCGAAAGCTTAAAACGTCTTGCGGCGGCCGCAAAACTGCCTTCTTCCACTGCCGCGATAAAAAGCTGCAAGCTAGTAAATTTATCCATTAAGACCCGTCATTCGATAATCTGAGTATCGGCTGTCGATATTTTTCAATAGATTATCATTAATTTAGATCGTAATTAACATTGTTTTAATTCCTCAGGAGGTATGAAACGATGAAAATTAAGGTCAACAATACGGGCATCAACGTTCAGCAACAGGGCAGCGGTGAACTTGCGCTGGTATTTCTGCATTATTATGGCGGCTCATCCCGTACATGGGAGAACGTGATAGGTCAGCTACCTGACCACTACCGCACGGTTGCCATCGATCATCGTGGCTGGGGCTTGTCAGACGCGCCGAAATCCGGATACGGGATTGAGGACCTTGCACGGGATGCCGAAGGCGTTATTTCGGCGCTTGAGCTTAAACGCTACATTCTGGTTGGCCATTCGATGGGGGGAAAAGTCGCCCAATTGATGGCATCGCGCCGGCCCGAAGGGCTTGAAGGTCTGGTTCTCATTGCACCTTCCCCACCTTCGCCCATGCTGCTTTCCTCAGAGGAGCGCGACAGACTTTCCAGCGCCTATAACAGCCGCGAATCAGTCGGGTTTGTCATCGACAATGTCCTGACGGCGCGGCCGCTCAGCCCTGCGCTTCGTGAGCAGGTCATCGAGGACAGTTTAAGAGCGTCAGCCGGAGCCAAAGCAGGCTGGCCCGGCGTGGCGATCAGCGAGGACATCACCCGGGAAGTCGCCTCCATTAATGTTCCGGTCAGAGTCATCTCAGGGGAACTGGACCGGGTCGATACCCCGGAAACTTTGCAAAGAGAGTTGCTACCCCGTATTCCTCACGCAGCGATGTATATTATTCCCGGCACGGGACACCTTTCACCGCTTGAATCACCCGGTGTGATCGCCAGTCACCTGTCTGCCTTCGCAGCATCGATTGAGAAGCGTGCCGCAGTCTATCGCTCCCCTGTTGAAACCATCGCCGCCTTTGATGAAGCATTCAACGCGGGAAAAATTGATAATTTAATGTCCGTTTTCAGTAACCGCGCCACCATGAAAATGACTGATGGCGCTGTCATTGAAAGTAATCCTGAAGCACTACGGATGGCTTTAATCGCGCTGACAGCATCACGGCCGGTTATCAGGAACCAGATACGCGCTCTCATCTCTTCTGGTGATCTCGTTCTCGCCCTCATCGACTGGTCGCTGACTATGACTTCAGATGACGGCACTCAACGAGTTGAGCACGGTATCGCCACGCAGGTAATGGAGCAGGGTGCGGACAAGGGCTGGCGGATACGCATTTCAAACCCATCAGGGATTGTCTGAATGCTATTAAAGATGGATCGAACTTACAGATGCAGGTATTCATATGCAGTAAAACATAACAAGTCAGGGCCGGTTGTAGATGCAGCCTTGCCATTGGCTCCAGCCACAAGCTCAGAACACCGCCCCTGACGGTTCGGCAGAGCCTACCAGCTCTGCCGTTTTGCTAAGCCGGGCTGAGAGCCCGACCTGTCGGGGCGCCTGTAAGGTATATGAGCAGATGCGTAATGCTGAAGGATATGTGATCTTATATCAGACCAGAGTATTCACAGTGAAACGCTAACGCACGATTGCAAAACACCATAAATGTTTGTCCGTTTAGTGCCAGGAGCGGACATTTAATGATTCTAAAAACTATGTTGTCGCAGCCAAGTTTTGCCGACCGTAGCTTGGCAACAAATGACGTGATTGACTATTTTTGTTTAAACAGAGAAGCTTTAAGGATAGCCTCTTAAGGAATAGATTCTCATGTTACGAACAAGCATTGAAGCTAAGAAGAGACACCATTATGTTTGGGCGAATTACCTAACGCGCTGGGGTAATGGTACAAAAAATGTTTTCTACACAACCAAGACTGGAAAGATTGCCTGCGACAGTGTACGTGCAATAGCTGCTGACGACTTTTTCTATAAAACAACAACGCTTACTAGCGAGAACGTTGATATAATTAAGGCTTTCTCTCGAAAAAGCCCCAGCCATCTCCATACTCAACACATTTCCTACCTAGATGACGTCCTTAAACTGCAAAGATTAGAGGCTATATATAGGGCTTCTGGTAAACAAGATCAGGAAGCGGAAGCACTTCTTCATGCCACAAAGTGCAACTTAATGGAGAATCTCCATTCATCTCATGAAATGAAGGCATTATCGATATTAGAAGCGCTCGCAAATGAAAGGCTTGATATACTTCATGATAAACAGCACATGATTGAATTCATGATGTTTTTTGGTCATCAGATTACGCGTACAAAGCCTTTCAGGGACGCAGTGTTTAATGCTCAGCCTCGTCGTAATAATCTTGAAATAAAAGTATCCGACACGATTGTTCATGCTTGGTGGTTTATAAGCTACATGTTTGGGATGAATATTGGGTGGAGTTTATATTCAAGTCGTAATGAAGATATACATTCATTATTGGTAAACGATACCGGGCTACCTTTCATAACATCAGATCATCCAGTCGTTAACGTTCACTCATGTGTCTCAGAGACAGATTTTATCGCGCCTGAGTATGCTGACTTTTACTACCCAATTTCACCACGCATAGCCTACATCATATGTAATTCAAAACGATTTTCTCCAGGCGTGAACTATATCGATAAAAATACTGTTGAGGAGCTAAATATAAAAATTGCAAACCAAGCCATGGTGCATATTATAGGAAACACAACAAACGCCCTACTACCCTATAAAAAACACCTGGGTTTAAGATATAAAAAAAGGCCTCTTTTTTAAGATGCTATGTTTTATATAAAGCTAAATATAAGCATCAACCTTAAACTCATTCATCGCAACATTGTACCAATGTCCGCTTCTCGCTCATAGCGGACATTGGCCGTAGCATCAGTTCGTTGTGTACCGAAAGCGAAATTACTAACTTTCAGTGTCTGGAGACGCCGGATGTGTATTCAAGATATCTACTTACTAAAGCCTGTAGATACTCGCGTTTCAGTAACTATTACCCTGACAATAATATTCTTTGAAACCCAACGACCTCAGTTCCCTTGCAATTAGCCGATTCATTACCCCGTGTCCCATAAGAAGCACGGGGCCGTCGGATCCTTTTGCAAACGCTATGAGGATATTTGTAGCCTGAGCAGCACGTTTCTTTGCTATTCTCACGCGCTCCACATTACGGGATATGCCGCATAACCACATGACGCGGAAAAAAGCAGCCCACACGGTCGGGGATAACCTGAAACCGGGCATGTGAAATACCGGCAGATCTGCTTCCCTGAAAACCTCATCAATAACATCCGGCTCAAGCCCTAATGCTTTCAGGGAAGAAAGTGCTCTGGGAAGAGAACTACTTATAATTCGCGATGCGCTGAATGCTAATGATTTACTGGACTCAGGCGGTATATCTTCTCCAGTATCAGAAAGATCATATTCTGCAATTCAGTTGGACATTTCACGGCTCGTTACTTTCGCAGATCCTGTAAAAGCGGGCTTTCCATGACGCATTAAAATAATTTCCATACAGAGCTTCTTGTTTGTGGTTCTTTCCAGGCAGACAAACTAACGCGATAAAGACAGGACGCACTACTATCATATCCAGGGTTGACACTGATTGCTGAGATGATGTGTCAGGTGAGAATCAATGTGTGAATAAGTAAATACATTAATACAGTCTTCACACTTCTCACAGTCCTGATATCCGCTTCTCGCTCATAGCGGACCTTACGCCCGGACCCGTCCGCTTTGCGCCACAAGCGGACAAGGATGACGTTGAACGTCGCTCATCAATAACGAGCCAGTCAGGCATAGCCATCATTTTTCAGCGTAGGAAATGCGGTATCCACTACCATCCCTGAGAACGCTGGCAAACCCGGCCTGACTTAAGTGCATGCCTGCAATGAGCAGTTTTTCGCTGACCGCTTTTTCCATCATCGATTTCCTTGTTTCCTCGGCCTGAGCGGGATCGGTGTCGAATAAAATAGACACCGCCGGTTGTGCTGACTGAATATGGGGGTAATGGACGATGTCTCCCCATATTAATAAACATTGATCATCCGAATCGATGCGAAAACCTGTATGCCCGGGCGTATGGCCCGGCAACCATACCGGGAGAATGGCTTCTGCTATTTTATCCCCGTTAAAAAAACGCACCTTCCGGGCATAGGCGTGCAACATTTGGCGGACCAGCCGAAAATTACGTTGCCCGCGCTCATTCGCTATGTTGAGTTTTTTATCATCCTGCCAGTGTTGCGCTTCGAGAGGATGAAGAATAATGTCAGCGCGTTTAAAAACGGGCTGTTTTTCAGGATCCAACAGGCCGCCAATATGATCCGGATGACAGTGCGTCAATAAAACGCTATCGACATCGTCAGGGCTGACCCCCGCTGCGGCAAGGTTTGCTGTGAGTTGGCCTCCCACGTTATTCAGCGGCCCTGCGCCGGCGTCGACCAAAATGACTCGACCCCGACCGCGGATAAGGTAACAGTTTATATGGATATCGCCGGGCCGATCGATTCCGGCACGGTATTGAATGACGTCGGCATCAGCTTTTTCAATGCCTGACAGTAAATCCAGACTGGCGGCCATATTGCCGTCACTCAGCGCAGTTATCTGAAAATCGCCAATCTGACGGAATGGAAGGGGATGGCTCATCAATACCTCAGAATTAGTTGCGGGCGAACAGGTGTTCTGCTGGGAATCCAAAGCAGCGGATACGGGTCGTAAGACCAGAGGCCTCGTGAGTGGCGCAATCCAGTTCACGCATAAAGTTCTCCATTACTTCATGCGTTCGCCATGTTGTCAGACGATAAAAGAGTTCGGCATACACCGGTTGCCCGCATCCCGGCTTTACATCGACAAAAATGATATGAACATTTTTGGGTTCTGCGCCGAGCGTGGCGCAACAGAGGGCGCTGCATTGACGGGTAAAATCGGAAAGGTTTTTAAACTTGTCCGCGTGATTTTCAGAAATATAAAAAGTGAGATTAGGCATGCGTTATCACTTCCCTTTTTCAGCACTCTGCAACTGCGGTGTAAGAGGCTCGTAGAGGTACACCCCGGGTATATCGGTAAATAGCGAGGCAATCTTAACCGGCAAAACATACGCAACCCGATATTCAGGAGATTTATCCAGCCCCACCGCAGCCATTTCCAGCCCCTGATATCCCAATTCTCTTTCTAAATAATCTACTGGCTTTGCGCTCAGTAGCAGAATTTCATCGCAAGACAGGGCTGGCGCGAGGCCTTCACCTGCATACAGATTACGATGCCAGTCAGTAATGCAGGCCTGCCAGCGAGAGAAATTACCTCCTCCTTTTAAACGGTATTCATCACTGCTGAGAATATCCGCATCATTAATAGTATGGATGGCAAGGTAAACAGGGCAGCCAGATTTGACGGCACGAAAGCGCTGAGAGGTGGTGAACCCGGTAACAGATATTAATGCGGGTAATTTTTGCTGGCTGTAAAACGCATTCCATTCTGCCTCGCTTTCAGGATCGTTATACGAGCATTCCACGATATAGAACATCAGCTCATCTCCAGATAAGTCATAAACGCAAGCAAACAGATTTGCTCAATGATTTTTCATCATGCTACACGCTGTTATTCCCACCTGAAATCGATAATATGGCACGGGTCAGTGACTTTAAGTCAATAAGCGCAGGTTACAGGCACAGGAAAAGGAACACGTGTTATGCGTAGAAAAATACCCAGTAGCGCTTCTCTGCAGGCTTTTGATGCCGCCGCAAGGCACGGTAATTTTGCCCGGGCCGCAGAGGAGTTGTCGTTAACGGAAGGGGCCATTAGCCGTCAGATTGCCCGTCTTGAAGCATTGCTGAACTGTAAATTGTTTGACCGCATGGGAAGCCGCGTAAAGCTTAATCCTGTCGGCGCGCGCTATGCACATCACGTGCGTGAAACGCTCGATCGGCTCGAAAGAGATACGCAGTACATCATGGGAATGCCTGAAGGCAGTAAGAGTCTGGATATCGCTGTCCTGCCGACCTTTTCCAGCCGTTGGCTTATTCCCCGCCTGAACGGCTTTAACGCGTTGTTCCCGGACATAACGTTAAATATTGCGGCCAGAACGGATCCTTTTATTTTGCCCGGCAGTGGCTTTGACGCTGTCATTCATTTTGAACATCCCGCATGGGCAGGCATGCGTATGCAGTTTCTGTTTCAGGAAACGCTGGTGCCTGTTTGCCATCCGGCACTGTTAACAAAGAGTGACGTCAATCAACAGTTAAACGAACTCCCACGGATTCACCGTCGACAGAATCCTGATGCCTGGCATCGCTATGCCCGGGAAAGTGGAATAGCCCTCGATAACCCGGCTCAGGGCGTGCGGTACGATCTTCATGAAATGGCAATCGCTGCCGTCATGGCCGGACAAGGCGTAGCATTGGTTCCACGTATGTATATTGAGAATGAACTGAGTAGCGGCATGCTTGTTTCACCCTGGCCTGCATCAGAGGGCCTGAGCAAAAAATTCTGTTTAGTAAAATCGAAGGAAACGGGAATAAATGAGGCTGCGCTGGAGAGTTTTGAGCACTGGTTGCTTGTCGAACTGAATACGCTCACCAGTACCGCTTAATGCCGGGCGACGACGTTGCGTCCGTTCTTCGCTGTGAGTTCAACGTGTCGATGCAACGCTATCCTCAATCAAGGGAGACGTTGCCATGAAACGAAGAACGCGCATTGACTACGCGCCAGAACAGAAAGCGATTATCCGGGACAGATATAAGCAAGGTGATTCCCTGCATGATATCGCCAGAATGTTCGACAGATATCATTCTTCTATCATGCCCACTATCCACCAGACTGGTGGATACCGTCCCCCCTGTCCGAAAGCGGCACAAAATCAGGGACAACAAGACCATAACGGTTATATCAGCGCTCATCAAACAAGCACGGGAATTGCCTGTTGAGCTTTATAAAACATTAACATGGGATCGTGGCGCTGAAATGACCAGCCACACTCGATTTACGGTAGCGAAAGACATTCAGATTTATTTCTGCGATCCTCAATCCCCCTGGCAACGTGGCTCTAATGAAAATACGAACAGATTGCTCAGGCAATATTTTCAAAAAGGAACTGACTTATCGGTTCACAGCCAGCAAAGACTGAACAGTGTTGCCGGGCAGCTCAACGAGAGGCCAGGAAAAACGCCAGACTATAAATCACCCGCAGAGCGGTTCAATAAGTGTGTTGCATCCATCGGTTGAACTCACAGCCATAAGCGGACATGAGAGAAAATGCGATACGTTAATTTATGAAAATTAGTTTATGCTCAGCACTCACTGTTGTATGCAGCATCCCGCTCAGAATCCTGTCAATAACATGCATAGTTTCAGTCACTTAATTCTGGCCCGCTTTGAGCCGGTTGCTTCGCATAGCACCCGGCGGATATCCATTGATACGTTTGAAAGCTCTGCTAAATGCTGCCTGTGAGGAATAGCCGAGACGTAAAGCTACCGTGTCGATTGAGATCTTATCGTGAATGATCCAGTGACCAGCGAGGCGCATTCGCACTTCCCTTGCATAGCGCTGGGGAGGTATCCCAATGATTGATGTAAAACGTTCAGCGAAAACAGAACGTGACATATGAGACTGGGCAGCAAGCTCAGCAACAGACCACTCCCGACTTGTATCGCGATGGAGAGTCAGAATCGCACGGGCAAGCCGCGGATCACGTAGTGCAGCGATAAGGCCAGCGGCATTCTCGCTGCCGTTTTCGATCCATCCACGCACAATCATGGCAGCAGCCACTTCTGCAAGGCGTGCCAGAATGCCCGCGAAGCCAGCGCGTCCGGAACAGATCTCAAACTTCATGGCACCCAGAATGGGAACCAGCCCTGGATATATCTGTTCGTTTGCCTCAACCACTATGGCTTGCGGCATCAGTTTACCCAGGCCCTGCATTCCACCGAGATCGAACTCCATACAGCCATAAAAGAGAACTGTGCTGGGGGTTGGATGTGTACTGGGGCAGGTATTGATTCCGCTGACGGCCTCGCCTAAAGGCGCAGAGCCTAGCGTATCGATATGCTGAATTGCACAGCCGATATCCGATATAAGCTGATGCTCGTCACCCTGGGGCATAAATACCATGCTTCCGGCTTTCAGCTCATGAATCGCACCTTCGTTTGTACGAAGCAGAGCCGTTCCCACAGCAACGTAGTGAAAATAGGCATGGCCCGGTCTATTGCTAAAACTGACACCAAACTCAGAGCCAGTCTGTAAACGGCGGTACTGTACGCCACGCAGGCGCATTTCAAGCAGCAGTTCACTGATGAGTTCGGATGACAGAGCAAAATGTTTATTCACATCTATTTCCGGCGTTTCGGGTAAATAATCAGGATGTGGCATCATAGATCGTCCGGCTTCTCAGCTCTAGACTTGGAACCTGAATTTTCCCTGAAAAGAGCGTGTTATGAGAAATGAAGCAACCGAAGCGATATCCGCTAGTCTGAATAGTTCAGAACCCAAAGAATCCGCATGGATGGCTGTTATTTCACTGACCATGGGAGTGTTTGGGTTGCTGACTGCAGAATATCTTCCTACCAGCCTGCTGACACCTATGGCCGCCGATCTTGGTGTGACCGAAGCCCTTGCAGGTCAGGCTGTGACGGTAACAGCAGTGGTGGCACTATTTGCAGGTCTGATGGTTCCCCGCCTGACGCGTAATTATGATCGCCGAAATGTGTTGCTTGGTTTTACCGTGCTAATGATTGCTTCCAACCTGCTTGTGGCACTTTCATCAAGCCTGTCAATCCTGCTGGTAATGCGTATTTTGCTGGGCATCGCGCTGGGAGGTTTCTGGAGTATGGCGGCCGCCGTAGCTATGCGGCTGGTCCCTGCAAAGAGCGTCCCGCGTGCTCTCTCCATTATTTTTAGCGGTATTGCCGTAGGCACCGTTGTTTCGATTCCTCTGGGAAGTTACTTAGGGGGGCTTTACGGCTGGCGCAGTGCTTTTATCGCTGCAACCGCAGTAGGCGTGCTGACACTGATTTTCCAGCTGTTTACGCTTCCTGGTATGGCTCCGCGCAGAATAATGGTAACAGCGTCAGTCATGGATGTTCTTCGCCGCCCAGGTATTGCGATCGGAATGACAGGATGTGTTATTGCCCATACTGGTCAGTATGCGTTGTTTACCTATATTCGTCCGGCTCTTGAAAATATTACGCATCTTGATATAGACCATTTGTCTTTAATATTGCTTGGATTCGGCGTGGCTAATTTTATCGGGACGCTGCTGGCCGGTTGGCTGATGGAAAGAAGCCTGCGTTTAACGCTTATAATGATGCCGGCACTTGTCGGTCTGGCAGCACTGGGCATGATTTTATTGCCACTTGAAGAAAACGGATTGATATTGTTCGTTGCGTTATGGGGGATGGCCTTTGGTGGCGTACCCGTGGCGTGGTCAAACTGGGTAGCACGTTCCGTTCCGGATCAGGCCGAAACCGCAGGGGGTATGGTAGTGGCAGCTGTGCAGTCTTCAATTGCTGCTGGAGCTGCGTTGGGAGGCTTACTCTTTAGTATCAGCGGCGTAACGGGAGTTTTCATCACGGCTGGTTGCATAATGTTTCTTGCCGCACTTGTTATTGGACTGAAAGTGAAGGTCGCGAGATCCTGATTATTTCGAAAATAGCCCCACTTTAAATAATGGCCAGCAGAATCCAATGGCTGGCCTGAATAGAAATATTCAAATTTCCTACGGCTTTGCGTTCAATTTAATGTCTGCAATTCGCTCATAGCAGACCTTCACATTTGCCCGCTTCGTGCCAGGAGCGGCTATTGCCAGGTGCGTACTGCATTGATTTTCCGGAAGCAGATCGTAATGGGAAGCAGGTCACAATAATTCAATGCCGCCGCTAAGGGCTAAGGGCTAAGGGCGGCATTTTGTCCCCGCTGAGCACTATACTTAAAAGTCGCTTTCATTACGTTCCGCTTAGCCGAACACCTTATAGACTGTGCTCTCCGGGCTGGACATTAACAAAAAACTTTTATTCCGATTTTAACTGCGCCATCAGCTGTTTCAGTTCGGCGATTCGCGCCTGATTCATATTAATTTTGCACTGGGTTATTAAGGTTGGGTAGTCAGGAGCGTTGGAACTAATCTGCGAACTGGCTACCTGACAAAATAATACCTTATGTTTTTCCCATGCTGCCTGATCGTTTCTAAGTGCATTTGCTGTATCTTTAACGATTTGTGAATCTCCGTCTTCATAATCAATATTAGGCAAAAGCCAGTCCTCCGATTGCACCCGCTTCAGCGCTGACTCAAGAGTATGTTGTACAGTCTGCTCTGTTTGCTGAAGCTGTTTTTCAAGGCATCGTATTCCTGTGGCATTATCGCTCGCGCTCTTCGAACATACGGTTACCGCTTCCCCATAAATGATAGGCGTGGCAGAAGCGTAGCTGGTAGTTAGCAACAAACATGGCAGGAAAAAAGATAATTTATAAGCCATCAATATACTTTAACCTTTTTAAATTTCTTCCGTATGAGCTCATCTGTGCGCCATCTGTTTTCAGGTATGTACGCACTGCCTCCACATCATTAAGTAAAATCACCCGGCAAAACTCATCCGCTGACGTACAGCCTTGATATATGCTATCGATGTAGATATCTCTTAACTTGGGTCGCACAGTCTCCCAGCTTATGGTGGACTCCGACTTCGCTTTGCGTTTATTAAAAATCCTCTTTGCCCGTGCGATATAAATTTGGATGGCGATTTCAAACAACCTTATCTGCTGCTGATGTGTAATTTCGCCGAAAAGCGGACCATAAACCTTGATGAAATAAGCAGCGTTCCGTCCTTTAAGAAAAGCAGATTTGGAGGCCAGAATAGCCTTGTATTCCTCAACACCCGCGTGTCTCAGCGTTGCAAAAATTTCACCTGAGCTTCGACCTCCCATATCGTAGCCACGCCCCAATGTAACGCCTGATTCGGCAGAATTAGGCCAGTGTAAGATACGGGAGAACCAGGGATAGCGTTGCTGACGGAAAGGCTCTGTGGCTGTAATATAATCTACCCCTTCATTGTCAAAAGTGAACTGTGCTTCTCGCACTTGTAACGGTCCGGAAGTAGCTCAAGGGCGCCACACGGGTTGACTGGCATTTTTTAAAGCCTGAATAAACCATTGATCCGTAGGCTGTACTAAACCTGACGAAGACATTGTCAATAAACGCTGATACCAGATGATGGCTTCATTGGTTTCGTTGTTACATTGTCCATCAGCTTTCAGAGCTCGCCCTGTAGCGGCCTGGTAACCGGCCTCCATCATCATTACCTGCAGCGCTTTAACATCATCAGCATAATTCACGCCGCAAATGCCCACTGACGATTGCAAACGCAGCACCTGCGGTTCATGAAAATTCCTTCTCATACATCCCTTTACCTTTAATCAGTACTTAATGATTTCCGCTTTCAACATACTCCTGAAACCGCCCAAAACAAACTATCCTCCTTATTGTTCCCCTGTAACGCATTGGATAGATTGGCGGTCACTAATCGAAAACGTTTGACCAGCAACCAGTTCGGTAAACAGGAACACGAAACACTGATTGAATCACGGTTGCGAACGGAAACGCTACTTAATTGCCTAAGCTATAGTAACTGTCTGTTTCCACAGAATAACCACTAGTACATGCTTTTCCCGGAGTTCTTTTGCTGCAGATTGCCAGCTTATGGCTCATTCCTCATCCAGGCGTCCTTCACCCCGATTTTCAGAGCGATGGTATACCGCGTGCTACCCGGCAGCCACAGCGCAGGGTTATCGTTTTCGGTGTCAGGAATACCGTCAGGGGCGCGAGTCTTCTAAGACTGAGCCTTCGGAAGGGGGGCTGGTTCACGCTGCTTTACAGGGTGATAGCGAATCACCACGCAATGTAGATAAAGGGAAGGGGAGAAAACAAAAACCGCCCCGGGCGGGGCGGTTTTAAGCAGGGTTGCGGCTTATGCGGCAACCAGGCTGTCGATAGCGGTTTTTGCGTCGCTCTGCGCTTTTGCCGCCACTTCCGGGCCGTACGCCACGCCTTCGGCGAAGACAAAGTTAACATCGGTAATGCCGATGAAGCCCAGGAAGAGTTTCAGGTACGGCACCACCAGGTCGGTCGGGGTGTCTTTATGAATGCCGCCGCGGCTGGTGAGGATCACTGCGCGTTTGCCGGTTACCAGGCCTTCCGGACCGTTTTCGGTGTAGCGGAAGGTCACGCCCGCGCGGGCGACCAGGTCAAAGTAGTTCTTCAGCTGCGTCGGGATGTTGAAATTGTACATCGGCGCCGCAATAACAATCACATCGTGCGCTTTGAGTTCAGCAATCAGCTCGTCAGAGAGGGCCAGCGCTTCCTGCTGACGCGGAGAGAGCGCCGCATCGCTCGGACGCATCGCGCCTACCAGCTCGCCATCCAGCACCGGGATCGGGTTAGCCGCCAGGTCGCGAACGGTAATTTCATCCGCGCCGTGCTTCTCGCGCCACTGCTCAACAAAATAGTCGGAAAGCTGGTTGGACTGGGAGTAACCTGCCAGAATGCTGGACTTCAGAACGAGTACTTTGCTCATGGGTAGTTCCTTTATTTGATTTGGTTGTCAGGGCCGTTGCCCCCGTTGCTTATTCACAACTCTATTCACAAACCGATTGCAGTGATAGCGCAATATATCGAAGTCTATGTTCGAAATTATTGAACAAGGCGCACCTGAAAGCAGTGTGGTACTCTACGCTTAATGAATTCCTTTGATTTGACAGGCCGTGTACAGGCCGCATAACCCGATGATGGAAAAACAAAATCTGACCCTTTCCGCGCTAACGTCTCGTCTGGAGTCGCTGATGCTGCGGGACAAATCACGCTTCTCGCGCCGTCTGCATGGGGCGAAGAAGGTTAAAAATCCTGAATCTCAGCAGGCGCTTTTCGCCGCGCTCGCCCAGGAGATAGACCAGGCGGCAGGGAAAGTCCTGCTGCGCGAAGCGGCGCGACCGGCCATTACCTACCCGGAAAACCTGCCGGTCAGCCAGAAGAAACAGGCGATCCTTGAGGCGGTACGCGACCACCAGGTGGTTATCGTCGCCGGGGAAACCGGCTCCGGTAAAACCACGCAGCTACCGAAAATCTGCATGGAGCTTGGCCGCGGCCTGAAAGGGTTGATTGGCCACACCCAGCCGCGTCGTCTCGCCGCGCGCACGGTGGCGAACCGCATCGCCGAAGAGCTGCAAACCGAGCCGGGCGGCTGCGTTGGCTACAAGGTGCGTTTTAGCGACCATGTCAGCGACAACACCATGGTCAAGCTGATGACCGACGGCATCCTGCTGGCGGAAATTCAGCAGGACCGCCTGCTGATGCAGTACGACACTATCATCATCGACGAAGCGCACGAGCGCAGCCTGAACATTGACTTCCTGCTCGGTTACCTGCGCGAGCTGCTGCCGCGTCGCCCGGATCTGAAAGTCATTATTACCTCGGCGACCATCGACCCGGAGCGTTTCTCGCGCCACTTCAACAACGCGCCGATTATCGAAGTCTCCGGCCGCACGTATCCGGTTGAGGTGCGCTATCGGCCAATTGTCGAAGAGGCGGATGATACCGAACGTGACCAGCTGCAGGCTATTTTCGACGCCGTGGAAGAACTGGGGCAGGAAGGGCCGGGGGATATTCTCATCTTTATGAGCGGCGAGCGCGAAATTCGCGACACCGCCGATGGCCTGATGAAGCTCAATCTGCCGCATACCGAGGTGCTGCCGCTCTATGCCCGCCTGTCTAACAGCGAGCAAAACCGCGTGTTCCAGCCGCATACCGGGCGGCGCATCGTGCTGGCGACCAACGTGGCGGAAACGTCGCTGACCGTGCCTGGGATCAAATATGTCATTGACCCGGGTACGGCGCGCATCAGCCGCTACAGCTACCGCACCAAAGTGCAGCGCCTGCCGATTGAGCCGGTTTCTCAGGCTTCCGCCAACCAGCGTAAAGGGCGCTGCGGACGCGTTTCGGAAGGCATTTGCATCCGGCTTTATTCGGAAGATGATTTCCTCTCGCGCCCGGAATTTACCGACCCGGAAATTCTGCGCACCAACCTGGCTTCCGTCATTCTGCAAATGACCGCGCTGGGCCTTGGCGATATCGCCGCGTTTCCGTTCGTCGAAGCGCCGGATAAGCGCAACATCCAGGACGGCGTGCGCCTGCTGGAAGAGCTGGGCGCGATCACGACCGATGAACAGGCTTCGGTTTATAAACTCACCCCGCTTGGCCGTCAGCTTTCCCAGCTTCCGGTGGACCCGCGCCTGGCGCGCATGGTGCTGGAAGCGCAAAAACATGGCTGCGTGCGCGAGGCGATGATTATCACCTCGGCGCTCTCCATTCAGGACCCGCGCGAACGCCCGATGGACAAGCAGCAGGCCTCTGATGAGAAGCACCGCCGCTTCCACGACAAAGAGTCCGACTTCCTGGCGTTTGTGAACCTGTGGAACTACCTTGGCGAGCAGCAAAAAGCGCTCTCCTCGAACCAGTTCCGCCGTCTGTGCCGCACCGATTATTTGAACTACCTGCGCGTGCGCGAATGGCAGGACATCTATACCCAACTGCGCCAGGTGGTAAAGGAGCTTGGCATTCCGGTTAACAGCGAGCCGGCAGATTACCGCGCCGTACACACCGCGCTGCTCACCGGTTTGCTTTCGCATATCGGCATGAAAGACGCCGACAAGCAGGAATACACCGGCGCGCGCAATGCCCGCTTTGCCATCTTCCCAGGGTCCGGCCTGTTTAAAAAGCCGCCCAAATGGACGATGGTCGCGGAGCTGGTGGAAACCAGCCGCCTGTGGGGGCGCATCGCCGCCCGCATCGAGCCGGAATGGATAGAGCCGGTGGCGGGGCATTTGATTAAGCGCTCGTATAGCGAGCCGCACTGGGAGCGGGCGCAGGGCGCGGTGATGGCGAGCGAGAAAGTGACGCTCTACGGCCTGCCGATCGTGGCGGCCCGCAAGGTCAACTATAGCCAGATAGATCCGGCGCTCAGCCGCGAGCTGTTTATTCGCCATGCGCTGGTGGAAGGCGACTGGCAGACCCGTCACGCTTTCTTTCGCGAGAACCAGAAGCTGCGCGCGGAAGTGGAAGAGCTGGAGCATAAATCCCGCCGCCGCGACATTCTTGTCGATGACGACACGCTGTTTGAGTTTTACGACCAGCGCATCAGCCATGAGGCGATTTCCGCCCGCCACTTCGACAGCTGGTGGAAAAAGGCGAGCCGTGAAACGCCGGATCTGCTCAACTTTGAAAAGAGCATGCTCATCAAGGAAGGGGCAGAGCAAGTCAGCAAGCTCGACTACCCTAACTTCTGGCATCAGGGCAACCTGAAGCTGCGCCTGACCTATCAGTTTGAGCCGGGCGCCGACGCCGACGGCGTAACGGTACATATTCCACTGCCGTTGTTAAACCAGGTGGAAGAGGCGGGCTTTGAGTGGCAGGTGCCGGGCATGCGCCGCGAGCTGGTGGTTGCGCTGATTAAGTCGCTGCCGAAGCCGGTGCGGCGTAATTTCGTTCCCGCGCCGAACTACGCCGAGGCGTTTTTAGGCCGCGCCACGCCGCTTGAGCTGCCGCTGCTGGAGAGCCTTGAGCGCGAGTTCCGCCGCATGACCGGCGTGACCATCGACCGTGAAGACTGGCAGTGGGATCAGGTGCCCGATCACCTGAAAATGACCTTCCGGGTGGTGGATGAAAATAACAAGAAGCTGCGGGAAGGGCGCTCGCTTGAAGCGCTAAAAACCGGGCTGAAAGAGAAAGTGCAGGAGACGCTCTCCGCCGTGGCGGATGACGGCATCGAGCAGAGCAACCTGCATATCTGGAGCTTCGGCCAGTTGCCGGAAAGCTACGAGCAAAAACGCGGCAACTACCGCGTCAAGGCGTGGCCGGCGCTGGTGGATGAGCGCGACAGCGTGGCGATTAAGCTTTTTGATAACCCGCTCGAGCAGCAAACCAACATGTGGCGCGGCCTGCGCCGCCTGCTGCTGCTGAACATTCCATCGCCTATCAAATACCTGCACGAGAAGCTGCCGAACAAGGCGAAGCTTGGGCTTTACTTCAACCCTTACGGCAAAGTGCTTGATCTGATCGACGACTGTATCTCCTGCGGCGTGGATAAGCTGATTGCCGAAAACGGCGGGCCGGTGTGGACGGAAGAAGGGTTCGCGGCGCTGCACGATAAAGTGCGCGCAGAGCTTAACGACACGGTAGTCGACATCGCAAAGCAGGTAGAGCAGATCCTCACCACCGTGTTTAACATCAACAAGCGGTTGAAAGGGCGCGTGGATATGACGATGGCGCTGGGGCTGTCCGACATCAAAGCGCAAATGAGCGGGCTGGTTTATCGCGGTTTTGTCACCGGCAACGGTTATAACCGTCTGGGCGACACCCTGCGTTATTTGCAGGCGATTGAACGGCGTCTTGAGAAGATGGCTGTCGACCCGCACCGCGATCGCGCGCAGATGCTGAAAGTGGACGCCGTACAGCAGGCCTGGCAGCAGTGGCTTAACAAGCTGCCGCCAGCGCGGCGTGAGGATGAGGATGTCAAGGCGATCCGCTGGATGATAGAAGAGCTTCGCGTGAGCTACTTCGCCCAGCAGCTCGGCACCCCGTATCCGGTTTCCGACAAGCGCGTATTGCAGGCGATGGAGCAGATAAGCGGCTAGCATAGTCCGCGGTTCTGGCTTTACGGGTGGGTGGCGCTGCGCTTACCCATCCCTGCAAAACGCCCCTTAAATCGATAAAGATTTTTCCCGCCGCGCCGATGTCACCCTGACTGGCCCTGGGAAGCGGGTTCCCGGACGGGGTCTAAAAGGAATGACTATGAACAATCGTCGCGTCCTGCTGTGGACGCTGGTGGGATGGGCTGGCATTGCGTTACAGGCCAGAGCGCAGCCTGCCTGCGATAAAACCCAGTATGCCATTAACAGCGCTAACGCTTTCATCCTCACCAATAACGCCTTCTCGCCGGACGATGTGGAAATCGCGTCGTGGGTGGTAAAAGGCAAAGGCGAGGATATTAACGCGCAAATCGAGGCGGAAATGACCTTCGAGCGCTGCAATGTGCTGACGCATACCATGGCTGACGTGCGCCGCGACGACGGCACGACGCAATTGACCATGCATACCGAAACCGCGTACAACGCAGGCGACTGGCAGCAAACGCAAATAACAAAGCTGGAGTTAAAAGGAAAAATATTGACCCAGGGGTCCAGCACGAAGCGGTTTATCCGGGACGAACGGGGGCGTATTACCGATGCCGTAGAGCAGTTCACGCTTGACGAACGTCCGGGCGAAACGCGAACGCACTTTGACTATGACGATGCCAACCGGGTTGTGCGTTCCGTTTCTCACAGCACGCTGCAATTCTTTGAAGAAACCATTGAATATCAGTACGACGAGAAGGGGCGACTGGTTCGCGCCGCCAGCGGTAAAGAAATCAGAAAAACCATCTGGGATGAAAAAGGACGCTGGCTGCGGTCAGAGAAAGAAACCAATCACCCCTACAGCGTGCTGTTCACGGTAGACAGGTGCGAAAAATGGGATGAGCAGCAAAACTGTCTCTCCGGCATCAGCCAGGAGACAGAAAAGTACCCTAAAAAGACCACGCAATACCATACGGCTTACCAGAACGAATACCGCTACTACTGAGCGCGTCGTTACAACGGCTTTCAGGGCAGGGAAGCGTCAGTGCTAAAGCAAGGCGCGACTTGCCGTTTTCAAGTGTGGTATTCGTTACAATGTCACTTTACTCTCGCCAGCGTAAACCCGTCCCACCCCTTGCTGCCCACGGTTTGCAGGGCTGTGACGGTGAGGCGCGGGTCCTGGCCAAGCATCTCAATAAACTTCCGCACGCCCTGAACCCGCTCGTCCGGGCTTTCAGGGTTAGTCACTTCGCCATCGCGCACCACGTTATCGCCAATTATCAGCGTACCGGAACGGCTGTATTTCAGCGCCCATTCAAGATAGAGCGGGTTATTGGGTTTATCCGCGTCGATAAAAATCAGGTCAAAGGGGGCAAGCGCGGCAAGGCCGGGCAGCGTATCCGCAGCCGGCCCCACGCGAATCTCGACGTTGTTAAGCCCGGCGCTGCGAATATTTTCCTGCGCCACGCGGGCATGATGCGCATCCGCCTCAAGCGTCACGACGCAGCCGTCCTCTGGCAGCGCTCGCGCCATCCAGACGGTGCTATAGCCGCCCAGCGTGCCTATCTCCAGCACCTTGCGGGCGCCTGAAATTTGCACCAGCAACGCCAGCAGTTGCCCCTGGTTAGGCGCGACGTCGATGGGAGGAAGACTGGATTGCTGATTGTGCAACAGAAGGTTATCTAAAACCGGATCGGCAGGAAGGAGGGTATTAACCAGGTACTCATCAACAGCAGACCATTTCGCGTGCATCGTCAGGCTCCTCGGTTGTGAATTAACACAATCATAACATCGAGGCGGCGGAATAAGGCGCTGAAAAAAGGGCCAGAGTGTCAGACGCGGCGAAGAATGCGCGCTTTGCCGCGCCTGACGGAAAATTACGACGTCGCCAGCCCGCCCCAGCCGCCGCCGAGTGAACGATACAGATCGATCTGCGCCTGCAGCAGGTTGTTTTTCACCTGCGCCAGGTTTAGCTCAGCCGAAAAGAGCGTGCGCTGGGCGTCCAGCACGTCAAGAAAAGAGGAGTAACCATTACTGTAGCGGTTCTGCGCGATGCGCAGCGTCTCCTGCGCCACGTCCACCTGGCCCTGCAGTTCCGTCATCTGTTCCCGGTAGCGACGAATGGCGTCGAGACTGTCGTTTACTTCCCGGAAAGCGTTGCGCACCGTCGATTCATAGCTGTAAAGCGCCTGATTACGTTGCGACATCGCCACATCCACGCCCGCGTTAAGCGTTTCACGGTTCAGCAGCGGCGCCAGAATGCTGCCGCCGATGCTCCACAACCGCAGCGGGTTATCAAGCAGGCCTGCCAGGGTATCGTCCTGCAGGCTGCCGCTGGCGGTCAGGTTAATGGAGGGCAGCAGTCTGGCGCGCTGCGCGGCGAGCGAGGCGTCCGCCGCCACCAGCGTTCGCTCCGCCTGGACGATATCGGGGCGGCGATTCAGGAGCGTGGAGGGCAGTTGACCAGGCAGCGCAAGCGGCGTCAGCGTGTTGATATCGCCGCCGCGCGCCACCGCGCCCGGGTTAACGCCCAACAGCACGCTGAGCGCATTTTCCTGGCTTGCTATCTGGTGCTGTAACGGCGGGATTTGCGCCCGGGTGGCGCGCCGCTCGGAATCGGTCTGCATCAGCTCAAGGCGCGAGGTATAGCCGGTTTCATATTGCCGCTTCGCGAGCCGGAACGCCTCGTCCCACGCTTTTAGCGTCTCCTCTGTGACGCGCAACTGCTCGTCCAGCGCCAGCAGGGTGAGGTAGCCGGAAGCGACCGATGAGGCGACGGTTAAATCCGCCGCCGCCGCCGCGGCTCTTTGCGCCTCAAGGCTTGCCTGGGCGGCGTCGCTCGTCCGACGGTTCGCTCCCCAGAGATCCACATCGTAGCTCGCCGTCAGGCTGCCCCGCCAGAGCGTGCTGTGCGTCGGCAGGCCGGTGGCGGCAGACTGCGAGCGGCTGCGCGTGCCGCCCAGCTCTGCGCTGAGCGTCGGCCAGAGCGCGCTGTCGGCGGCGTTCAGCCGCGCCTGATATTCATTCACCCGCTCGCGGGCGGTCAGCACGTCGCTGTTATAGCGCAGCGCCTGGTCCACGTAGCGGTTAAGGGCGACATCGTGAAAATTTCGCCACCAGAACCCTTCGACGGAGGATGATGGCCCAACGGCTTCGCGCCACTGGTCCGGGATTTGCAGCGACGGCTTAGCCTGCTGCACTTCAGTGCTCTGACACCCCGCCAGCAGAAGCGCGAGCGCAACCAGTGAGAGACGACGCATTACTCCGCCTCCTCGCCGGTGTTGATATGCACCTGTACCGACATGCCAGGGCGCAGCCGCTGGCGCTGTTCATTGTCGCCAAGCACTTCAATGCGCACCGGAATGCGCTGGGCGATTTTTACGAAGTTGCCGGTGGCGTTATCCGGCGTGATGGCGCTGAACTCCACGCCTGTCGCCGGCGAGATACTCTGTACGCGCCCCTGGAATTTCTCGCCGTGCAGCGCGTCCACGCTGAAGGTGACAGGCTGGCCGATGCGCAGGTTCGCCAACTGCGTCTCTTTGATATTGGCGATAACCCAGTTCTGCGGCGGTACCAGCGACGTCAGATGCGTGCCGGCGGTAACATAGGCGCCAAGGCGCACGGCTATCTGCCCAAGCTGGCCGTCACGCGGCGCGATAATCCGCGTGTTTTGCAAATCGATTTGCGCCAGCTCCAGCGCCGCTTTGGCGTTTTCCACATCCGCCTCCAGCGCGGCGCGGTTGACAATCACGCTCTGCAAATTCTGCCGCGACACGTCGAGCTGCGCCCGGGCTTGTTCAACCCCCGCGCTGCCCTGAGCGGCGCTCGCGAGCGCCGCGTCGCGCTCGCGCACCGAAAGCGAGCCATCGGACGCCAGCTCCTTAACGCGGCGCAAATCCGCCTGGTTGCGTTTGTATTGCGCCTGGGCGTTAAGCAGCGTCGCTTTATTCTGGGCGATAGTCGCCTCAGCGCTGCGGCGCTGCTGAATGTTATTCGCCAGCGCCGCTTCGCGCATGGCGAGGGTCGCCTGCGCCTGATGCACGCGCTGACTGTATATGCGATCGTCAATGGTCATCAGCACATCTCCCTTTTTGACGACCGCGAAGTCCTGCACGTTCACGGCGGTGATATAGCCATTCACCTGCGGGCTGATAAAGGTCGTCATGCCTCGCACGTAGGCGTTATCGGTAAACTCCACGTTGCGGGTGAAAGGGGGCAATTTCCAGGCGTAGAGGATAATCAACACGCCAAGAATGCCGATGGCGGCGGCGGCGAAAAATGAAACCACGCGTAAATTGTTGCGTTCCGGGGTTTGAGCGGGCGTAGCGTCTTGCTGGCTCATAACTGCTCCATACAGGTGAACATTATGGGTTCTTCTCTTCAGGTTTAGCGGACATCGCCTGCTTCAGGGCCTTGCGCGCGGCGATGCGCAGGCGGATAAGCCGCCAGAAAATCCACAGCAGCGTTGACGCGGCGATAGTGGCGGTCAGCAGATAGGTGTCGTTATAGGCAAGGATAGTCGCCTCCGTGGTGCTGACGGTCTGCAACTGCTGTGAAGCCTGTACGCTTAACAACGCAGGGTCGCCGATGCGGCTTTGAAATAGCTGGCTATAAAGCTGTAACCGTTCGGTCACCAGAGGATTGAGCGTAGTGAGCTGATCGGCCAGCAGGTTTGAATGGTACTTCTCACGCCAGGTCTGGAAAGTGCCGAGCAGCGCCGAGCCAATCAGCCCTCCCAGGTTCTGGCTCATGCCGAACAGCACCGAAAAGCTCACCAGGTTGCGCGGGTCCGCGATGACGCCGCCAATCGCCGCCAGCGTCGCGGGCCCTAAGAAAAAGGCGCTGCTGAAGCCGAACAGGAACTGGCTAAGCAGCAGCTGGTTCGGACGGGTAAGGCTCGTGGAGTGGCTGTCCATCAGCGAGGCGATGACCATCAACACCAGCGACGTGACGATAGGCCAGGCGGTTTTTTGCGGATTGATAGTCAGCGCGCTTATCACGATGCCGCAGACTGTGCCGGCGAGAATAGAGAGCGCGAGCGTTGTCATCTGCTCATTTTGCAAGCCGACATACTGCAGCCAGCCGATAGCGCCGGTGTTCTGCTCCGCCAGCGCAATGCGAATCAGCACCATCACCAGCCCGAGCCGCACAATACTGCCGCTGGAGAGCCAGCGCGTGTTCAGCAGCGGGTTCGTGCGATTATGTTCAAAGGTGATGGCGGCGATAATCAGCACCACGGCACCCGCCAGCGTCCAGCCAAGCCACGGCGTTTCAAACCACCATTCAATACGGCCTAGTGAAAGCACCGCGCAGAGCATCGCCATGCCCGGCGCCAGCAGAAAGAAGGTGAGAAAATCTTTTTTCTCAAAAACTTTACGCCGGTCGCCCGGCGGCAGCTTCAGCGCGATAACGCAGGCGAGCGAAATCAGCGCCAGCCCCAGCTCGAAGAGATAAAGCCCGCGCCACTCGTCAAGCTCCAGCAGTTCCGAGGAGAAGAGCCGGGCGATGGGAATCGCCAGTTGCGAACCGGTGATGCCGATGGTCAACGCCTTCAGGCGGTGCTTCGCGGGCCAGGCCTGGATTTGGTAATAAATGCCAAGCGAACTCAGGGCCGCCCCCACCATGCCGTGGGCGGCGCGCACCATGAGCGCTGATGAGAGATCGTTAACGAACAGGTGGAAGAAGGTGACCAGCACGTAGAGCACCAGAAAGCCTTCGGTAAACGCCCGCAGCCCGTACTGCTGGCGAAACTTCACCAGCAACAGGTTGATGGAGATATTGGTCATCACATAGACGGCGGGAAGCCAGGCTATCTCCGTCGACCAGGCGGCGAAGGTCCCCTGTAAATTTTGCAGGTTCGCCGTCACCATGGCGTTGCCAAGGCCGCCGGTCAGGCAGACCAGCAGACCGACAATGCCATAAGCAATGCGTCTGGGCGTCGGATGAACAGGCGTTGAGGGAGAGCCGAGCAGCATCGGCTTTTCGTGCGGCTGCCACTCGCGCGGCGCGTACGGGTCTGATTTCGGCAAACGCATTACTGTTTTTCCACTTCCTGCAGCAGGCGGCTCAGCACGCGGCGCGTGACGGCCTGGTCTTCGGGGCTAATCAGCGTGAGGATCTCTTCGCGCAGGCGGTCCGCCTCGATTTTCACTTTTTCATAAAGCGCCTCACCTTCAGGTGTCGCCACCAGCAGGCGTTTACGTTTGTCGCCGGGCGTAATGCGCGTTATCAACCCTTGCGCCACCAGCCGGTTCAGGAGCGGCACCAGCGTGGCGCTCTCAACGCCCAACTCCTGTGCAAGCTCGCTTTGCGAAAGCGGCGTTTCATGGCGGGCAATCGCCGAGACGGCGACCCAACTTGCCTGGCTCATTCCGAGCCCTTTAAGGCGTTTGTCAACCGCGCGGCGCCAGTGATGAGCGGTCAGATAAAGCAGGTGAGAAAAAGAAAGCCGATCGTGATCCACAAGACATACTCAATCGTTAGATATCTAACGAGTTTAGAGCCTGACTAATTCATAATTCAAGTGAATGATAAGAGGTATTGAATGGTTTGGCGTGAATAGCAGATAAATCTGCCTCCCCTGGTGGTGTAGAAGTGACGTTGTCACATATCCCGGTATTGTGCATGCCCCAACGCGTCCTGCATGAAGGTAAGGGCTGAAAAAAGCGCAACTCGCGTCAGGCCTGCGTTTGCGGATACTGGCGGGCAGTTACACCACCCAGGCACGCTGGTCATCGCGATGAAGCAGAAAGAAGCATAAGCCCGCTTTGGCGAGACGTTATTTTTGCGCTATGTTCCTTGCAAACCCTGAATGAGGAGATGTGATGACGGAGTTCACCATTGAAAAGGCCGACCCTGAACACCCGGACGCGATTGTCCTGCAGGCGGCGCTGTCAAAAACTCTGGAGGCGATGACGGGCAGCTCCGGCGCCCAGTCGTTTAACCATCGCGACGTCAAGGTGGAAGGCGCCCGGTTTTTACTGGCGCGTGACGCTGGCGGCAGGGCGGTTGGCTGCGTCGCCTGTCGGCCGCTTGAACCTGGGATCGTTGAGATTAAACGCCTTTTCGCCTTACCCGGCAGCCGGGGCGCAGGCCGCGCGCTGCTGCGGCATATCGAAGCGTTCGCCCGGGACTACGGCTATCGCGAGGCCTGGCTCGAAACCCGCCGCAGCAACCCGGCGGCAGTCGACTTCTACCTGCGTAACGGGTATCGCATTATCGAAAACTATGGCCGCTACGTGGGCCAACAGGACGCGGTCTGCTTCGCCAGAACGCTCGGGGAGACAGACTATGCTGAGCGGGCTTAATCACCTGACGCTTGCCGTGCGCACACTGGATAACAGCCTCGCTTTTTATGTCGACCTGCTGGGGTTGAAACTGCATGCCCGCTGGGATAAAGGCGCCTACCTGAGCTGCGGTTCGCTGTGGCTGTGCCTTTCGCTTGACGACGCGGCGGGCGCCGCGCCCACCGATTACACGCATTATGCTTTCACGGTGAGCGAGACGGATTTCCCTGCGCTTGTCGAAACCTTAACCCAGGCAGGCGTGCGGATATGGAAAACTAACCGCAGCGAGGGCGAGTCATTCTATTTTCTCGACCCGGATAACCATCAGCTGGAACTGCATGTCGGGTCGCTCGCTTCGCGTCTTGCCGCCTGCCGCGAGAAGCCCTACGCCGGCATGCGCTTCTATCCCTGAAGCCCTCTTACAGCGGGCTGGTTTCGCCATTCAGGGGCGTTTTGCGCCCGATGCGGCTGGCGAAGAATATCGCTGCCAGCGAAATCGCCACGGTTACGCCCAGATACCAGGCAACCGGCGTCCAGTCGCCCCCTGAATGGGCAAGCAGGCCGGTGGCGATAAGCGGCGCGGTGCCGCCCGCCAGCGCTGCGCCAAGCTGATAGCCAAGGGTAATGCCGGTGTAGCGAACGCGCGCTTCAAAAATTTCTGAACAGAGCGTGCCGAGCACGGCGGTGACCGGCGCCCACAATATGCCAAAGGCGACAACCGTTGCCAGCACGATGCCCCAGGTGGTGCCGGTATCCAGCAGCCAGAACCACGGCACAATAAACAGCCCCAGCAGCACTACGCTACAGGCGTACATCCGCCGACGTCCCGTTTTATCGGAGAGCAAACCCATCAGCGGGATCATCACCGTTGCTACCAGCGCGCCCAGCGTGACGGCTTCCAACGCCTGGGATTTTTGAAAGGCGAGCGTCGTGGTGGCATAACTCACTACGAACGTGGAGAAGATATAAAACGGCCCGGTTTCCACGACCTTCAGCCCGGCGGCGATCAACACTTCACGCCAGTGGTGCTTTACCGTGATGCTGAGCGGCGCTTTGCTAACCTGTCCGGCGCGTTTGACCTGCTTAAAATCAGGCGTTTCGTCGATATCTTTTCGGATCCACAGCCCCAGCAGCACCAGCACGGCGCTCAGCAGAAACGGGATGCGCCAGCCCCAGGAAAGAAACGCATCTTCGCTGAGCAGCGTCATCAGCGAGACGATAAACGTCGCCATCAGCATGCCGATGGTCACGCCTGCCTGCGGAATGCTGCCGAAAAAGCCTTTGCGGTTCGCCGGCGCATACTCATAGGCCAACAGCAAAGCACCGCCCCATTCACCGCCAATGCCCATGCCCTGGATAATACGCATCAGGATTAGCAGCACTGGCGCCCAGATGCCGATAGTTTCATAGGTTGGCAACAGGCCAATCATCACCGTCGCGCCGCCCATCAGCGAAAGCGTCAGCACCAGCGTTTTTTTGCGCCCGATCCGATCGCCGATATGCGCGAAAATCACGCCACCGATGGGACGGATAAAAAAGGTCAGCGAGAAAGAGAGATAAGAGAGGATAAGCCCGATAACCGGGTCCACCATCGGGAAGAACACCTTGTTGAACACCAGCGCAGCGGCGGTGCCGTAAAGAAAATAATCAAACCACTCTATGGCGCTGCCGGTGAGGCTGGCAATCAGCACTTTTTTGTTTTCCCGCAGAATCGCGGCGCTGCTTTTTTGCGTAGTCATAACAGGTAAATCCTCGCAGGTGAAAGTAGGCGAGGTGTCACCTGGCGCGCGACAGGTGCAACCTCAGGCGGCAATAAAGTTGTAAATTTGTTAATTAAATAAGGGAGAGGTGTAACTTTTGGCAAGCGCAAGAGACGCGTTTCAGGCATTAAAGTGATTATTTATGCAGAGATTTGTGCCAGGTCGTCGCTTGTAAAGCAAACAGTATGCGCATCTGGCTGGCGTTATCAGAATGGGCTACAGGTGCAACCTGTCGTTTTTTAGACAATTAACGTTATTTTCCAGTAACGCGACATTCTGCGCTTTTTCATACCCGGCTTGCAGGCTGCCCGGACAAGGACAAGGACAAGGACAAGGAAAAGGAAAAACCGCTGGGCGTAGGATGCAAGGGGGGGCCTGCTAACGCGCTGCGCATTGAAAAGAGATACAGCCTGTATACGGCAAAGGAGGGCTGATAAACTTACGTCAATTGTTTAATTATCATGTAATAAGCGAAAAGATCGGATGCAAACAATAAAAGATCTGGCGACAGGGAGAATAAGCCTGGCGCAAACCTTCTGGGGGTATGGCGTCTGCGGGAATATTATTTTAGGCCTCGTCGGAACCTCGGCAATAAATAATGAATTTTTGGGATTTTTTATTCTCACGCTTATCTTAAAGTTTCTGCTATTCGCCACGGTGCTCTCGGGCATCACGTTTATCATGCGTAACGGTAAGATAACCGTCTGGCGCATACTGGCTTTCGCCGTGGTGCTTATTGAGGTTATCGTCGGGCTGATCATGGCCGCGGTGCTCGCCTCTGTCGCGTTCTGAAACCAATTTTTTCTGTGGGTTACAGCGATTTGTTTTATTTTCCCGCCATGCGGTGACAGTGGGTTTGCGCCCCTGCGCCTTTAAGGTTGATCCGATAGGGGAACAGCACAAACCTCGTTACTCTGGCGGCAGAATAGCAATTAAGGAGGCACTATGGAGCTGATGCCCATGCCAAAACTTTCTGAAAGCACGCTCAATGCGATCAATACGCTGGGCCAGTGGCTGGCGCAAACCGACATGGCTTCGCCTGCCGACGCCAGCGCAGCGCAACTGGTCGTGCTGGCGGGCAACGCGGCGCTGCCGACTCTGGAAACTGCCGCGCAGATTTCAAACGCCCACGCGCTGCCATTGTTGATTACCGGCGGGATCGGCCACTCCACCACCTTTCTTTACGCCGCCGTGGCGCGCCATCCCCGTTACAACAGCTTGCGCACTACCGGGCTGAGCGAGGCGGATTTGCTGGCGTCTATCGCCAGAAAGTACCTTAAAGTGCCTGAGGAGAGGCTGATAATCGAGCGACGCTCCACCAACAGCGGAGAAAACGCCAGCTTTACCCGCCAGCTGATGGAGGATAAAGGGCTAAAGCCGCAGCGCGCGGTGTTGATTCAGGACCCCACCATGCAGCGGCGCACGGCCGCCACCTTCGCGCGCGTCTGGCGTGACGCGCCAGCTAAGCCGCAGTGGTTAAGCTTTCCCGGTTTTGTGCCGCGGGTGATGAACGGTGAGCGGAACCTGACGTTCGCTAACCCTCAGGATGGGTTGTGGGAAGTGGCGCGTTATCTTTCCCTGGTGCTGGGCGAAATGCCGCGTCTTAACGATGATGAGCAGGGGTACGGCCCGCGCGGAAGAGGATTTATCGAACATGTCGATATGCCTGCCGACGTGCATGAAGCGTGGGAACAGGTGCAAAACGACGCGGCGCTGACGGGCCCCTTGCGCAGCCGCTCGCTCATTTAATTTCCCTGCCCGCCGTTTACAGCGCGCCGCTGTAAACGGTTTTCTCGACTCCTCTCCAAATTTTCTGCAACAGCGTTTCTTTTTTTAGATTTCCTTCACACATTCCTCTTTTTCACCGCGCCGGGTGAGGCAATGCCGTTTAGTTTTTAACAAACTGTTTACTTCTAACACACATCAATAACCTGACAAGGGAGTAAGGCATGACACTACCTGTGCAACACCCGATGTATATCGATGGCCAGTTCGTCAACTGGCAGGGCGATAACTGGCTTGATGTCATTAACCCGGCCACCGAAGAGGTGATTTCACGTATCCCGGACGGCACGGCGGAGGATGCGCGTAAGGCTATCGAGGCGGCTGAACAGGCACAGGCGCCGTGGGAAGCGCTGCCCGCCATTGAGCGCGCCGGGTGGCTGCGCAAAATCGCCGCCGGCATCCGCGAGCGGGCCGGGGAAATCAGCGCCATGATTGTTGCTGAAGGCGGAAAAACGCAGCAGCTGGCCGAAGTGGAGGTGGCTTTCACGGCGGATTATCTGGAATACATGGCGGAATGGGCGCGCCGTTACGAGGGCGAAATTATCCAGAGCGACCGCCCTGGCGAAAATATTCTGGTATTCAAACGCGCGCTCGGCGTCACCACCGGCATCCTGCCGTGGAACTTCCCGTTCTTCCTGATAGCGCGCAAGCTCGCGCCGGCGCTGGTGACCGGCAATACCATTGTGATTAAACCGAGCGAATTTACGCCAAACAACGCCATCGCCTTTGCGGAGATCGTTCATCAGGTGGGGTTGCCGAAAGGGGTGTTCAACCTGGTGCTCGGGCGCGGCGAAACGGTAGGACAGGAGCTGGCGGGCAACCCGAAAGTGGCGATGGTCAGCATGACCGGAAGCGTTGCAGCCGGGGAAAAGATCATGGCGGCGGCGGCCAGGAACATCACCAAAGTCTGCCTTGAGCTGGGCGGTAAAGCGCCGGCGATTGTGATGGACGACGCGGATCTGGAGCTTGCGGTGAAAGCGATTGTCGATTCCCGCGTTATCAACACCGGGCAGGTGTGCAACTGCGCCGAGCGCGTCTATGTGCAAAAAGGCATTTATGACCGCTTTGTCAGCAAGCTTGGCGAAGCCATGAAAGCGGTGACCTTTGGCGACCCGGCGCAGCGTAATGATGTCGCGATGGGGCCGCTTATCAACGCCGCGGCGCTGGAGCGCGTGGAGCAAAAAGTGGCGAAGGCGGTGAGCGAAGGGGCGAAAGTGGTCTTTGGCGGCAAAGCGGCGGAAGGCAAAGGGTACTTTTACCCGCCTACGCTGCTGGTGGACGTCAACCAGCAGATGTCCATCATGCATGAAGAGACCTTCGGCCCGGTGCTGCCGGTGGTGGCGTTCGATACGCTCGACGAGGCGCTAAAGATGGCCAACGACAGCGACTACGGGCTGACCTCATCGATTTACACCACCAATCTCAACACCGCGATGAAATCCATCAACGGGCTGAAGTTTGGCGAAACCTACGTGAACCGTGAAAACTTCGAGGCGATGCAGGGTTTCCATGCCGGGTGGCGCAAGTCCGGCATCGGCGGCGCCGACGGCAAACATGGCCTGCATGAATACCTGCAAACGCAGGTGGTGTATCTGCAAGCGTAATAAAAGGGGGCATGGCCCCCTTAGTGGTTCTCAAGCTTTCGCGCCAGCCAGCGCATCAGCAGCTGCGGCCATGCCTGGGCGGGCAACCCTTCGGCATCGCGAATGCCAAAGCCGTGGCCGCCCTCCTCAAAAAGATGCAGCTCGGCGGCCACCCCTTTTTCACGCAGCGCGCTAAACATCGCCAGGCTGTTTTCCACTTTCACCGAAGGATCGTCCACGGCGTGAAACAGAAACGCGGGCGGCATCGCCTCCGGCAGCGATTGTTCTGGCGAATAACGTTTTATGTGGACGCTATCGGGATCCTCGCCCAGCAGTTGCTGGCGAGACCCGGCATGCGCAATGGCCGGAGTCATGGAGATGACCGGATAGCCGAGGGCCAGAAACGCCGGGCGGGCGCTCAGGTGGTCAATGTCATCAAGCGGCGCGCTGATCGCCTCGTCATAGCGGGTGGCGAGGCTTGCCGCCACATGGCCGCCTGCTGAGAACCCCAGAACGCCGATTTTTTCAGGCGTGACGCCAAACTCCGCCGCCCGGTGGCGCACCAGCCTTAGCGCGCGCTGCGCATCGGCAAGCGGCGCATCTGCCCCTTCGGCATGGCCGTCGCCGGGCAGACGATAGGTCATGACAAAAAGCGTATATCCCGCGTCGGTAAAGGCGGGGGCGAGCGCGCTGCCTTCTTTATCCAGCACAACGCGACGATACGAGCCGCCCGGCATGACCAGCAGTCCAATGCCATTCGGTTCATCAGGCTGGTAAACCGTGATTTGCGGGGCGCGCACGCCGGTCACGGCCCGGTCGAGCAGCGTTTCGCCGGTGTGTTGTTCTTCAAGGGTAAAATGGGCGTGCGATTGCCGCGCGCCAGGCGCTTCGCCGTCAGGCCACACGGGAAACGTGTCGGCGTGGGCGACGGCCTGCGCCATACGGTCGGAGAGTTCTGTCATAGGCTTTTGCCGTTACGATAAGGTCTTTTAAAGATAACGCATGCGCGCGATGACGCAGAAAAAAACCCGCGCGAGGCGGGTTTTATGTCACTAATCGGTCACCGTTTTAAGGCAGCCGCTCATAAAGGTTCGGCGGGCATCGCCGGAGAGCGACTGGTTGGTCGCCTGAGCGTTGCAGTCTTTCATTTTCTGCTGCTGCGTCATCGGTTTTTCATCGGGGGTTGTGGGGCTGTTTTTCAGGCAGTTGCCCATAAAGGTTTTACGGGCATCGCCGGAGAGCGACTGGCTGGCGGCCTGGGCGTTGCAGTCTTTCATTTTTTGCTGCTGAGGGTTGACGCTTTTTTCCACCTTAGCCGCGGCGCTGTTTTTCAGGCAATTGCTCATAAAGGTTTTACGATCGTCGCCGGAAAGCGACTGGGTTACGGCCTGAGTATTACAGTCTTGCATTCTTTTTTGCTGCGGCGTAACGGACTTTTCCGCCGCATGCAGCGCCGTTGCGCACAGCAGCGTGGCCAGAAACGTCGTTGTCATGGTGAGTTTCATTATGTCGTCCTTTTTATGTTGAGGGGCACAGGATCGGGGCGCGATGGCAAAAAAGCGATTTGCTGATTTCTGATTTCTTTTTTACCGGCGCCTGATAGTAGTTTACTCACTGTCGGAAAAAGCGCGTTTTCAGGTGCAAAACTTATTCATTTACAGGGGATTATCCAAATAAAGTTAATGAATTCTTAATCTACTCCCGTTATGGTGAGGCAATCCTCGCCTTGGTTCAGGATTTTCTTATGCGCAGCAAATACACCTCATCGCAAATTACACTTCACTGGCTGGTCTTTTTACTGGTGGTGGTCGCGTACAGCGCTATTGAGTTACGCGGGCTGGTGCCGCGAAGCGTAGGCCGTATTTTTATCTATACCCACTTTAGCTGCGGTATCGCCATTCTGGTGTTGATGGTGAGCCGGTTGCTGCTGCGGGCGAAATACCCTGAGCCGCCAATTGAGCCGAAGCCAAAAGCGCTCTATACCGGCCTTTCTCATCTCGTTCACGTGATTCTCTACCTGATGTTTATCGCGCTGCCGCTGCTCGGCGTGGCGGCGAAATATTATGGCGGACGCGAATGGTTCGCTTTTGGCGTCAGCATGCCGGTGGCGGCGGAAGGGGATGAAGATGTCGAAATGCAGCTGCGGGCGATTCACGCATTTATCGCCAATAGCAGCTATTTTGTGGTCGCGCTTCATGCCGGGGCGGCGCTGGTGCACCACTATTTCTGGCGCGACAATACGCTGCTGCGCATGATGCCCGGTAAACGCAGCCGGTAAAATGGACGCTCTGTCTCTTTTTTGAACATATTTTCCATTGCAGTTCACACTTTGCGCACTGCGCATTCGTGAAGTCCGCTCCGTTCGGCCTACAACTATATCTATTATAGAAACACTCAGGTGAGCGGGGGAGCTATGGCGCAGTCGATTCAACGTCCGGTAACAGAGGTAGCGATGCAGGAAGAAGCGCATGAGGCGCGCAGGCTGCGTAAGGTCTTGCTGGCGACCGGCGTTGGCCATTTTGTCGAGTGGTTTGACTTCGGCCTTTACGGGACGCTGGCCGCCATCATCGGCATGCAATTTTTCCAGTCGAGCAGCCCGGCGGCTGCGCTGCTCTCCTCATTTGCAGTATTTGGCGCGGGCTTTGTGATGCGTCCTCTCGGCGGGCTGTGGTTCGGATCGCTCGGCGACAGGATCGGGCGCCAAAAAGTGCTGGCGAACGTCATCCTGCTCACCTCGGGGGCTACCTTTGTCATGGGGTTGCTTCCCACCTGGCAGCAGGTGGGCTTGCTGGCACCAGCGCTGCTGGTGATCACCCGTCTGGTGCAGGGGTTCGCCGCAGGCGGCGAGACCTCCGGCGCCACCACCTATCTTGCCGAATTCGCGCCCGCGCGGCGGCGCGGCTATTTCACCTGCTGGATAGACAACTTTGGCTTTATGGCGTTTGTTGCCGGCTCCGGCCTGGTTTTTCTGCTTACGGCTTCGCTTGGCGAAACGGCGATGAACGAATGGGGCTGGCGCATTCCGTTTCTGATTGCCGGGCCGCTCGGCGCCGTGGGGCTTTATCTGCGCACCCGGCTTGAGGACTCGCCGGAGTTCACCGCCGCCGTCCGGGCCGGCAAAACGGCGCAGGCGCCGCTGCGCACGGCGGTGACGTCCGCCTGGCGGGCGCTGCTGTTCTGCGTGGGGTTTGTGGTTATCAAAGCGGTGGGTCACTGGACGCTGCAAACGTTTATGCCAGGTTATCTCTCAACGGAGCTCCATTTCAGCAAGCTTGATTCCTACGCCATTACCACCCTCGGCCTGTTCGCTATCGCCGTGATGGTGCCGTTTATGGGCTATCTCTCGGACCGCTTCGGGCGCAAGCCGTTAATGCTGGCGGGCTGCGGCGGGTTTATTCTCTTCACCTGGCCCGCGATGATGGTGATGGCGCAGGGCGATATGCTCTCCGCCATGCTGGCGATGCTGGTGCTCGGCGCGTTTATCGCCGCCTTCGACGGCGCCTGCAGCGCGGCGATGGCGGAGCTTTTTCCCACCGGCGTGCGCTACGGCGGCATGTCGATAGCCTACAACTTCGCGGTCGCCTTTTTCGGCGGCATCACCCCCTGGTTTTCGGCTTACCTCATTACCACCACCGACAATCCCTTCTCACCGGCGTTTTACGTCATGGGCGCGGCGCTGGTAACCTTCCTGACGGTGATGCGGGCGAAAGAGACGGCGGGTCAACCGCTGCGGCGATAAACAAAAAAAAAGCGCCTGCGGGCGCTTTTTTGCTGCCGGGGTTCAGGCCGCCGTTAAAGCTCTGGCTACAGCTTCGGCTTCCTAAAGCGCCGTCAAGGCGTGATCTTTTTACTTATGCAGCCACCGGATTAAACAGCCTGTACGTCACTTCAGGTTTACACAGCATAATAGCGTGATATACCATACCCCCCTATAGTATATGGAGGCGTCTGATGCCGCATTCCCCTGAAGATAAAAAACGTATTCTCACCCGCGTGCGCCGCATTCGCGGCCAGGCCGAGGCGCTGGAGCGGGCGCTGGAGGCGGGCGAACCTTGTCTTGCCATTCTGCAACAGATTGCCGCCGTGCGCGGCGCCGCGAACGGCCTGATGGGCGAGATGGTGGAAATCCACCTGAAAGACGAGCTGGTCAGCGGCGACACGACCAGCGCCGAGCGCGCGGAGCGCATGGCGGAAATCGGCCAGCTTCTGCGCGCCTATCTAAAATAACAATGACCATCCACTCGAACGGAAAAGGACAAGTATGAAATCACGTGCAGCAGTTGCATTTGGTCCCGGCAAACCGCTGGAGATTGTTGAGATTGACGTCGCGCCGCCGAAAAAGGGCGAAGTGCTGGTGAAAATCACCCACACCGGCGTCTGTCATACCGATGCCTTTACGCTTTCCGGCGACGATCCGGAAGGGGTCTTCCCGGCGGTGCTCGGCCACGAAGGGGGCGGTATTGTGGTGGAAGTGGGCGAAGGTGTCACCAGCCTGAAGCCTGGCGATCACGTTATTCCGCTCTATACGGCTGAATGCGGCGAATGTAAGTTCTGTAAGTCTGGCAAAACCAACCTTTGCCAGGCGGTGCGCGCCACCCAGGGCAAAGGGCTGATGCCGGACGGCACCACCCGTTTCTCCTACAACGGCGAGCCGGTGTATCACTATATGGGCACCAGCACCTTCAGCGAATACACCGTCTGCGCGGAAATTTCGCTGGCGAAGGTCAACCCGCAAGCGCCGCTGGATAAAGTCTGCCTGCTGGGCTGCGGCGTCACCACCGGTATCGGCGCGGTGCATAACACGGCGAAAGTCAAAGAGGGGGATACGGTTGCGGTCTTCGGTCTTGGCGGCATCGGCCTTGCGGTTATTCAGGGGGCGGTGCAGGCGAAAGCGGGGCGTATTATCGCCATCGATACCAACCCGTCTAAATTCGCGCTGGCGCGCGAAATGGGCGCGACCGACTGCGTTAACCCGAACGACTACGACAAGCCGATTCAGGAGGTCATTGTCGAGATGACCGACGGCGGCGTGGAGTTCAGCTTTGAGTGCATCGGCAACGTTAACGTTATGCGCGCGGCGCTGGAATGTTGCCACAAGGGCTGGGGCGAGAGCGTGATTATCGGCGTGGCGGGCGCAGGTCAGGAGATCCGCACCCGTCCGTTCCAGCTGGTGACCGGGCGCGTCTGGCGCGGCTCCGCATTCGGCGGCGTAAAAGGCCGCAGCCAGCTGCCGGGCATGGTAGAAGACGCCATGGCGGGCAAAATCCGCCTTGATCCGTTCATCACCCACCGCCTGCCGCTTTCGCAAATCAACGAGGCGTTTGATTTAATGCATGAAGGCAAATCGATTCGCACCGTGATTCACTTCGGCGACGAATAAATTCTCTTTAATGATAAAGCGGCCGTTGCGCCGCTTTTTTTTGCGCCGTTTCCGGACGCAAATAGTGAATCTGTGAGCCAGGTAGCGATCTTCGCACTAACCCTTCGCCGCGCTCTGCCGATGGTTCTCTTAAAGGCTTATTCCTGACCTACACACAAGAGAAAACTGGCCATGACTAAAACGACAACAAAGCAACAAACGGACGTCCTGAGTTTCTGGCACCATATCCGGCTGGTTCCGCTGTTCTCAGCCATTCTTGGCGGCATCTTGCTGCTTTTCGCGCTCTGCGTAGGGCTGGCGGGGTATTTCCTCGTCCAGAGCGACAGCGCGCTTAATGATGTAAAAGAAGAGATTCAGGTGCGAAGCGGGCTTGCCGACAGCGCCAGCCTGCTGCGCACTGCGCGCATCAATATGATCCACGCGGGCGCCGCCAGCCGCGTGGCGGAAATGGACGATATGCGTCGCAACATCAGCGATGCGGAAAAGAATATCAAGCTCGCCCGTCAGGGGTTTTCCAGCTATCAGGCGCGGCAGGAGCAGACCGGCGACGCGCTGGATAACGACCTGAAAACGCGTTTCGACGCCTATCTGCAAGGTTTGCAGCCGATGCTGAAGTTCGCTAAAAACGGCATGTTCGAGGCTATCATTAACCATGAAAACGAACATGCCCGCCAGCTTGATACGGACTACAGCGCCGTGCTGCAAAAAGCGGTGGCCTTGCGTTCCGAGCGGGTACAGGCGCTGAGCGATCAGGCGGCGAAACGCACCCACTTTAGCGTCATGATGATGGCTGGCGCGTTCGCCGTGGCGCTGGTGATGACGCTGCTGACGTTCGTGGTATTACGCCGCATTGTGATTAAGCCGCTCCAGCACGCCGCCAGCCGCATTGAAACCATCGCCAGCGGCGACCTGACGCTGCCGGAAGAGCCGACCGGGCGCAGCGAAATTGGCCGTCTGAGCGAGCATCTGCAACTGATGCAGCGCTCGCTGGTAAAAACAGTCGGCACCGTGCGTGAAGGCGCTAACGCTATCTATCAGGGCACCAGCGAAATTTCCGCCGGCAATACCGATCTCTCCTCGCGCACCGAGCAGCAGGCGGCCGCGCTTGAGCAAACCGCCGCCAGCATGGAGCAACTCACCGCCACCGTGAAGCAGAACGCCGATAACGCGCATCACGCCACGAAGCTCGCCGAAGACGCCTCCGGCAAGGCAAGCGACGGCGGACGTATCGTCTCCGGCGTGGTGACCACAATGGGCAATATCTCCGCCAGTTCGAAGAAAATCTCTGAAATTACCGCCGTAATTAACAGCATCGCCTTCCAGACCAACATCCTGGCGTTAAACGCCGCGGTGGAAGCCGCCCGCGCCGGCGAACAGGGACGCGGGTTCGCTGTGGTGGCAAGCGAAGTTCGCACGCTGGCGAGCCGCAGCGCCCAGGCGGCGAAAGAGATTGAAGGGCTTATCAGCGAGTCTGTGGCGCTGATTGATAAAGGCTCCACGGAAGTGGTGCACGCAGGCGATACCATGAAAGGCATTGTCGAAGCAGTGAAGCGCGTCACCGATATCATGCTGGAAATCGCCGCCGCGTCGGACGAACAGAGCCGTGGCATCGAGCAGGTGGCGCAGGCTATCGCTGAAATGGATAACGTGACGCAGCAAAACGCCTCGCTGGTGGAAGAAGCCTCCGCCGCCGCCGTGTCGCTGGAAGAGCAGGCCGCTCGCCTGAATGAGGCGGTTGGCGCCTTCCGCCTGCGTCAAAGCGCTCCGGCTGTCGGGCAGCGCGCTGCGCCGGTTGAGCCGCGTCCGGTGGCAGCGGCGCCCCGCCCGGCGTTAGCGAGCGGGGATAACTGGGAGACCTTCTGAACAGAGCGTAAACCTGCCGATCACCCTTAGCCATCGGCAGGCTGACTTTTGTCGCCCTTCGGGGCGACTTTTTTTACTTTAGGAATATACTGCAACGTTTTCTGCCTTTGCCGCCTGGCTTATTTCCGGGTTCATCGTCCAGGCTTATCAGGGTCTGGATATGACATTCTGAAATAACTAACGGAGACAACGACATGCAGATTAAAACCGCTCAAGACCTTTTCGTTCATTTACTTTCAGACACCTACAGCGCCGAAAAACAGATTACCCGTGCGCTGCCGAAACTGGCGCGCGCCGCGTCAGATGAAAAATTAGCCGAAGCCTTCAAAATGCACCTTGAAGAAACCCATGGCCAGATTGAACGTATCGATAAAGTGGTTGAAAGCGTGCCGGAGCTGAAACTGCGTCGTATCAAATGTGTGGCGATGGAAGGGCTGATTGAAGAAGGCCAGGAAGTTATCGATGAAATCGAAAAAGGGCCGGTGCGCGATGCGGGCCTGATCGCCGCCGCGCAGAAAGTGGAGCACTATGAAATCGCCGCGTACGGTACGCTCTGCACCCTGGCGGAACAATTGGGTTACACCGAAGCGAAAAACCTGCTTGGCGAAACCCTGGCGGAAGAAAAATCAACCGACGGCAAGCTGACGACCATTGCGGAGGCTGGCGTAAACACTAAAGCCTCGACTAAATAAGGCTAAAAAGGGTTAAGCCGCTATCCTGTAGCGTAAAAAAAAACCACTCCTTCGGGAGTGGTTTTTGCTTTTTCAACGCTCATTAAGCCAGCGCGGGGTAATCGGTGTAACCCGTTGCGCCTGGCGAATAGATCGTGTCGGCATTAAGCGGGTTATAAGGCCCGTTTTGCGAGAAGCGCTCCACCAGATCGGGGTTGGCAATATAGAGCTTGCCGAAGGCGGCGGCATCCGCTTCGCCTTTTTCAATCAGCGCTTCGGCGCTCTCTTTGGTCAGGCCATCGTTGGCAATCCATGCGCCCTGGAATTTAGCTTTGATCTGCGGGCCGATGCGGTTCGGGAAATCAAGCGCTTCACGCGCGAAGATAAAGGCGAGACGGCGTTGATTGAGCTGCTCCAGCACGTAGCCGAAAAGCGCCGCTGGCTGCGAGTCTTCCATCGAATAGGAGTTCGACATCAGGTTCAGGTGCACGCCGAGGCGGTCGGCAGGCCATTCGCCAAGCAGCGCGTCGACCGTTTCCAGCAGAAAGCGGGCGCGGTTTTCAATGCTGCCGCCATAGCGGTCGGTGCGCTTGTTAGAGCCATCATGCAAAAACTGGTCGAAAAGATAGCCGTTGGCGGCATGCACTTCGATGGCGTCGAAGCCAGCGCGCTTCGCGTTGACAGCCGCTTTGCGGAAATCTTCCACAATGCCCGGGATCTCTTCGGTTTCCAGCGCGCGCGGCTCGCCGTAGGGGCGTTTAGGGCGCACGGTGGTAACATGGCCTTCCGGCGCGATGGCGCTCGGCGCGACCGGCTTTTCGCCGTCAAGAAAGACCGGGTCGGAAACGCGGCCTACGTGCCAGAGCTGAAGCACGATTTTGCCGCCTTTGGCGTGCACCGCCTCGACAATCTCTTTCCACGCTTCAACCTGCTTTTCAGACCAGATGCCCGGCGTATTGGGATAACCCACGCCCTGCGGCGTAACGGAGGTCGCTTCGGTGAAAATCAGCCCGGCGCTGGCGCGCTGCACGTAATATTCTTTGGTCACTTCGCCCGGCGAGCGCTCATCCACCGCGCGCATGCGGGTGAGCGGGGCCATCACGATGCGGTTGTTCAGCTCAAGCGCGCCTATCTTTACGGGATCAAACAGCGAAGGCATAACAAATTCTCCTGTCAGGAATAATGCGGTTCGGTCATTAATGCGTTATTGCGCAGCAATTCGCAAGGGCAGGGAATTAGCACTTTATGCGCTTAATTATGCCCTTACGTCATACACGCGCTCAGACAGGCATGGATTTGCGAATCGAAGCCAGCAGGGTTTGCGCGCCGCTGGAGAGCGGGCTGTCCACCCGCGTCAGGATGCCGATAGGCTCGCCCGCCCCCTGGGTGGGAACCGGCAACGCGGTCAGCGTTCCCTGGCGCAAATCCTCTTTTACCGCGCCGGAAGGAACAAACCAGACGTAGTTGTAATCCACGGTGAGCTGGCGTGAGAGCGAGGCGGAAAGCGTTTCAATGCAGGTGGCGGGTAAGCGGCAGCCCTGGCTTGCCAGCAGCGTTTCGGCGTTCTGGCGCGGCACGGTGCCTTTGGGTGACACCACGGCGGGCCACTCCATCACCCGGCTTAAGGTAATGTTATCGTTCAACAGCGGGTGGCCTGGGCGCACCACCAGCTTCAGCGACTCGAGAAACAGCAGCTCATAATTAAGCCCGTTCATCAGTTCCGGGTCCGACATGCGCCCGATGCCCAGATCCAGCTCGCCCGATTTCAGTCCCGCCAGCAGCATGGTGTTGTTCATGGTGGCGACCTGCAGGGTAATATCGCTCTGCTGCTGGTGAAACTGGCCGATCACGGCGGGAAGAATGCCAAGGGCGGCGGTGGGAAGCGCGCCGATGCGCACCACGTCGACGCTGTCGTTCTCTTTGCGGGTCAGCGCCTGGCCTGCATGGTTCAGGGCGTCGAGCACCTTCACCGCGTGGGTGAGAAACTGCTCGCCGACCAGCGTTAACTGCGCGCCGAGCCTGCCGCGTTCAAACAGGCGGGTGCCGGTGAGCTGCTCAAGTTCATTAAGCGTTTTGGAAAGCGCAGGTTGGCTCAGGTTGAGGGTTTCTGCCGCGCGCCCCAGAGTTCCCTGCTGTGCGACGGCCACGAAGGTATGAAGATGGCGCAAGCGAATGCGCTGATTAAATAGACCATTTTTTTCCATAGCTGATGTTAAAAACAGAGCGGGAAGCGTGACAAGATAAGTTGTTTAATTTTGATAACTTGCTAGCAAAATAATATTAACAATAGGCCATTATTTTCAACATCAAGGCGCCTGAAACAGGGCAGATGTCCATATGCCGTAATAAGAAAACAGAAAGGGCGCGCGAAGGGCGCGCCCGGGTGAAGGGTCAGACGTCGAAAAAGACCGTCTCTTTTTCGCCCTGCAGATGAATATCAAAGCGGTAAACCACCTCGCCGCCGCGCTGCTCGCGGACGCCGATTAGCGTGTTGCGGCGCACTTCCCATTCAATCAGGTTAAGTACCGGATCTTTTTCGTTCGCCGCCTGCTCATCAGAAAAGTACATGCGGGTGTTCAGCCCGATGTTTATCCCTCGCGCCACAATCCACAGGTTGACATGCGGCGCCATGATGCGCCCGTCGCGCCCCGTTACCGCGCCTGGTTTGACCGTTTCAAAGCGCCAGACGCCGCTGTCGAAATCGGAGCAGGTACGGCCCCAGCCGCGAAAATCAGGGTCGAGCGCCTTTTCGTGCTGTAAATCCGCCGGGTGGTTATAGCGCCCGGCGGCATTAGCCTGCCAGAGCTCCAGCAGCACGTCGCGCACCGGCGTGCCCGAGCCGTCAATCACCCGGCCTTCGATAACGATGCGTTCGCCTTCGGTATGGCTGTTGGTCAGCACGTGGTTGAAATTTTTCTCAAAAATGTGAAACCCCGCCGCGTGCGGCGCGAGGCCGATATGCACATAGGGCCCGGCGGTCTGCGAAGCGGTTTCCGGCAGATAATCTTTCATCGGGCGGCTCCTTGCGTACGGTTTTCAAACAGCGTGGCGCGTTGGCCGCGCAGCACCAGGTCGAAGCGGTAAGCCAGGCAATCCAGCGGCACCGCCGCGTGTGTATCCAGCTCGGCAATCAGCGTGCGCACCGCATCGTCGTTATTAATGGTGCGGACAATAGGGCACTGGCGGATAAGCGGGTCGCCTTCAAAGTACATCTGGGTGATCAGCCGCTGGGCGAAGGCGTTGCCGGAAAGCGAAAAGTGAATATGCGACGGGCGCCAGTCGCTTGCCTGGTTACGCCACGGATAGGGGCCGGGCTTGATGGTGCGGAAAAAATAGTAGCCGTTTTCGTCGGTCAGCACGCGGCCGCAGCCGCCGAAATTCGGGTCGATGGGCGCCAGGTATTGATCTTTCTTGTGACGATAGCGCCCGCCCGCATTCGCCTGCCACACTTCCACCAGCGTGTTTTTCATCGGGCGGCCGAAGCCGTCGCGCACATAGCCGTGCACAATGATGCGCTCGCCAATCGGCAGGCCCTCTTTGGCGTAATTCATGATGAGATCGTTATCCAGCGGGCCGAGATCCTGCTCGCCGAACACCGGGCCGGTTATTTCGGAAAGCGAGCTTTGCAGCGAGATAAGCGCATTGCGCGGCGAGCGCAGCACGCTGGTTTTATAGCCCGGCGCAAAAGCGGGCGGATGTTGATTGTAATCGCGGTGCACGACCTCGCGCGCGGGCCATTTTTCACTCATAGGGGACTCCATCAGGCAGGGTACAGGGTAAAGTTGTTTTAATCGCCTGCAGGCAGTCTGTGTAAACGCAATGTTAAATTAAAGTGAATTTATAGCGATATTTGCATAACCGATAGTTATGAATAATGGAAAAGGCATCACTAATCGTCACTGCCGCTGTAGATCACAATTTACACATTGTTCCCACCAGGCGCGTAAGTCGTTCTCTACACTCACATCAATACTCACTGGAGGCACGAGAATATGGCGAACAGCATCACGGCTGATGATATTCGGGAGCAATTTTCACAGGCGATGTCGGCGATGTACCAGAAAGAGGTGCCGCAGTACGGCACGCTGCTTGAACTGGTGGCGGACGTTAACCTTGGGGTTCTGGAGAATAACCCGCAGCTGCATGAACAGCTGGCGAACGCCGACGAACTGGCGCGCCTTAACGTGGAGCGCCACGGGGCGATCCGCGTCGGCACGGCGAAGGAGCTTGCCACGTTGCGGCGCGTCTTTGCGATTATGGGCATGTATCCGGTTGGCTATTACGATCTCTCCCAGGCGGGGGTGCCGGTGCACTCGACGGCCTTTCGCCCGGTCGACGACGTTGCGCTGGCGCGCAATCCGTTTCGCATCTTCACCTCGCTGCTGCGCCTTGAGCTGATTGAGAACGAAAAGCTCAGGAAACGCGCCGCCGCCATTCTCGCGAAGCGCGATATCTTCACGCCACGCTGTTACGCCTTGCTCGATATTTATGACGAGCAGGGCGGCTTTACGGAAGATCAGGCGAAGGAGTTTGTGCGCGAGGCGCTGGAAACCTTCCGCTGGCACAGCCACGCCACCGTAGACGCGCAGACTTACCAGGCGCTGCATGATGAACACCGCCTGATTGCCGACGTGGTCTGTTTTCGCGGATGCCATATCAACCACCTGACGCCGCGCACGCTGGACATTGACCGGGTGCAGGCGTTGATGCCGGAGTATGGCATCACGCCGAAAGCGCTGATTGAAGGCCCGCCGCGCCGGGAGTTTCCGGTGCTGCTGCGCCAGACCAGCTTCAAGGCGCTGGAGGAGCCGATAATGTTTGCCGGCGAAAGCGCGGGCACCCACACGGCGCGGTTTGGCGAAATCGAGCAGCGCGGCATGGCGCTCACGCCGAAAGGCCGGGCGCTGTACGATGCGCTTTTGCAGGAAGCGGGCAGCGGCAAAGATAACTTTACCCACCAGTACCATCTGCAGGAGGTGTTCAGCCGCTTTCCGGACAGCGACGCGCTGCTGCGCCGCCAGGGGCTGGCCTATTTCCGTTACCGCTTAACGCCGGTGGGCGAAACGCACCGTCACGCTATTCACCCCGGCGATGACCCGCAGTTGTTGATTGAGCGCGGCTGGGTTACCGCGCAGCCTATCATCTATGAGGATTTTCTGCCGGTCAGCGCCGCCGGGATTTTTCAGTCCAACCTGGGAGCGGATAACCGCGCCCGCAGCCACGGCAACGCCAGCCGCGAGAGCTTCGAGGCGGCGCTCGGCTGCCCGGTGTTTAACGAGTTCACGCTATATCAGGAGGCGGAAGATCGCAGCAAGCGACGTTGCGGTCTGCTCTGAGCGCGCTACGCTCTCAGCAGTGATGCTGAAAAGGAAAAGTAAATGGAGAGTTCGCCGGAAGTCGCAGTGGCTCAGGGGCTGCTGTCGGGCGTGGTAGAAGAGAATATAGCAGTCTGGCGCGGCATTCCCTACGCCGCGCCGCCGGTAGGCGAATTGCGCTGGCGCGCGCCGCAACCCCCGACCAGCTGGCAGGGGGTATTGCAGGCCGACCGTTTCGGCGCGGCGAGCTGGCAGAATCGCGACTTTTGTAAAAACCTCGCAGGCGGCGACCCGGGCGCCTTTTCCGAAGATTGCCTTTATCTGAATGTCTGGTCGCCCGTTGAACGGCAGGGCGCGCTGCCGGTGATGGTCTGGCTCCACGGCGGCGGCTTCACGCTTGGTTCCGGCGGGCTGCCGCCTTATGACGGCAGGCGGCTTGCTGCGCGCGGCGTGGTGCTGGTGACGGTGAATTACCGGCTGGGGCATCTTGGCTTTTTCGCCCATCCGTCGCTCGAAGAAGAGACGCCGGTCAATAACTTCGCACTGCTTGATCAGATAGCCGCGCTGCGTTGGGTGCAGGAGAACATCGCGGCGTTTGGCGGCGATCGTGACAACGTCACCTTATTCGGGGAGTCCGCCGGCGCGCGCAGCGTCCTCTCGCTGCTCGCTTCGCCGATGGCGAAAGGGTTATTTCACAAGGCTTGCGTGCAAAGCGGCTATACCCTTGCGGATACGCCGCGCGAGCAGGCGCTGCGAAAAGGCGTGGCGCTGGCGACCCATTTCGGCCTTGAGAATGCCAGCGCGGCGCAGCTTCGCGCCTTGCCCGCCGACGCCTTCTGGTCGCTTGCGGCGCCCCATAATATCGCCCCGGTTCCCATCTGTGGCGACAGCGTGCTGCCGCAGCCGATGCTGGAGACCTTCTTCGCCGCGCAGCAGCATCCCATGCCTGTGCTGGTCGGCAGCAACAGCGACGAGGCGAGCGTACTGGCGTATTTCGGCGTTTCGCTGGAGGCGCAGATAGCGAAGCTGCGTCGGGAACGGCGGCTGGGGTTAGGGTTGATTCGCCTGCTTTACCCCGGCGTGCGGGAAGACAGAGAACTGGGCCGCCAGGTCTGCCGCGACATGGCTTTCACCACGCTCGGATTTGTGGTGATGCAGGCGCAGCAGCGCATTAATCAACCCTGCTGGCGCTACTGGTTCGACTATGTGGCGGAGGCGGAGCGGGAAACCTACGCCAACGGCGCGTGGCACGGCAACGAGGTGCCTTATGTGTTCGACACGCTGCGCCTCACCGAGCCTGCCTGCCAGTATGTCACGCCCGACGACCTCGCTTTCGCGTCGCAGGTGGCGGACTACTGGGCGCGTTTCGCCCACTATCAGCCCGGCACGCCGCCGGTGCTGGAAGGGCCGGTGCGCTGGTGGGCGAGCCTGCGTGGGCGCGAGCGGCTGTTGCGCATTGGGCTTGATAAGCTGGCGGGGTTTAAGCTTGAGAACCGTTTTATGCGCGCCCGCATGCAGCTCTTTAAACGGGTGATGAAACACCACGTCAGCTTAGAGTAAGCAACTGTTCGCGAAAGGCGAGCAGCGGCGCCGCGTCCTCTGGCTGCTCGCGGATCACCAGCCGGTAAGCGGCCCCGGTTTTTACGCTGGCAGGAAACGGGCGTAATAACCGGCCCGCGCGTAAATCCTCCTCCACCAGATTAAGATCGGCAATCGCGATGCCGAAGCCCTGGATTGCGGCGCTGATGGCGAGATCCATGGTGTCGAAGTGTTGATTTTTTCGCATAGCGGGCAGCGGCGCTGTTTGCTGAGAAAGCCACAGCGTCCAGTCGGTTTTATCGCGAGTAGGGTGCAGAAAAGTCAACGCTGAGAGGGAATCAAGCGCGATCGGGTTTTCGCCCGCCAGCGCAGGGCTGACGACGGGGGTGAGCGCCTCTTCAAACAGCAGATCGCCGCCCCGGTTGTGCGAGCCGAAAATAATCGCGGCGTCGAAAGGCTCGGTTTTGAAGCTCACGCCGTGGCCGATAGTGGTGGTGAGCGCCACCTGCATATCGGGCAGGCTTTTTTCGAGCCGCATCAGCTTTGGCAACAGCCAGCGCATGGCGCAGGTGGGCGCTTTAAGGCGCACCACGCTCTGCTTGTGCCGCGCCTGCTCCGCCGTGCGGATGAGCTCGCCATACGCCTGTTGCAGTTCGGGCAACAGCGCCTCGCCTTGCGGCGTCAGGTGCAGCCCGCGGGCGTGACGCTCGAACAGGGCGAAACCGAACCAGGCTTCCAGCGCGGCGATTTTTCGGCTTACTGCGCTCTGCGTCAGACACAGCTCGCGAGCGGCATGGGTAAGATTAAGAAAACGGGCGGTGACAAGAAAGGCATCCACCGCTGTGAGAGGAAAAGTGCGCCGCGACATGCTTGCTCCAGCTATGCGTTTTATGCATGGCTATTATGACAACAATTCGGTTGTGGCGGCAAACCATTCTGTTGAATAGTTATGCATATTTTGTGATTAAGTGAAGGTGTGATGATGCAAACTCCGGTACAGAGCCGCTCGAAACTGCCCGACGTGGGCACCACGATTTTTACGGTGATAGGCCAGCTTTCAGCGCAGCATAACGCCATCAACCTCTCTCAGGGCGCGCCCAATTTCCCCTGCGACCCGCAGCTCACGGCGGGCGTCACCCGGGCGATGCAAGCTAATCATAACCAGTATGCGCCGATGACCGGCCTGCTGCGCTTAAAGGAGTTGATTGCTGAAAAAGTGGCGCGCCTCTACCAGGCGCGCTATGACGCCGCAAGCGAAATTCTTATCACCGCCAGCGCCAGCGAAGGCCTCTACTCGGCAATAAGCGGTCTGGTGCATCCGGGCGATGAGGTCATCTATTTTGAACCCTCCTTCGACAGCTACGCGCCCATCGTGCGGCTGCAGGGCGCGACGCCTGTCGCCATCAAGCTGACGGTGCCCGAATTCAGCGTCGACTGGGATGAGGTGCGCGCCGCCATTACGCCGCGCACCCGCATGATAATCGTCAACACGCCGCACAACCCGAGCGGGCAGGTTTTCAGCCGTGCGGACCTGGAGCAACTGGCAGCGGTAACGAAGAACACCGATATCATTATTCTCTCTGACGAAGTGTATGAGCACATCGTGTTTGACGGTGAGCGTCACCATGGCATGGCGACGCACCCGCAGCTTGCCGAGCGCAGCGTGATTGTCTCCTCGTTTGGCAAGACCTTTCACGTTACCGGCTGGCGCGTGGGCTACTGTCTGGCCCCGGCGGCGCTGATGGAGGAGGTCTGCAAGGTCCATCAGTTTTTAATGTTTTCCGCCGACACGCCAATGCAGTACGCTTTTGCCGATTACATGGCCAACCCGGAAACCTATCTGGCGCTGGGTGACTTTTATCAACGCAAGCGCGACCTGATGCAGCAGTTGCTGGCGGCCTCGCCGTTTACACTGCTGCCGAGCGGCGGCGCGTTCTTTTTGTTGGCGAGCTACGCGCATTTCAGCGACGAGGCGGACAGCGAACTGGTCAAACGGCTGATCACCGATTACGGCGTGGCGACCATTCCGCTTTCCGCGTTCTACGCCGACGGAACCGATAACAAACTCATTCGCCTCTCTTTTGCCAAAGATGAAGCGACGTTAAGGGCAGGCGCGCAGGCGCTCTGCCAGGTAAAGCCACGTTAAGAAGGGGTGAAGATGAACAAAGTGAAAGTGTTGTGCCTGACGCTTGGGATGTTTTCCTGTGCGGCCTTTGCCGCAGACGAACTGCGCTATGGCATCGAAGCCGAATACCCGCCGTTTGAAAGCCGCAACGCTGCGGGCGAGCTGGAAGGGTTTGACGTGGATCTCGGCAACGCCATCTGCAAGGCGGCCAGGCTTAAGTGCTCATGGGTGGAAACCTCATTCGACGCGCTGATCCCGGGGCTGATGTCAAAAAAGTTCGACGCCATTAACTCGGCGATGAACATTACTGACCAGCGCCGCCAGAGCATCGACTTCACCCAGCCGATTTATCGTATTCCTTCACAGCTGGTGGGGAAAGCGGGCAGCGCGCTGGACGCCACGCCGCAAGCGCTGAAAGGCAAAACCATCGGCGTGCTGCAAGGCTCCATTCAGGAGACCTACGCCAAAGAGCATTGGGAAAAGCAGGGCGTGACGGTCATCTCCTATAAAGATCAGAATATGGCGTGGGGCGATCTGGTGAACGGGCGTATCGACGCTTCGCTGGTGATGTCCGCCGCAGGCCAGGGCGGTTTCCTCAGCAAGCCGCAGGGCAAGGGCTTTGGTTTTATCGGCAAGCCGGTAGAGGATGACAAGATCCTGGGCAGCGGCATCGGCTTCGGCCTGCGCAAAGGCGACGAGGCGACGAAAAAACAGCTCGACGCCGCTATCGATAAAGTGCGCGCCGACGGCACCATCGACCAGCTTGCGAAAAAGTATTTTCCCGGCATCGACGTCAGTGTGAAATAACCTTCATAAAATTAAAAACCCCGGTTCGCTGAGCGCCGGGGTTTTTTTATCGGTGTTTCTCAAAGAGAACCCGGCCAGGCCGGGCCACCGCGAGCTATCATCATTAAATTCAGGTGTTATCCGGCGAGATTTTTATTGTGGCGCCGGACCCTCCCAGCGGGAGGAATAAAAGGCATATACAGCCGGTGCGATGACGGCGCATCACGCCGGACTGCGTCGCTGAAACTACCCTTCGGCGCTTCGTCTGGCAAGAGGAGCAGACATATTTTTTTTGAATACGTGCATGCTGCCATCGATGACGCGCAACCAGGAGGAATCGTCTGATAACGAAGCTGGTTTTCGCGTTTTATCCGGCGCTTTCCCGGCCGTCGCGCTGTCCTGAAATTCCTTTCACAATTAAGACGTTAGACTTAGCCCGTGCGGACGTTCGCTTGCCGTTTGCTGACAAATAACTTTCTGAAAAGTAAAAGAAAAATAAGTTTTCGGCTGGCTATTGGCTTCATTCTGAATTTTGTCTACAGTGTGCGGTCTGATCGCTTAACACTTGCCGTGTTCTGCCCGTGGGCAGGACAACCTGTATCGACAACTAAGGACGATTTCTCAGGCATGAACCGCAGACGTTTTATCAAAGCCTCATTCGCACTCGCCGCGGCGTGTGGCGCGCCCGGCATGGCCGGTCTCTTTTCCCGTACGGCCTGGGCGGACGAGGCCGGTATCGCCGACGGGCAGACCCGCGCGTTTGATTTCTCTGAGTTGCAGAACATGGCGAGTAGCCTTGCAAAGAACCCCTGGGGCGGGGCGCCACGACCGCTGCCGAACACGCTCGCTACGCTTACGCCGCAGGCCTATAACAGTATTCAGTACGACGCGGGTCACGCCTTGTGGAACAACATTGAAGGCCGTCAGCTCGACGTGCAGTTCTTCCACGTCGGCATGGGTTTTCGCCGCCGCGTGCGCATGTTCTCGGTCGACCCCTCCAGCCGCCAGGCGCGCGAAATTCACTTCCGGCCGGAGCTGTTTAACTATCATGACGCGGGCGTGGATACCCGCCAGCTGGAAGGGCAGACCGACCTCGGGTTCGCCGGTTTTCGCGCGTTCAAAGCGCCTGAGCTGGCGCGACGCGACGTTGTCTCTTTCCTCGGCGCAAGCTACTTCCGCGCGGTGGACAGCACTTACCAGTATGGCCTTTCCGCACGCGGCCTGGCGGTAGACACCTTCACCGACCAGCCGGAAGAGTTCCCGGATTTCACCGCTTTCTGGTTTGAAACGCCGAAAGCAGATGACACCACGTTCGTGGTTTATGCGCTGCTCGACAGCCCCAGCATCACTGGCGCTTACAAATTTACTATCCATTGTGAGTCGACCCAGGTGATGATGGAGGTGGAAAATCACCTCTTCGCCCGTAAAGACATTAAACAGCTCGGCATCGCGCCGATGACCAGCATGTTTAGCTGCGGCACCAATGAGCGCCGCATGTGCGACACCATCCATCCGCAAATTCACGACTCCGATCGTCTCGCCATGTGGCGCGGCAACGGCGAGTGGGTCTGCCGTCCGCTGAACAACCCGCAGCGTCTGCAGTTCAACGCGTTTATGGATGAGAACCCGAAAGGGTTCGGTCTGTTGCAGACCGACCATAAGTTTGAGAGTTATCAGGACATTATGGGCTGGTATAACAAGCGCCCGAGCCTGTGGGTGGAGCCGCGCAACCGCTGGGGCAAGGGCACCGTTGGGCTGATGGAGATCCCGACCACCGGCGAAACGCTGGATAATATTGTCTGCTTCTGGCAGCCGGAGAAACCGGTCAAGGCGGGAGATAAGCTTAACTTCGAATACCGTCTTTACTGGAGCGGCGACGCGCCGGTCCATACGCCGCTTGCCCGCGTCTACGCCACCCGCACGGGCATGGGCAGCTTCCCGGAAGGCTGGGCGCCGGGCGAGCATTACCCGAGCCAGTGGTCGCGCCGCATCGCCATCGACTTTATCGGCGGCAAGCTGAAAGAGTCGGCGCCGAAGGGCATCGAACCGGTGATAACACTCTCCAGCGGCGAAGCGAAGCAGGTGGAGATCCTCTACGTCGAGCCTTTCGACGGCTATCGCATCCTGTTCGACTGGTATCCGAATTCCGACTCGGTTGATCCGGTGGAAATGCGCATGTTCCTGCGCTGCCAGGGCGAGGCCATCAGCGAAACCTGGCTTTATCAGTATTTCCCGCCCGCGCCGGATAAGCGCAACTACGTCGACGATCGCCAGATGCGATAAGCTAACGACCGCCAGATGCGATGAGCTGGCGCTCGCGAGAAGCGTTAAAAAAGCCCCGGCAGCGGGGCTTTTTTTCGTCTCAGCGCAGCTTCATGCGCCTCGCCAGCGTATCGACAATAAAACTGTTCACCGACATGTTTTGCTCAGCGGCGGCCACCGCCAGACGTTCGCTAAACGAGGCAGGGTAGCGCAGCGTGAATGTTTTTAGCTTATCTTCGCGCTCAAAAGGGGCGACTGAACGCGCCTCGCAATCCGCCAGATATTCAGCGAGCGAAATTTCCCCTTGCTCCTGCAATCCCTTCAGGCTGTCGGCCATAAAATCGCAGTAGCCTGTCAGCCCCAGAAAACGGCCGCGAAACAGCCGCAGCTCGGGCTCATAGGTGATGAGCGCTGGCTGGCCCTGAATCAGCAGCGTGTTGGGCGGTAACGTAGTGGTCATGGCATAACTCCTTGTTCCTGTAGCCAGTAGCGTAAACCGAGCACCGCGCCTTTGTCCGTTGTCGGGTCGGGGTGCGGGCGATGAAAATGGGCTACCGAGTCGTTGAGCAGAAACCGCACGCGCGAGCCTCGGCCCATGCTCACTTCGCCACCGAGCGCAATGATGAGCATTTCAATATCCTGCCATTTTATCGCCGTGGAAACCGGCGAGGCGAAAACCTGACATAACGTATGGTGGTGCTTTTTCCTTAAATATTCTTTGCCATAGCCCATAGTTCCTTCCGTGGCGTCAGTTTATGAAGTCATAGTAGCGTACAAAAAAATGACGTCAATTGCTGACGTCATTTTGCGAAGAGGATTCAGATTCTAACTACAACATGGGTGCAACGATGTCAGGCCAGCGGTCCGCCGAGAATGGTTTCCCGCATGCCCGCCAGAATGCGGTCGCCGGTTTCGCTCTTTAGCTCCTCATACCAGCCAGCAGTGACGCTCATCTCTTTGCCATGCGTGACGTCGCTGCGCTTGCGCGCTTTCAGCACCAGGTCTTTTACCCGCCAGGCGCGTTTGTCCTGATAGCGCAGCAGCGCGTCCTCTATGCCAAGGGAGTTTGTCTGCAAGGCTATCGCCAGCACCACCGCGTCCTCCATCGCCGCGCAGCCGCCCTGGCCGATATCCGGCGTGGTGCTGTGCCCGGCGTCGCCGAGCAACGCCACGCGCCCGCGCACCAGTTGCATAAAGGGTTCAATATCATGGATCTCAATGCGGTTAGTGGTTTGCGGATCGATTGCGTTAATCAGCTTTTGCACCGGCGCGGCCCAGCCGGAGAAGTACCGCTTAAGATCCTCGCGCACGGTAGTGCGATCTTCCGCCAGCCCTTTGGGCAGCGGCACGTCGAAAAAGAAATAGAAACGGTTGCCCGCCACCGGCATCAGCGAAACGCGTTTGCCCTCGCCGACAAACGTGGTCCACTGGTTCGCCGGCGCAATGGATTCATCAATCTCCACCAGCCCGTTCCAGTTAACGTAACCGGCATAGCGACGCTCCGTTTGATGGCCCAGCACCCAGGGGCGAATCACGGAATGGGTGCCGTCAGCGGCGATCAGCAGGTCGCCTTCGGCGATATGTCCGTCGCTAAAAAAGGCGCGAACGCCGCCGGGCGTCTCTTCAATATGCGTTACGCGTTTGCCAAACTGCACCGCGTCGCGACCATAGGCGGCGAGCAGCATATCCTGCAATTCCGCCCGCGCCACGGGGTAGGGGCGCTCGCCCACGCTTTTCACTAAAGGATCAAGACTAAAGCGCGTCAGCGTCTGGCCCTGGCGGAACTCCTGATAAGCCATAAACTCCATCGGTCCGCCGAGGGCGGCTAAAGGTTCTTTCATGCCTAGCCAGTTAAGACACTTTACGCCATTCGGCCAGATGGATATGGCGGCGCCAACGGGTTTTATCTCCTTTACCGCCTCGTAAACTTCGGTGCTGATGCCGCAACGCTTGAGCGCTATCGCCGCGCTAAGGCCGCCTATGCCGCCGCCAATAATGATCGCTTTCATTCTTCGTCTCCTTCGTGGTTACGAAAACGTTAAGCAATTTCTATACCAGCCAGCCGCAGCCATAAGCGGGCGCAATAGCGGCGCAAAGGTGTCGGCGCTGCGCCAGTTTGGTGAGCGAGCCTGGTGCAGTTGCCGCTTTTTACAGCAAACCATAAATTCTGGTGGTGTTGCTGCTCGCCAGGCTATGTTAACTATCAGGTTTATTCGCACGCATTCAGGAGCGCTCCCTTGCAGGACATCCCAAACTGGCAGGATGAGGTAATCATCGTAAACGACCATCTTAAGCTTCATTCCGTGAACGAGGCGTTTTCCGAAGCGCTGTATGACCTGGTAGTGCGCAATAAAGCCGCGCTGCAAAAAGCGATGGACTGGCCAAAGCAGGTGAAATCGGCGGAAGACACCCGCAAAACGCTCCAGGGCAACTATCTTTTGCACCACCGCGGCTATGCGAAAATGTTCATGATTCTGCAGCAGGATCGCTTGATAGGCGTGCTGTCGTTTAACCAGATAGAGCCTTCCAACAAAACGGCTTACATTGGTTACTGGCTGGATGAGGCCTGGCAGGGAAAAGGGCTGCTGTCACAGGCGCTACAGGCGTTTATCGCCCGTTATGCGGATTCGGGCGAGGTGCGGCGCTTCGTTATAAAATGCCGCGTCGCCAATGAGGCGAGCAACCGCGTGGCCCTGCGCAACGGCTTCCGGCTGGAGGGCACGCTGAAAGAGGCGGAATACCTCAACGGCCAGTTTTACGATCAGAACATCTATGCTCTGATCGTCGACAAGCGGCGCTAGAGCGCGCCCAGCATCGGGGTGCGGGTAATATGCTGGTCGCCGTTGAGGGTTCTGCGCCCCCGCAGATGCAGCGGGTCGCCGTTGTAAGCCTCGACGACGGCGTTATCAAAAACCTGCACGCCATCTTCAATCAGCACGTTGCCTTTGATTTGCGCGTTACCGAAAATGCGCGCGCCGTCGTCCAGCATCAGCGGGCCGCCTGAGAGGCGGGCGTGGTCAAAAACTTCCACATGGTGCTTAAGCACGCAGTTGCCTTCCACGACGGCATGCCCGTAAACCTGCGCGCTGTAGCGAAGCGTCGGCACATCCTCTTCGCCTTTTCCCGCCACGATGCGGGCGTTGCCGTAAACCTGCGCGCAGTCGCATACCCAGACATCATTCTCTTCGTTGCCTTCCAGCATGGCGTTTTCATACACCTCCGCCCGATGCTCAACAAAGGCGTAGCTGAGCAGCGCATGGCCATAGATTTGCGCCTGATGCACCACCCGGGAAGCGTTGACCGTGGCGTGCCCGTAGATATGCAATTGTTGCTCGCGATCGGGCGTCAACCCTTTCGCCGCCAGCACCAGGCTGCCGTTCATCACCCGCGCTTCGCCGAAGATGTGGCATTCGCCCCGCACCTGGGAGCGTTGCACCATGGCGTTGCCGCTGACGTGGGCGTGGTCGCTTATTTGCGCGTGGTCAATCCAGGCGTTATCGCTGATTTTAGCGCCGTCGCGAATATCGCAGGGCTGCGTGAGGCGCGCGTTGCCGCTGACTCTGGCGCCGCCAAACACCACGCTGTTTTCATCGTAGATCCAGCAGTCGCCCTGCTGGCTGAGGCTGGCGTCATCCTCCACCCAGCCGCCAGGCGCGCCGGCTTTAACATCGGCAAAGTCGCGCAGGGCGCGGATCTGGCGCAGATCAACGCTCTTTTTCTCGCCCCCTTCAGACCAGGTAAACTTACGTATTTCGTGGCCCAGCTCATATTTGCTCATGGTTCCGCTTTCCTCATCACGCTCTGCAATAAACGTAGCAGAGTTTTTAGCGCTGGCGGCGCGCTGCCCGCTTCCTTAAAATGCAGATCAAATACATCTTAGAAACGACGCAGGAACCCTCGTAATGACTATTCGCGACGAAAATTATTTCACTGAAAAATATGGCCTGACCGCCACCCATTCAGAAGTGCTGAACGCCGTGCGCTATGTGCAGCCGGGCAAAACGCTCGATCTCGGCTGCGGCAACGGGCGCAACAGTCTCTATCTGGCGGCGCGCGGCTTTGACGTGACCGCATGGGACAAAAACCCGATGAGCATTGCGAATCTGCAACGCATTATTGAAGCGGAATCTCTGGCTAACCTGAAGGCGGATATCGCCGACCTGAACGCCATGACCTTTGACGGCGACTATGACTTTATCCTTTCTACCGTGGTGCTGATGTTTCTGGCGCCCGCCACCATTCCACGTCTGATAGAAAATATGCAGCGTTGCACGAAACCGGGCGGATATAACCTGATTGTGGCGGCGATGAATACTGAAGATTACCCCTGTAATGTCGGGTTTCCTTTCGCGTTTAGTGAAGGGGAATTAAAAAACTATTACGCCGGTTGGGAACTGATTAAATATAACGAGAACCCGGGCGAGCTTCATAAAACGGATGAAAATGGCAACCGCATTAAACTGCGTTTCGCCACGCTTCTTGCCAGAAAAGCATAATGACAGGGCGGGCAAGTCCTTGCGTGCCCGCCATATTTATTGTTTTTGTGAATGTATTATTTTAATTTATTAATTAAATAAATCTGGCTGCATTGAAAGTATTCAGTTAGCCTGCATTTATCAGTAAATCGCATTATTACGCCGTAATCCCGCCGCGCTTTTGCTATAACGTCCCGGTTAATTCGTCATAACAGGGAACAAAAAATGCGTAATAAATGTTTTATTAAGGCGACATTGCTTTCTTCGCTGCTGGTTCTGGCTGGCTGCGCGTCAAAAGTGGCTGAGCCTGAAAACTATTCCGGTTTTTTAAAAGATTACTCCAGCCTGCAGGAAACGAAATCGGCGACCGGCAAACCGGTGCTTCGCTGGGTGGACCCTGCCTTTAACAGCGCCAGTTACGACAGCATTGTGTATAACCCCGTGACCTTCTACCCCGAAGCGCGCCCGACAACCCAGGTGGGGCAGCAGGTGCTGGATGGGTTGCTCAATTACACCAACAATAAGCTGAAAACCGCCGCGCAGCAGCGCAAACCGCTGGTGACAACACCGGGGCCGCGCAGCCTTATCTTCCGCGGCGCCATCACCGGCGTGGACAGCAGCAAAGAAGGGCTTCAGTTCTATGAAGTGGTGCCGGTGGCGCTGTTGGTGGCGGGCACGCAGATGGCGACCGGGCACCGCACCATGGATACACATCTCTATTTTGAAGGCGAACTGATTGACGCGGCCACCAACAAGCCGGTGGTGAAAGTCGTGCGCAAGGGCGAAGGCGAAACGCTCAACAATGAAAAAACGCCGATGACCCTGGCAACGCTTAAGCAGGTGGTGGACGACATGGCCGCCGACGCCGCCCTGTTTGATACAAAAAGCGGCGACAGCAAATAAAATAAAAGGGAGCCGCGGCTCCCTTTTTCATACCTGTTTCTCTTGTTTTAACGCCGGGCCACGGCGTGTCGTTGCCAGCACCGCGTAGCTTATTCCGCCCGCCATCAGCCCCCAGAATGCCGAGCCGACGCCCAGCAGCGTCACGCCGCTCGCGGTCACCAGAAAGGTAATAATCGCCGCGTCGCGCTCGTTTTCTCTCACCAGCGCCTGGTGCAGGCTGCCGCTGATGGTGCCAAGCAGCGCCAGCCCGGCAAGCGTCTGTATCCAGGGCAGCGGCAATGCGGCAAGCAGTGAGGTGATTGAAGCGCCGCACAGGCCCGCCAGCAGGTAAAAAACGCCCGCTGCCGCCGCCGCGAGCCAGCGCCTGTGGACATCCGGATGGGCGTCGGGGCTCTGGCAGATAGCGGCGGTAATGGCGGCGATGCAGATGGAAAAGACGCCGAAGGGCGACAGCAGCATCGCCAGCCCGCCGGTCATCGCCATAAGCGGCGAGACAGGTAAGCGGTAGCCCGCCGCCTGCATGGTCGCAAGCCCCGGCGCGTTTTGTGACGCCATGGTCACCAGGAAAAAGGGCAGACCAATGCCGGTCAGTGAAGCGAATGTAAATTCAGGCGCGGTAAAGGCGGGCGCCGCCACGCTGAAGTGCAACGCGGCGCTATCTACTTCGCCGCCAAGCCAGGAAACCGCGAGCCCCGCCAGCAGCGCAGCCACAATGGCATAGCGCGGCATCAGCGCTTTCGCCGCGAGCCACACGGCCAGCATGCTGCCACACAGCCAGAAATGATCTTCCATCGCGCTGAAGGCCTGCAGCCCAAAGCGCAGCAGAATGCCGGCCAGCATCGCGGCGGCAAGCGAGGGCGGGATAATTTTCATAAGCCGTGCAAATAACCCCGTCACGCCGCAAAGCACAATCAGCAGATTGGCGAAGAGAAAGACGCCCACCGCCTCATTCAGCGTGCTGCCCTGCAGGCTGGTGGCAAGCAGCGCCGCGCCGGGCGTAGACCAGGCCGTCAGCACCGGCGCGCGATACCAAAGGCTCAGGGCAAGCGTGCTGACGCCCATGCCGATACCGAGCGCCGTCATCCAGCCCGCAATCTGCGCGATGTTCGCGCCCGCCGCCGCCGCGGCCTGCCAGATAATAGCGGCGGAACTGGCGTAACCGACCAGCACCGCCACGAATCCCGCCAGTACGGTGGGAAGAGGAAGAGAAAACTGACGCATGAAAGCTCCGCTGTGCGTTATAACGTCCATGCAGAATAACATTGTGCGTTATAACGCACAAGCTGGACTGACTTTCAGCAGCTACGCGTCGCCAGGCGTTTATTTGCAAAAAACAGGCGGAGCGGGAAATAAATCGCAGGGCAAACGGCAATATTACTCGGATAACGTTTTTTGGTTACGGCGGAATTATCGTCAGGCTTATTCAGTTGAATACTAATAATAAGACGGGCAATCCCTTGCCGGGGTTTATTTACGCTCCTGGGGCGGATCGTTTGGCGGAGGCGTTGTTTTACCCGCTTTTTGCCCCGCATCGACCGATCTTTCATGGGTATTTTTGTAGCCAACGCCATCTTTATTGCCGCGCCGCCCGCCAGCGTGCAGCGGCACAGGTGCGTACCCGGCAGAGTTTTCTGAACGGATTCTGTTCTCAGTCATACCAACCTCCTGAGAGTCATCGCTTCATTGCATAAACGCGCCGCGAAGTAAAAGTAATTGCGCGCGCATGAGTAACTAACTATAGCAGTCGAATTATCATGCGTAAGAATAATAGCCCGCCGCCTTAAGCGGCAGAGGGAATAATTTCCCTGAAGCGTCTGTAAGGTAAAAATATATTTTTTTCGCCATTGTTTTTGCGCCAAAAGATTTACGTTTATTGACTGGCCAGTAAAAGACGTGGCGGGGTAAACGACACGTGAAAAAGGGCGGCACGGCGGCGAGGGTTGCCAGCGGGCTGGAAGCAGACTGCGGCGCAGTGGTATCGTTAACGCCTCATCAACCCGCCCTGGAAGCCAGCCACCTTATGGATATCGCCACTTATCTTGCCGCCACGCTGAAAACCCTGCGCCTGAGCCGTAGCCTGAGCCTGACGCAGGCGGCGGAACTCACCGGCGTTTCAAAAGCGATGCTCGGGCAGATTGAGCGCAACGAGTCGAGCCCGACGGTGGCGACGCTTTGGAAAATCGCCACTGGCTTCAACGTGCCGTTTTCGCTCTTTATCGCGCCGCCCGCCGCGCACGCGCCCACCGCCTACGATCCGCAGCAGCAGGCGATGATCGTCACGCCGCTCTTTCCCTGGGATGAAGCGCTGCGCTTTGAGCTCTTCGCCATCACGCTTGCGCCGGGCGCCGTCAGCGAATCCACGCCGCACGAAAGCGGGGTGATTGAGCACGTGGTGGTGATAGAAGGCGAACTGGAGATGCAAACCCAGGGGCGCTGGCAACGCCTTGCCGCTGGCGAAGGGCTGCGGTTTCGGGGCGATGAGCCGCACGCTTACCGCAACGCCAGCGCGCTGCCGGTGCGCTTTCACTCGCTCATCCATTACGTGAAAACGGCATAAAAAAAACCGCAAGCAAGCTTGCGGCAAGTGACAACGACAAACTACAACGACTAGCGATACTGAGGTGAACAATCAGGAATACCGCCTCAGCATACCCACCGCACTTTCCCGCAGGAAATAACAAATCCGCCCATGCTTTGCCGCCCTGTGCAATAGCCCGTAAAGCCAGGCGGCGAAACTATTTCTGATCTGCCGGGGTTCTGACTACAATAGCCGCCTTTCCATGACCAATAATGAACAAAATTTATGCGCCTGCAATCTCATCATCTCGAACTGCTCAGCCCCGCCCGTGACGCCAGCATCGCCCGTGAGGCCATTCTGCACGGCGCAGACGCGGTCTATATCGGCGGCCCCGGCTTTGGCGCGCGCCATAACGCCAGCAACAGCCTGAAGGATATCGCCGAGCTGGTGCCGTTCGCCCATCGCTTCGGCGCGAAAGTGTTTGTCACGCTGAACACGATTCTGCATGACAACGAGCTGGAGCCCGCGCAAAAGCTGATTACCGATCTCTACCAGACCGGCGTGGATGCGCTGATTGTGCAGGATATGGGCATTCTGGAGCTGGATATTCCGCCGATTGAGCTGCACGCCAGCACCCAGTGCGATATCCGCACGCCGGAAAAGGCGAAGTTCCTTGCCGATGCCGGTTTTACGCAGATTGTTCTGGCGCGCGAGCTTAACCTGAACCAGATTCAGGCTATCCACGACGCGGCTGACGCGACTATCGAATTCTTTATCCACGGCGCGCTGTGCGTCGCGTATTCCGGCCAGTGCTATATTTCTCACGCGCAAACCGGGCGCAGCGCCAACCGCGGTGACTGCTCCCAGGCTTGCCGTCTGCCTTATACGCTGAAAGACGATCAGGGCCGCGTGGTGGCATATGAAAAACATCTGCTGTCGATGAAAGACAACGACCAGACCGCGAACCTGGCGGCCCTTATCGACGCGGGCGTGCGTTCCTTCAAAATTGAAGGGCGCTACAAAGACATGAGCTATGTGAAGAACATCACTGCCCACTACCGCCAGATGCTGGATGCAATTATTGAAGACCGCGGCGATCTGGCGCGCGCTTCTGCAGGCAACACCGCGCACTATTTTGTGCCTTCTACCGAAAAAACGTTCCATCGCGGCAGCACCGATTACTTCGTCAACGCCCGTAAAATCGATATCGGCGCGTTCGATACGCCGACGTTTGTCGGCCTGCCGGTGGGCGACGTGCTGAAGGTGGGTAAAGATCATCTGGACGTGGAAACGACGGAGCCGCTGGCGAACGGCGATGGCCTGAACGTGATGATCAAACGCGAAGTGGTGGGTTTTCGCGTGAACGTGGCGGAGAAAACCGGGGAAAACCGCTACCGCGTCTTCCCGAACGAGATGCCGGAGGCGCTGAAAACCCTGCGTCCGCCTCATCGTCTGAACCGCAACCTGGACCACAACTGGCAGCAGGCGCTGCTAAAAACCTCCAGCGAGCGTCGCGTGGGGGTGGATATCGAGCTGGGCGGCTGGCAAGAGCAGCTTATCCTGACCGTCACCAGTGAAGATGGCGTGAGCGTAACCCGCACGCTGGAAGGGCAGTTCGACGTGGCGAACAACGCCGAGAAAGCAATGGCGAACCTCAAAGAGGGGCTGGCGAAACTCGGACAGACTATCTATTACGCCCGAAATATCACTGTTTCGCTGCCGGGCGCGCTGTTTGTGCCAAACAGCCTGCTGAACCCGCTGCGCCGCGAAGCGATGGACGCGCTGGACGACGCGCGTCTGGCGAATTACCAGCGCGGGCGCCGTAAGCCGGTTTCCGTACCGCCGCCAGTTTACCCGGAAACGCACCTGACGTTCCTTTCTAACGTGTACAATCAGAAAGCGCGCGATTTCTACCAGCGTTACGGCGTGCAGCTTATCGACGCCGCCTACGAGGCGCATGAAGAGAAAGGCGACGTGCCGGTGATGATCACCAAACACTGTCTGCGTTTTGCCTTCAACCTCTGCCCGAAACAGGCGAAGGGCAATATCAAGAGCTGGAAGGCGACGCCGATGCAGCTGGTGCATGGCGACGAAGTGCTGACGCTGAAGTTCGACTGCAAACCGTGTGAAATGCACGTGGTCGGCAAAATTAAAAATCATATCCTGAAAATGCCGCAGCCCGGCAGCGTGGTGGCATCCATCAGCCCTGACGAGCTGCTGAAAACCCTGCCCAAGCGTAAAAACGCCTGACGAAAAAGCCCGCGAAAGCGGGCTTTTTTATTGCGCGTGGCGGCCAGGCTTGCGTGAGCTGAACCAGCCGTGATGCTCGCGCAGGGTATCGGCAGATTCCTGCGCGGCGGCGCGAATTTCATCGCTGTCTGCTTCATGGCGCAACTGCGAGTCGGGGTTCTTCACATTTAAGAATTCATGTGCGCCCGCGTGGGCGGCATATTGTCCGGAAAAGAGCGCGCCGCAAAGCAGCAGAGCGCTTAACGCCTTCTTTAGCATTTCTTTGTGTCCCTTTCTAATCAGCGGTGCACGCACTATCGCAATAATAACGTCTGGTTATTATTGCGAATTTAAAAGCGATGAAAAGGCGTGTCAGGAATGCAAAGTTTCCACGGCAATCGTCTTTGTTGCATGCGGGTTTAACCGCGCTGTGCTTAGTGCGCCACGGAGCGGGAGAAGAGGTTTATCACCAGCACGCCCGCAATAATCAGCGCCATGCCGATAATTGCCGGCCAGTCCAGCTTTTGCCCAAGCAGCAGCCAGCTCACCACGCCAATCAGCACAATGCCGACGCCTGACCAGATGGCATAAATGACGCCGGTCGGCAGCGTGCGCATGGGAAAAGTCAGGCAGTAGAACGACAGCGCGTAAAAGACCACGGTGGCGATGCTCGGCAGCAGTTTCGTGAAGCTGTCGGAGAGCTTAAGGCAGGTGGTGGCGATAACTTCGCAAATAATAGCGACGCCGAGCAGTAAATAATGCATTTCACAGGCTCCGTTGTAAAAAAGAGTGGAAAGGATAGCGGAGGGGGCGGGAGAGGGGCAAGGCAAGAGACCCTGGCTGCATCAGGTGAAAACGTTGTTCTTACGCTTATTTTCCCACCTGAATCGGTAAGTTGTTGTAGCGGGGCATCTGCAGTAGGCTTTGGCAAAACAAAAACTGGGGTCGCTACCGTGGCAAAGCTGAACATTTTCTTTTCTGAAAAAACAACGCTGGCGCAAGAGGATGGTTTATACCTTGTGCCAGATAACGCTATCTCCGGCTACGCCAGACCCTGGAACGATTTTGGTCATGAAGTGCTGTTTGGGCTCTATTACAAAAAGCAGGCGTACCAGGAGCGGGTGGGCATGACGAAAATTCTGCACAGGGATAATCCCGTTACCGCAGAGTATTTTCGCAGCGGTCGCATGCAGGCGGATTCAGTCTGGAATATCACGTCGCTTATGTCGTCAGACAACGTAGTCTCGCTTGGCACAAAAATCGATTTTTATAAAAACATTAATTACCTGAGAACGCATTACGCTATTTCTGCGACGCAGGTTCTGCAATCGCTCTGCGACGCCAGCTTTTTAAAAGAGAGAGGAATTCAGGGCTGGCAACAGTGGAATGGTTACGAATTAGCGCTCATGCGCAATACCACCACCGCTGAGGCGCTGCTGGAAAAAGGGATGGATATCGCGCAGGGTATCGATAGCGGCCCCGCGGACATAACATTAAGCGGGATGCATTTACCTGCGTCGTTTGACTGTATTGAGTTCGTTTTTGCCAGAAACTTCAGCATTAACCGCAGCAATATTAATGTGCTGATTGGCAAAAACGGCCTGGGTAAAACCCGTATCTTGCAGGAAGTCATTGATAGCGCGACGGGACTAAAGCCCACGCCTGAAGTGAAAGGAAAGTTTCTGAAGGTGGTGGTGGCGGCATACAGCCCTTTCGAGGAGTTTTATACGCAACAGCAGTATATTGACTTAAAAGATAATGCTGCCGGCGATGTGCAGGATTCCAATGAGGATAAACTCAAACGCCAGAAAGAGATGCTGGACTCCTATACGTACATCGGCTTTAAAAATCCGCAGGGGCAGTTTGATAAAACCTGGCCGATGCAGCAAGCGGCGGCAGCGCTAAAAACGATTCTTGACTACGACGCCGTTAATAAACGCTGGAACCGACCCTCGCGCTTCAAACTCCTTACCGACACACTTGGCCTTGCGCTGAAATTTGACGATATCGCGTTTATCTCTGCCGAAGAGAGTCTGGTTTCTGTTCATCAAGAGAGTATCGATTTTTCAAAAATAGATCTGACGGCCGGGTTGGTTTTTTTACGCAACGGCGAAGCGATTAAACTCAGCGCAGGGCAACGTATTTACACTTACCTCATCCCGCCGCTGATTGCGGAAATCGTTGACGAAACGCTGGTGGTGCTGGATGAGCCAGAGCTTTACCTGCATCCTGAGCTTGAGATCGGGCTCATCAATATGCTCAAGTCGTTGTTGAACGAAACGCGCTCTTACGCGCTGATTGCCACGCATTCCGCGCTGATGGTACGGGAAACGCACAGCAACAGGGTAACGATATTGCAGCAGGGGCAAAAAGAAGAGGATGGTAAGTCCGCGACCCGCGCCGTGAAACCGCAAAGCGAAACCTTTGCCGCGTCGCTGGAAAAGATTATTGGCGAGGCGTTCAACGACTATTACCAGAAAAAGCCGTTTGAAGACGAGATTGATAAAAAGGTAGCCGCCTACGGTTCGCTGGACGAAGCGATTGCGGAACTTTATCAAGAGGTGGGATCTTCAGGCCAACTCTATTTATTATCTAAACGCAGCGACACACCGTGGAAACTGAAAGATAACGATGAAGAATCTCACTGAACTGCGCACAAGTAGCGGCAGCGACTGGTTAACGCTGGCGATTGAATCAGATAAAGAGGAACGCGCAAAGCTCAAGGCTATTGAGCAGCAGTTACTCACGCGTTATGGCGACTACAAGGGCATAATAGATAACTTCGATAAGCAACCGGCGAAAAGTATCTATCTCCAGGCTAACGGCGAGTTCACCGCCGAGAAAAAACTATTAATGGATTTTTATAAGTGGCCGCCCGCTAAGCTTAAAGCCATATTTTATGATTTACGCAATAAAAACAAAATGAGGGAGTGCCCATACTGTGGCAACCCTGTCAGACCAAATACCCTGGACCATTTTGTTCCTGAGTCACACTGGCCGGAATTTGCGCTTTATCCGGATAATCTGGTGCCGCAGTGTCAACAGTGCGCCAGCAAGAAAAGCAATCGCTATTATATGCTGCCCGATAAGGGCTGCTTCTTTATTCACCCCAAGTTTGTCGACGAGTTATCCCGGTTAGGTTTTAAAATTGAGATGACGGCCAATAGCGATGCTATCGCCTACACACCCTCGATTAACATTAGTGGCGCGGTGACAGATAAATTAAAAGAGAGGATAAAGCGCCATATTACCGCCCTGGATATCCCGGCTTATATGGTGGCCTACTGCCAAAAGCAAGAGCGTGAGTTACTCGATATGATAGAGCAGGCGAACAGTAAAAAAATGCACTTCAGCGTGCAAGAGCATTGCCAGCGTCAGTACAATACGCAACGGCTAATAGCAGGCTTGTCGCTTGATGAAAACCCTGAATTTTACCCTAACTGGGCCTGTGCCTATTATTATGCATTGCTGGCTTCGCCTGTGATAATCAACGACTACCAGAAGCTGCTGAAGGCGACGCGCAATCCCCCCGTTACGAGCGCGGCTGTCGCTTCAAGCGTGCTCTTTCCCTGAGATAACCGCGCGTCATTGGGCCTCTTACAAGATGAAGGGGGCCTGGCCCCCTTCGCATTAATGTGTTTTCAACCCCGCCGCCGTCATCAGCATGCGGAACACCATCGAAACCGCCGTGAGCGCCAGCACGCTGGCGGCCCAGATTGCCGCCATCCACAGCAGGCGTTTCCATAAAGGCGTTGACGAAGCCATCAATGGTAACCCTCCCCGTGCTGCACTTTGCCGCGAAACACGTAGTAGCTCCAGAAGGTATACATCAGGATAACCGGCAGGATCAGCAGCGCGCCCACCAGCATAAAGCCCTGGCTTGCCGGCGGCGCGGCGGCTTCCCAAAGGGTAATATCAGGCGGAATAATATTCGGCCAGATGCTGATGCCAAGCCCGCTAAACCCTAAGAAAATCAGCCCCAGCGTCAGCACGAACGGCAGCGTATGGCTGGTGGGGTTGCTCAGGCGGCGCCAGAGCCCGAGGCTGAATAGCACCACCAGCACCGGTACCGGCAGCAGGAAGTAGAGGTTCGGCAAGGAGAACCAGCGCTGCGCCACGGCGGCATGCGCGAACGGCGTCCAGGCGCTGATGATGGCCAGCACTACCAGCAGCACCAGCAGCAGCGTTTTCGCCACGCTGCGCATGCGGCTTAACAGCGGATCTTCGCTTTTCATTACCAGCCAGCTTGCGCCCAGCAGCGCATAGGCCACCACCAGACCGACCCCGCAAAAGAGGTTAAACGGCGTCAGCCAGTCAAGCGCGCCGCCGCTAAAGCGTCGGCCCGTCACGGAAAAACCGTTCAGCACCGCGCCCACCACGATGCCCTGGCAGAAGGTGGCGAGAATCGAACCGCAAACGAACGATTTGTCCCAGAAGGCGCGGTGCGCGGCGACCGCTTTAAAGCGAAATTCAAACGCCACGCCGCGGAAGATCAGGCCAATCAGCATCAGCGTCAGCGGGATGGTCAGGGCGTCGATAATCACCGCGTAGGCCAGCGGGAAAGCACCAAACAGCCCCGCGCCGCCCAGCACCAGCCAGGTTTCGTTGCCATCCCAGACCGGCGCCACGGTGTTTACCATTACGTCGCGGTCGTGCGGGTCGCGCACAAAAGGAAACAGAATGCCGATGCCCAGATCAAACCCGTCCATCACGATATACATCAGCGTGGAGAAAACGATTATCACAAACCAGATTAAAGAGAGATCGATACCCATTACGGTTTCTCCTGTTCCAGAGATTCGCCAGCCGCAGAGAGCGGGCGCGCCGGTGTACCGGTTGTGGAAGAGGGCAGATGATCCACAGGCTCCGGGCCTTTCTTAATCAGCCGCACCATGTAGTAGTAGCCCACCCCGAAGACCGCCGAATAGACCACGATAAAGGTCAACAGGCTCAGGCTCATCTGCAAATCGCTGTGGCCGGAGACGGCGTCCCGCGTGCGCAGCAGGCCGTAGACCACCCAGGGCTGACGGCCCACCTCGGTGGTCACCCAGCCCGCCAGTATCGCCACCAGCCCGGCGGGTCCCATCCACAGGGCGAAGTGATGAAAAGGCCTTGAGCGGTAAAGCGTGCCTTTATGGCGCAGCCACAGGCTCAGCACGCCCATCAGAATCATCAGCAGCCCCATGCCGACCATAATGCGGAACGACCAGAAAATGATGGTGGAGTTAGGCCGCTCCTCTTTCGGGAAATCTTTCAGTGCCGGCACCTGCTGGTCCAGGCTGTGGGTCAGGATGAGGCTGCCGAGTTTGGGGATCTCCAGACCGTATTTCGTGCGCTCCTCTTCCATATCAGGCAGGCCGAAGAGCAGCAACGGCGTCGCTTCGCCCGGCGGGTTTTCCCAGTGTCCCTCGATGGCGGCGATTTTTACTGGCTGATACTTAAGCGTATTCAGGCCGTGCATATCGCCGACGAACGCCTGTATAGGGGCGACGATAAGCGCCATCCACAGCGCCATGGAAAACATTCTGCGGATCGCCGGCGTGTTGTTGCCGTGCAGCAGATGCCAGGCGGCGGACGCGCCAACAAACAGCGCGCTGCTAAGGAAAGCCGCTATCGACATATGCAGCAGGCGGAAGGGGAAGGAGGGGTTAAAGACCACCTCGAACCAGTTCACCGGCACCACCTGGCCGTTATGGATCTCATAGCCCTGCGGCGTATGCATCCAGCTGTTAGAGGAGAGGATCCAGAAGGTCGACATCAGCGTGCCGAGCGCCACCATGCAGGTGGCGAGAAAGTGCAGCCCCGGCCCCACTTTGTTCCAGCCAAACAGCATGACACCCAGAAAGCCCGCCTCGAGGAAGAAGGCGGTCAGCACCTCGTAAGTCAGCAGCGGGCCGGTAATACTGCCGGCGAATTGCGAGAAGCCGCTCCAGTTAGTACCGAACTGATAAGCCATCACCAGCCCGGAGACCACGCCCATCCCGAAGTTTACGGCGAAGATCTTGACCCAAAAATGGTAAAGCGAACGCCATACCGGGTTATTCGTTTTGAGCCATAAGCCCTCCAGCACCGCCAGATAGCTGGCGAGCCCGATGGTAATGGCGGGGAAAATAATATGGAAAGAGACAGTAAAGGCGAACTGAATCCTTGCCAGGATAAACGCGTCTAAACCAAACATGCACACCTCATGACATAACGTTGTCTGCGACAAAGGGTACTCAGGGGCAGCAGAAACTTGCAGAAACAGAATGGCGCTATTTGACTATAACAGTTAATTAAAAAGTTGCGATTTTACGCAGCTGATCTAACCAAGCGGCAGGCAGTTGCTTTATACTCGTTAACTCTTTGTTACCACTGGCTCCCGTCGCAGGGAGGTGAGCATGAAAAAGTATCAACGGCTGGTGCAGCAGATAATCGACCAGATAGCCCTCGGCGTCTGGCACCCGGGAGACAGGCTGCCCTCCCTGCGCGAACAGGTCGCCAGCAGCGGCATGAGCCTGATGACGGTAAGCCACGCTTACCAGATGCTGGAAAGCCAGGGCGTCATCGTCGCCCGGCCGCAGTCGGGCTACTATGTCGCGCCGCAGCCCCAGGCCCGCGTGCCGCAGCCGCCCGAGCAGATACGCCGTGACGAGCAGGTGGATATCAACACCTATATCTTCGACGTCTTGCAGGCGAGCACCGATGCCTCGGTGGTGCCTTTTGGCTCCGCTTTTCCGGACCCGCGTCTCTTTCCGCTCGCCCAGCTCAACCGGTCGCTGGCGAATGTCAGTAAATACGCCAACGCCATGAGCGTTATCGAAAACCTGCCGCCGGGCAACGAGGCGCTGCGTCACGCTATCGCCCGCCGCTACGCCCAGCAGGGGGTGAATGTTTCGCCGGAAGAGATAGTGATTACCGCAGGCGCGCTTGAAGCGCTCAACCTGAGCCTTCAGGCCGTGACGGAGCCGGGCGACTGGGTCATTGTCGAGAACCCCTGTTTTTACGGCGCATTGCAGGCGCTGGAGCGGCTGCGTCTGAAGGCGCTGTCGGTGGCGACCGATGCAGAAGAGGGCATCGACCTCGACGCGCTGGCCCAGGCGCTGAACGACTACCCGGTAAAAGCGTGCTGGTTGATGACCAACGCGCAAAACCCGCTCGGTTTCACCTTAAGCCCGGAAAAAAAGCAAAAGCTGGTGGCGCTGCTTTCGCAGCACAACGTGGCGCTGATTGAAGACGACGTTTACAGCGAGCTTTACTACGGACGCGACAAGCCGCTGCCCGCCCGCGCCTGGGATGAGCAGGGGATAACGCTGCACTGCTCGTCGTTCTCGAAATGTCTGGTGGCGGGGTTTCGCATCGGCTGGGTGGCGGCGGGCAGGCACGCCAGGCGAATTCAGCAGCTTCAACTGATGAGCACGCTTTCCACCAGCTCGCCGATGCAGATGGCGCTGGTGGATTACCTCGCCACCCGGCGCTACGACGCGCATCTTCGCCGCCTGCGCCGCCAGCTCGCCGAGCGCAAGCAGCAGGCCTGGCAGGCGCTGCGCCGCCATCTGCCCGCCGAGGTGCGCATTCACCGCAGTGAAAGCGGCTATTTTCTCTGGATTGAGCTTCCCCCCGGGCTGGACGCCGGTGAACTGGGTGAGCAGGCGCTGCGCCACCAGATAAGCATCGCGCCGGGACGCATGTTCTCTACCAGCGATACCTGGCACAATTTCTTTCGCTTCAATACGTCATGGGCCTGGGGCGAGCGGGAAGAGCAGGCGGCTATCCGGCTCGCCGAGCTTATTCGCCAGGCGATATCAGCGCGCACGCCCCTTAGCGCCTGACGCCCTTTATTAAATAAACCCGGTCATTATTAATCCTTCATGGCCGGGTTTTCTCATTTCATGAAGAGGTTATTCCTGCTGAGGAAATAATTAAAAAATAAGGGTTGAGAGCCGTTTTATTATTTTTTTTACGCGGCTTGTTAACCCGGTCATAGGGAATTCTGATAGTTTTCTAAAAAGGCTTCACAAAGCTAACCCACTGTCTACACTCTGAAAAAGCGCCCACTTATTTCTGCAACTTTCTTCGTAGAGAACAAAGAGTGCGCGGCTTGTCACATCCTTAACAAAATCTTTACACCCAGCGAGAGAAACCTCTTCGCTACGTATATGTTTATTTCGGGAGATATTTTTACGGCAAGGCGGCCGGCTAATTAATTCAGACAGGAGTAAGAGAACCATGAGCAAATCTTTCGCGCTTAGCACGCTCTCTGCGCTGTGCCTGACCGTGCTCACCGCCCAGGCCGCAGAACCTCCCAAAGAAATCGGCCAGGGCGAGGGCCGCCTCGATATCATCGCCTGGCCGGGCTACATCGAAAGCGGGCAGACGGATAAAAATTACGACTGGGTCACCGGCTTTGAGAAAGAGACCGGCTGCAAGGTAAACGTAAAAACCGCCGCCACCTCAGATGAGATGGTCAGCCTGATGGCGAAAGGAGGCTATGACCTGGTGACCGCCTCCGGCGACGCCTCGCTGCGCCTCATTATGGGCAAACGCGTGCAGCCCATTAACACCGCGCTTATCCCGAACTGGAAAAACGTCGATCCGCGTCTGGTGAAAGGCGACTGGTTTAACGTGGGCGGCAAGGTTTACGGCACCCCTTACCAGTGGGGGCCGAACCTGCTGATGTATAACACCAAAACCTTCCCGCAGCCGCCGGACAGCTGGGCGGTGATTTTCGAAAAACAGAATTTACCGGACGGCAAAACCAATCAGGGACGCGTGCAGGCTTACGACGGGCCGATTTATATCGCCGACGCCGCGCTTTATCTCAAGGCGAAACAGCCTGATCTGGGCATTACCGACCCCTACCAGCTCACCGAAGCGCAATACAACGCGGTGCTCAAAGTGCTGCGCGATCAGCATCAGCTCATCCACCGTTACTGGCACGACACCACGGTACAGATGAGCGATTTTAAAAACGAAGGGGTGGTGGCCTCCAGCGCCTGGCCCTATCAGGCGAACGCGCTGAAAAACGAAGGCCAGCCCATTGCCACCGTGTTCCCGAAAGAAGGGGTGACCGGGTGGGCGGATACCACCATGCTGCACGCCGAGGCTAAACACCCCAACTGCGCCTATAAATGGATGAACTGGTCGTTAACGCCGAAAGTGCAGGGGGATGTCGCCGCCTGGTTTGGCTCGCTGCCCGCCGTGGTGGAGGGGTGCAAAGCCAGCACGCTGCTTGGGGATAAAGGGTGCGAGACTAACGGCATGGGCTTCTTCGACAAAATCGTCTTCTGGAAAACGCCGGTCGCTCAGGGCGGAAAATTCGTACCCTACAGCCGCTGGACGCAGGACTACATCGCCATTATGGGCGGCCGTTAACCCGGGAGTTTTTTATGTCGTACGCAGTTGAGTTTGATAACGTCTCCCGGCTGTATGGCGAGGTGCGCGCCGTGGACGGCGTCACCATCCAGATAAAAGACGGCGAGTTTTTCTCCATGCTGGGGCCTTCCGGCTCCGGCAAAACCACCTGCCTGCGGCTTATCGCAGGCTTTGAACAACTCTCTTGCGGCGCTATCCGCATTTTTGGTCGCGAAGCGAGCGAGCTGCCTCCCTGGGAGCGCGACGTCAACACGGTGTTTCAGGATTATGCGCTCTTTCCGCACATGTCGGTGCTGGAAAACGTCGCCTACGGGCTGATGGTGAAAGGGGTGGCGAAAAAAACGCGGCTTGCCCAGGCGCAGGAGGCGCTGGAGCGGGTGGCGCTCGGCTTCACCCATTCGCGCAAACCGTCGCAGCTCTCCGGCGGCCAGCGCCAGCGCGTGGCCATCGCCCGGGCGCTGGTGAACCAGCCGCGCGTGCTGCTGCTGGACGAACCCCTCGGCGCGCTGGATTTAAAACTTCGCGAGCAGATGCAGGTCGAGCTGAAAAAACTGCAGCGCGAGCTTGGCATCACCTTTATTTTCGTCACCCACGATCAGGGCGAAGCGCTGTCGATGTCGGACCGCGTGGCGGTCTTTAATAACGGCCGCATTGAGCAGGTCGATTCCCCTCGCGCGCTTTACATGCGCCCGCGCACGCCGTTCGTGGCGGGGTTTGTCGGCACCGCCAACGTGCTTGAGGACGGGCTGGTGCAGCGCCTGTGCGGTACAGAGGGCGCGTTTTCGCTGCGCCCGGAGCATATCCGGCTTAACGAAGCCGGGGAGATTCAGGTAAACGGCACCGTGCAGGAGATCCAGTATCAGGGCGCGGCTACCCGGCTTGAGCTGCGCCTTGCGAGTGGCGAGAAACTGCTGGTAAGCCAGGCGAACCTGCACAGCGCCTTGAGCGAAGGGGACTTTCGCATCGGCCAGCAAGTGACCGCCTCCTGGGCGCGCGAGGCGATGATCCCGCTGCGCGGGGAGGGGTAAGATGGAGATGACCGTCATGCCCGCGACGTCTCGCGAAGGGGTGCTGCGCCGCGTCACGACGCTGCTCTGGCAGCGCCCGACGCTGTGGTTATTTTTACTGCTGCTGCCGCCGCTGCTCTGGTTCGGCATTATCTATCTCGGGTCGCTGCTGACGCTGCTCTGGCAGGGGTTTTATACCTTTGACGACTTCACCATGTCGGTGACGCCGGACTTAACGCTCGCCAACCTGCAGGCGCTGTTTATTCCCTCCAACTACGACATCATCCTGCGTACCCTGACGATGGCGATTGCGGTGACGATAGCCAGCGCCATTCTTGCCTATCCTATGGCCTGGTACATGGCGCGCTATACCAGCGGCAAGATGAAAGCGTTTTTTTATATCGCCGTCATGCTGCCGATGTGGGCGAGCTATATCGTTAAGGCCTACGCGTGGACGCTGCTGCTGGCGCGGGATGGCGTGGCGCAGTGGTTTTTACAGCATCTGGGGCTGGAAGGGGCGCTTAACGCCGTGCTCGGCATACCCGGCATCGGCGGCAACACCCTTTCTACGTCGGGCCTTGGGCGCTTTCTGGTCTTCGTCTACATCTGGCTGCCGTTTATGATCCTGCCGATTCAGGCGGCGCTTGAACGGCTGCCGCCTTCGCTGCTGCAAGCCTCGGCGGATCTCGGCGCGCGTCCGGCGCAGACCTTCCGTCATGTCATTTTGCCGCTCTCCATCCCCGGCGTGGCGGCGGGTTCAATCTTCACCTTCTCGCTGACGCTGGGCGACTTTATCGTGCCGCAGCTGGTGGGACCGCCGGGGTTCTTCATCGGCAATATGGTCTATTCCCAGCAGGGGGCGATTGGCAACATGCCGATGGCGGCGGCCTTTACCCTCGTGCCGATTGTGTTAATCGCCGTTTATCTGGCGTTCGTGAAGCGCCTGGGAGCCTTCGATGCACTCTGAACGCCCACCGCTGTTTTTGAAAATCGCCGCCTGGGGTGGAGTAATTTTTCTGCACTTTCCGCTGGTGATTATCGCGCTTTATGCCTTTAACACCGAAGACGCCGCATTTAGCTTCCCGCCGAAAGGCTTCACCCTGCACTGGTTCAGCGTGGCGGCAGGGCGGTCCGATATTCTCGACGCGGTGATGCTTTCCGTGAAGGTGGCGGCGCTTGCCACCGCGCTTGCGCTGGTGCTGGGCACGCTTGCGGCGGCGGCGCTCTGGCGGCGGGAATTTTTTGGTAAAAACGCCATCTCGTTGCTGCTTCTGTTGCCTATCGCCCTGCCGGGGATAATTACTGGCATCGCCCTGCTGACGGCGTTTAAAACGCTAAACTTTGAACCAGGGTTCCTGACGATTGTGGTCGGTCACGCCACCTTCTGCGTGGTGGTCGTGTTTAACAACGTGATTGCGCGTTTTCGCCGCACTGCCTACAGCCTGGTCGAAGCCTCGATGGATCTCGGGGCCGATGGCTGGCAAACCTTCCGGCATGTGATCCTGCCGAACCTCAGTACGGCGCTGCTGGCGGGCGGCATGCTGGCTTTCGCGCTGTCGTTCGATGAGATTATCGTCACCACTTTCACCGCCGGGCATGAACGCACGTTGCCACTCTGGTTGCTCAACCAGCTTGGCCGACCGCGCGACGTGCCGGTGACTAACGTGGTGGCGCTGTTGGTTATGCTGGTGACAATGATCCCCATTCTGGGAGCCTGGTGGCTGACCCGCGACGGCGAAATGGTCGCCGGCGGCGGTAAATAACTTTTCGTTCAAAGGAAAACGCTATGCAGAATCAACTACTGATTAACGGGAAACTCCTGAGCGGCGAAGGGGAGAAGCTGCCCGTTTACAACCCGGCAACCGGCGAAGTGCTGCTGGAGATTGCCGAAGCGACGCCTGCGCAGGTGGATGAGGCGGTTAACGCCGCCGACGCCGCCTTTGAGCAGTGGGGGCAAACCACGCCGAAAGAACGCGCCGAAGCGCTGCTCAAACTGGCGGACGCCATTGAGCAAAACGCGGAAACGTTCGCGAAGCTTGAATCGCAAAACTGCGGCAAGCCGCTGCACTGCGTCATTAACGACGAAATCCCGGCGGTGGTGGATGTGTTTCGCTTCTTTGCGGGCGCGGCGCGCTGCCTGAGCGGCCTTGCCGCGGGCGAATACCTGAGCGGCCACACGTCGATGATCCGCCGCGATCCGGTAGGCGTGGTGGCGTCCATCGCGCCCTGGAACTACCCGCTGATGATGGCGGCCTGGAAGCTGGCGCCGGCGCTGGCGGCGGGCAACTGCGTGGTTATCAAACCTTCTGAAATCACGCCGCTTACCGCGCTCAAGCTCGGGGAGCTTGCAAAAGAGATTCTGCCGCCAGGGGTGCTCAACGTGCTGTTTGGCCGCGGCCAGACGGTAGGCGACCCGCTCACCGGGCATGAGAAAGTGCGCATGGTTTCGCTGACCGGCTCGATAGCCACCGGCGAGCACATCATCCGCCACACCGCCTCGGGCGTTAAGCGCACCCATATGGAGCTTGGCGGCAAAGCGCCGGTGCTGGTCTTTGACGACGCGGATCTCGACGCGGTGGTGGAGGGCATTCGTACATTTGGTTTCTATAACGCCGGCCAGGACTGTACGGCGGCCTGTCGCATTTACGCGCAAAAGGGCATTTACGAGCAGCTGGTGGAAAAACTGGGCGCGGCGGTGGCGAGCCTGAAGCAGGGCGCGCCGGAAGAGGAAACCACCGAACTCGGCCCGCTCAGTTCGCTGGCGCATCTGGAGCGCGTAAGCAAGGCGGTCAACGAAGCCAAAGCCTTGCCCCACGTTAAGGTGGTGACCGGCGGCGAGAAGCTCGAGGGTCCGGGTTATTTCTTCAAACCAACGGTTATCGCCGGCGCGAAACAGGAAGACGCCATTGTGCAGCGCGAAGTTTTCGGCCCGGTAGTCAGCGTAACGCCGTTTGACGACGAAGCGCAGGCGCTCGCCTGGGCGAACGATTCGCAATACGGACTGGCTTCCTCTGTCTGGACGCAAGACGTAGGCCGCGCTCACCGCTTAAGCGCGCGATTGCAGTACGGCTGCACCTGGGTCAACACGCACTTTATGCTGGTCAGCGAAATGCCGCACGGCGGACAGAAGCACTCCGGCTACGGCAAGGATATGTCGATGTACGGGCTTGAGGACTACACGGTCGTAAGGCATGTGATGATAAAGCATTAATTTGCCCATGAGTCCTTTAAAAAAGGGGGTTACGCCGCGCGTGAGAATAACGTCGCGCGGCGTAAGCTAGCGCCTTGTCATTAAGACAACATCGTTAATGTTGTTTGTGAACTGTCACGCTGTTTCTTAAAAATATTTCCATTGTCGGCCTCTGGTTTTTTATGCATCTTTTATAATTTCAACGTGAAATAAACGCGGCAATAATATCACTCGGAGGCACCATGGTCGTCACCACAAAGTTATCGCTAAGGCTGGGCGCAATATTACTGACCTGCGCGCTCGCAGGCTGCTCATCAAAGGTTGCGGAAACTAATCAATACTCCGGATTCCTGCAAAATTATTCTGACTTAAAACCGGCGAAAACGCCTTCAGGACACGAGGTGTTGCGCTGGATTTCACCCGATTTTCGCGTCAGCAATTATCAAAGCGTTTATTTCGCGCCCGTTGTCTATTATCCCGCCGCAACGCCTGACAGCCGGGTTAGCGCCCAGACGCTTGAGCAGATTCGTTCCTATACCGAGCAGCGTTTGAAAACCGCCGTCGGCTCTCGCCTGCAGCTCGTCCCGCAGCCGCAGCCGGGAGGGCTGATATTTAAAACAGCCATCACTGCCGTTTCGGCAGAAAATAAAGACGTAAGATTTTATGAAGTATTGCCTGTCACGGCTGTGGTCGCCGGCACCATGGCGTTAACGGGTAAACGTTCGCAAAACGCATTGCTGTTTATTGAGGCGGAAGCAATTGACGTTTCAACAAACAAGCCGGTATTAAAAGTGGTAAGAAAAGGCTATGGCCGTTCGGTTTCCAATAGCACTACGCAAATCACTGAAGCCGATGTAAAAAGCGCGATTGATGAAATGGTCGCCGACGTGGGCGCATTTCCCGCCAACTAACGGTTGAATATTAAATTAAGCTTAAGGCGAATCCCGTTATGGGACTCGCCTTTATTAGCAGGCTAGTTATTTATCCGATCATGAACCGTCATTGTTTCACCCGCGCCAGAATAACCTTAATGTAAATACTACCTGTGAATGGCAGGAAAAAATTATTTGTATTAATGATCAAGATACAAATAGTGCATCCAGCTGGTCATTCGCAGCAGGACTTTACGCATGACGGACACATGCGTGAAATGCTGAGAATAGATAGCCACCTGGGCGAAAATGCCATCCGGCAGGGCATCCACCTCCGCATCAGGTGCAAGCTCAATCACCGCCAGCACGCCATCGCTGCCGGGTTGCAGGGTGAGCGATTGCAACGTGCCCTGCGCCTGGTAAGCGCCGCCGGGCACCACGGGAAGGATTTCAATCAGTTTTCCTGCAAAGACCTGACCTGGCAGGGCGGTAAAAACCACTTCCGCTTCATCGCCCGCCTGCAAACGCAACAGCGAGTTTTGCCGGAACTGCGCGATAATTTGCCGCTTTTGCTCGGGTATGAAAACCATCACCGGACGCAGCGGCAGGGCGGCGGCATAGGTGCCCGGGCGAATTAACACCTGTGTGACATAGCCGTCGTCAGGCGCGCGAACCACCGTTTGGTTGAGGTTATAGGTGGCCTCCGCCAGTTGCGCCCGCAGGCTTACAATCTGCGACTGTTCGCCGTTGAGCGTGCTCTCAAGCTGGCTCTGAATTTGCGCCTGTTCGGCAACGGAAGCTTTTACCAGCGCCTCTTGCGCCAGATAATTTTGCCGCGCGTTATCAATATCGCTTTCTGAGAAAGGATTCACTCTCGCCTGACTGCCCCTGACATAACGCTGGTAATCTTTATATAAACGATCGCGCTCCGCCGTAATGCGCGACGTGTTGGCGATAGCTTCATCTAATTGTCCTTTCAGGGCGCGAATATTGTGTATTGCTGTGACCAGGTCGGCCTGTAATCTTTCCACGCGGGCCTGATACCGGCCTTTATCAAGCTCAAAAAGCATTTCGCCTTTTTTTATCAGCTTATTCTGTTTATCCGTCACCTTCGTGACGACGCCAGTAACCTGCGGCGTTATCGGCACCGAGATCACGGCTTTCTGAGCAAGGTAAGTATAAGGGTGGTTATAGTTCATCAATAAAATAAGCGCGCCAATTAAAAACACGCCGCCGAGCGCCGCTGTGGGCACGGTCCATTTATTTACCGGTATTTTGAAAACCTTAAAAATCGACCAGGCGATGGCGACATAAGTGAGAATGATGAGCAAGTCCATCTCTTACTCCTGCGGCGGTGGTGTAATATGGCCAAGCTTACGCTCCAGCTCCTGTACCCGTTGCTGCAACTGCGCAAGCTCAGCTTCATCTTTTTGCTGCATGCCCCAGCCACGCTCCGGGCGGTATAAGGTCGCCCAAATCCACAAAAAGGGCCAGATTACGTGAAGCGTAAATAAACTTACCCAGCCTGCCACATGAATAGCATCGGCGTGAGGATGGTTGCGCGATTTTGCAATCAGATAGGGGATGTCATGCAGGATAATAATCCCGTAAAAAATAATCAGGAAAACAAAAATAAGTACACCCAGCGCAAAATAGTTAAGGAACATAGCCGCCTCGAATAAACGATGTACTGTTCAATAATAATATAGTCGCTAACGCCATCACCCTGTTAAAAAAGTAAATGATTTTTGCGCGTTATCGCAGAGATTAAAATGGGCTATCAGAAACAAGCGGCAAAGAAAATAATGCTTTCATGGCATTTTGCGGCGCGCCCTGTTTTATTATGTTGATTTTTTAAACCAATTTTTTGCCGCTGCGAAGAGTAGGTTCTTAATGGTTTAAAAAATAAGCGGTGAGTCTGTCAATACGCCGAAAGTAGAGAGCAGCGCGCGTGTCGCTCAGACACAGCTTTTTACCGAACCGGTGGCGCGGTGAAAAATTAACCTGTTTCATTGTTGGCGGCAGGCGCTGGAAAAAGAAACCTCTGAAGGTAGAAATCCAGGCACCTTCAGAGGCGATGCAAGGCATCATTCGTTACCTGTGACCAACGTCACGGAGCAAAAATGTAGATAAAGGTGTGAAGGTTCTCAAGGCGACAGGTTTAACATTTTGTGTGGTAATACATGTGGTTAAAATACGCCTCGGCCGCGGCACGCTGCGTTCTCTGCGCATTGTCGTTTTTTTAAGCGAAATATTCATGGCGAGACAGCAACAGTAAAAAATAAACGTCAGAGCGGGTTGTTCATCAACCATGAAAAGTGACCAGGGGCGATAAACGAAACCGGGTAGCTTACGCTACCCGGCTGAGCTTTATTCCCTTAATGCTGACTTGCTAAATAGCTGAGGTAGAACTGATAACGTTTAACGAACCATACTCTACTGTCGCTATCCATATTTCCTGTGATGGTATCTATATCGAACTGCCTACCGTGAACGCACATTTGAGCAAAACTACGTGCCAGAAAATCAAAATTACCAGATAACATAATGCTTTGTTGTTCAACAGACTGCATCAATTCCTCCTTCATCAGTGGGTGGGGATAAAGAGGAAAGGGATCATTATAAAAAGTATTATTCAAAAGCGTTGAAACAGCCAATTCTATAATGGCTCACTTTTCAGTATGTAATAACGAAACGAAAAAGAAAAAGAGGCGGAATATTATTTTCTCGCGCAGCTCATCGCTTCGATTGTTTTTTAAGCGGCGGTGCAAATTTTATGCTTAGCGCCGCAGACTGTCAGAAGGCGCAACGCGCATCATCTACACATCTGCTTACCTTTTAACGAAATAACAGGTTAAAAGCCATGCGGTTAATCGGTTAGGATGCTAACCCTGTCAGTTACTACGAGCCTGTCAGCCTCGCTGGCTATGGCGCATTATCTTCTTTGAGTTGCGATGAAACCTCTGTTAATCCTTATCCTGCTTGCGCTTACCTTCTCCTGGGGCGTTGCCCGTGCTGGTGATAAGCGGATTTCGATATCCGATCTCCATTTTGTAAAAACAGTCAAAGGGCATATGCGCATTGAGGGACTGGTCAAAAACCTGACCAACCATCCGCTGCGGCAGGTTTATGTCGCGTTCAACCTGCTGAAAAACGGCATGGTGGTGGGGTACAGCACCGATATAGTCTTTAACCTGCAACCGAAGCAGGAGTGGCTTATCAACGCGCGCTGCCATACGCGTATTGTCAAACCAGACCATTTCCGCCTGGCGGAGCTTTCCGCTATTCCTTAACGCCTTCAGGATGTTGAAGGCGATCGCACCGACGCGTTGTTTTATCCTTGAGCGCCGCATGCCGGCATCGTAATGCAAAAAAATACTCTACCCTTTGAGTAAACACGACTTAAAGGAGGATGTATGTCACTGTCGATCGATAAAAAGCAACAGCCGGAAGGGGAATATGTCTATACCGCCACCTGCCGCGAGGAAACTTACCACTTCACCGTCACCGGCAAAGGGGCAACCGCCACCGAGGCGGACCAGAATCTGCTGCGCGCGCTGGAGGAAATGAAACAGCGGCTGGATGAAGTCGCCCAGACCGGCAAACTCTCCGCCTGAATCTCTTCTGCCGCCTGCCGGGGCTCCGGCAGGCCACCTTTAATTAGTTACAACATACCTTTAAATACGCATTCATCCTTAACCTCACCCTTAGCGTATGCGAGGCCATGCAGGGCCGCACAGGCGGCATCGGCAGGCCCGTTGTCATTAATCTGTCACAGCGGCTCTTTATAACAGGGGCATCTTTAAAATGGACGCTATGCTGATGAAAAATAAACCTCTTGCTCTCCTGCTTGCTTCACTTTTTTCGATAACCGCCAGGGCCGCCGAGCCGGACGTGCATCGTTACGTTGTCACTTTCCCACAGGGCGATCGCGTGGCTTACCAGGGCGACTACGCCAGCGCTTTCCCGGATGGGCTGCCTGTTGGCGTCGGCTCTGGCCTGCAGTTTCTGCGTAAAGAGGGCGACACGCTGGTTTTCGCGACCGTCACCGACCGCGGCCCGAACGCCGATTCGCCGAAAGCCGGTAAGCGTGAATCAAAAATTTTCGCAAGCCCCGGTTACGCGCCGCAGTTGATGACTCTGCGCGTGAGCGGCGATAAAGCAGAGGCGGTAGCGGCAAAACCGCTGCACGACGCGCAAGGGAATATCACGGGTCTGCCGCTGCCGGAAGGGCTGATTGGCGCCACTAACGAGCTTGCGCTTAACGACGCGCTGCAACCGCTGCCAGGCGACCGCCGGGGTCTTGATACCGAGGGCATTACCCCGGATGGCAAGGGCGGCTACTGGCTGTGCGACGAATATGGGCCGTTTATCATTCACGTCGACGCTAACGGCAAGATCCTTGAAAAGCATGGGCCGCAGGCGGAACAGGGTGAACAGGCCGTTGCGGGCGGCCTGCCGAACATCGTCAAATGGCGCCAGCCCAACCGCGGTTTCGAGGGGCTGACGCGTATGCCCGATGGCCGCATCATCGCGGCGGTGCAGAGCACGCTGGATATCGACGATAAAACCAAAAACAGCGCGCGTTTTACCCGGCTGGTGAGCTTCGACCCGGCGAGCGGTAAAACGGCGATGTACGGTTATCCGATTGATATCGACCGCTACAAAAAAGCGAAAGATGCCAAAATCGGCGATATCGTGGCGCTGGATAACCACCGTTTGCTGTTGATTGAGCAGGGCGGCGATAAAAACAACGCCATGCGCAATCTGGTTTACGTCGTGGATTTACGCGACGCGACTGACCTCAGCCGCTTCGATAAAGAACAGCCGCCGGAGTTTAACGACGCCAGCAGGCTCAACGCGCGCGGCATTACGCTTGCGAGTAAATCGCTGCTGGTGGATTTGCGCAAGCTCGGCTGGCAGCAGGAAAAGGCGGAAGGGTTGACGATTGTCGATAAGCACACCATCGCGGTGATTAATGACAACGACTTCGGCCTGCAGGCTACGCTTGAAAAACCGCAAGGCGAAAAGCAGGACGCCGATGATTACCAGGTTGACGGTAAAGGCCACCTGACGCTCGACGGCAAAAGCGTGGCCACCCGCATCGGCATCAAACCGCTGGAAAAACCGCAATCAGAAAACGATCTGTGGGTGATTAAGCTCGATAAGCCGTTGTGATCGTATTTTCTCAACCGGCTTAAGCCCGGCGCTAGAGGGCGGGTAGCGCAGCGCCACCCGCCAGTTCCAGCCGATGACAACGCAGGCTACAAGTTCTGGCGCAGCTGATACTGCTGGATATTTTGCTCGCGCCAGCCGTTGCGCTCAAACAGGCCGCTGAGCTCGTCCGGCACCGCGCAGGGGGCGATAATGCCGGGAAAAGCGGCGGCAAGCTGCGCCAGCAGGCGCGAAGCATAGCCCTGACCCCGCGCCTCAGGCGTAACATACAATGCCCGCAGCTGCGGCTCTTTGAAAAGCGTATTCACAATGGCGAACGCGTTATCCTCCAGCGCCACGCCTACGCCGGGTAGCGCCAGCGCGGTCAGCGGATGAATAAGCCAGGGCAGGGCGTGCGGCTCCCCCATTATCATTCCGGCGACCCTTTCCGGGTCGAACGGCTGTAGCGTAAGGCTTGCCGTTTGTTCAGCCGCGCCAACGCTTGTGAAAGACCGCAGACGATATTCCCTGATAAAGCCCACGCTTTCATAAAGCCGCTGCGCCGGGTCGTTGCCCTTGATAACCTCGACAATCATCTCGCTATCGCCGCGCACGCGCGCCTCAGCAAGCAGGCTCTGCATCATCGCCTTGCCGTAGCCGTTGCCGCGCCATTGCGGACGAATAGCGAACACTGCCAGGCGGGAGCGCCAGCCGCGACGCGTAATCAGCGCCAGCGCAATGGGCGTTTCGCCCTCAAACCAGATGCGGCTATCGGCAAGCGAAAGCGATTCAGCGGCGAAGCGCGAGGCGAACATCTCGCCCTCCAGCGTAAACGGGACAAGATAGCCTTCAAAGCAGCGGTTGAGGATCGTCGCAAGCTCATGGCTGTTGAAATGGGTGGCGTCAGAAACGCGCAATTTCTGAAGGGTCATGGTGGCTCCTTTCGCGGCGGGAAAGGGCATCATAGCATGGCAACAACGTGAGGAAAGGCGAGGTAAGCCCCTGAAATCAGGTGGGGAGGTGCGGACAGGCCAAGCCTGTCCGCCTGGGTTGTTAAAGCTTAAACACCGCGACCGACGTGTTCAGCAGTTGCGACTGCTCCTTAAGGGAATGCGCGGCGGCGGAAGCTTCTTCCACCAGCGCGGCGTTTTGCTGCGTGACCGAATCCATCTGCGCTACCGCCAGGTTAATCTGCTCAATACCGCGGCTCTGCTCGCTGGTAGAAAGGGCAATTTCCGACATCAGCTCTGAAACATGCTTAATGGAATTAATGATGCCTTTCATGCTCTCGCCAGCGCGGCTTACCAGCGTGCTGCCCTGGTTTACCTGTTCGCCCGACAGCTCGATAAGCTCTTTAATCTCCTTCGCCGCGACCGACGAGCGCTGGGCAAGGTTGCGCACTTCGCTTGCCACAACGGCGAAACCGCGACCCTGCTCGCCCGCGCGCGCCGCTTCCACCGCGGCGTTAAGCGCCAGAATGTTGGTCTGGAAGGCGATGTCTTCGATAATGCCGATGATGTTTTCAATCTTACCGGCGCTGGATTCGATTTTGCCCATTGAGGAGATAACCTCTTCGACAATGGCGTTACCTTCCTGCGCTGCGTTGCGCATGGTGCCGGCGAGGCTGTTCGCTTCGTGGGCGTTGCTTGAGGTCTGCTTCACGGTTGCGGTTAACTGCTCCATGCTGGCCGCCGTTTCGCCAAGGGAAGCGGCCTGCTCCTCGGTGCGTGCGGAAAGATCGGTGTTGCCCGCCGCAATCTCTTCGGAGGCGAACGCCACGGTCTGGCTCGATTCGCGCACCTGGCCGATTATCTGCGTCAGCGACAGGCGCATGTTTTCCAGTGCGCGCAGCATTTCGCCGATTTCATCTTTGGTCTTCGAGAGCACCGGGGTATGCAGATCGCCTGCCGCCATTTCGAGGCAGTGGGCGCGGGCGGCATCCAGCGGCTTCAGCACGCGGCGCTTCAGCAAGGCAAAAATCACGGCGATCAGCCCGAGGAACAACAGCGAGAAGAAGCCTATCAGCATCAGGCCGGTAACGAAGCTCGCCTGCACGTCTTCATTCTGCTTATGGGCATAATCTTCACGGAACGCCAGAAGCTGGTCGAGGGAAACCTCAAACTGGCGGTCCAGCTGCGGCAACGTGTTGGTCACCAGCTGAACGTAGCTCGTGTTGTCGTTGCGCGCCACCGCGTCCAGCAGCGGACGCAGCCCCTGATCGCGGTAAGTCTGCCAGTTGCGGCGATAACTCTCTACGAGCGTCGCTTCGCCAGCTTGCTTAGGCGCAGAGAGATATTTGTTAAAAGCGCCGTCGGCTTTACCCAAAACCTCCCGTGCACTTTCTAAAGATTGCCGGGCCTGTTGCGACTCGCCCACCGCCTGGCTACGCATTGCTTCCATAGCGCGCACGCGCAGCGTGCGGCTGTGGTTGATTGGGTCGATGACGGAAAGCACTACCCGAATCTCTTTGTTCACGCTGTCGAGCGACTGGTTGCTGCGAATAAGTGAATGAAGGTTGGATAGGGTACTGGCAAGAAAAATAATGATTAACGCGCTAAACACAATAAACGAAAAACGTCTGACTGACATGTAAGGTCCTTACCGGGGAGAGTACACGGAAACGCCGCCAGCGCCGTGCTGGCGTTAAGAGCGTTATCGGCATAAACGGCAATGAATTTAATTTAAAACAACAAATACGTTGTAAAATGCCACAGCGTCAGCAAAACAACAGGTTAACGAAATTTATAGGTTGCCCTTCAGCCTGCCGCGTGACGCCAGGCTATTCTTAAGCCTCACGCATAGCGCAACAGGAGGCAGGAAGATGAAAACGCTGCAGGGACCCTCAATTTTTCTCTCCCAGTTCATTAGCGAACGGCCGCCCTTTAACGCGCTGGAGAGCATGGCCGCCTGGGCGGCGGGGTTGGGCTATAAAGCGGTGCAGTTGCCCACCCATCTGCCGCATATCTTCGATTTGAACAAGGCGGCGGAAAGCGTGGACTATTGCGCGCAGGTTCGCGAAACGTTACGCAATCTGGGCGTGCAGATAAGCGAGCTTTCCACGCATTTGCAGGGACAACTGGTGGCGGTCCACCCGGCCTATGAGCGCGCGTTTACCGGCTTTGCCCCTTCTTCGCTGCGGCTGGACAGCCATGCGCGCCAGCAATGGGCGGTCAGCGTGCTGAAGAAAGCGGCCAAAGCCTCGCAAAACCTTGGGTTAAAAGCGCACGCTACCTTTTCCGGATCGCTCGCCTGGCCCTTCTTTTATCCCTGGCCGCCGCACAATGAAGTAATGTTTGAAGAGGCGTTCGCCGAGCTGGCGGCGCGCTGGCGGCCCATCCTTGATAGCTTTGACGAGGCGGGCGTCGATCTCTGCTTTGAACTGCATCCGGGTGAAGACCTGCACGATGGGGTGACCTTTGGCCGCTTTCTTGAGCTGGTGAACCATCACCCACGCTGCAACATTCTTTACGACCCAAGCCACATGCTGTTGCAGCATATGGATTACCTTGGCTTTATCGATAGCTGGCACTCGCGTATTCGCGCTTTTCACGTTAAAGATGCGGAGTTTAATCCCTCTGCCCAGAGCGGCGTCTATGGCGGTTACCAGAACTGGCCGCAACGGCCGGGACGTTTTCGCTCATTGGGGGATGGACACGTCAATTTCAAAGGGATCTTCAGCAAGCTTGCGCAGTACGACTACCCGGGTTGGGCGACGCTTGAGTGGGAATGCTGCCTGAAAGAGGGCGAAACGGGCGCCCGCGAAGGCGCGAAATTTATCAGCGAACATATTATTCGCGTTTCAAAGCACAATTTTGACGACTTTGCCGTGCAGAAGCATGAGCGCGAAGCGGCGCGGGCATTACTGGGGCTGGACAATAAAAGTGACAAATAAAAAGGGCGGGCGCGGCAGGCGCTTCCCGCCCGGTCCATAAGCAAGAAATTAATCGAATACGCCGTTAATAATGGCCGTCACCACGGCGGTGCTGAGCGCAATCAGCACCAGGTCGTCGCCCACCATTCGCCACTCGTAACCCGGGTAATAAGGCAGATCGCGCAGCATGTCGGCTGGCACCGCTTTTTTCGCAATGCCTGGCGGTAACGGCTTGCCGCGCGCCAGGTTTTTAGCGATGCCCGGCGGTAATGACTCATAGCCCGTCAGCCCATAATTCACCGCCAGCTGGCGCGCGCGGGAAGGGCTGATATCTGCGTCAACGTGATCCGGCTTGCCATAGTTTTTGCCATGGGAAGCGGCTTCTTTTCCGCTTTTGCCGTTGTCGTTGTCGTTGTCATTACCGTGGTTACCGCTATTGCCGTGGTTTCCGCTGTTACCGTGGTTTCCGCTGTTGCCATGGTTGCCGCTGTTGCCGTGCCCACCGCCGTTGCCATTTCCATTACCCGGGTTTGCCAGCGCCGGAGCGGAAGCCATCGCCATGCAGCCTGCCAGCAGTGCTGCTACTGAAACCAGTTTTCTTGCTTTCATAAGGTGATCCTTACTTTTCTGGGGTATTCGAGCCTATTTCAGCACAACGGCAGCATGATGCCATTTCCTTTAATCTGGATTTCTTTACGCCGCTGCGTTTTCTGGAGATACCGCGCAAAAACAAGGCCCGCGCTGGCCTTATGCCAGTAAAAGCTGTATATATAATCAGTATTTAGAGCGAGGAGCGCACAGATGAAAACCTTTTATTCACGTCATGCTGGCTGTTTTGTTCGTTATCACGATTTCCCGGGCGACGGCGAGCCGTTGCTGATGGTGCACGGCCTGGGCTGCGCTTCATCTTATGACTATCCGCGCGTGGTCATTGACCCGGCTTTCGGCGGACGGCGCGCTGTGCTGATTGATTTGCCTGGCAGCGGCTACAGCGAAAAGCCGCGCCATTACGCGTACGGCACCAGCGACCAGGCACAGGTGGTGATGGAGCTGGCGCAGACGCTGAACCTGAGCGCCTTCTGGCTGTATGGTCACAGCATGGGCGGCAGCATCGCCATTGAGGCTGCGCAACAGGCGGGAGAGCGCCTGCTGGGGCTGGCGGTTTCCGAGCCGAATTTCCACACGGGCGGCGGGCAGTTCAGCCGCATTATCGCGGCTTACAGTGAAGAGCAGTTCATGCATGAAGAATACCCGCGCATGATTGAGCAATATCCGCGTCTGCCCGAAGAGGAAGAGGCCGCCTGGGCCGGAAGCCTGCTCAGCAACGCGCCGTGGGCGATGTGGCGAGGCGCAACCGCGTTAGTGAAGGGCAGCAGCGTTGACTGGTATCAGGCCTTTCTGTCGCTCAATAAGCCGAAACAGCTCATCTTTGGCGAACGGTCGCTGCCTGATGATGATTTTTCCTCGCTTGCCGCCGCGGGCGTGTCGACTGCGGTCATTCCAGCAGCCGGGCACTCGATGTCATGGGAAAACCCGTCGGCGCTGGCAAAAGCGCTACAGGGGTTTTGTCAGCCGTAGCGCAGGACGACTATCGCTTGCGAGCGGCACACTATGCGGGCAAGCGAAGTTATCAACTACATTATTAAAATGCCGCTCCCGCAGAGAAAGAGAGCATAACAGGAACGTTGTTTATGGCAGATTCAGGCTAAGCGAGACCTGACAGTAAACCTTTTTGACAGGGTCCCGGTAATGCGCCGACGCTGTTTTTCAGGCAACCGTAATCAGGTTGATAAATCGGCCCAGGAAACGTTAAAGAGCAGCCACTTATCCCGAGGTGATGCACATGAAAAAGCCGCAACTCATTCTGACCTTATTATTACTGGCCATGCCAGCCGCCGTAATGGCTCAGCATCCGAACTCACCCATGACGCATGACATGAATATGTCAGCTGCCGCAAAAGAAAATATGGCGGCAATGCAAAAGATGCATAGCGACATGATGAACGCGATGAAGGAATCCGATGCGGATAAAATGTTTGCCAGGTCGATGTTAGAGCACCATAAAGGCGCGATAGCCATGGCCGAGACGGAACTCAAATACGGTAAAGACCCGGAAATGAAAAAAATGGCGCAGGATATTATCAAAGCGCAGAAAGCGGAGATAGAACATCTCGAAACCTGGCTGACAAAATAACAGTCCCGGCTTTTTTACTTACAGACGGCTACCTGTGCTGGCGCGGCTTTTGTGAACCGCTTCGCTTCCCGGTGGCCGCCGCGCGTCCTTTCAGGAGACGTGTGGCGGCGCACCGGGAACGTGATGAGGTGGGATATAACCGCCAGCTTCGGGAATGCGTCAGAAGGGCAAAGGGCACGGCGCGGTTTGCATCGTTATCCAGCGCAATTCGGTGAACTCACGCACCCCCGCGAGGCCGCCAAAATGTCCATAGCCGGAATCTTTTACGCCGCCAAAAGGCATCTGCGCTTCGTCATGCACCGTTGGCCCGTTAATATGACAAATGCCGCTTTGCAGTCGCTGCGCCACCCGCCAGGCGCGCGCGGTATCCTGGCTAAAGACGGCGCTGGAAAGGCCAAACTCGCTGTCGTTAGCCACGCCTATCGCTTCTTCTTCATCGCGAACGCGAACGATGGCTTTTACCGGTCCGAACGACTCTTCATGGTAAATGCGCATAGCCGACGTGACGTTATCCAGCACCGTCGCGGGCATCAGCGTCGTTTCCGCTTTGCCGCCAGCCAGCAGCACCGCGCCTTTCGCCAGCGCATCGTCTATCAGCGCGTTGCAGCGCGATACCGTCTGCCTGTCCACCACTGAGCCAAGGACGGCTGGCCCGTTGCGCGGGTCGCCGCAGGGCAGTGAGGCCGCTTTTGCCGCAAACTGTGCTGCAAACGCGTCGGCTATGCGGGCATCCACCACAATACGCTCGGTGGACATGCAGATCTGCCCGGAGTTCGCGAACGCGCCAAAAGCGGCGCAGTTAACAGCGAGCGTGATATCGGCGTCGTCCAGCACCAACAACGGCGCTTTGCCGCCGAGTTCCAGCACCACCGGCTTGAGGTGGCGGGCGCAGGTTTCAGCGATGATCCGGCCGACCCGCGTCGAGCCGGTGAAGTTGACGCGCCGCACGGCCGGGTGAGCGATAACGGCCTCCGTTACCGCCGCCGCCTCTTCCGGCGCGCTGGTAATGAAATTGACCACGCCGGGCGGAAAGCCCGCTTCATGCAGCGCCTCGATAATGAGTCCGTGCGTCGCCGGGGAGAGTTCGCTGCCTTTAAGGATAACGGTGTTGCCACAGGCGAGCGGCGTGGCGATGGCGCGCACGCCGAGAATAATCGGCGCGTTCCAGGGCGCCATGCCAAAAACCACGCCCGCCGGCTGGCGCACCGCCATGGCGAGGCTGCCCGGCACGTCGGAAGGGATCACTTCGCCTGTAATTTGCGTAGTGAGCGCCGCCGCTTCGCGCAGCAGGCCTGCGGCAAGATGTACGTTGAACCCCGCCCACTGCGCCGACGCCCCGGTTTCCGCCGCCATAGCGGCGACGAACTGCGACTCCTGCGCTTCAAGCCGCTCAGCCGCCTTCAGCAGCAGCGCCCGGCGAACGCCCGGACCGGTGTCACGCCAGCGCACAAACGCCTGCGCGGCCGCGTCCGCTGCCGCCAGCGCATCCTCCGGCGCGGCGGCTGGCGCCAGGGTCGCCGTTTGTTCATCCAACGGATTCAACCGGGTAAACGTGCGTCCGTCCGCGGCGGCGCGGCGTTCGCCGTTAATAAGCAGGGCGGGAGTTAAAGGAGCAGCAGCCATCAGACACCTCAGTTGTTATGGAAATGTAAAGCAGTGCTGAGAGTGTAAAGGTAGGAAGCGGAAAAACCAGCGGCGGGGCGGATATCGCACGCTATTTTAACGAGGTTGCGGCCGGCTCACGTTTCGCGAACCGGCCCGCGGTTTTTACTTCGCGAAGAGGTCCGCGAGCGCCTGACGATCGCGGTCGTTGACGTCCAGCGGATGGCGATAGCCGACGTTGTCGCAGGCAAGCGTATAGAGCGCCACCAGCCAGTCGTAAACGTAGCGCGTGGCGGCGTGCACCGGCTGGTCCGCGAGGCGTGTCAGGCGCTGTCGGCTGCTGGCGACCGGGGCGAAAATCGGCGCGCCTTTATTGATGCGGCTTGCGGGGCGCTGCGCCAGCGGCGTTTCAGCGTAGCCAAGCCAGCTTATGAAATTCGCCAGCGCGGCGTGGCGCTGCGCTTCATCATTTGCCAGCGCATCGAGCTGCTCGTCAAGCTTCAGCCGGTAGCTGGCAACAGCCAGCGTTTCGCCAAGCCAGCGCAAGGTTGTCGGCTCCAGACCCAGCGCCGCCGCGTTATCCGGCTGCTGCGCCCAGTGGCGCACATGATTAACCCAGCGGCGGTGCGGGTTTTGCTCGCTTTTACTCATCTGGCGCTCAGGCGCCGGGGCGCTCGCGGTTTCATCACCAAAAAGATCGATGCTCTCGCTAAAAATCGCCTGCGTGGTTTCGATAATACCGGGCGGCGTATCGTCATCAGCGCTTTGCACACGCCCGGCAGGCAGCAGCGCTTCCAGCACATCGCCGTGGCGCGAAGCCTGGCGCTGCAGCGCGCGCACTTCCTGCTCCGCGCGGCTGCGGGCTTCCTCGCCGCTTTCTGTCCCGAGATAACGCTGAAACAGCGCCTGCGCAGAGGCCGTTAGCGCCGTTTCCAGCGCCGCATGGCGTGCCTGGCGGTTCTCATCGTCAAGCGCTGCGCCAAGCCACTCGACGAGGCGCTGCACGTTGCGGGCATCCAGCGCCTGTAACGCGCCCCAGCGAGCACCGGGTTTGCCGAGCAGCCGCTGCACGCCTTCATCCAGATGCTGACCGCCCTGGAAACGGGCGTCGAAAGGCGTTATCGCCCAGACCAGATTCGGCTGCGTCTGCGTTTGCGGCTGCGTGTCGTCCACCCAGCGACGAAGCGCGCGGGCGGCGGGAATAATCGCGGCGCGCTCAGGGGCGGCGTTGCACACCAGCAGCACGTCCGGCTGCTGGCGCTGACGGTAGCAGGTAAGCAGCCACCGCGTTTTGCAGGACGCAAGGCTGTGGTCAGGCTGGGCGCCAGGAATATCAAGCAGGTCGGTATCGTGCGGCTGCGTGGCGTCCACCAGCGGCAAGACCAGTTCGCGGGTCAGCAGGGCGAGCGTGGCGACCGGTACGCTTAGCGCAGGCTGTTGGCCGTTTGTCTCAAGCGGGCAGACCTGTACGCGCTCATCTGCGGCGCCGCCAGGCAGTAAAAATCCTTCCGCAGGCAGGGAGAACGCATCCACCAGCAGACTCAGCGGCGCGGCGACCTCTGGCGCGTTGCCAAGCAGCTCCAGCGCTTGCGCCAGGGCCAGCCACTGCTGGGTCAGCTCCTGATTTTCCCCCCACAGCAGGGCGTAAACGCGCACGCGTTCGTTAAGCGTGAGCGCCGGGAGCAGCGTCGCCAGCTGATGCCAGCTCGCTTCTGTCAGGCTCTGCTGGCGCTTCGGCGTTGTCTCGCGCCAGAAGTCAGCCAGGGCGGCGACATCATCAGCGTGCACGACCGGGTGCGCCTGCGGCTGGCAAAGCGCCCGCAGCGGGGCCAGACGCTGTTGAATCTGGGCGTCCGTCAGCGTGCGCACCGCGCCGTTGGCGTAGTAGTGAGCAATAAAAATCTGCACCAGTTCGCTTTCGCTTAACAGGCGCAACCGCAGCGCAAAACGATCCGGCAAGTCGCCCTCATCGCGGGTAAAGCGGACCGCCATCGCCGTGGCGCTGTTGCCCGGGTTGATATGCGTAAGGTAATCAAGATGTTTGCCGCCGGGCGCGACGTTCAGCCGCTCCGGCTGGCTGCTGGCAAGCGTTGAGAGTAAAAACGCTTTGCCCGCGCCGCAATAGCCGTAAAGCCCCAGCGTGCGCGGCGCATCGCTGAGGTTCGAAATGGCGCTGGCCTTGCTCTCAAGCTGCTGCAGCCGTGCCAGCAGAGCATCGGCTTCGTCATCCAGCAGCGGCGCGTGCTCGCGGGTGCGCTCAACCCAGTCGGTCAGGGCGCTCAGGGTGCGTGAAGTGAGGTTCTGGCGACTCATTTTAAATAAACGCTCCCGCTGTCTATCCAGTAGTGGCTGCCGCTGCTGCGGCGGTCAGCCAGCGTATTGAGTTTGAAAGTAAGCTGTTCGGTAGGTACCCGCGTGCCGTCGGAAAGCCAGGCTTCCGCCAGGCTGAAGGCTTCCGGCGCGCGGTTTTTACCGCCGCCCGCAAGCTGCAGGCGAACGTTAAGCACGCCGTCGCCAGCTATCGCTTTCGCCAGCTCCGGCGCGTTCACCGACAGGGTATAGAGAGGCGTAGCGGGCCAGCGCACATTGTCGAGCTGGCGGAAGCCGAGCGTGACGTTGCCGCGCAGCGGGAAGTGCAGGCGGGCGTCGAGCTTCTCGCCGGGGTTATCCAGGTCTATCTCGCGGTACCAGACATTTTCGTCGCTAAGCAGGTTCGCCACGCTGTCGAGCACGCCCAGGTAGCGCACGGTGGAATAGGCGCCGATATCCGCCGCCTTGAAGTTAAAGCGCGGCAGGCGTAAATCGAGCGCCAGCGCACAGAGCATCGCGCCGACGGCGGCGGTGGCTTTCGGGTTGCCCACGCGGCCATGCTGGCTGAACGGATACCATTCGTGCACTTCGTAATTATCCAGCCAGACAATACGGTTGACCGGCACCGGCTGAAGGTGGCGGACAAGCGCCTGCACGCCCGGCAGGCAGCCCGGGCGGCCAGTGACCAGTAAGACGTCGCAGGCATAGTGGGTGATAGCTTCGCAAAGCGCATGCAGCGGCGCGCAGAGGCTGAATTTGCCGCCCAGCATCGCCTCCTGCAGCTCGCTGAAGCGGATCTGCAGGGGCACGTCCAGCACCGTGAACGCCGCGGCGTCGCTAGGCAACGCGTGGCCGATGGCCTGGTGCAGATAGTTCAGCACGTTGGTGGTCGGCTTGCGGGTCAGCAACTCGCCGAGCGTGGCGTGTAGCCCCGCGAGCGGATCGTTAACATCGCTCTCCTGCCAGGCCTGCAAAATGGCGTGGCCCACCGGCATCAGTAGTTGCAACGCGGTTTGCTGGCGCAGAATCGCCTGCGTATCCATACGGCCGGAATCGCCGAACAGGGTGGACATCAGCGTCACCGCATCCGGCGCACCCGCCTTTTGCAGGCTCTCCTGCAGGGCGGGCAGCACGCAGCGCTGAATGATGTCCAGCAGCAGGTCGTCGCCCGCCACTTTAAACCCTTCACGAAACAGCAGCTCGGGCGCGATTTTGACGTTGCTGCCTACGCCGTCGTCAAGCCGGTAGTCGGTAATCGCCATGTCGGTAGTGCCGCCGCCGATGTCTATCGAGGCGACGCGAAGCTGGCGGCCCGGCTGTTCGCCGGGCGGGGTTTCGCGGTCCGGGCGGGCGAAGCTTGCGAAAAAGCGCTCGGTCTGGCCGTTGAAGCGCACCATCGCCTCGTTGTAGAGCCAGACCAGCTGGCCGCAGCTCGCCTCGTCCCAGTCCATCTGCACCAGCGGCGCGGGCACAAGGCTCTTCTGCTGGCCTTTCGGGGAGGTGAAATCGTCATCCTGCGGATGCCAGCCGAGCGCTTTCCAGACCAGCGCAATCGCCTCCTGCATGCGGCGGCGGAATATCTCGCGCTCCTGTTTCGGCATCGCCGAGGGGAGGGTGAGGATAAGCGTGCGCAGCTGGCGCGGCGAATGGGCGTTACCCATGCGCAGGCGGCTCGCCACGCTGTTAATCTGGCACAACGCCTGAGAGAGCAGCTCGCAGAGCATATGGGTCATCAGCGAACTGCGGCTGTACTGCGGCGAGAAGACCGGCAAGCGCTCGTCCGCCGGCAGCTCCCACAGCGGCTGGCCTTCGTCGTTCATCAGGTTCATCAGCGGAAACGCCGTGGCGAGGGGCTCGCGCTGGGTTTTTGGCGTCAGCAGGTTAAAGCGCCAGGCCTGCGAGGCGGGGGTTTCATCCCACAGATAGCGGCGCGGGCTGGAGATGCCGCTGCTGCCGTCGGTGCCGAGGCGCTGCATCGCCAGTTTTCGCGCTTCGTCGCCCACGCGCACGATAGAGGGCCAGGTAAAGGCGTCGTCGCGGCCGCTTTCCACGGAGAAGTGCTGTTTGCCAAAACGCGCTTCGGCAAACGACAGGCGGCTGGTGAACATCGGCTCGTTAAGGAATTGCGGTTCGCTGAGCGAGCGTACCTGCAACTCCATCGTCTGGCGCAGGCCGTCGTTCGCTTCGCCATGATCTTCGATAATGACGCCGCAGGTGTGCGTGTTGCCAACGTCCAGAATTAAATCCACCGGCACGGCGGGGGCATTCAGGGTGGCGGTAACGATTTTCAGCTCCGGCACGCTTATCTGCTCGCCGAGCATGGTCAGCAGGTTCAGCCAGTGGCCCTGATACTCAAAGCCTTTCATGGCGCGGGTCAGCGCCTCTTCGCTGCGCGCTTCGTGCAAGGTGGCGTACTGGGTAAAGGTTTCGCGCAGCCAGCCGTCAACCCACGTCTGGTCAAGAAAGTCGGCCACTTCGTCATCGCGCCAGGCGAGGGCGAAGCGGGTGCCGTTGCGCACGTCGTTTGCCACCGGCGCAAGCTGTCCCTGTTGGCTTTCGTCACTCTGGATTTGCGTATCGAATGCCAGCGTCACGCGGTGCGTATGGCCTGCGCTGTCGGGCGTTTCGAGGCGACGGACCTGCATTCGCGCCCAGTTATCCGGCCCCTGCACGAAGGTGCGCGGCGGGTTGAAGCGCAGCACCGGCAGCGGCAGCCAGACGCCGTCCAGCGCCGCCAGCGACTGGCTAAGCGCCAGGGTGCTTTCCGGGCGCACCACTTCAGGCTGACCGCCGTTTGGCGAGGGCAGCGTAAATTTGCCGCCCGCGCTGTCGTAATCCAGGCGCAGCAGTGGGCCGTTGGCGGTTTTACGTACGAAGCGTCCGCCGTGCGGCGCATCCACAGGCGTTACGCCAAAATCTAAAAACTGCACACCGCTGTTTTCAATCAGGGTGACGCTCTGTTTGTAATCACACAGGTTTGCCAGCATAGGATCAGGCGCTCACTTTCTTAAACGTCAGGGGCAGCACGGTCTTCTCATCGTAACGGCCCGTGCACTGGGCTACATCCCGCTCGCCTGCTTTACAGGCCACTTCCGGCACCGGATAGCGGGTGCCGTCGCTGCAGCGGGCGTTGCCCCGGCTTTTGATCATCAGCGTGCCGGACTGGTGCAGCCCGGCGTAAAGCTCGGCGCGACAGCTTACGCCGCCGCGGGTAATGCGCACCGTGCCTTTATTATCGTTAAGTTCATAGCGCAGGGCGGGCGGTTTGCCAGTCACCGGATCGTTCACGTCGACGGTAACGCGCCATACGCCATTCAGAAAACGGGTTGAACCGGCTTTCACCTGGCCTGGGTCCATTACCATCAGCGCTTTCTGCGGTTCGGCGGGCGCGGCCTCAGGCTTTGCCGCTTCCTCAGGGGGCGTGATTTGCGCTTGCGCAAGCGGCAGCGCCGCGGTGGGCTGCGGCTGAACCGGCGCCGGCGTTTGCGCCGCTTTTACGGGCGCTGGCGCATCTGCGGTTTGCACCGGCGCAGGCGCGATCTCCACGGCTTTGATATCGGCGACGGACACCGCAGGTTTCACGGCGCTATCGGTATGCAGCAGTTTCCAGCCAGCAGGCGCGCCGATGGCCAGCGCCACGGCGGCGGCAAGCGGCAGCAGCCACAACGTGCGGCGTTGACGGGCAGGCGCAGGCGCAGGGGCGGCAGCGGCCACTGGCGCGGGCTCAACGGCGACAGGTTCCGCGATAAAGGGCGCAGCGGGAGCGGGTTGCGGCGCTACGGGCGCAGGGGCGACAGCCAGCAGCGGCGCGTCCGGCTCGCTTAATACAATGCGGGCCGGTTCCGGCTCCTCTTCCGGTTCCTCTGGCAGCATCACGATTTCCGGCTCGCGTTCTTCTTCCGCCAGGCAGTCGAGCACATCGTCGCGCACGCTCTGGTTAAGGTTCACAAAGCCCCAGAAGGTAATGACCGGCTTGCCGTCGACCAGGTAAATGTGGTTCGCGGCTGGAAACTGCAAGGCTTTGGCGAGCAGCGCGCCGAATAACTGCTGCGCGGTCTTTTCCGATTGCAGGCAGCGTTGGCTCAGCGCGCGGGCGCTGGCGACAGCGCTCTCCAGCAAGCGCCGGGCGCGACGGCGCTCCTCTTCGTTTGCCGCCGCCCAGCTCATCACCTCGCCTGTCACCGGCGCATACCAGTCTACCCGGTCGCCGTCATCGTTAAGCTGCGGGATGGCGAGACACGCCTCCAGCGGCTGTTTGCGAAGGCGCAGGGTTTCACGGATTTGCAGCGCGGAGTCAAACACCGCCTGGCCGTTTTCGCCAACGCCCTGGAAGTCATCCAGAAAACCGCTGCGCAATAGAATTTTTGCCACGTCACACTCTCTGCAGAAAAACTTTTTTCACCGCTCCACTTTACCAGGGACAAGCGCAAGCAAACGGAAAAAGAAAAGCGAAAAGGGGCGAATTCTCGGGCTATTGAACCTTAGGAATTTTCTTGACTTGTGGCGCAACCGCCTGGCGGCAAAGAGGATAATGGCGAGTTGCGAAGTTTCAGGCTGGATCTGGCGGCGTATTGAGCGAAAACGGCTAAAAATGCATAACCAGCCAGTTTTTTGTTATTTGCCAGTGGCATAAGCGTGTGTTGTGATTACCATTCATAATATTTACCTTAATAATAATTGGTGTTTTTATGGCAAAGATGACGACCACTAAGACGCTGCTCGGGCTGCTGCTCGGGGCGGCGCTGCTGCCGACCGCCGCGCAGGCGGCCTCCAGCGACACGATTATCTACTGCTCCGAAGCCTCGCCGGAATCCTTCAACCCGCAGATAGCCAGCTCTGGCCCGACTTTCGTGGCGAGTTCGCAGGTGCTCTATAACCGCCTGGTGACATTTGACCCGAAGACCAACACTCCGGTGCCTTCGCTCGCGACCGAATGGAAAGTGAGCGATGACGGCAAAGTCTGGACCTTCACCCTGCGCCAGGGAGTGAAGTTCAACAGCAATAAATACTTTAAGCCAACGCGCGACTTTAATGCGGACGACGTGATTTTCTCCGTGATGCGCCAGAAAGATCCGAAGCATCCGTATCACAACGTGTCGCAGGGCAACTACGAGTATTTCAACGACGTCGGGCTCGATAAACTCATCACCGACGTGAAAAAGCTCGACGATTACCACGTGCAGTTCACCCTGAGCGAGCCGAACGCGGCATTCCTGGCTGACTGGGGCATGGATTTCGCCTCGATTCTTTCAGCCGAATATGCCGACGCGATGATGAAAAAGGGCACGCCGGAGAACGTGGATAACTGGCCCATCGGCACCGGTCCTTACGCGCTTCAGCAGTACAAGGTCGACTCCCTGATCCGCTACATCGCGAACCCTGACTACTGGGATGGGGACGTGCCGACCAAGCATCTGATTTTCTCTATTACCCCGAGCGTGGAGACCCGCCTCGCCAAACTCAAAACCAACGAGTGCCAGATAATCCCGGCGCCGAGCCCGGTGCAGTTTGCGCAGATCAACGCGGATAAAAACCTGACGCTGCACAGCGTGGAAGCGCTGAACGTCGGCTATCTCGCATTCAATACGCAGAAAAAGCCGTTCGATAACGTGCTGGTGCGCCAGGCGCTGAACTATGCGGTAGACAAGAAAGCGATAATCAACGCCGTGTTTATGGGCAGCGGCAGCGTGGCGAAATCGCCCATTCCGCCGAACATGATGGGTTTTAATAAAGATTTGCCAGAGTACGGCTATGACCCGGAAAAAGCGAAGGCGCTGCTCAAGCAGGCGGGGCTGGAGAAGGGATTTGAAACCGATCTCTGGTCGATGCCGGTGCAGCGTCCTTATAACCCTAACTCGCGCCGTATTGCCGAGATGATCCAGAACGACTGGGCGAAGGTCGGCGTGAAGGCGAAAATCGTCAGCTATGAGTGGGGCGAATACCTCTCCGGCCTGCGCAAGGGCGAACACGCCTCCGCGCTGTATGGCTGGATGTCCGACAACGGCGACCCGGATAACTTCGCCGACGTCCTGCTGAGCTGCGACAGCATTCAGAGCGGCTCCAACGCGGCGCGCTGGTGCGACAAAAAATACACCTCGCTGATTGATCAGGCTAAACGCGAGAGCGACCCCGCTGCGCGCGCTAAGCTTTATCAACAATCGCAGGAGATTTTCTGGCAGCAGGCGCCATGGATACCGTTGGCGAACGGGAAAACCTTCTTCGCTACCCGCAACAATGTCAGCGGCTACAGCGTCAGCCTGATGGGTAGCGATTTCTCGAAAGCGAAGCTTAACTGAGGTTCACGCCGCGGCGCGAAGCCGTGGCGTGGTTAAGGAGTTCTCATGTCCCATCTGGATGAAGTAAAAAGCCGCGTCGACGCGGCGATTGGCGAGAGCGTTATCGCCCACATGAATGAATTGCTGGTTGCCCTGAGCGAAGATACGGCGCTCGGGCGCGAAGAACGCTACGAACAGCAGCAGCGGCTGCGTAACGCCATTGCTCACCACGGCCGTCAACATAAAGAGGATCGCGAGCGCGAAGCGGTGGAGCGGGTGGCGGCGTTGACCAAAGGCGGCAGCATAATTTAACGGAGGGAGCATGCATATTGCTTTTTTGGGCCTCGGCGGCATGGGCCAGCCGATGGCGAGCAATCTTTTGAACGCCGGTTATGAGGTGACGGTGTGGAACCGATCGCCTGAACCTGCGCAGAAGCTGGCGGAGCAGGGCGCGACGCTTGCGGCAAGCCCGGCGGATATCGCGTCTGCGACCGTGCTTATTACTATCCTTGCCGATGATGTCGCCACCGAACAGGTTGTTTTAGGGCAGGGCGCGCTGACGGCCCTTGCGCGCGGCGCTATCTGGATCAACATGGCGACCGTGTCGGTCGCGTTCACCGAAGAGATGGAAAGACGCGCCCATGAAAAAGGTGTCTCTTATATCGCCGCGCCTGTGCTGGGCCGTGTTGATGTGGCGGCTGCGGGCAACCTGAATATTTTGACCGCAGGCGATGCAGCCCTGCTCGATAACGTGCAGGAGATCTTCGACGTACTGGGGCAAAAAACCTGGCGCTTCGGCGACAGGCCTGCCCAGGCGGCGACGGTTAAACTGGCGGCGAACTTTATGATAGCGAGCGCCATCGAGGCGATGGGCGAAGCGTCCGCGCTGGTGGAAGCGTATGACGTGGGCAAGGGCGATTTTCTCGGCATGCTTACCAGCACGCTGTTCGCCGCGCCGGCGTACAAAAATTATGGCGCGATGATCGCCGAAGACCGCTACTCGCCGGCGGGCTTTACCATGAAGCTTGGGTTGAAAGATGTGCGTCTCGCCCAGCAGGCGGCGGAAAGCAAAAACGTGCCGATGGGCATCGCCGGCGTGCTGCGCGACAACTACCTTGATGCGCTGGCGCACGGCGACGAAAAGCTCGACTGGGCGGCGCTGGCGACCGTCAGCGCACGGCGCAGCGGACAGCAGTAATCTTGCGCGCCCGGTTTGCGGCCGGGCGCGGTTACTTATCCTTTCGATTTTAAGCCTCCACGTTGTTTCTCTTTTATTATTCTGAATAGTTGCCTCCACTACCGATAAGCGCTTGCTCCATCTATGCCCACCTGTATCCTCGGCCAGAGAATATGAAAAGGCACTGCGGCAGGGAGGCTGTTACGTGGTTAACGCAATAAGCTGGCGGCATCCATTTAATGAAGCATTTGGCGACGGCATTGTTTTTCGACTCTTTGAAACCGCCGGAATAGCCTATGCGGTTGGATTCGAGCACATTAAGACGATGCACGAGCTTTTAACGAAGGGGGTAGATATTTATCATGCCTGCCCGGATTTCCTCTTCCCTGTGAATGGGGTATGGACCGTAATTTTTGACAGGATAGATCCGCTTACACAACAACTATACGGATATCAGCACGTTGAGCATACCGGCGTAATGGATGGGCGAGTTTTGTTTAACGTTGCAAGCATAATTTTTGACCATTACACTGTATCCTGCGCTGCAGCCTATGTTTTTTCGGCAGCGAATGATTGTGAAAATCAACGTAAAACAGATTTAACAGAACTCTATTCCGCCTTGCTCGGTCTGGATGGACATCCTCGTAGCAGGTTATTTCAAAGGTTTGACGGCTGGTGCGCCTGGAGCGATACGGCAATAGGAGGAAGAAGTTATGTCGTCACAACAAAAAGTTATAAGTCCTTATAGCGCTTCGTCTGACTGTCTGAAACTCGAAATGGGAAGACGCCTTCAGGCAGTAGCCGGGCAAGCGTTAAAAAACAAACTCGAATCGGGTGAAGTGAAAGTCGCAAATGGGCGCGTTGACTTAGGCTCTGAACTGAAAGTTAAGCGTTCTGCTAATCTTCGGGCCAATAACGGCAAGTTATAAAGTTAGTGTAAAGCCCATGCTGGATGGGCTTTATTTTTTAGTCACACCGCATCAAAACTGCCGTCTCGCCACCAGCCAGGCACCGATAACCAACAAGACCGCGCCGGCCACTGGGCCTGCGAGCGTGCGAAAAGAGAGGCCGTGGCTGCGTACGATATCTAATACCAGGCCGCCTACCAGCTGGCTTGCGACCAGCACCGCGATAGTGGTGGCCGCCCCCACGTACTGATAGCCGCTGATGCTGGCGAACACAAAAAATGACCCCAGCAGCCCCGGGATCAGCGTCCACCAGCGCACCGTCGCAACCAGCTCGCTAAAGCCGGCCAGCCCGTTTCTGAACAACAAAATGGTGGTAAACAACACGATGCCGACCAGCGAGTTCAGCAACATGGCGATAAGAATGGTCGATGCGGACTGGGTGATGCGCACCATAATCGTGTTTTGCACCACCAGCCCGATACCTGCGGCAGTAAGGAACAGCAGGGTTAAGGAGGCGTTCATGGCAACAGGTCCGGCTCGCTTCGGTTATCGAGCTGCAGTTGCATAAACGTGAGATCCAGCCAGCGGCCAAATTTAGTGCCGACCTGCGGCATCTGCGCGGTAATGGTAAAACCGAGCTTATGGTGCAGGGCGATGGAAGCGGCATTCTGCGATTCAATGCCCGCCACCATCACATGTTTGCCAATTTGTCGCGCCTCGACGATAAGGTGTTCCATCAGCGCTCGGCCAATTCCTTTCCCGTGGTGTTCAGGGTGAACATAGACGGAATGTTCTACGGTATGGCGAAAACCATCAAACGCGCGCCAGTCGCCAAACGAGGCGTAGCCCACCACGAGGTTGTTTTCCTGCGCGACCAGCACCGGATAACCGGCATTGCCGCGCTGATAAAACCAGGCGAGACGGTTTTCCGTGTCGACCGTGGTGTCGTTCCAGATAGCGGCGGTATGCACCACCGCATAGTTAAAAATATCGGCAATAGCGGCGCAGTCTTCTGCAGTGGCGCGGCGGATTATCATCGTTGAACCTCGGCGTTCGTACACTATAATGTTCAGCTATGAATAATATCATCGACACATTAAGTCAACGGATTGGTGAGCGCATTCGCACGGAACGCGAGACGCGCGGCTGGTCGCAAAGCGAGCTTGCCGAGCGGGCAGGGGTTTCCCGCGCCATGATCCATAAAATCGAACGCGGCGACAGCAGCCCGACCGCCACGCTGCTGGGGCGCCTGTCCGGCGCGTTCGGGCTGAGCATGTCAACGCTGATTGCCCGGGCGGAAATGCAGGAAGGCAAGCTGTTGCGCTTTAACGATCAACCCGTCTGGCGGGACCCGCAAAGCCACTACCTGCGCCGGCATGTCTCGCCGCGCTCCGACCTGCCGCTCGATCTGGTGCAGGTGGAATTGCCCGCAGGCAGCGACATTCCGATGCCCGCGTCCGCCTACGCCTTCGCCCGCCAGCTTATCTGGGTGCAGTCAGGCGAACTGGTGTTCGTGGAGGGCGAGGCGCGCCATCAGATGCAGACGGGGGATTGCCTTGAGCTGGGGCCGCCTAACGAATGCCACTTCATCAATGAGAGCGACAGCCCCTGTGTTTACCTTGTTGTGCGGCTTAACAACGCCGCACCCTGAGGATGTTCTACTATTGGGACAGGTCTTGTCATCAGGAGAGCATTATGAGTCAACAACAAAACCGTCGCTGGGTGCTGGCTTCCCGTCCTCACGGCGCGCCGGTCGCGGAAAACTTTCGTCTTGAAGAGGATGTGATTGCCGAGCCAGGCGAAGGACAGGTGCTGCTGCGCAACGTCTATCTTTCACTCGACCCGTATATGCGCGGGCGCATGAGCGACGAACCTTCTTATTCCCCGCCGGTGCAGATTGGCGAAGTCATGGTCGGCGGCACTATCGGGCGGGTAGAAAAATCGCTGCATCCCGACTTTTCCGAAGGCGACTGGGTAGTGGGCTACGGCGGCTGGCAGGATTACTGCATCGCCAGCGGCAAAGAGCTCACGCCGCTTGGCAAGCAGCCGGAAAATCCCTCGTGGTATCTCGGCGTGCTGGGCATGCCGGGCTTTACCGCTTACATGGGGCTGCTGGATATCGGCAACCCGAAGCCGGGTGAAACGCTGGTGGTCGCCGCCGCAACAGGTCCGGTGGGCGCCACGGTAGGACAGATAGGCAAGCTGAAAGGCTGCCGGGTGGTGGGCGTTGCGGGCGGCGAAGAGAAGTGTCGCCATGCGGTGGAAAACCTGGGCTTTGACGAGTGTATCGACCACCGCGCCGAAGATTTTGCCGGGAAGCTGAAACAGGCGTGTCCGAACGGCATCGACGTTTATTTTGAAAACGTGGGCGGCAAAGTCTTCGACGCCGTTCTGCCGCTGCTTAACACCGCAGCCCGCGTCCCGGTTTGTGGTCTGGTGTCGGGCTATAACGCCACGGATTTACCGCCAGGCCCTGACCGGCTGCCGCTGTTGATGGGGACCATCCTGAAAAAACGCATCCGCATGCAGGGCTTTATTATTAATCAGGATTATGGCCATCGCATCGAAGAGTTTCGCCACGCCATGGAGCCATGGGTGAAAGAGGGCAAAGTTCACTACCGCGAGCAGGTGGTGGAGGGGCTTGAAAACGCGCCGCAAGCTTTTATCGGCCTGCTGCAGGGGAAAAACTTCGGCAAGCTGGTTATCCGTATTGACGGTGAAGAGGCGTAACCGGGAGGCGGCGGCTCCCGCCGCCTTTATTTCTCGCCCGGGCGCCGTTAAAAACAGAGCAGCCAGTCGCGCAGCGAACGCTGAAAACGCGCCAGCCCTTTTAGCGTAATAAATTCATTTACGCCGCAGGCGTTGCCGCCGCTGCCGAGACCGCCCATCACAAACGCCGGAGCGACAGGCGCGAAGGCGCTGGCTGGCGCGCATTCCGGCGACCAGGGCCAGATCTGCGCCCGCGCCTGCTGCTGTTGATAGCTCATCAGCAGCTCCATCACTCCCGGTTCCTCCGCGCTAAAGCGCATACCCGGATAGCTCTCGCCGCAATGAAGCTCTGCGCCGACGAGGTCCGGCAGCATCAGCCGTTCGCGCAAACGCGCCAGTAAGGCTTGCGGGTCGCTGCCCGGCGGCGTGCGCAGCGTAAACGCCGCGCAGGCTTCAGGCGCGATAACGTCCTGCCCGCCAGAGGCGGTTTTCAGTTCGCTTATCGTGAGCACCGCGCTGCCAAGCAGGTGCGCCAGCGCTTCATAAGCGCTGGCATTCAGCGCGAGGCGAGCGTTCTGGCCCAGTTGCGCTTCCGGGTTACACTGCTGCGCCAGTTCATCGAGCCATTCAGCCGCTTCCACATCCAGCGGACGCGTTTCCAGCACGCCGTTGGCCTGCGCTGGCACGATGGCGTTCAGCGCCTCGACCAGCCGCCAGGCGGGGCTGGCGACCCAGGCGGCGTGGCTTGCGTCAATCGCCGAGCGCGGGCCGCCCCAGTCGCCACCCTTAACCCGTACGGCACCCTGCGTCATGCCGGTAAAGCCGAGATAAACCCGTGGAACGCCGCCTTCCTGCTCGCAAAAAGCAGGGAAAAGCACCGCTTCGGCGGGCGGGATTGGGCAGGAAGCTTGCGCAAGATAACGGCGCAGCGTAGCGCTGCCGCAGGCCTGCTCGCCTTCCAGCACAATCTCCAGGTTCACATGCAACAACCCGTTTTGCCAGAGTTCGCGCACGGTCATTAACATGCCTGCCAGCGGCCCTTTATGCTTTTGCGCGCCGCGGGCGATAAACACGTCGCCCCATTGCGGAAAGTGACGCACGCCCCCCAGGAAAGGATCCACCTCCCAGCCTTCGGGCGCGGCGGGCGCCACGTCGTAACGGTTATAGAGCACCACGGTTACCGCTGCGCCCACGTCAATACGGGCGTGCACCAGCGGCGGCGCGGTGAGCGGCTGGTCTGCAACCGGCAACACGACGCGCGCCTCCACCTCATCCACCAGCCATTGCTCAAGCCAGGCGGCCAGATCGCGTTGGCGGGCGGGATCGCTCGCGTCGCTGCGCCACGGCGTCAGGCTCTCCAGCAGTTCAAGCGTCAGGTCAAGGGCAGGATGGGGCAGGCCGGTCATAAACGGATCCTCGATTTCAGTACAAAATGGTTCACTTTTAAACGGGCTGATCGCCGCGATCAGCAACGCCTGCGGGCTAACCTACGCCCGCGTAAAACGGCAGTTATGCTGTGCCGGTCAACTCCTGTGGTCTGTTTAATCGCCTCCGTACGCGCGCCGCATAAGGGTGTAAAGGTATTGCCACCGGGACGGAGGGTCAAATTTCATTTCCTCTGAGACCGCCTGTTCGCATCAGACAGCCGCCGTTCGCCGTCGCTAACGCGGCGAAAGTTTCCCGTTTTTCGCTGCGCCTTAAATAAGGTCTTTTCTGATAAACGCCGGAGATTAATGGTTTTCGTGCAAATTCTGTAACAACGACTTTACTTACATAAACTGGCGTAACGACATAAGCCGGACAGCAATTCGTGCGAAATGGCAATAAGGCGACAGAATGAGACGCGCCAGACGCCATATCGCGCGCGAAGCGTAGTACGCGTTATGACGGGCCGACAGCATACATTAGCAGCGGATAAGTAAACCCGGCGGCAACGGTAAAGTCAAAAAAGCGAATATACCGCCCGGCACTTGCGGCTTGCTTCTGTGACAAGTCGTTATTTTTAAAGGTTATGCTATGCAATCTGGCGTCGCTACAGCAGTATGTCTCACCAGGATAGATCGTGCTTGTTATATGGCAAATAAGACGGTTAAGCCTGCTAATACTAAGAAAAATTGAAGATAGGAAATAAACATGCTTGATCTGGAAAAAGCGCAACGCATGAGTCTCACCATGCAGGTTGAAGTTAAACTTAAAAACGCGCTGATCGTCGGCAGCTTGCGTCCCGGAGCGCGTCTGGTGACCAAAGAGATTGCCGACCAGCTCGGCACCAGTATTACGCCTGTGCGCGAAGCGCTGTTGCGTCTGGTCTCTTGCGGCGCGCTTAACGCTACGCCGGCGCAGGCGTTTCTGGTGCCGGAAATGAGCCTTGAGCGTTACGAAGAGATAAGCCAGATCCGCAAGAACCTGGAAAGTATGGCGGTGGAAGCGGCCATTCCGCGTCTTTCGCGCGGCCAGCTCGCATCGCTGCGGGAAATATACCAGCGCTTTCACGCCGCGAAACTGGCGGGCAACGTGGAAGAGGCGCTGCATACTAACCACCTGTTTCGTTTTCAGCTTTACGCCTGCGCGGAGATGCCTACGCTGCTGGACCTGATAGAACAACTCTGGGTGCGCATCGGCCCCTGCTTTAATTTTCTCTACCCCCAGTCGCCTGACTATGTGAAAAAGCATCACGACTACGATGACCTGCTGGCGGCGCTGGAGGAGGGCGATACCGAGCGCAGCGTCCAGGCCATCCATTACGCTATCGACGACGCCACCTATATTCTCAAAAAGCAGTATTTCGCCTGACGCTCCGCGGTTAGCCAATTTTTCGCTAACGACTGTTGAAATGATTGTTTCCCTTTGCGCCTCCCCGACGCTTTACTGATTGTCAATGCATCAGAAACAGGAGGAGGCGATGGCTTTCTTAACCGCACAGACCTCGCGCAGGCTGACCCGGCGCATACGCCGCGCCGCACGGGCGTTGCTGCTGCCACGCAGCAGTAACGACAGCACCCGTATGCTCGAATCTTTTATTCCCACAGGGCATCTCTATGGCATTGATTTCGGCAATATCGATCCGGTCTGGTATCGCAATCGATAGCGCGTTGCGACGCGGGATCCGGCTGCGCTACTGGAACGAACTGTGCGTGGCGGCAAAAGGGCCTTTCTCCGGCGGCGTCTGACGACGCTTTCGGGCGAAAGGCCTTTTTTTCACCGCTTTGCACGAAAGATACTCAATATTCTGGCCACGCAACCGATAACCTTTCCAGGCGCTAAAAAGCGTCCGCACAATAACAAGGAGAGGCAGGATGGCTGGTCTGGTATCCCGATTACGAAATATCCGCATCGCGCGCAAGCTGTCGCTGGGTTTCGGCCTGGTGCTGTTGTTGGTGGCGTTAGCCACGGCGCTGAGCGTGGTTCGCTTCATGGCGATCCGCGACGTCTATCAAAAAACCAACCTGGTTTATGAAATCAACATTGAAATCTTTCAGGCCAAAATCAATCGCCTGAAATACTTCTACAGCGGCGACGACAAAGCCCGCCAGACCATGGCGAACTATGTTCAGCATGCCCGCGAGCTGACCGCAGGCGCGCAGGCGCTCTCCTGGGATGCGGATGAAAAAACAATTATCAGCGATATCGACCGCGCGCTGGCGGCCTTCGACAGCAGCATTGTGGCGATGGCGAAAGCCACGGATGCGCTCAACGGTGTGCGGGCGTCGCTTGATGAGATGACGGCGAAAGAAGAGGCTGAGCGCTTCGGTCAGCTTATCCGCACGCCCGTCGCCGACCCGGCGCAGTCCTATAAAATTTATGATCTGCTGTTTGCTATCAGCAGCGTGCGCGACCACGCTCTGGCGCTGCGACTCGGCGGCAATGAAGCGGCGCTCCAGGGGCTCAGGCAAAGCTACAATGCGGCGCAAACGCAGCTTAATACGCTGATGAGCGAGCTGGACCCGTCGCTGCAGGCGCCGTTCCAGTCCTTATGGAGCGACACCACGCGCTATCGCGATCTCAGCACGCGTTACTATGAAGGCTGGAGCCAGCTGAAAGCGGCGGAAGACACGGTGAAAACCGCAGGCGACCAGAGCAGCGCGGCCATCAAGCAGATTATCGCCCAGGTGAAAGTTCAGAACGACGAACTGGCGTATAACTCATCCACAACCGCCATTATTATCGGCGCGCTGGCTATCCTGTTCGGCCTGCTGGTAGCGGTTTACATTATCCGTCAGATAACCCGTCCGCTGACGCATAACCTGGCGCTGGCGGAACGCATCGCCAGCGGCGATCTGAGCGCAGAGATTCAAACCGATCGCAAAGATGAACTGGGTCAGCTTACCCACGCGATGGGCGGTATGAACGCCCGTCTGCGGGCTATCATCGGCGATGTACGCCAGAGCGTCTCCCGCGTCGCCAGCGCCGCCAGCGATATCGCCACCGGCAACAGCGATCTCTCTTCGCGCACCGAGCAGCAGGCGGCAGCGGTGGTGCAAACCGCCGCCAGCATGGAGCAGCTGACCGCGACGGTGAAAAACAACGCTGACAACGCCCGCCACGCCAGTAAAATCGCCGCAGAGGCGTCGCAAACCGCGAGCCAGGGCGGCGACGTGGTGCGCGATGTGGTGAAAACCATGGGCGACATCTCCGCCAGCTCGCAGAAAATTGCGGATATCACCGCAGTGATTAACAGCATCGCCTTCCAGACCAACATCCTGGCGCTCAACGCCGCGGTGGAAGCGGCGCGTGCGGGCGAGCAGGGGCGCGGCTTTGCGGTGGTGGCAAGCGAAGTCAGAAGCCTTGCGAGCCGCAGCTCGCAGGCGGCGAAAGATATCGCCCTGCTGATTGATGAATCGGTCAATCGCATCAAAACCGGCAGCGAACGCGCCGCCCGCGCAGGCGAAACCATTGAGCAGGTGGTGAGCTCCGTTACCCGGGTGAACGACATTATGGGCGAAATTTCTTCCGCCTCCGAAGAGCAGAGCCGCGGCATTGAGCAGATCTCCCGCGCCGTGAGCGAACTGGACGCCACCACCCAGCAGAACGCGCAACTGGTCATGGCCTCGTCCACTTCCGCCCAGGCCCTGGAAGAGCAGGCGAGCCTGCTGGCGCAACTGGTGGCGACATTCCGTCTGGCGGAAAACGACGCAGCGGCCAGGGCGGCGCGCGCGAAAGCGCCGCTAAGCCCCCCAGCGCCGCAAAGCCGCCCTGCGGCCCCGCAGCCTGCAGCGAAACGCGCCGCTACGCTGGATGAGGGCTGGACGACCTTTTGATCTGAACGCCTCTGAAAACGCCCGGTTCGCCGGGCGTTTTTTTCTGTTTTTTCCGCTCGCGGCGTCGCGGTTGTCCGGGGCGCGACGTCCCCTCCTGTACTAAGCTTTTGTTACCTTCAATAAATCAGGATAACGACATGACAAAAAACGCCTTTGTCGCTGTCGTGACCGGCGGAAGTTCAGGTGTCGGACGCGCGACGGCAGACTATTTTGCGGCTTCAGGCTATGACGTCGCTGTCATTGCCCGGGGAGAACAGGGTATTGCGGATACGGTAAAGGAGCTTGAGCGCCACGGCGGCAGGGCGCTTGGCGTCAGCGCCGACGTGGCCGACCCGCAGCAGATAAGCAACGCGGCCCAGCGCGTGGAAGAGGAGCTTGGCCCCATCGCGGTCTGGATAAACTGCGCGATGACCACGGTGCTGGCGCCGGTGGAAGAGATGAGCGCCGATGAGTATCGCCGCGTAACGGAAGTGACCTATCTTGGCACCGTCAACGGCACGCGCGCGGCGCTGCGCTACATGCAGGAGCGCAACAGCGGCACCATTGTGCAGGTCGGCTCCGCGCTGGCGCTGCGCTCCATCCCGTTGCAGTCTGCCTACTGCGGCGCGAAGGCGGCGGTGCGCGCCTTCACCGATTCGCTGCGCTGCGAGCTGCTGCATCAAAAGAGCGGCGTGCGGCTAACCATGGTGCAGTTACCGGCGGTGAACACCACCCAGTTCAACTGGGCGCGTAATAAATTTCATCACCGGATGCAGCCCGTGGCGCCGGTCTATCAGCCGGAAGTGGCGGCAAAAGCGATTTATAACGCCGCCGTGGCGCGACTAACGCCCCGCGAGGTCTGGCTTGGCAAAAGCACCATCATGTCCATTGTCGGCAATATGTTTTTCCCCGGCCTGCTGGACCGTATGCTGGCGAAAAAGGCCTGGCAGGGGCAGCTTACGGATGAGATAGAACCGGCAATGCGTGACGATTATCTGTTCCGCCCGCTGGAGAATGGGCACCAGGCCCACGGCCGGTTCGACCGCCAGGCCCGCGCAAAAGCGATATCGGTAGATTCAAGGGTCATGGGCGTGGCGGCGGTGGCGGTAGTCGGGCTGGTGCTGCGCGGGCTTTGCCGGCGCCGTTAACTTAGCGCAGGCGCAGCCAGCGGTAACCGTGGCCGTTTAGCGCCAGTTCACGGGAAACTGGCGGATATTCCCCGTCCGCCAGAATTTCCACCGCCTCTTGCAGATTCAACTCCCCCAGCTCGACGACAACCGGCTCAGCGCTCAGGTTGGCGAACATCAGCGTGGCGTAGCCTTCGCCCTGATAGCGGGCGGCGAAAACGCTCTGCTGCGGCACGGTGAAAGGGTGGAAATGGTGGTAACAGACTTCCGGCAGCGTGCGCCAGGTTTCAGCAATGCGGCGGATGCGGTGCAGCAGGGAGTCTTCCCGCGCCAGTTGCTCCTCAACATTAATTTTTTGATAACCGAACGGCCCGTCCGTAATCAGGGGCGAGACAAAACGCGCCGGGCGGGCGGTGGAAAAGCCGGCGCCGGGTGAATCGTTCCACTGCATCGGCGAGCGTACCGATTCGCGCTCCGGCTGGCTCAGGTTATCCCCCATGCCTGTCTCCGCGCCGTAGCGAACAGCAGGCGTGCCGGGCAGCGAAAAGAGCAGGGCGTGGGCCAGCGCCTGGTGGCGCTCGTCGCCATCAAGCATCGGCGCCAGACGGCGGCGGATGCCGCGCCCGTAGATGCGCATATTCTCGTCGGGGGCGTATTTATCCATGACGAAGTTAAAATCTTCTTCGCTCAGGTCTTCCATATCCAGTTCATCATGGTTGCGAAGCCAGAAGCAGTAGCCGCCATGCTCCGGCGGCAGCGGCAGCTCGTTGAGCGCGGCGACCAGCGGCTGCGCGTTTTCCCGCGCCAGCGCCAGAAAAATATTTTTGTTGATCCAGAAATTAAGCAGGGTGGTAAGACGGTCGCCGTCGCCGAAATAGTGGGTGAACTCGTCAACGTTAACGTCCACCTCACCCAGCAGCATCAGCTCCGGACGGTGACGTTCCAGCAGGGCGTGAACGTGGTTGAAAAATCGGTAGCCCTTTTCTTTATCGCCGTTACCCGCCTGTTCCACCATGTGCGACGCGGCATCGATGCGAAAACCCGCCACCCCTTTTTCCACCCAGTGTTCGAGAATGCGGTCAACCTCGTGCAGCACGTGCGGATTGGCGAGGTTAAGGTCCGGCTCGTGGTGATAAAAGAGGTGACGGTAATGGCTTTGCGCTTCGTCGTCCCAGCGCCAGATATGCGGCTCAACGGTGGGAAACATCGGCCTGGGCTCATCCGGCCCGCCGTTTTTCGACCACAGGTAGTAGTCCCGGTAGGGGCCGCTTTCGTTTTTACGCGCCTCCTGAAACCAGTAGTGGGTGTCAGAGGTGTGCTGCGCCACCAGTTCGATAATCACCCGCATATCCCGCTTGCGCGCTTCGGCCAGCAGCCAGTCGATATCCTCCGGCTCGCCAAGACGCGGGTCGATGGAGAGATGGTCTTCTACGTCGTAGCCGTTGTCCCGCCGGGGCGAGACATAAAAAGGCGTGAGCCACAGCGCCGTGACGCCGAGCGAGGCAATGTAATCCAGCTTCTGGATAATGCCGCGAATATCGCCCCAGCCATCGCCGTTGCTGTCGTAAAAGCGGCTGGGATCTATCTGATATATCACTGCGTTCTGGTGCCAGACGCGCCCCATAAGCGGCTCCTTCACAATAAAAGAGGGAAGGTTTCAGTATAGGCGGTGCTGTGAACCAGGCAGGGAAGACGGGTGTCGGCTGAACATTGTTTACCTCCGTTTTCACCGCCATTTCGTGAGCTGTACACCAGATGGACACAGATCTGTACAGAAAAACGGCATATCAAATCACATTTATTTAACTTTTTATTTGCATAATGAACCAGTTGATACAATTCTGAATCTCACCCTTAAGCTGTGAGAGATCAACATGCAACGTTCAATTGCGACCGTTTCTGTCTCCGGAACGCTGCCGGAGAAACTTAACGCCATTGCCGCCGCCGGGTTCGACGGTGTGGAGATTTTTGAAAACGACCTCCTTTATTACCCCGGCTCGCCCGCCGACGTGCGCCAGATGTGCGCTGACCTGGGGCTTACCATCACGCTGTTCCAGCCGTTTCGCGATTTCGAAGGCATGTCGCGCCAGCAGTTCGCCGCCAACCTGGAGCGCGCGCGCCGCAAGTTCGACCTGATGCAGCAGCTGGGCTGCGACAAAATGCTGCTGTGCAGCAACGTGTCGCCGCAAACCTCATCGAGCTTTGATTTGCAGGTTAGCGATCTCGCGGAGATCGCCGCGCTGGCGCAGCAGTTTGCGATAGAAGTGGGCTACGAAGCGCTGGCCTGGGGCACACACGTAAACCGTTTTCGCGACGCCTGGGCGCGGGTGAAGGCGGTCGACAGCCCGGCGCTCGGCATCGTGCTCGACAGCTTTCATATCCTCGCGCGCGGCGACCGGCTTGGCGCAATGGAAGATATTCCGGTGGAGAAAATCACCTTTTTGCAACTTGCCGACGCGCCGCTGATGAAAATGGATGTGCTGGAGTGGAGCCGCCATTTCCGCTGCTTCCCGGGCCAGGGCGAGCTGCCGCTGGCGGAGTTCGCCCGCGACCTCACCGCCAAAGGCTACCGCGGCCCCTGGTCGCTGGAGATCTTCAACGACGGTTTTCGCGCGTTTCCCACCGCGCCCACGGCGAAAGATGGCTACCGCTCGCTGCTCTGGCTTGAGGAGCAGACCCGCAAGCGTCTGCCGGATAGCGACGCGCCGCTCTTTTCCTCGGCGCCGCTCGCCCGCTACGACGGCGTGGAGTTTATCGAATTCGCCGCAAGCGAAGACGACGCTTGCGCCCTTGGCGCGGCGCTGCGCCCGCTCGGTTTTGCCCAGGCGGGCGAACATCGCTCGAAAAAGGTTGAGCTGTGGCGCAACGGCGGAGCCAACGTCATTATCAACCACCAGCCCCACAGCTGGGCGGATAACTTCTACCAGCGCCACGGCGTATCGCTATGCGCGCAGGCCTGGCGGGTGAAGGGCGCGGCGCAACTGCTTAAGCGGGCGCAGGATTATGGCTATCCGCTCTGGCAGGAGGCGCACGGGCCGGACGAGCGTGAGCTGCCCGCCATCTGCGCCCCTGACGGCAGCCTTATCTACCTGATTGAATCGGCAGGCGAAGAGGGCTGGCACGCCGATTTTCATCTGCAACCGACGCCGAATAAAGATTTCACCGGTATCGACCATCTGGCGCTTGGCCTGCCGGAAGGCAGCCGCGACAACTGGGTAATGTTCTTTCGCTCGGTGTTCGGTTTTGAGCTCGACAGCGAGTACAGCCTGCCGGACCCGTATGGGCTGGTGCGCAGCCAGGTGCTGCACAGCCCGTGCCGCACCATCCGGCTGCCGCTCAATATGTCCCAGAGCCGCGACACGCAGATTGCCCGCTCGGTGGCGAGCTATCAGGGCAGCGGGCTTCAGCACGTCGCGTTCGCCGCGAACGATCTGCTGACCACCGTGACACGGCTGGAAGCGCAGGGTATGCAGCCGCTTGCGGTGCCAGCCAACTATTACGACGACCTGCTGGCGCGCTACGGCGAGAGCGGCGGGCTGCTGGCGACGCTGCCTGCGCTGCAGGCGCTTTATGAGCGCGACGATCGCGGCAACGCGTTTTTGCATATCTACACGCCGCCATTTCGCGAGGGGCGCTTTTTCTTTGAAATAGTGGAGCGTAAGGGAGATTACCAGCAATACGGCGCAAGCAATGCCGCCGTTCGGCTTGCCGCCATGCAAACACATCAGTAGCATAACCCGCCGTGGACCAGAAGGTTCAGGGCGGGCGAGAAACAGAACATCGCATAAGAATAACTCTGTAACCTGCATAAAAAGGATAACAACATGACAACCTTGCAACCGGGCGATATCGCCGCCCCGCAGGCGGGGAGCGTGAAGCGCACCCGCACCCGGCTTGGGATCCTCGCCCTGCTGGCGGTGGGGACGATGATTAACTATCTCGACCGCACCGTGCTTGGCATCGCCGCGCCGGAAGTGAGCCGCGACCTCGGCATCAACGCCGCCACCATGGGCATCGTCTTTTCCGCCTTTGCCTGGACTTATGCGGTGATGCAAATTCCGGGCGGCATGTTTCTCGACCGCTTCGGCAACAAAATTACCTATGCGCTTTCGCTGGTCTTCTGGTCTGTGTTCACGCTGCTGCACGGCATGACCCTGGGCCTGAAAACGCTGCTGCTTTGCCGCCTGGGGCTGGGCATCAGCGAAGCGCCCTGTTTTCCGGTCAACAGCCGGGTGGTGGGGAAATGGTTCCCGCAGCATGAACGCGCCCGCGCCACGGCGGTTTACACCGTGGGGGAGTACGTTGGCCTGGCGGCTTTCGCGCCGCTGCTGTTCTGGATAATGGAGAGCTTCGGCTGGCGGGCGCTGTTTATCGTCACCGGCGTGGTGGGCATTCTCTTCGCCGGGGTGTGGTGGGTCAGATACCACGAGCCGGAAAACTCCCGCAGCGCCAACCAGGCGGAGCTTGAGTATATCGGCGGGCGCGGCGAAGCCGGGCCTGAACCGAAAATGCATTTCAACTGGAGCAACGTCGGCAAGCTGTTGAAGTGCCGCCAGATGATAGGCGCGGGCATCGGCCAGTTCGCCGGCAACACCACGCTGGTCTTCTTCCTTACCTGGTTTCCTACCTACCTCGCGACCGAGCGGCAACTGCCATGGCTGAAAGTGGGGTTCTTCGCCATCATGCCGTTTCTTTCCGCCGCGGTGGGCGTACTGGCGGGCGGCTTTATCTCCGACAAGCTGCTGAAGGCAACCGGCTCCGCCAACGTGGCGCGCAAGCTGCCCATCGTTACCGGGCTGCTGCTTGCCAGCACCATCATTCTGGCAAACTGGATGCCGACGGATGCGGGCGTTATTGCCATCATGTCGCTGGCCTTTTTCGGCCAGGGAATGGTAGGGCTGGGCTGGACGCTGGTTTCCGATATGGCGCCGAAAAACCTCGCCGGGCTGACGGGCGGCCTGTTCAACTTCTGCACTAACATGGCGTCGGTCGTCACGCCGCTGGTGATTGGTTTTATTGTCGCCGGCACCGGCAATTTCTTCTATGCGCTGATTTATGTCGGCGGCGCGGCGTTGCTGGGCGTCGTCTCCTACCTCTTTATTCTTGGCGATGTGAAACGCATCGAGCTGGATTAACGCAGTGCGGCGGCGCGCTGCGCTGCCGCGTAAGGATGCTTATGATTAGTGGACACACCCGCCTGATAGCGCACCTCGGTTTTCCCACCGAGAGCTTCAAAGCGCCGATGATTTACAACCCGTGGTTTGCGGCGAACGGTCTGGACATCAACGTGATGCCGATGGGCGTTAAGCCGGAAGCCTATCCGGAACTGCTGCGTTCGCTGTTTCGCACCACCAATGTGATCGGTGCGCTTATCACCATGCCGCACAAAGTCGCCACCACCGCACTGGTGGACAGCCTTAGCCCGACGGCGCAGATAGCGGGCGCCTGCAACGCCGTACGCCTGAATAAAGCGGGCGAGCTGGAAGGCGACATGTTTGACGGCGAAGGCTTTGTGCGCGGCATGCTGCAAAAAGGCCAGCCGGCGCAAGGCAAGCGCGCGCTGGTGGTGGGCAGCGGCGGCGTGGGGAGCGCGATTAGCGCGTCGCTGGCGGCGGCGGGCGTGACGGCGTTGACGCTGTTCGATACCTGCCGGGAGAGCGGCGAGGCGCTGGCGCAGCGCTTGCGACAGCACTATCCGGCGCTTCAGGTGACGGTTGGCGAGCGCGACCCGCAGGGGCATGACATCGTGGTTAACGCCACACCGCTCGGCATGCAGCCAGGCGACCCGCTGCCGCTGGATGTCTCGCGCCTTACCCCCGGCTGTTTTGTCGGCGAAGTGGTGATGAAAAGCGCCGTGACGCCATTTTTACAGGCCGCCCGGGAGCGCGGCTGCGTCACCCAGCAGGGCGTGGACATGCTGTTTGAGATGATCCCCGCTTATCTGGCGTTTTTCGGTTTGCCTGCGGCAACTGCCGAAGAGCTGCGCCAGACGGCGGAGATTCGCTATTAGCGGTTGCGTAAAAAAGGGGCGCTTCGCTACCTATTCTGCGAACCCATGCCGCGCTTTTTTATTGCCGGTAAGCCTTTTTGCGCAAGCGCCGTTTTCGCAAGGCCGTCCAGCCACGCCTGATGGGCATTCAGCATCGGGTTTGGCGTGGTGGCCGCAAGCTGCTGCGCCGGTTTGCCTGTCTGGCTCTCCTGGGTAAGGATGCGCACGCGTGCCCCAGGTAACTCTTCAATCAGCCAGGCGTGCAGCGCATCGAGCGCCTTATCTTCATCGCCTTCCACCCAACCGCGCCAGGCGAGGCGGGCAGGCTGGCCCTCTGCGGGCGGTATAAATTCAACAACCTGCGCCTCTACCGGAAAGCGGAACGTGGTGAAGCGAAAGCGGCTGTTGGCTGCAAGCTGCGGGCCGGTCGCATCGTAAAAATGGATATCTGACACGTTCTCGTAATAACCCGGCCACCAGCGGGTATCGACCAGATATGTCCAGACCTCGCGGGCGCTAAGATTCGCCACAATCACTTCGTTGGAAACAAAATTGTCGGTGGTGCCGGGGGTATATTTTTCCGGCCAGATAATGCTGTTCATGGTCGCTTCCTCATCTTCGTTGGAGGAGGGCATCTTAAAAATGGCTGTGATATAAAACCAATCGTCAATTTTAATATCAGGTATAACCTGAATTTATTTCTGAAAAGGGGCGAGCGATGCGCGACCTTCATCATCTCGATCTTAACCTGCTCATGACGCTGGATGCGCTGCTGGATGAGCGGAACGTCACCCGCGCGGCGGACCGGCTGGCGCTGACGCAGCCTGCGGTAAGCGCCATGCTCACCCGCCTTCGCGAAAGCTTTAACGACCCGCTTTTTGTCCGCGCCCAGCGCGGCGTTATCCCCACCGCCCGGGCGCTGGAGCTGGCGCAGCCGGTGAAGCGCATCCTGCATGACATCCAGGCGCTGCTTCAGCCGGAGGATTTCGACCCGCGCACCTCTACGCTCACCGTCACCCTTGCCGCCACCGACTACGCGCTGCGCGCCATCGTCGAGCCTTTTACCCGCGAACTGCGCAAGCGGGCGCCCGCCATGCGCCTGGCGGTGCGGCAGATAGACGAAATGAACGTGCGTCAGCTGCTGGAAAAAGGGGAAATCGACCTCGCCATTGTTACCACCCAGACCGCGCCGCAAGCGCTGCACGCCCGCAGGCTTTACGATGAAGAGTATGTCTGCGCGATGCGCGCCCAACACCCGGCGGCGGGCGAGCAGCTGAGCCTTGAGCGCTTCTGCGAACTCGACCAGGCGCTGGTCTCTTATTTTGGCGATCCGTTCCACGGCGCGGCCGACCGGGCGCTGGCGGAGAAAGGGTTAACGCGGCGGGTGAGCCTGTCGGTAGACAGCTTCTTGTTTCTGGTTTCGTTACTCAAAGAGACCGACCTGCTGGCGGTGGTGCCGCGTCGGCTGCTGCGTGAAGAGGACAAGCTGCTGACCTTCGCGCCGCCGCTCGCCATTCCCGGCTTCACGAAAGCCGCCGCCTGGCATGAACGCACGCACCATCACCCCGCGCACCGCTGGCTGCGGGAAGTGCTGTTTGAGGTGTGTGGGGAAGGAGAATAAAGCGAGGCGGCAGGCGCAAGCGCCGTACCGCCTCTGAGGGTTTTCGGGGGTTATTCGAAGCTGTAGGTCACTGCCGCGCCTACGCCGTAGTTACGGCCCGGAGCGGGTTCGTAGTAACGGCCGTTGCCTTCGTTCACGATAACGGAGCCGACGTAATCGCGGTCAAACAGGTTGTCCACGCGGCCAAACACGTCCAGCATCCAGTTGCCTTTTTTCACTTTGTAGCCGGTGTTCAGGCCAACCGTGGTGTAGGAAGGCGCTTTAGCGGTGTTTTCGTCATCGGCCATGATGCTGCTCATGTAGCGCACGTCGCCGCCCGCGTACCAGCCGGTTTCCGGCTCGTAACCCATGGAGGCGTAAACCATATTGCGCGCAATGCCCGGCATGCGGTTGCCGTTACAGTTAACGTCGCCGTTGCACACGTCGGTGCGGTAGGTGGCGTTGAGATAGGTCCACGCCGCTTTCAGCTTCCACGCGTCGCCAAACTGCTGATCCAGCCCCAGCTCCACGCCCTGACGACGGGTTTTCCCGGCGTTCTTGTAGGTGGTGCGCCCGCCGCTGCTGGTGTCGGTCACAATCTCATTGTCAGTATCAGTCTGGAACAGCGCGGCGGTCAGCAGGCCGTTGCCGATGCGGGTTTTGCTGCCGATCTCCACGGTGTCGCTGGTGGAAGGCTTCAGATCCAGGTTCAGGCCGTTGATACCGCCTGCCCGGTAGGAGAGCTCGTTGATGGTCGGCGTTTCGAAACCGCGACCGGCGGAAACATAGACGTTCCACGCGTCGGTGAGGGCATATTTCAGCGATCCCGCCGGCAGCCATTTGTGGTAGTTCGCTTCGCCGCTGTCGTCGCCGTTGCGGGCGGTAACGTAATGATCGTTAGAGTCGAACCAGATGTTGCTGTAACGCACGCCCGCGTCCAGGCTCAGCTTGTCGGTGAGCTGCCAGCTGGTTTGCAGGTACGGGTCGACGTTCCACATCAGGTTGCGCTCGTCGCGGCGCAGGCTGCCCTTTTCGCCAAAAACCGGCGCGCCGTTCACCATTGAGAAGTTCTCATAGCCTTTACGCTTCTCGATGAGGTTTTCGTAGTTAAGGCCGGTGGTGAAGCTGAATGGCACGTCGCCCAGGTCGCCGCGGTGCGTCCAGCGGCTGTCGATCCCCTGGTAATGACGGGTGAGGTTGATAACGCCGCCAGGGTGCGTCGGGTTCAGCTGCGGCGCCCGCGGAATAGACTGATACTGCACGGTTTCACGTTCGCCAGCATAAGCCATCACGCTGATGTCATCATTTTCGCTCAGCGCGCGATCGTAGCGCAGGCCCGCCTGGGTCTGTTTGGTGCTCTTACGCGTGTTGTACTGATCGCCGCGCGGCGACTGGCGCGGGTTCTCTTTCCATTCGTCACGGCTCAGACCGCCCGGATCGTTGGCCTTGATATCGACGCTGTTGAAAATCAGCGTCAGCTTGCTGGCGTCATCCAGACGCACGCCAAGCTTCGCGTTAGCGAGGTTTTTACGCGCGCCGCTGTGGTCGCGGTAGCCGTGCGTGGTGAAACGGGTCGTGGAAACCGAGTAATCCACATCCCCCGCCTGGGTGCCGTCGCCCGTCGCTCCCGTGGCTTTCAGGCCGTAGCGCACGCTGCCGTAGCTGCCGTACCAGGTGCCCGCTTCGATTTTCGGCGGCTGGGCGCCGGTTTCGGTTTTCACGTCAATCACGCCGCCGGAGGCGTTGCCATAGAGCGCGGAGAAGGGGCCGCGCAGCACTTCCACGCTGTCGATGCTGTTTAAATCGAAGTTAGAGGTATAACCCTGGCCGTCCGGCATGGTGGCCGGAATACCGTCAACATACATGCGGATGCCGCGCACGCCATACGTGGAGCGGGAGCCAAACCCGCGCATCGACAGCTGTAAATCCTGCGCGTAGTTTTGACGGTTCTGGATTTGCAGGCCCGGCACGCTGCCGAGATTTTCCGACAGGTTGACGCGCGGCGCGGCGTGACGCAGGTCTTCGCCGGAAACCACGCTCACCGCCGCTGGCGTATCCAGCTCGGAAACGGTGCCGGGGGTGGCGGTAACAACCATCGTCTGCTCATCAGCCGCGGAGGCGCTGGCGATAAAGCAGGGTGAGAAAACGGCGGGCAGCAACCACAGAGGCGCTTTCGCGGCACGGGAGATTTTCATTCAACAAACCGGGTTAGGGGTTCAGGGACGAACCAGATGGAACATACGTTGCTATGTTAAACTTTATGTAAATTTTTGAAAAGCCAAACGGCACATATCGTTAACAGCTATGTGCAGTCAGCAAAGTGTAGCCGAAACTTCCGCAACGGCCATTCTCGTCCGGGTTTTGTCCTGTACAAGGCGGTACGGCAGAAAAAGATCCCCTTTTAATAAAATAATGATTATTATTCTCAACAAAATAGCCCGGCGGCAGGCACCCCGGCGACCCGTACGGAAGCAATGTGACATCACTACTACCGCCTATTTTAAAAGGGAGTCTTTATGCAATTATCTCATCTGTCCGCGCCGCGCGCGCTGCTGGGCGCGCTGCTGTTCGCCACCGCCTTTACCACCTTCACCAGCCACGCCGCGGATGCGCTGCTGCGCAAGCCGGTAGGCAAAGGCGCCTATGAGATGGTCTACAGCCCGACAGAGCAGGCGCTTTATCTGGCGACGTCGCAGAGCCGCTCGCTTGATAAAGGTGGCGTGGTCTACCGTCTGGACCCCGCCACGCTTGAAATCACGCAAATTATTCATAACGACATCAAACCGTTCGGCGCGGCTATCAACACCAAAACCAATACGCTTTACTTCGGCAATACGGTGAATGGCGCGGTGACGGCGATTGACGCAAAAACGGCGGAGGTGAAAGGGCGCCTGGTGCTCGACCCCACTCAACGTTCAGAGACGGCGCGCCCTTTGCAGCCGCGAGAGCTGGCCGTGGATGAAGCGACGAATACCGTTTACATCGGCGGTCTCGGCAAAGCGAGCGTGGTGTGGGTGGTGGACGGCGAAACGCTGACGCTTCGCACCACCATTACTGACCTTGGCAAAATGAATACCGGCCTGGCGCTGGATGCGGCGGCGAAACGCCTTTACACCACCAACGCCGACGGCGAGTTCATCACCATCGACACCAGCAACAACCGCGTCGTTTCCCGCAAAAAATTGCAGGAAGAGGGCGAGCACATGTACCTGAACCTGGCGCTTGATACCGCTAACCACCGCGCTTTCGTCACCGATGCGAAGCAGGCGCAACTGCTGGTGGTGGATACGAAAAACGGCAACGTGATACAGAAAATCGCCGCGCCGAAATCGCTCGCCGTGCTGTTCAACCCGGCGCGCAATGAAGTTTACGTAACGCACCGCGAAGCGGGCAGCGTCAGCATCATCGACGCGAAGCATTATAAAGTGATAAAAACCGTCGAAACGCCGACCCATCCAAACAGCCTGGCGCTTTCCGCAGACGGCAAAACGCTGTATGTCAGCGTGAAGCAGGCTTCCAGCCGCCAGAAAGAGGCGACCAGCCCGGATGATGTGGTGCGCATTGCGCTGTAAGATGGCCTGAACGGCTGCCCGGCTTCATTGTTGGGCGCTCGCGGGTGTTCTCTCGCCCCGTTGGGGAAAGCGTGGCGGGGTGAGGAGCGACAGGCTACGCCGCTCGCCTTGTCATCCACCATGCATAAAGCGTAAAGGCGCCGCACAGCGCCGCCGCGAGCCAGGGCAAGCCGTGAGCGCCGGCATTCATGGCGAGCCCGGCAAGCGAAGGGCCGACCAGCGCGCCGGCGCCCCACATTATCGACATGGCCGCATAAACGCCCGTCAGCGCCGTGCCGGAAAAGCGTTCGCCCACCTGCGTGATAACCAGCGTGTAAATGGCGACAAACGCGCCGCCCCAGAGAAACATCAATACCCAGGCGAGCGGCGCCACGCGCAGCGCCCACGGCCAGGCCAGCGCGCCGAGCGTCGAAACGGCGGCGAACATCACCACCAGTCGAGCGCGATCGAACCGATCCGCCAGCCAGCCTACCGGCAGTTGCAGCACAATCGCACCGAGCATCAGCACGCTGAGCAGCGCAGTGGCCAGCTTTTCGCTCCAGCCAAGGTTCATGGCGTAAATCACCAGCAGGTTCATGCCTGCCGCTTCCAGCGCGGCATTTAGCAGCGTGGCGGCCATCGCCAGCGGCGCGAGAGCCAGGTAGCGCCAGAATGCGCCCGCTTTTTCCTGCGCCAGCGGCGCCTCGTTTCTGCGCCGCAGCAGGATAAGCGCCGCCGCCAGCGCCAGCAGCGCGCCATAGAAAAAGGGCAGCGTGCCGCTGCCCGCCAGCAGCAAAAACGGCCCGAGCGCAAAACCCAGCGACAGGCTCGCCATATACCAGGCCAGGGTAGTCGCCCGCGCGCGCTCCACGCTCACGTGATTAAGCCACGTCTCGGTGACCACCAGAATAATTTCGCTGAAAGCGCCCAGCAGCAGGCGCAGCGCGAACCAGCTTGCGAGCGACAGAAAGGGGAACAGGCAGAGCGCGAGAAAAATAGCGAACAGGGAAAAGCGCATCAGCGCCTGCGGCGAGAAGCGGCGGCAAAGCGCGGGCAGCAGGGGGGCTATGGCGAACACCCCCACCGCATGCATCGCCGCGTTCAGGCCAATCCAGCCTTCGCTGTAGCCCGCCGCGCTCAGTCGCAGGGAGACCAGCGGCGCGGTTAAGCCATAGGTCAGCCCAAACACCATCACTGCTGTAATAACGCCAGCTTTTCCCCGCAACGCCTGCATGGTTTTCTCCCGCCGCTTTCCTTTGAGCATAGATGACAACGGCAGAGCAGAGGTGCAGCGAGCGGATTATCCGGGCCGCACGGTAAGCACTACGGGCGCACCCGTTGCCCTTTCTCATCAATTACCACTTCGCCATCCTCTTTGGTAAAAGGGCCGCGCTGCGGATCGGGGAGAATATCCAGCACCGCTTCAGACGGGCGGCAAAGCCGGGTGCCGAGCGGGGTTACCACAATCGGACGGTTGATAAGCACCGGGTGCGCCAGCATGGCGTCCAGCAGCGCCTCGTCGTCCAGTTGCGCGCTGGCAAGTCCCAGCGTTTCATAAGGCTCGGTATTTTTACGCAGCAGGTCGCGCACGCTTATCCCCATCGCGGTGATGAGCTTACGCAGTTCATCACGCGTTGGCGGTGTTTCAAGATACAGAATGATAGTGGGCTCCACGCCGCTGTTGCGGATCAGCGCGAGGGTATTTCGTGATGTGCCGCAGCCGGGGTTGTGATAAATCGTGATGTCAGTCATGAGAACCTCTGAAGGGGGACGTCCCCGTATTGTTACTAAAGCAGACGCAACGCCAGCGCGCTTAGCGTGACGAAAAGAATGGGCAGCGTCATCGTCACGCCCACCTGGAAATAATATCCCCAGCGGATAGTGATATTTTTTTGCGCCAGAACATGGAGCCATAGCAGCGTCGCGAGGCTGCCAACCGGCGTGATTTTCGGCCCTAAATCGCAGCCGATGATGTTGGCGTAAATCATCGCCTCTTTTATCACGCCCTGCGCGCTGCTGCCGTCGATGGAAAGCGCGCCTACCAGCACGGTGGGCATGTTATTCATTACCGATGAGAGAAAGGCGGTGAGAAAGCCGGTGCCAAGCGTCGCGCCCCAGAGGCCATGCTCCGCCATGCGATTAAGGGCGAGGGAGAGCCACTCCGTAAGCCCCGCGTTGCGCAGCCCATAGACTACCAGGTACATGCCCAGCGAGAAAATGACAATTTGCCAGGGCGCGCCCTTCAGCACTTTACGGGTGTCGATGACCTCACCCCGGCGAGCCACCAGCCAGAGGATCAGCGCCGCCGTCGCCGCCACCAGGCTTACGGGCACCCCGAGCGGCTCCAGCGCGAAAAAGCCAACCAGCAGCAGAACCAGCACTATCCACCCCGTTCTGAAGGTGCGGCGGTCGCGAATCGCTTCGCGGGGCGCTTTGAGTTTTGCCATATCATAGACGGCGGGGATTTCTCGTCGAAAGAAGAGATGCAGCATCACCAGCGTCGCCAGCACGGAGGCGGCGTTAACCGGCAGCATCACCGACGCGTAATCGCTGAAGCCAAGCTTAAAGAAATCTGCGGTGACGATATTCACGAGGTTCGACACAATCAGCGGCAGACTGGCGGTGTCGGCAATAAAACCCGCCGCCATGACAAACGCCAGCGTCGCGCCCTGGCTGAAGCCCAGCGCCAGCAGCATCGCAATAACGATAGGCGTCAGGATAAGCGCCGCGCCGTCATTGGCGAAGAGGGCGGCCACAGCGGCGCCGAGTAGGATAATAAACGTGAAAAGCCTTTTGCCACGGCCATTGCCCCAGCGGGCGACATGCAGCGCCGCCCATTCGAAGAAGCCCGACTCATCCAGCAGCAGGCTAATGATAATAACCGCGATAAAAGTCGCCGTGGCGTTCCAGACAATCTGCCAGACGGTGGGTATATCGCCAATGCTGACCACCCCGGTCAGCAGCGCCAGCGCGGCGCCGATAAGCGCGCTCCAGCCGATGCTAAGCCCTTTGGGCTGCCAGATAACCAGCGTCAGCGTGAAAACGAAAATGGCGCCTGCCAGTAGCATAGTTTCTCCTTTACCCGTCAAATGAACAACGCGCGCGCTATTCCATCAAATATGAATAAGTGAATGTGTTTTTACAGACAAACAGCTTTGCCGTTAGTGGTGGCGTTCTCTTTTTCTGCCTGTCGGCTTAAGCGGCGAATATCTTCACGCTGACACTGGTACGCCTGTTCTATTACGGCGGCGGCCCAGGCGGGCATGTGAGGCGAGAGCCGATAGTAGATCCATTTTCCGTCGCGCCGGTCGCAAAGCAGCCCGCATTCCTTCAGCAAAGCCAGATGTCGCGACGTTTTAGGTTGCGGCTCTCTCATCACGCCAGAGAGTTCGCACACGCACAGTTCGCCTTTTTCTCGTAACAGTAAGACCAGCGTCAGGCGCGTGTCGTCCGACAGCGATTTAAACAGTTTAAGGGGGGTAAGTGAATTCATCGCGCCTCCGCATTCAGAGCGCCAAGTCTCGTCTTCAGGCATGATGATGTCAACATCATATTTGGATAAGCGTATATGTTAATGCTGCCGCCTGCGCCAGGGCAGCGAAGGCGCGCAGGCTGAGCTACGCTTGAAAAACTGAAATCGCAGGCGTTGAACGGTCCACAAAAGAGGGCGTAATGGTACGGTTGATTCTGATCCTGCTCGGCGTCGATTTTCTCCGTTCCCACTGGCGCGGCCTGCGCCGGTTCGGCGCGTTTACGCTGCTTGCCGGCACCGTGATATTTATCGATGCGCTGGATGGCGTGCTCTATTTTCCCATTGAGCCTTTTGCGCTTTTGCTGCTGATTGAGGGCGGTGCCACGCTTCTGGTGGCGGGCAGCGGCATCGGCGGTCAGAAGCGGCTGCGCTATGTGAAAGGCGCCGCCTTCGTTATCTCTGCATTGCTTATCCTTGCGGGCAACCATGAAGGCGACCTGGTGCTGTCGTTGCTATTCGGCACGCTGTTTCTCGCCGACGGCGCGCTGCAAATCGCTTCAGCCATCGTGGTGCGCTACCCCAACTGGCGGCTGGCGCTGGTTGGCGGCGTCGTGGAAGTGTTGATTGCCGTGTTCTTTTATCAACCCTGGCCGACGCATTATCAGGGCGTGGTGCCCTATTGCCTGGGACTGGGGCTCGCTTTTACTGGCTGGAACCTGATGCTGCTGGCGCGGCGGGCGAAACGGGCGAAGCGCAACCCGGCGATGGACGACCCGGCGGCGCAGGCGGGCATTCCGGGCGCGCCGCTTATCACCCAGTGGGAGGGGCCGCCCGCGGCGGATGAGCCGGCGCTGACGGTGCATGTCTGGACGCCTGCCGGCACGGCCGCAGGCGGCGCGCGCCAGCGGCCGGTTATCAGCCGCTATATCGCCGCGGTGGATGAACAGGGCGTCATCTCCACGGGCCATGCCGCGCTGGCCTCGCCGGAGGGCGTTTACATTAGTCTTTATCCGGCGCAGGAGATTGACCGCTCGCCGGATGAGTTTGGCCGCCTGCTGCGCGCCACCAAAGAGAACAACGTGGCCGGGCGGTTTCTCAGCGACTACGCCAGCGAAGCGGCGCAGTGGTGCCCCTCAACGCGGCAGGTGCGCATTCGCAATTACAGCCCGGCGCGGCTTGAGCGCTTCTGGCGTCGCTACCGGCAGGACAACACCTACAATCTTACGCATCGCAACTGCTCAAGCAGCGTGGCGAAGGGGCTGGAGGCGGCGCTGGAAGGGTGCGTGGGGCGGCTGTGGCAGCGTAAAGGCTTCTGGATAGCCTTTGGCAAACTGATGACCACGCCGGAACTGTGGGTGGCTTTGCAAATTCGCAAGCGCGGCCAGACGATGGCCTGGACGCCGGGGCTGGTGCTCGATTACGCCCGGGCGCTAAGCATGCTGGCGGACCCGCGCCCGACCGGGTGGATTAATACCGCCCGCCGGGCGCTCACCAGGATATGGCGACGGCGAAAAGGCATGCGCGTCGTGAGCTAGCGCTGCATTCCCCAGCGTTTTACGGTGGCTTTTTCAAGGGTGGCGAAGACCAGCCCTTCCACTAACAGGCCAATCACGATCACCGTGGCAAGACCGGCGAACACGCGGTCGGTGAAAAGCTCGTTGCGGTTCTGGAAAATGTACCAGCCCAGACCGCCGTCGCCGCTGGAAGCGCCAAACACCAGCTCGGCGGCGATAAGCGTACGCCAGGCGAAGGCCCAGCCAATCTTCAGCCCGGAAATAATCGACGGCAGCGACGCCGGGATAAGAATATTAAGCACCAGCCGCGGGCCGCTTAAGCCGTAGTTGCGCCCGGCCATGCGCAGCGTTTCCGGCACGCTGGTAAAGCCAGACCAGGTGTTGAGCGCAATCGGCCACATCACCGAGTGCACCAGCACGAAAATCAGGCTGGCCTTGCCAAGACCGAACCACAGCAGCGCCAGCGGCAGCAGGGCAATGGCGGGCAGCGGGTTGAGCATCGCGGTCAGCGTGCTCAGCAAGTCGCGCCCGAACCGGGTCGAGATAGCCAGCGCGCTGAAGAGCAGCGCCAGTACGCTGCCAATCAGATAGCCCTTTAACAACGTGCCGAGGGAGTTGGCTATCTTGCCAGGCAGTTCGCCGCTTTGCATATCCTCAACCCAGGCGCGCAGCGTCTGCACCACGCCCGGCAGCATCAGGTCGTTGTTTTGCAGCCGGGCGACCACTTCCCACACCAGCAGCAGCAGGGCGACGATAACCGTTTTGCGCAGCCACGTCTGGTTCCACAACCGGGTGGTGAGGGGCAGCGGCACATCCAGCCTCAAGGCGGCCGGGGCGCTCAATTCACGCTGATACTCGGGACGGACGGGCGGCTGCGGCGACATAACCAGGCTCCTTGTGTGACGTGGGCGCGTGCGGGGTGACCGCAGGCGGGAAAAGCAGATCGTGAATATGTTGCGCTGCATGCTGAAACGCCGGGCTGCCGAAATCGTCCATGCCGAACTGGTGGCAGTTCAGCTCAGCGCGCACCTGGCCTGGGTGCGGCGAAAGCACCAGAATACGGCTGCCGACCACCAGCGCTTCTTCAATGGAGTGGGTGACGAACAGCAGCGTAAAGCGCGCTTCGTCCCAGAGCGTGAGCAGCTCTTCCTGCATTTTGCGCCGGGTCAGGGCGTCCAGCGCGGCGAAAGGCTCATCCATTAACAGCACTTTCGGCTTCATCGCCAGCGCGCGGGCTATCGCCACCCGCTGCTTCATGCCGCCGGAAAGCATATGCGGCAGCGCGTCGGCGAATGTCGCCAGCCCGACTTTATCAAGAAAGTGCAGCGCCACCTCCCGCGCTTCGGCCTTGCTGGCCTTGCGGCTGGCGACCAGCGGAAACATGACGTTCTCCACCACCGTTTTCCAGGGCGGCAACTGGTCGAATTCCTGAAAAACCATCATCCGCTCCGGCCCCGGTTGCGTGACAGTGTCACCCTCAAGCTGGATAACGCCGCCTACCGGCGACATAAAGCCGCCGATGGCCTTCAGCAGGCTCGACTTCCCGCACCCGGAGGGGCCAAGCAGAATAAACCTGTCGTTGGGCCAGACGTCGAACGTGACCTCATGGGTGGCGCGCACGCGTCTTTGCCGGGTGCGGTACTCCAGATCGACATTGTTAACGGACAACAGCGGCCCGCTCGGGTGGGTTACGGTCATGCTTGCCTCCTTCAGAACGGCGCGTCGCCTTCGATAGTGGTGCGGTAGAGCTTACGGCGCAGGTGATCCGGGCAGCCGGTGGCGAGGTGGATAAGCGAGCGGTTATCCCAGAAAACCATGTCGCCGTATTGCCAGCGGTGGCGATACAGATGCTCCGGGCGAATGCTGTGGTCGTAGAGCGCCTGCAGAATGTCGCGGCTTTCGTCTTCGGGCAGCCCTTCAATGTGCGTGGTGAAACCTTCGCTAACGAACAGCGCCTTGCGCCCGTTTTCCGGGTGCGTGCGGACCACCGGATGCGACACGGCTTGCACTTCGGCGAGCTGCTGCGGGGTTAACTGCGGGCGCCACTGCGCGCCAAATTTCGGCTTGCTGTAAGTCGCGGTATAGGAGTGTACCGCCCGTTTGCCTTCCACCGCTTTTTTTAGCGCCACGGGCAGTGTCTCCCAGGCTTTATGCATATCCGCAAACAGCGTATCGCCGCCTTCTTCCGGCAGCTCCTGGGCGTACAGCATGGAGCCCAGGCTCGGCAATGCCTTGTAAGAGAGATCGGAGTGCCAGTATTTCCCGGCGTCGCCAAGGCCAATCGGCTGGCCGTTCTCAACGATGTTAGAGACAATCAGGATCTCGGGATGATTCGCCAGTAAGAACTGCTTCAGCACATGGATTTGCAGCGGCCCGAAGCGACGGCTGAAATCAATCTGCTGCTGTGGGGTAATGCGCTGGTTACGGAACACCACCAGATGATGGTCGAGATGCGCCTGCTTTACGCGGGCGAAATCCGCCTCGTTCAGCGGCAGGCTCAAATCAAGCCCGGTAATTTCCGCGCCCAGGTTTTCAAAAGGGCTAATCACAAAATCCTGCGAGCGAAGCGGGGCGTCGAGCGTCGTGGTCATGAGGTTATCCTTACAGGTGAATTAGCTGCCCGGGTTCTGCCAGGCTTCGTTAAAAAAATAGTCTTTCCAGGAGTCCGCTTTATTTTTTAATACGCCAAGCTCGTTAAGCTTTTGCGCATAAATAAAGGTGCGCTCGGGCGAGACGGTAAAGCTAATCTCCGGGTCGTTAACAATCTTTTGCACCAGCGGCAAAGGCAGGCGCGATTTTTCTGCCCGAATATAGGTTTCCGCGGCTTTATTTTTATCGGCGTTAATAATCTGCGCCGCTTCGGCTAAAGCGTCATAAAAGGCGCGATAGGTTTTCGGGTTTTCGTCATGAAATTTCTGCGTGGTATAGAGCACATTGAAGGTGGCCTGGCCGCCCAGCACGTCGTAAGAGCTTAAAATTTTGTGGACGTTTTTATGCTCCAGCGCCTGGTATTGAAACGGCGGGCTGGAGAAATGGGTGGAGATCTCCGAGCCGCCGGCAATCAGCGCCGCGCTGGCGTCCGGGTGCGGCAGGCTGACGCTGATTTTGTCAAACCGCTTGTAATCGGCGTTGCCGAAGAGCTTTGCGGTTTCAATTTGTAGCGTGCGCGACTGGAAGCCGACGCCTGCGGCAGGCACCGCGATGCGGTCTTTGTCGCTTAAGTCTTTTACGCTTTTCACCGCCGGGTTGTTGCTGAGCAGGTAGTTAGGCATGGAGCCGAGCGAGGCGATGGCCTTGACGTTCTGGCGGCCTTTGGTGCGGTCCCAGAGGGTCAGCAGCGGCGGCACGCCCGCCGAGGCGACATCCAGCGCGCCGGAGAGCAGCGCTTCGTTCATGGCCGTGGCGCCAGAGAGGGTGCGCCAGTCTACTTTAATATCCAGCCCCTGTTTCTTGCCCTGTTTTTCAATTAACTGCTGGTCGCGAACCACATCCAGAATTAAATAACCAATGCCAAACTGCTGCGCGATGCTAATTTGCCCTTCCGCCTGCGCTGCGCTCGTGGCGAATAAGAGCGCCAGCGCCATGGCGCTTTTTGTCTTCGTTATTGTCATGGTTATTCCCGCAAGTGATAAGTGAATGGTTTTATATATATCGATGGCTTTATCGTGCAGGCGGAAGAGGAAAAAACAAAAGTGTTTATTGGAATAAGTTAGTCACAATGGATAAATGCTTTTTTTTGCTTTGCTAATGCGCAGAGAGGGAATAAAAGGCGAAAAGGTGTGGCTAAGGGGGGGGTATGGAGAATGTATATTCCTTGCCAGGGCCTTCTGCTTTGCCCCTTTTAAGAAAGGGTAAAAAGCGGCGCAGGCGTTCAGGCTGTTTTGTCGTATTTTAGAGCGGCTACGCGAGGCGTCATCCGCCTTTGTACGCGGCGGCGCGCATAAAAAAACCGCCCAAAGGGCGGTTTTGCGTGGCGCTGAAGCAGCAAGAAAACTTAGCGAGAATGCTCTTCTTTCAGCGTCACCGTCTCCACGTCATCCGGGTTTTGCGGCGCGGCGCTGTGAATTTCGTTCACGCGCTTGCGCACGCCGAACCAGCCCAGCGTCAGCAGGATGGCGATAAGCGGAATGGAGCCGATAGTCCAGGTGCCGTTCGGGTAGTCGAACGCCATCAGCACCAGCACCGCCAGCAGGAACAGCAGCGTCAGCCAGGAGGTGAACGGCGCGCCCGGCAGCTTGAAGTGCACGTCCGCCGCTTTGCCTTCTTTAATCGCTTTGCGCAGGCGCAGCTGGCAAACCACGATAAACGCCCAAGAGGCGATAATGCCTAACGAGGCAAAGTTCAGCACAATCTCAAACACCTGAGACGGCACCAGATAGTTCAGGAAGACGCCCACGACGTAAACGGCCATGGTCACCAGGATACCCGCGAACGGCACCTGCTGTTTGCTCATCTTCGACATAAACTTCGGCGCGGAGCCGCCCATCGACATAGAGCGCAGAATACGGCCGGTCGAGTAAAGGCCCGAGTTGAGGCTGGAGAGCGCCGCCGTCAGCACCACGATATTCATCACGCTGCCAATGTACGGCACGCCGAGTTTCGAGAAGAAGGTCACGAACGGGCTCTGACCCGCCTGATAAGCGTTCCATGGCAGCAGTAGCACCAGCAGGATAACCGAGCCGACATAGAACAGGCCGATACGCCAGATAACACTGTTGATGGCTTTCGGCACCATGGTTTCCGGGTCTTTACATTCGCCCGCCGCCGTACCCACCAGCTCGATAGAGGCGAAGGCGAAAACTACCCCCTGCACCAGCACCAGCGCAGGCAGCAAGCCGTGCGGGAAGAAGCCGCCGTTATCGGGTATTAAGTGGAAGCCGGTCGCGCCGCCGTCCAGCGGTTTGCCGGTGCCGAGGAAAATTGTCCCCACCACAAGAAACAGCACAATAGCCAACACTTTGATCAGCGCGAACCAGAACTCCATCTCTGCGAACCACTTCACGCCGATCATGTTCATGGTGCCGACGATCGCCAGCGCGCCGAGGGCAAAGACCCACTGCGGCACATCGCCAAACGCGCCCCAATAGTGCATATAGAGCGCCACGGCGGTGATATCCACGATGCCGGTCATCGCCCAGTTGACGAAATACATCCAGCCTGCGACATACGCCGCTTTTTCACCGAGGAATTCGCGAGCGTAAGAGACGAAGCTGCCGCTCGACGGACGATGCAGCACCAGTTCGCCCAGCGCGCGCAGAATAAAGAAAGAGAAAATCCCGCACACCAGATAAACAATGGCGAGGGAGGGGCCGGCCGCCTGCAGACGCGCGCCAGCGCCTAAAAACAGACCTGTGCCGATAGCGCCGCCGATGGCTATCATCTGCACCTGACGGTTGCCCATCGCTTTGTGGTATCCCTCTTCGTGGGAGTTCAACCAGCGTCGTTTCGCGGCCTGATGGTCCGCCGCGCTTTGCTTCGTTGTCTTCATTGTGTTCCTGTTATCCTGTCTTCTAACTGGGAAACCCCGTTGCTGACCAATCGTTTGCTTTTGCTGGTCTTCTGTACGGGAAATGTTCGCTTTTCCAGTGAATAGCTATGCGTTAAAAGCGAAACATGGCGCAGCATCCTACCCGCAAATTCGGGTCTAAGCAAAACATACCAGTAAGGGTGTGACGCCGCCCCGGGCACGTTTCAGCGTGCCAGTACAGGAAGGAAAGAGCAGAAGGGAAAAGGCCGCCGCAGGGCGGCCTGAAAACTTACAGCAGGGTGATAACCTGGTCGGCATCGAGGCGGGATTTCGGCAAGGCGGCGTTGAAGTCGGCGTCGCTGTGGTAACCCACCGTCGCGATCACCACGCTTTTCAGTCCTTTTGCTTTCAGACCCAGCGCGTCGTCCATTTTCTCCGGCGAGAAGCCTTCAATAGGGGTGGCGTCCAGCCCAAGGCTCGCGGCGCCAAGCAGGAAGAAACCGAGTGAGATGTAAGCCTGACGCGCCATCCATGCCTGCTGGCTTTCTACGGAGTGGCTATTCAGGTCAACGAAATAGCGGCGGCCTTTGTCCTGGCCCTGGCGCATCTCATCGCTGATAAAACGCCCGTCCTGCTGTTCTTTATCCAGCAGCGCCTGCAGATGCTCTTCAGTTATCTGCTCGCGGATGGTGAAGACCACGACCATCGCCGCTTTCTGGATTTTACCGGCGTTCGCCTCCGCAACGGCGGGCAGCAGTCGCGCTTTGCCTTCGTCAGAGGTCACGGCGAAGAAATGCCACGGCTGAGAGTTCACCGACGATGGGCTGTAGCGCAGCACGTCGAGCAGTTGCTGCTGTTGAACCGCGGTGAGCTTGCGGGTTTCGTCATAGGCTTTGCTGGTAAAGCGCGTGCGGATAATTTCATCAAGCGTCATTGTTATGTTCCTTAGTAAACGGGCGGCAGGAGAAACAGGCTTTTACCGCACCGGGAAAATTGACCGTGTGCAAGCCTACCCGATCTTAATGTCAGGACTCCACAGGGTTTGGCGATGGCGAGGGTAAGCCGCAATAAATGTGAAAGAGGGGCTCACGGCTCAGACGCGGGATAGCATCGTCCGCCGTTATTTCCTGTCTTCTGGCTAATGAACAGATAAATAACGCTCGCTGTTATTCATCCTTATTGAGCTTACGGTCGGGGTTGTATTTCTGTTTTTTAACTTACTTAAGGAAAATTATTTGTTTCCCGGCGTGACGCGACGACTTTAATAATGAAGCCACGTTACTCGTCAAGGGAATAAATAATGACTTACCGACTGAGCCTGCTGGATAAAAGCCCGGTGGCGGAGGGAGAAACCGCTGGACAGGCGCTTGCGCGCACCCTGGAACTGGCGCAGCGCGCGGAGGCGTGGGGTTATCATCGCTTCTGGGTGGCGGAGCACCATAATACCTCGCGCCTGGCCAGCCCCTCGCCGGAAATTATCATCGCCTGGCTTGCCGCGCAGACTCAGCGCATTCGCCTCGGCTCCGGCGGCGTCATGCTGCAACACTACAGCCCTTATAAAGTGGCAGAAAATTTCCATTTACTGGCGTCGCTGGCGCCGGGCCGTATCGACCTTGGCGTCGGCAAAGCGCCGGGCGGGCTGCCGCTTTCCACCCGGGCGCTGCAAAAAGGGATACGCCCGGAAGAAAAGGGCGATTTCGCCGCCCAGCTTGCCGAGCTGACCGGCTGGCTCACCGAACGCGGCGGCGATGAAGATGATTTCCACGCCCTGCGCGCCACGCCGTTGCCGTCCCACAAGCCGCAGCGTTTTCTGCTGGGCGCAAGCCCTGAAAGCGCGGCGCTCGCCGCAAAGCTCGGCTGGCATTTTGTCTTCGCCGGGCACCTGAACGGCGATAAGGCACTGCTGGGTGACGTCGTGCGCCTCTGGCGCCAGCGCGCCCGCGGCGACTTTTTGCTGGCGGTGCAGGCGGTGGTGGCAGAGAGCCGGGAAGAGGCGGAAACGCTCTCGCAGGCGGTTCAGCTATGGCTGGTGGAGCTGCAAAACGGCCAGAAGGTGACGGTCGCGAGCGAAGCGCAGGCGGAGGCCTTTATTCGCCAGGCGGGCAGCCCGGCGGCGCGCATTACGCCGCGTACGCCGTCGCTGCTTAAAGGCACGGCTGCGGACGTGCGCGCAGCGCTGGAAGCGTTGCATCAGCAGTTCGGTATTGAGGAGTTTGTTATTGATACCCCCTTTGCCGACGGCGCGGCGCGTCTGCGCTCGCTGGCGCTGCTGGCGGCACCTGAGAAGGAGCTGGCATGAGCGCATTCGCAGAACAATTAATCGCCTGGCGGCGCGAGCTGCACCAGCATCCGGAGCTTTCCGGCAACGAGGTCGCCACCACTGCGCGGCTGCGCCGCTGGCTTGAGCAGAACGGCCTGCGCCTGCCCGACCTGCCGCTTCACACCGGCGTGGTTGCGGAAGTGGGCCAGGGCGAGCCGCTTATCGCCCTGCGCGCGGATATCGACGCGCTGCCGATTGATGAGCACAGCGGTGTGGCCTTTAGCTCAGACACCCCTGGCGTGATGCATGCCTGCGGCCATGACATTCACACAAGCGTGATGCTCGGCGCGGCGCAGCTTCTAAAAGCGCGTGAAAGGGAATTGTCGGGGCGCGTGCGGATTATCTTCCAGCCGGCCGAAGAGAACTTCACCGGTGCGAAGGCGGTTATCCGCGCCGGCGCGCTGCAGGGCGTCAGCGCGATTTTCGGCATGCATAACGAACCCAGCCTCCCGGTAGGCGTTTTCGCCACCCGTCCCGGCGCCTTCTACGCCAACGTCGACCGCTTCGTGATTCATATCAAAGGTAAGGGCGCGCACGCCGCCCGTCCGCAGGAGGGCAAAGACGCCATCGTACTGGCGACGCAGCTTGTCGGCGCGTTGCAGACCATCGCCAGCCGCGACGTCAGCAGCCTGCATTCCGTGGTGGTGAGCGTTACCCGCATTCAGGGCGGCAATACCTGGAACGTGCTGCCGGAGACGGTGGAGCTTGAAGGCACCGTGCGCACCCACGACCGCGAGGTGCGCAGCAAAGTGGCCCAGCGCCTGCGCCAGCTCGCCGCCGGGTTCGCCGCCGCCTTTGATGCGCAAATCACTATCGACTGGCGCGACGGCCCGCCTGCGTTGATCAACGATCCGCACTGGGCGGCGTTTACGGAGCAGGTCGCCCGTGAAGCCGGGCTGAAAACGGAGCCTGCGGATCTGCACATGGGCGGCGAAGATTTCGCTATCTATCTGCAACAGATCCCCGGCGCGTTCATAAGCCTCGGCAGCGCCAGCGAGTACGGCCTGCACCATCCGGCCTACAACCCGGACGACGCGTTGCTGGAAGGCGCGGCGTGCTACTTCGCACGCCTTGCGGAAAAAGCGCTGCGCCAGCTAAGCCAGCATTAAACCTTTTATCACCTTCGCTCCGCCAACTGGCGGGGTAAGGGTAGCTATGGCCTGAAAACGGGAAGAGAGGGGATAAGCATGACTTCAGCACGACAGCTGCGCCTTGGCACCATACTGCACGGCGCCTCAGGAAACATGTCTGCCTGGCGGCATCCCGCCGCGGTGGCGGACGCCAGCATCAATTTTGATTTTGTGAAGGCGACGGCGGAAAAAGCCGAGCAGGGCAAGCTCGATTTCCTGTTCGTCGCCGACGGCCTGTATATCAACGAAAAGTCTATCCCGCATTTTCTTAACCGCTTTGAGCCGATAACCGTGCTGTCGGCGCTGGCGACCGTCACCCGCCATCTGGGGCTGGTGGGCACGCTCTCCACCTCCTACAGCGAGCCGTTTACCGTGGCGCGCCAGTTCGCAAGTCTCGATCACCTGAGCAACGGCCGGGCGGGCTGGAACGTGGTGACGTCGCCGCTGGAGGGTTCGGCGAAAAATTTCTCGCGCGAGAAGCACCCGGATCACGCGCTGCGCTACCGCATCGCCGATGAATACCTCGACGTGGTGAAGGGGCTGTGGGATTCATGGGAAGAGGATGCCTTTGTGCGCAACAAAGAGACCGGGCAGTTTTTCGACCGGACGAAGCTGCATACACTCGACCACCACGGCGATTTCTTCCAGGTGCAGGGGCCGCTCAACATTGGCCGCACGCCGCAGGGCCGGCCGATTATCTTTCAGGCTGGCGCCTCTGAGGACGGTAAAAAGCTCGCCGCCCGCCACGCCGACGCCATCTTCACCCATCAGGAGAGCATTGAAGAGGCACAGGCGTTTTACCGCGACGTGAAAGGGCAACTGGAAAAATATGGCAGAACGCCGGACGAGCTGCATATCTTCCAGGGCGTCAGCGTGATTGTGGGGCGAGATGCCGATGACGTGGAGCGCCAGTATCAGACTACCGCCGCGCTGGTCTCCATCGACGACGCGCTGAACTATCTCGGCCGCTATTTTGAGCACCACGACTTCAGCCAGTATGAGCTTGATGCACCGTTTCCGGACATCGGCGACCTCGGGCAGAACAGCTTTCGCAGCACCACCGATGAGATAAAGCGTCGCGCCCGCGAGCACCACCAGACGCTGCGCCAGGCGGCGCTCGAAGCCGCCACGCCGCGCCCGCGCTTTCACGGCACGCCAGAGCAGGTGGCGGACGGCCTGCAGCAGTGGTTTGAAGGCTTCGCCGCCGACGGTTTTATCATTCAGGGCGGCACGCCGGACACCTTCCCGCGCTTTGTCGACGAGGTGATTCCGCTGCTGCAACAGCGCGGACTGTTCCGCCGCGACTACCCGGGCGCGACGCTTCGCGAAAGCCTGGGGCTGAAAACGCCTGCTAATTCCTTCACACAACAATAAAAGAGCCGATGCTATGCAGAAAACCATGCTTATTCTGGCGCTGGCCGTCGCGTTTGGCGGCCTGAGCGCGGGCGCGATGGCCCAGGACGTGACCATCAACGGCAAAGGCGTGAGCCTGGACGCCAACAAAACGCCCGTCAACACCGCGAAAAACGCCGAAGCCGCGGCGCAAATCCCGCAAGGCTACCGTTTCGCCCAGCCGGGCAAGCTCACCGTGGCGGTGGCGGCGCTTAACTCGCCGCCGCTGACGGTCTTCGCCGACGACAACAAAACCCTGCTTGGCAGCGAGGTGGATATCGCCCGCCTGGTGGCCGACAGCCTGGGGCTTGAGCTGAACGTGGTGCCCACTTCCTGGGAGGACTGGCCGCTCGGCGTCGCTTCCGGCAAGTATGACGCCGCCATCAGCAACATTACCGTCACCAAAGCGCGCAAAGAGAAGTTCGACTTCGCGACCTACCGCAAGGACTCGCTGGGCTTTTACGTAAAGGACACAAGCGCCATTAAATCGCTTGAGAAAGCGGAGGATATCGCCGGGCTGCGCATTATCGTCGGCTCGGGCACTAATCAGGAGGCGATTCTGCTGGCCTGGGATAAAGCGAACCAGGCGAAGGGACTGAAGCCGTTTACGCCGGTTTACGCCAAAGATGACGCCGCGCAGACGCTGGCGTTGCAGTCGGGCCGCGCTGATGCGTACTTCGGGCCGAACGTTATCGGCGCATGGAAAGCGGCGCTGACCGGCAAAACGCGGCTGGTGGGCAGCGTGGATGGCGGCTGGCCGAAGGCCGCGCACATCGCCGTGACGCTGAAAAAAGGCAGCGGGCTGGCGCAACCGGTGCAAACCGCGCTGAACGGGGTCATTAAAAACGGCGACTACGACAAGGTGCTGAACCGCTGGGGCGAGGGCGTGGAGCGCATCCCGTCTTCTGAAATCAATCCGCCGGGCCTTGGCGACTAAGGAGGCGAGATGAGCACTGAATTCTTTCGCGACGTCTCACCGCAGGCGCCGGAGCTGGAGCCGATTATCACCGGGCTGTTTGGCGAGTATGCTGCCCGCTACGGTGATTACTTCTCTAAAGACGCCGAAGTGGAGCTGACGGAGTGGTATCTGCCGCCGCAGGGGCTGTTTATTGTGCTGGAGCGCGACGGCGAGATTATCGCAACCGGCGCCTATAAACCTTTTGACGACAACACCGCGGAGCTTAAGCGCATCTGGACGCGCAGCGACCTCAGGCGCCAGGGGCTGGCCTGGAAAGTGGTCAGCGAACTGGAGCGCCGCGCGCGGCTGGCGGGCTACAGCCAGGTCTATCTCACCACCGGCTTTCGCCAGCCGGAAGCGGTGCGCCTCTATTTAAGCCACGGGTATCAGCCGCACTTCGACCTGACCCGCGACCCGGAGGAGTACAGCCTGCCGCCTTATGACGGGCGGCTGCGCTTTACCAAATCCCTTGTCGAAAACCATGCAAAAACGGCCTGAGGAGGCTACATGACTCTTCCCGCAGAAACCCCCGCCGCTGCTGTCAACGTCGTGCCGGCACGCTATCCCTGGCGCATCGTCGGGGCGGCGGTCGCGCTCTTCTTACTCGCCGTGGTGGCGCAGTCGGTCGCCTTCAACCCGCGCTGGGAGTGGAGCGTTTTCGCCCGCTGGTTCTTCGACCCGGTGATTCTCGAAGGCGTTTTCCAGACGCTCCAGCTTACCGTGCTGGCCACCTTATTGAGCATTCTGTTCGGCGGCGTGCTGGCGATGGCGCGGCTCTCCGACTCGTGGCTGTTGAGCAGCCTTGCCTGGGGCTACATCTGGCTGTTTCGCTCGCTGCCCCTCATCGTGGTGCTGATTATTCTTTATAACTTCTCCTACCTCTACGACACGCTGTCGGTGGGCATCCCCTTTACCGACATGACCTTCGCCAGCTACCCGACCATCAACGTGCTGGGCCAGTTCGCCACGGCGGTGGTGGGGCTGACGCTGGTGCAGAGCGCTTACACGGCGGAGATTATTCGCGGCGGCTTTTTGGGCGTCGACCACGGCCAGTACGAAGCGGCGGCCGCGCTGGGGCTGCCCGCGTGGCGGCGTACGCTGCGCATTATCCTGCCGCAGGCGCTGCGCACCATCCTTCCGGCGGGCTTTAACGAAATCATCAGCCTCGCTAAAGGCACGGCGATGGTTTACGTGCTGGCGATGCCGGAGCTCTTCTACACCATTCAGATGATCTACAACCGCACCCAGGAGGTTATCCCGCTGCTGATGGTGGGCGCCGCCTGGTATCTGGTCCTGACCAGCCTGCTTTCCCTGCTGCAATACGGCGTGGAACGCTGGCTTGCGCGCAGCCAGCGCCGCTCGGCGGTGGACCGCCCGGCGCGTAAATGGGCTTTCGCCACGCCAAAAACCCAGGAGACTGTCAATGCTCAACTCCCCTAGCGCCGCAGGGCATATTGCCATCACCCGCGTCAGTAAATATTTCGGCAAACATAAAGCGCTGGATAATGTATCGCTGGAACTTAAGCCCGGCTCGGTGACGGTGATCATCGGGCCATCCGGCTCCGGCAAGTCGACGCTGCTGCGCACCATCAACCACCTCGAACGGGTAGACGAAGGTTTTATCCAGATAGACGGCGATTACATTGGCTACCGCCGGGAAGGCGACAAGCTCTATGAGCTGAAAGAGCGCGAGATCCTGCGCCAGCGCGTGAACGTGGGCTATGTCTTTCAAAACTTCAACCTGTTTCCCCACCTGACGGTGCTGGAAAACCTGATTGAAGCGCCCATCGCACACGGCGTGCCGCGGGAGCAGGCTGTCGCCCGGGCGTATGCGCTGCTGGAGGTGGTAGGGCTTCGCCATAAGGCGGAGGCCTGGTCGCGCCATCTTTCCGGCGGCCAGCAGCAGCGTATCGCTATCGCCCGCGCGCTGGCGCTGGAGCCAAAAGTCATCCTGTTCGACGAGCCCACCTCGGCGCTGGATCCGGAGCTGGTGGGCGAGGTGCTGGACGTAATTAAAAAGCTGGCGCGCTCTGGCACCACGCTCGTGGTCGTGACGCATGAAATCGGCTTTGCCCGTGAAGTGGCGGACAACGTGGTGTTTATGGTGGATGGCAGGATTGTAGAGCAGGGCAGCAGCGAGGCGGTGTTAAACCGTCCACAGCACCCGCGCACGCGCAATTTTCTTTCCCGCGTACTCTAAGGAGCAAGGATGAAAGCACTGCTGACGCTGTTGTTGTTAAGCGCAGGCCCGTTCGCCATGGCGGCGGGCATCGACCTGAAAGCGAATGAAACGCCGATTCACACGCCCGCCAACCCGGCGGCCATCGCGAAGATCCCGTCGGGCTACCGCTTTGTTGAACCGGGTACGCTGACGGTGGCTATCTCCGCGCTCAACTCGCCGCCGCTGGCGCTGCTGGCGAGCGATAATCGCACGCGCATCGGCAGCGACCCGGATATCGCGCAGCTGCTGGCCGACAGCCTCGGTCTGAAGGTGAAACTGGTGCCGACCGCCTGGGAGGACTGGCCGCTCGGCATTAGCGCCGGCAAATATGACGTGGCGCTGGTGAACATCGCCGTGACCGAACAGCGGAAAATGAAGTTTGATTTCGCCACCTACCGGGTGGATACGCTCGGCTTTTCGGTGAAATCGACCAGTGAGATCCAGTCAATCAACACGCCGCCGGACGTGGCGGGCAAAAGGGTCATTGTGGGGTCGGGCACCAATCAGGAGAAAATTCTGCTGAAGTGGGATAAAGAAAACCAGGCGAACGGGCTTAAGCCGGTGCAGCCGATTTACCTGACCGACGATGCTTCCGGCAACCTCTACCTGCAATCGGGGCGCGCGGACGCAATATTCGGCCCGCATTCGGTGGGGGCGTACAAAGCCGCGCTCACCGGGAAAACGCGGCTGGTGGGCAAAGGGCCGCTGAAGGCGTATGTCGCCACCACGACCAAAAAGGGCAACGGGTTAGTTTATGCACTGCAGGAGGGAATAAACGGCGCCATTCACAGCGGCGCTTATCAACAGGTGCTGGCCCGCTGGGGCGAGCAAGAGGAAGGGGTAGCGGCGTCGGTAGTGAACCCGCCGGGAATTGCGTATTAGGGGCGCGTGGTGCGGCGTTTTTCAACGCAAGCGCGGCGCCCGTTGCGCTCTGACCTTACCGCGCTCGCGGGTTTTCTCCCTCGCTCCTTTGGGAAAGGCCGGGGTGAGGGGAACCAGCGGATGAAAAGGCAGGTCAAACCACGCGCGCCCCGGCGGGGTGTGCCGGGAAAGCTTACGCCGCTTCCCAGGCTTCCAGGACGGGCAGCAACGAGCGGATCTGTTGTTGTTCTTGCGCGGGCAGCATTTTTAGCGGCGCAGGCAGCGGCGGTTCGTCGAGCAGGCCAGAGAATACCGCCAGCGCCGCCATCACGCGCAGGTTGCCGTGACCTCTGAAGAGCGTCCACAGCGGCTCGAGGTCTGATAAAAAGTCGGCGTCCTGCTGCCCGTCTTCTCGCGCGCCGCGAAGAAGACGCAGCGCTAAACGGGGATAAAGCCCGCCCACCACCGAATACCAGACATCGCAACCGGCGCGTAAGCCCGCCTGCGCAAACATATCGCCGCTGACGCCAAGTTTTATACGTGAAGGCAGCAGGGCGCGAAGCTTCTCCACGCGCTCGCGGCCCGCCGGTGCGGCAAGCGGTGAACCGGGAAGCTTAATGGAGCAAACCGCAGGCAGCTGCGCCAGCCGCTGGTACAGCGCATCGGTGAAGGTGAAATGGGTGGTCGCGGCGTTGTCATAAATACATAGCGGCACGTCGCAATGTTGCGCCACCGTTTGATAAAGACTGAAAACTTCATCCTCCGTCAGCGGCTGATAAGACACGGGGGCGAGCAGCAGGGCGCGAACCCCGGCGCGCTGCGCGCCTTCGGCAAGCGTCAGCACGTCACGGGTGCGAACAGCGCCCACGCTCACCATTACCGGTACGCCAGCGGCATGGTCAACCGCGATTCGAGTCATCCGCAGCCGCTCCTCCAGCGTCAGATAAGCGTAATTGCCCGTTGAGCCGAGCGCGCCGATACTCTGCACCCCGGCGTCAGCCAGCCGTTCAACCAGCCGGATAAACCTGTGTGAATCGGGGGCGTCGCCCCGCATCGGCGTTAAAGGAAAAGCGCTAAGACCTGAAAACATGCCGGCTCCCTGTCAAAAAAGGTAGTGGGTTCATCAAAAACTGTATTTTTCTGACAACCTCAATAACATAGCGGCTCGCGGAGCGTTTAAAAACAGCAAAAAGAAGGCGGAGGAGATGAAAATTAATGTGGTCGGCACCAGCGGCAGCGGCAAAAGCACCTTCGCTCGCCGTCTGGCGCAGCAGCTTAATTTGCCTTATATCCAGCTTGATGCGCTTTACTGGCGCGCCAACTGGCAAGGGACGCCGGATGAGGTGTTTATGGAAAAAATTCGGCAACAACTGGCTGCGCAGCCGCAGGGGTGGGTGCTGGACGGCAACTATAACCGAACCAGACCGGTGAAATGGCGCGAGGTGGAGTGCGTAGTCTGGCTTGATTACGGTTTTACCCGCACCTTCTGGCAGGCAGTGCGCCGCGCCGCGACCCGCGCCTGGCGTAAAACCGAACTCTGGCCCGGCACCGGCAACCGGGAGAGCTTTCGCCAGAGCTTTTTCAGCCGCGACTCCATTCTGCTCTGGACGCTGAAAACCTGGCGCAGCAACCGGGTGCGCTACCTTGCGGATATGCAGAACCCGGCCTGGTCGCATATCCGCTTTGTGCATCTGCGCTCGCCCGCTGAAAGCGAGGCGTTTTTAAAAAGCCTGACGGAACAGCGCGCCACCTCTTAATCCGGGTTAGCTGTTCGCCGGAAAGCGCGCCGTGGCGCGGCTTCCGCGCTCGGGCGCGCGGTTTTCAAGCAGGAATTCGCCCTTGTGTAGCTGAACGATGCGGCTAACGATATTCAGCCCCAGCCCGATGCCGCCGTAACGGCGGTCCATGCGCACAAAGGCTTTGCTCAGCTCGCCGACCTTGCTTTCATCCACCCCGGCGCCTTCATCTTCCACGATGAGCGAAGCCACGGGCGTCGCCGCCACGCTTACGGTAATCACGCTGCCTTGCGGACTGTAGCGATGCGCGTTTTCCACCAGGTTTCGCAGCAGCACCTGCAAGAGCGTCGTGTCGCCGCGCACGCGCGCCTGCGGCGAGAGCCGCAGACGAAGCGTCTGATCGCGCTGCGCGAGCATCGTGCGCAGCTCGCTTTCCGTCGCCAGCACCACATCTTCCGTCAGCGAGACATCCTGATAGTTGCCGGAGGTGAACGACTGCCCGGCGCGAGCCAGTTGCAGCAGCTGCACTACGCTTCGGGTCATCTGGTCGAGCCGCGCAATCAGCGGCTGCACCTGCACATGGTTGTTGCGCTCCAGCAGTTCGAGATGCAGGCGCAGCCCGGCCAGCGGCGTGCGCAGCTCATGGGCCACGTCGGCGGTGAACAGCCGCTCGCGCTCAAGGCTTGTGGTCAGACGGGAAAGCAGTTGGTTGATGGCGAGCGTGACGGCGTCTATCTCCTGCACCGAGCTGAGATACTGAATTGGCTCAAGGTTATCTTCGGTGCGGTTTTCAAGATGGTCCTGCAGTTTGCGCAGTGGCCGGGTTATCCATTTAACGGCCTGCAGGCAGAGCACCAGCGCCAGCCCGATAATCACTAAACTCGGCACCGCGAGGCTCGCTATCGCTTCGCGAATCTCGCGCTCAATATGCCGGTGGTTGTTGTCGCCGCGTACGGCGGCGTCCACCAGCAGGTGGATCTGTTCTTTGCTTTCATGCCACAGCCACAGCACGCTGATGGCCTGACAGACAAAGAGGATAAGGCCGATAGCTAACAGCAGGCGGAAGCTCAGGCTGTTGCTGTTGCGGCGAAGGCGTTCACGCAGCGTCATTCCGGAGCGCCGTCCGCTTTAACCAGGGTATAGCCAAAACCGCGAACGGTGCGAATGGCGGACTTGCCGATTTTGTCGCGCAGGTTATGAATATGCACTTCCAGCGTGTTGGTGGAGGGTTCCGATTCCCAGTTATAAATATCCTGATAAAGGATTTCCCGGTGCACCGGGTGGCCCGCCTTGAGCATCAGGCGCGAGAGAATAGCGTACTCTTTTGGCGTCAGCTCCAGCGGCTCGCCCGCCAGACGGATCTGGCGATGCGTCATATCCAGCGCCAGTTCGCCCACCTCCAGCAGGCTGTCTCCCTGGTTAACATGACGGCGGATAATGGCGCGAATGCGCGCCAGCAGCTCATCCAGCGCGAAAGGTTTAACCAGATAGTCGTCCGCGCCCGCATCAAGCCCGGCGATACGCTCGCTTACCGTATCGCGGGCGGTAAGGATGAGCACTGGCTGCATGCTTTTCTCGCGGCGCAGCCGTGTGAGTAATTGCAGCCCGTCTTCATCCGGCAGGCCAAGGTCCAGCACAATCAGGCTATAAATGCCGCAGGCCAGATGCGCCTGGGCCGCTTTCACCGACGTGACACCGTCACACACGTAACCTTCGCCCGCCAGCGCCAGCATCAGCCCTTCAAGCAGCAGGGCGTCATCTTCCACAACCAGTATCTTCATTACGCTTTGCTCCGACACGCTGCCAGAATATCATCGCCCGGCTTATATTCACGGGTCTGTGTGCCGGTCATGCCGAGCACGGTGGAAAAGAGATTATCCTGCGAAAAGGCGTTCGATGCTGCGAGATGGCTCAGACAGCTCGCCTTTACACCGAACCGCTGCTGATAATCTGGCGATAACCATAACAGCATCGGCACATGTTTTTGTTGCTCCGGGGCAATAGCATAAGGCAGTCCGTGCAGATATTCGCCGTTTTCCCCCAGCGATTCGCCATGATCGGAGAGATAAACCAGGCTGGTGGTGAAGTTATCCTGATGCGCCTTCAGCACGCCAATCGCCTTATCGACAATATAGTCCACATATAACAGTGTGTTGTCATAGGTGTTCACCAGTTGCGCCTGGCTACAGGTCTGGATCTCATTGGTATCGCAGGTCGGGGTGAAGACCTTAAAGCGCGGCGGATAACGATGGTAATAGGTCGGGCCGTGGCTGCCGATAGTGTGCAGCACGATGATCCCGTTGCCTTTGAGGTTGCGGATATAGTCATCAAGCCCGTGGAACAGCACCTCATCGTAGCATTCGCCTTCCTGGCACATGCCCGGCAGGTTCAGCGCCGTCATGTCCTGATGCGGCACCCGGTCGCAGGCGCCTTTGCAGCCGCCGTCATTTTCATTCCACAGCACCTGCAGGCCCGCCCGCTGCAGGATATCCAGCAGCCCCTCCTGATGGCTCGCCAGCCCCTCGTCATAATGCGAGCGCGGCATATTAGAGAACATGCAGGGCACGGAGACCGCCGTCGCGGTGCCGCAGGAGGTGGTATGCGGGAACCAGAAAACATCGTCCTTCGCAAGCTTCGGATTGGTCTGCCGCCCGTACCCCTCAAGCGAAAAATTGTCCGCGCGCGAGGTCTCGCCGACGATCAAAATCGTGAGGCTCGGCTTGCCGGTCTGCCGGTTAGCAAGCAGCTTCGCATCTTCGCCGATGCGCACCAGCGGCAGGTTCGCCTGGCGGTGATGCGAATAGTAAGACCAGCTCGCCGCAATGCTGCTGGAAGGGCTGAGGGTTTTCACCAGCTCGCGGTTATTGCGAAACAGCGAGGCGTAATCTTTATAGAAAAGCAGCGCCACGATGACTATCGCCGCACAGCAGCCCAGCACGCTCACGAGGCGCCACAACGCATCCTTCCAGCGCGAGGCAGCGGGACGGATGCGGATCCAGAACATCGCCGCAACCGCCGCCAGGCCGCTAAACAGCAGCGTAACGACCAGTTGCGGCGTGAGCAGAGCGAAGCTTTCTGATGCGGTGGTATCGAGGATATTCGCAATCATATTGCGATCCATGATGATCCCGTAGTTGAGCATGAAATACTGCACCGCCGCTGAAACGAGAATAAATACCGCGATAACCAGCCGGGTGAGCCAGAAGAACGAGGCGAGCGTCGCCACGATAAAAATGACGCTGAAGGCGACCACCGGCATGGAGAGGAAAACCAGCGCCTCGTGAAGCGAGGTCACGGGCATGGCTTTCAGCACCTGGCGGTAATAAGCGAGGTTCAGAAAGAGCGAAATGTAGAGCGAAAAAATCGCCAGAAACGCGAGCCGACCGAGCGTCGGTCTTTTTTCATTCAGCAGAGACATAAAGCGGGCCTGATAACCAATTAGGCGCACAGGGTGACAGAGCAAAATTAGGAAAACCTTAAGCGTATCGGGGACACGCGCATTACCCGTCCCGGCGCGCAGCTTCTACACTTATCTCAAACCCAGGAGGTGACGATGCTTACGCTCTACGGTGTGCCCGGCTGGGGGTCGGCTATCAGCGAAATCATGCTGGCAATGACCCGTGAACCTTATGATTTTATCAACGTCGAGGGCTTTGATAAGCCCGGCCCGCAACAGGAGCTGCTGATTGCGCTGAACCCGCTCTGCCAGGTGCCGACGCTGCTGCTGGACGAGGGCGGCGTGATGACTGAAAGCGCTGCCATCGCGCTGATGCTGCTCGACAAACACCCGCAGTTCGCCCCGCGCCCTGGTACGCCTGCGCGCGACAGGTTCTGGCGGCTACTGGTCTGGCTGGTGGCGAATGTCTATCCCACCTTTACCCTGGCCGACTACCCGGAACGCTGGGTCGATTCGCAGCCCGAAGTGCTCAAGGCAAGCGCGCAACGCCAGCGCAAAACGCTCTACCAGTGGCTTGAGCAGGAGATGGGCGAGGGGCCTTATGCTTTCGGCGAAGAGATAACCCTGCTTGACGCGTACTGGCCGGTGCTGCGCTGCTGGGGCCCGGGCCGCGAGTGGTTTGCCGCAAACGCGCCGAAGCTTAACGCCATGGCGGATGCCGTGTGCGGACACGTGGAGCTGACGGCGGTGCTGAAAGCCAATAAGCTCTTGTAAAGCAAGGCTGGATAACGCAGGCTGTAAGCCCATTTTGTCAGTTAAGGAGCAGACCATGCCGCATGTCGACGTCAAATTTTTCCCGCGCGGGTTATCGGAAGAGGCGCAGCAGGCGCTCGCCGCCGAACTGAGCGACGTTATCGTTAAGCATCTGCAAAGCAAAGAAAGCTCCGTTTCGGTGGCGCTGGAAGAGGTGCAGCCGGACGACTGGAAAGCGCAGGTTTGGGACAAAGAGATTGCGCCGAACCTCGATAAGCTCGCGAAAAAACCGGGCTACAGCATGTAATGCGAAAGAGGGTGTTTTAGTCATTCAGCAGGGTTATCGCTGTCCTTTTGACTATTCACCCGCCTGCCGCTGTGGCATCCTTTGTGGTCTGCCTGGCCACAAAGGAGCGCCTGAATGAGCCTGTCGGTCAACCTTCTCGCCACCATCGCCATTGCGCTGCAACGCGGCATCAGCCATCAGGATCGCTTTCAGCGGCTTATCACCACGCTTCGCCAGGTGCTGCGTTGCGACGCCTCGGCGCTGCTGCGCTACGAACAAGGGGCGTTTCGCCCGCTGGCGACGGACGGCCTTTCGCCGGATGTGCCCGGACGACGTTTCGCCATTAACGAACATCCGCGTCTCGAAGCGATAGCCCGTGCAGGCGACATCGTGCGTTTTCCGGCGGACAGCCAGCTTCCGGATCCCTATGACGGCCTGATCCCGGGCCACGAGCAGCTCAAAGTACACGCCTGCGTCGGTCTGCCCCTGTTCGCCGGGCAGACGCTTATCGGCGCGCTGACGCTTGACGGCATGGACCCTTGCCAGTTCGATAATTTCAGCGATGAAGAGCTGCGGCTGCTGGCGGTGCTGGCGGCGGGCGCGCTGAACAACGCGCTGCTGATTGAGCAGCTTGAACGCCAGAACCCGCTTGTCGCCCCGCTGCGGTCGGCCGCCGCCGACGGCCCGGCGGGCGAAATCATTGGCGAATCGCCGCCGATGCGGGAGCTTAAGCAGGCGATAGCCATTGTCGCGCCCTCCGATTTAAACGTGCTGATAAGCGGCGAAACCGGCACTGGTAAAGAGCTGGTGGCCCGCGCCATTCATGAAGGCTCGCCGCGCGCCGCGAATCCGCTGGTCTACCTCAACTGCGCTGCGCTGCCGGAGACGGTGGCCGAAAGCGAGCTGTTCGGCCATGTGAAAGGGGCGTTTACCGGCGCTATCAGCAACCGCAGCGGCAAGTTTGAAATGGCGGACAACGGCACGCTGTTTCTTGATGAGATTGGCGAGCTTTCGCTGCCGTTACAGGCAAAGCTGCTGCGCGTATTGCAGTATGGCGATATTCAGCGCGTGGGCGACGACCGCAGTCTGCGGGTCAATGTGCGGGTGCTCGCCGCCACTAACCGCGATCTCAAAGCCGAGGTGCTGGCGGGGCGTTTTCGCGCCGACTTATACCATCGTCTGAGCGTTTTTCCGCTGGTGGTGCCGCCGCTGCGCGAGCGGGGCGAAGACAGCGTGCTGCTGGCGGGCTTTTTCTGCGAACAATGTCGCGCGCGCCTGGGGCTCTCCCGCGTGGTGTTAAGCCCCGGCACGCTGGCGCCGCTGCGCGCCTACGGCTGGCCGGGCAACGTGCGCGAGCTGGAGCATGCGATTCACCGCGCCGTGATCCTCGCCCGCGCGACCCAGGCGGAGCCGGATGTGGTGCTGGAAGCGCGCCATTTCGCCCTTGCGTCCGCGCCTGACGCTGACGCGCCGCCGGTCGCCCGGCTGCCCGATGCGCCGGTAGACGCGGCAAACCTGCGCGCCGCCACCGAGGACTTCCAGCGCAAGCTGATTAGCGAAACGCTCCTGCGCCATCATCACAACTGGGCCGCCAGCGCCCGGGCGCTGGCGGTGGATGTGGCGAACCTGCACCGGCTGGCGAAGCGGCTCGGCCTCAAATAGCCCGGGCGCGGCCCTGCGTTAACCGCGCACCCCGGCGCGGCGTTGCAGCGTAAACACCGTCTCCTGCGCCTGGCGGCCCAGCGCCGCGAGGTCGAGACCCGGAATGCGGTCCTCTTCCACCGCCACGCGACCGCCCACCAGTAGCGCTTTTAAATACGCCCGGCCGCCGCAGGCCACCGGGCCGATGGCGATGTCGTGCAAGCCGAAGTAGCGCGGGTCGTCGAGCCGGTAGAGCGCGATATCCGCCGCCTGGCCGGGGGCGAGGGTGCCCGTGCCGGTTAAGCCGAGCACCTGCGCGCCGCCTGCGGTGCCCCAGCGCACCACATCCTCAATAGTCGCCGCATCGCCGCCGCCTTCAAATTCGCCGCCCTCGTAACGCGGCTTCGCCAGCATCCCTTTGCGCGCCCGCTGTAAAAGCCAGGCGGCGTGAGTTTCGCTCTGCATATCCGCCGCCTCGTTGGAGGCGGCGCCATCCACGCCAATCGACACCTTCACGCCCGCCGCCTCCAGCGCCACGAGATCGGCGATGCCGCTGCCAAGCCGCCCGTTGCTCTGCGGGCAGTGGGCGATGCCGCTGCCCGTCTCGCCAAGCAGGCGGATCTCTTCGGGCAACAGCTTCACCAGATGCGCGAACCAGACATCCTCGCCGGTCCACTCCTGCTCAGCGCAGAACTGCAGCGGAGTCATGCCGAATTTCGCCCGGGCGGCGTCCAGGTAATCCACCGTTTCGCTCAGATGGCTGTGCAGCCGAATGCCGAGGCTTCGCGCAAGCCGGGCGCTTTCGCGCAGCTCCTGCGGCGTGGTGGAGTGCAGGGTGGTGGTCGGCGCCATCACCACCTGGCGAAAGGCCTGCGTGCCCGGCTGATGGTATTTCGCCGTCAGCCGCTCGACGTCCGCCATCCAGGCGTCGAATTTTTCCGGACGCAGTGCGGTGGGCAAGTCGCTCTCCAGCCCGCGCGTCTGCGTGGCGCCGCCCCGGCACAGCACAAAGCGCATGCCGAGCGCGTCGGCCTCTTCAAAGAGCACGGCTGCGCCGTCGAACGGCATGTCCGGCCAGTAAAGGTAGTGGTGATCCGCCACCGTGCCGCAGCCGGAGCGCAGCAGCTCCACCAGCCCAATGCGCGCGGCGATGCGAAACGTCTGCTCGTCAAACGCGCCGCGAAAGCGGTAGGGCGTGGCGGCAAGCCACGCGGAAAGGCTCTGGTTCAGCCCCTGCGGCTCGCCTTTAAGCAGCGACTGGAACAGATGATGATGGGTATTCACCCATGCCGGGTAGGCCACGCAGTCGCGGGCGTCGATGACCCGCTCGTCAGCCTGCGGCGTCAGTTCGCCCATTTCCAGAATCACGCCGTCGCGGATGCGAATATCCCGCGCCGGGCTGCGGGGGGCATGGCGCGCGCCGGTCAGCATCGCCGCGCAGTTTTTGATAAGAATAGCGCTCATGGGATCTCCTTATGCCAGTGCGCTGTCGTGCCAGCGGCGTAAAAAAAGGTGGCTTAGCAACGACATCAGGCAAAAGAGCGCCAGCCCGCTGCAGGTGATGAGGAACAGGGCGGCGAACATCAGCGGCAGGTTGAGCTGAAAGCCCGCCTGCAAAATTTGCCACGCGAGGCCCGCGCCGCTGCCGCCGGTCCCGGCGACAAACTCCGCCACCACCGCGCCAATCAGCGCCAGACCGCTTGAAATACGCAGCCCGCTGAAAAAGTACGGCAGGGCGTTGGGCAGCCGCAGGCGCAGCAGGATCTGCCAGCCGGAAGCCTGGTTAATATGAAAGAGATTCAGCAGCCCCGGGTTTACGCTGCGCAGGCCGAGGGTGGTGTTAGTCAGCACCGGAAACACCGCCACCAGCATCGCGCACACCACCAGCGCAAGCGTGGTGTTGTGGATCCAGATGATCACCAGCGGGGCGATGGCCACCACCGGCGTAACCTGAAACAGAATGGCCCACGGCATCAGGCAGGACTCAATCAACCGGCTTTGCACAAAGAGAAACGCGATTAGCGTGCCAATGGCTATCGCCATTAAAAATGCGAGCACGGTGACTTTCAGCGTGGTGAGCAGGCTGCCAAACAGCGCGTCGCGCTGGCTGATAAGCGTGGAGAGAATATCGCTCGGCTTCGGCGCCAGGTAAACCGGCACCGCGAACTGGCGGAACAGCAGCTCCCAGAGCAGCAGCAGGGCAAGCGCGGATACCAGCGGCCAGACCGCACGCTGCGCCTGCGGGTAGGTCATCAGCGGTTTACGCATGGTCGCCTCCTGCGCTCGCTTTTTCGAGCAGGGTTGAAAGGGTGGCGCACTGGCGGATAAACGCATCCGAGGTGCGAAAGCCGTTATCCCGCGCCTGCGGGCCGTCGATGGCGACATCCGCCACCACACGCCCGGGACGCGCGCCCATTACAATCACCCGCGAGGAGAGATAGACCGCCTCATAGATGCTGTGGGTGACAAACACCACCGTCAGCCCGCGCTTCGCCCACAGCCTGCGGATATCGCTGTCGAGCTTGTGGCGGGTGAACTCATCCAGCGCGCCGAAGGGTTCGTCCATCAGCAGCAGGTCGGGCTCGGTCACCAGCGCCCGGGCCAGCGACACGCGCATCTGCATGCCGCCGGAGAGCTCGCGCGGCATGGCGTGAAGAAAATTCTCCAGCCCTACCGCCAGCAGCGCCTGCATCACCTGCGGCGCGCTCGCTTTTTTACTCACGCCGCGCAGGGTGAGCGGCAGGCGGACGTTTTCCTCCACGGTGGCCCAGGGCATCAGCGTCGCCTCCTGAAAGACCATCGCCATGCGGCACTCCGCCGCCATTTCCGCTTTGCCGTTCCAGCGCACCTGGCCCGCCGTCGGGCGCTCCAGCGTGGCGAACATTTTCAGCAGGGTGCTTTTGCCGCAGCCGGAGGGGCCGAGCAGCGAAACTATCTCGCCGCGCGCGATATCCAGGTTCAGCCGCTGCAGGGCCAGCGTGCCGTTGGGGTAGACTTTCTCCACGCCGCGCGCCATTAAAAAGCGCGGCTGCTGGCTTTCCTGCGCCGGGGGAACGGCGTCAAACGACAGTACAGTACTCATAGTGCGCTCCAGGATAACGGCGGCTCTTACATGGCCGCTTTAGGGTAGAACTGCGTGGTGAAGGCGGCTTTATAATCCGTGGCGGGGTTAAGCAACCCGGCGCTGACCATAAAATCACGCGTCGCTTTCCAGCGCGGGTCGGTCATCACGCCGAGCCCTTTTTGCGCCGCGTCGCCGCCGTCAATCAGGTGCAGCGCCTTAAGCTGCGCCACGCCGAAGGCGAGCACCGCGTCGCTCATCTGCGGGTTCTCCTGTTTGATGAGTTTGTTGCCCGCCGTTGGGTCAGCCAGATAGCGCTGCCAGCCCTCCATAGAGGCGTCGACAAACCGTTTCAGCACGTCCGGTTTTTCCGCCAGCAGATCGTTGCGCGTTACCAGAATGCCGCCGTAGGCGGGGTAGCCGTGCTCGGCAAAGAGGAAGAAACGGCTGTCGGGCTGCGCCTGTTTCGCTTGCTGCACTTCAGAGGTAGCGTAGGCCTGCTGCGCCGTGTTGTTGTCGGCGAGGAAAGGCTGCATGTTAAAGGTATAAGGGCGAACCTGGCTGTCGCTGAGCTGGTATTTCGCCTTCAGCCAGGGCCACCATGACGCCTGACCGCTGGCCGAGACCAGCACCGTTTTGCCTTTCAGCCCGGCGAGATCGGCGACGTTGCCGTGGGTCAATATCCCCTGCGGGTCGAACTGGAACGGTGCGGCGATGGCTTTCAGCGGAAAGTTCTGCTCAATGCCTTTCAGCACCTGCAGGTCGTAGCTCACTATTACATCCGCCCGCTTCGCCAGCAGCAGCGTCATGTTGTTAAGCTGCGGGCCGCCGGAGCGGACTTCCACATCGAGACCATATTTTTTATAGATGCCTTCTGCCACGGCCTGGTAGTAGCCGCCCTGTTCGGCCTGTGCCACCCAGGTGGTTTGCAGAATGAGTTTATCGGCGCCATGCGCGGCGCCGCAGAGCAGCAGGGTGGAGAAAAGCGCGGTAAAAGCGGTGCGAGATGCCATAAAACCCCCGGTTAAGCGTCAGTTTGGTCTGCCATCAGGGGGTGAGCGGTTCTCCCGACGCGGTGTACGGCGTCGTCCCCTGACGAGGAACAGCGTTGCGCTGTAGAGCAATGTCCCACGCGAGGCCGAAGCCAGCGCGCTAACCGCTTATACTCTGCCGTGGGTTTTGCAAAGGCTGTGCCAGCCCGCTGCTCTGTGCGTTGCTGGCCTGACGGCGTGGTCTGCCGCCCGGGCGCAGGCGTCACGACCAAATGAAACGGTGGCGCGTGATGCACAATTGTGAAGCAAATGTAAATTTTTTGCCCGAAAGCGGCACATCCCGGCGTGGCGCCGCCACTCTCTCTTCGCCGCCTGCGCTTTATTCTGCGCCATTTCTGATTCTGGTACGGTGATTGCTTAAGAGAAAGCGAGTAGAAGCGTTCAGCCATTCTTTACCGATGGCGGGTCATTGCTCATGGGACAGGCGCCTTGCGCGCCTGCGCCAGTGACGTGGCCCGCCGCTGTTGTCGGGCCACCCGTTTATCAGCAAACAAAAGGGTGAACCATGACCATCGCAAACGCAGCATTTTCCCTGCACGAACTCACGAAAGAATCCCGCATGGGCGCGACCGGCACCGAGACCAGCCGGGAGGTGCGCATCATTGATATTTCTGACTTCGCCAACCGTAAAGAGGAGATTGCCGGGGCGCTCTGGGACGCCGCGGTAGAGATCGGCTTCTTTCAGGTTTCCGGCCACGGCATCGCGCCTTCGGTGATTACGGATGCCTTCAGCCGTGCAGAACAGTTTTTCGCGCTGCCGGATGACGTTAAAGCGCAGTACCCGCTTAACCGCAACGCGGGATGGGAGAAACGTGCGCAAATCCGGCCCTCCACCGGTACGCCGGATGAAAAAGAGTCTTATCAGATAACCCGGCCGCGGATGGCGGGGCTATGGCCGCAGGAGTCGGAGCTGCCGGGCTTTCGCGATGCGATGCTGGGCTTTGAGCAGCAGTGCTGGCGGGTGGGCATGCAGATCCTCTCCTGCTTCGCCTGGAAGCTCGGCTTTGACGATGACTTTTTCACCAACGCGCACGACCCGGCGCAGCCGTCTTACCAAAGCACGCTTCGCATGCTGCACTACTTTGCGCTTAAAGGCGAAGCGCACGGGCCGTGGCGCGCAGGCGCGCATACCGATTTTGACTGTCTGACGCTGCTTTTCCAGCGCGAAGGTCAGGGCGGGTTGCAGGTTTGCCCGGGTAAAGAGATGGAGGAGCAAGAGTGGACGAGCATTGAGCCGCATGATGAACTCATCACCTGCAATATTGGCGATATGTTAATGCGCTGGAGCGACGACCAGCTTCCTTCCAACTTTCACCGCGTGCGCAGCCCACTGCCAGGGGAATGCGTGGGAGACCGTTACAGCCTCGCCTTTTTCTGTCAGGCCAATGAGGATGTGGTGATTGAGGGACCGGCCAGGAAGCACCCGCCCATCACTGCGAAGGACTACCTGCACCAGCGCATCAGCGCTAACTTTTCCGGTAAATATTAATGCAAAAAGCCCTGCCGGAAGGCAGGGCTTTTTTTCTCAGGCCGGGCTTATTTCTTGCCCGGTTTGCCCTTAGACGGGCGTTCAACCGGCGGCACTGACGCGCCCATTTCGGCGCCGGTCACCGGGTCGATATCCGGGTTAGACTGCGTGCGCTGCGCCATCGCCAGCACGGTCGCCTGCTGGTCGGACGGCAACTGAATATCCGCCAGACCGTCGCCGCCGTCCACTGCCGGTTGCGGGTCAGCCACGTACTCGAAGTTTTCGTCGCTGTTCCAGCTGCCGCGCAGGTCGTCGCCTTTCGACATGTTGTAGTAAACGTTCGCGTACTGTTCCACCGGCGGCAGTTTGCCCGGCGGGAAGTTATTACGAATGGAGTAAAGCGCTTTTTCAAAGGAGATCTGGTGCGCCACTTCGCGGGTCATCAGGAAGCCCAGCGCATCTTTTACACCCGGATCGTCAGTGACGTTAATCAGACGTTCATAAATGATTTTCGCCCGCGCTTCGGCGGCGATATTAGAACGCAGGTCAGCGGTGATTTCGCCGATGGTGTCGATATAGGCCGCGGTCCACGGCACGCCTGCGGAGTTAGTGAGCGCCGGGCCGCCGCCATAGAGCAGGGCGGTCGTGTGGCTGTCGTTGCCATGACCGGTGAGAGAACGATACAGTTCCGCTTCTTGTTCAACGCCTTCGGCGAGATCGCCTTTTGCGCCTTTATTCAGCATGCCGACCAGCGAACCGATTATTTCCAGGTGGCTTAATTCTTCGGTAGCAATATCCATCAGCATCTCTTTGCGCGCCGGATCTTCATCACCCAAACCCTGGGTGAAATAACGGCACGCGGCGGCTAATTCTCCCTGCGGACCGCCAAATTGCTCCAGCAGTAAATTCGCCAGACCCGGATTCGGTTCGGCTACGCGAACCGTATATTGCAGTTGCTTAACATGACGGAACATAAATTTCTCCTGCTCACAATTTATGAAAAGAACCTGCCATTGCTGGCAGGTTAATTGAGATTCACTTTATTTTTTAGCTTCTACGCCAGGCTCGGCGGAGCGCGTCAAATATTGCTGAGTTACGTCAGGCAGATGGTCGATACACCATTTCGCCATGGCGATCTCTTGCTCGCGGATCTGCTCGAATATTTTCGCGCCGTGCTCATCGCCAGCCGCTTTGGCTGCCGCAATCAGCGAGGTGTAGCAGGCGATTTCGAACTGCTCAAAAACGTAGCCGCTGATAGCGCCTTTCACCACTTCGTCAGAAGCGAACATGCCGCCCATTGCCTGACCCATGGCGGTGACTTTGCTCACGGTGTCTTTCAACACGGAACGAGAGATGTTGAGGTTATCGAAAACCGAGTCCAGAAGCTGTTGCTGCTGGCGGGTCTCTTCAATGTGCTGTTCGATACGCGCTTTCAGATCCGGATAGTGCTCAAGACGAGAAGCCTGGGCCTGCAGCATCTTTTCCGCCTGTTCTTCCATGGCGTGAGCGTCGCGTAGCCAGTCGTGATAATTCTCTTCGTAGGATGTCGCCATAATTTACCTCTTCCGGAATAAATAGTTATATGAGTCGGTAGTCACGTTACGATAATGTAAAAGCCATATTTGCAAATTGCTTTAGCTTTAGAAGCTTAGCAGAGAATTTCGCACAGGCCGGGTAAATATAAGATTATTCGATTTTAAGATTTGTCCTGGTTAAGCGAATCGTGAAACGTTTACCAGCAATATAAATAGGATTTCGCGGCGCAAAGATTAATTTTTCGCCATCATCATCGTGGGCGATTTTTAATTATTTGGTTGCCGTTTCGTTTGCTGGAAATAAACGCGAGTTAAACTCCGATAGTTTATTTTTTAAGTTTTAACAAGCGAGACGGGAATAAAGGCTTGTTATTTGATCATTAAAGAAAACTTCATGGCGGCTAATTCTTTTCTACAGTGACTATTGCTTTTGCAATGATTAGGGGCGTGCGGCACAATCCGACATCCGCCCTGGTGCGAAAAAGGCTATATAAAGAGGGGAAACCTCTGGAAGGAAAATGGCTATGGCTTTTACGCTTGAACACTACCTGGCTCGCATTGGTTTTAACCGCGAGGCGCGCGTTGATTTCTCGACGTTACAGTCGCTGCACCGCCGCCATATCGCGGCTATCGCTTTTGAAAATCTGGATGTGCTGCTGGGCCGTGAGATCCTGCTTGATGACGACAGCATTTTTGAAAAACTGGTGACCGCCGGGCGGGGCGGGTACTGTTTTGAGCACAATGCGCTTTTTACCCGCGCGCTGAATGAAATTGGCTTTGAAACGCAAAACCTCGCGGCGCGGGTGCTGGTGGCGAAACCCGATGAGATGCCGCCGCGCACCCACCGGCTGGTGATGGTGAAGCTTGAAGAGGCGACGTGGATAGCCGACGTCGGTTTCGGCGGCCTGACCTTAAGCGTGCCGCTTCCCCTTAAAGACGGCGCGGAGCAGGCCAGCGCGCAGGGGCTCTACCGGCTGGAAAAGAAGCAGAACGAATTTTTACTGCTGCTGCGCCAGCACGATCACTTTCAGCCGCTCTACCGGTTCGACCTGGAAAAGCAGTATCCGGCGGATTATCTGATGGCTAACCACTTCATCGCCCACTGGCCGGATTCCCATTTTCGCCATCACCTGCTGGCGGCGCTGCATCCCCTCGACACCTGTCGCCTGACGCTGGTGAACCGACGCGAAACGGCGCACGAGAAGCCACCGCGCCAGCAGGAACTGAAAGATAACGACACGCTTTACGATAGTCTGCAACAGCGGTTCAACATCCGACTCGATCACCCGCGCCACGGCGTTACGCGGGATTCGCTGAGCAAAGTGATGGAAAAGGTCATGGCGGAAGAAGGGGCAGAAAGTAAGTAGCGGCGCGTGGGCTTTATTTCTGTGGCTGGGGAAGAGGGTATGTTCGCCAGGGCGTTGTTTTTATTTTTATGGCAGGGCGGTGAAAGGTTACGTTCGCCGAAGTGTTGTTTTCATATGTCATTTCCTCTCACGCGAACGTGCCAGGGGGCTCAAAGCCAGCCCCCTGGCACGTTCGCGTGAAGGAAGGGTACAGATAAGATTCCCGCTCTGGCGAACGGAACATTTCACCGCCCGAACATATATCCCGGAACAGTAAAACTCAGCGCCTGGAACTCTCTCCCCAGCGGGGCGAGGAAGAAAACCCGCCTGCCAACATTACTTATCCTGCGCCGCGCTCACTAACGCATTAAGCAGCACATTCGCGCCGTGCTCTGACCACGTCGGCGAAATCGCTTCCTCTTCGTTGTGGCTGATGCCCTTCACGCAGGGAATAAAGATCATGCTGGTTGGCGCTACGCGGTTAACGTAACAGGCGTCATGACCCGCGCCGGAAACCATCCTGGTGTGAGAGTAGCCAAGGGCGTTTACCGCCTGCTCTACGCGGGCGATGCATCCGGCGTCGAAATGCACCGGCGCGTAATCAAAGATGCACCGCAGCTTCACCTCCAGTAGCCGCTCAGCCAGCTTTTCCACGGCGGCTTCGAGCGCCGCTTCCATCTTGACCAATGCCTCCTGCTGCGGATGGCGGAACTCCACGCTGCAAAAAACAGCGCCGGGAACGACATTGCGCGAGTTTGGCGTGACCTGCGCCATGCCGATTGTGGCGCGGCCGTCCGGCGCGAAATCGAAGCCGATTTGCTCCACCGCCAGCGCCAGCTCAGCAAAACCGCACAGCGCGTCGCGGCGGTGCGTCATCGGCGTGGTGCCGGCATGGGCGGCGAAACCCTGAATATCGACCTCATACCAGCGTTGCCCGGCGGCGGCATGCACCACGCCGATGTCGATGGCTTCGGCTTCAAGCAGCGGGCCTTGCTCGATATGCGCTTCAAAGCAGGCGTGCACCGCAAAGGCTTCAGCAGGCTTTTCGCCGCGGTAGCCAATGGACTGCAACGCCGAACCCAGCGTTACGCCGTCTTTATCTTCGCGGGAAAGGGCGAACGCCTCGCTAAAGACGCCTGTCCAGACTCCAGAGGCGAGCATCGCCGGGGCGAAACGCGCCCCTTCTTCGTTAGTCCAGTTCACCAGCAGCAGGTCGCGCTCGGTCTCGATATCAAGATCGTTCAGCGTGCGCAGCGCTTCCAGACCCGCCAGCACGCCGTAGATGCCATCATAGCGACCGCCGAGCGGTTGGGAGTCGCCATGAGAGCCGGTCATCACCGGCGCGAGCGCGCCGTTGCGCCCCGGGCGGCGAATAAACATATTGCCCAGACGGTCCACTTCGCAGTGAAAGCCCGCCTCCTGCGCCCAGCCACGCAGCCTGTCGCGGGCCAGTCGGTCCTCTTCGCTAAGCGTCAGGCGCGTGACGCCGCCGCGAGGCGTGGCGCCAAACTGCGCCATCTCTTCCAGCGTCCGCCACAGCCGTTCGCCGTTAACCTGTAACGGTTGGCTCATGGTTTATCCTGTTTTTTTACGTGGTAGCGAAAATCGCAACGCGGCGCGCCGGACATAATGGTGGTGGTGCGCTCCAGCTCCACCTCCGGCGCGTAGCCGACGATAAATTTGTCGTCGCGGGCGCAGGAGAGCAGGTGACCAATCTCGCCAAGGCCCATCTCGTGGTACATCTCGGCGTAGCGGCAACGGGTTACGTCGTAGTTATACTGCTGCTCGTCGCTGTCGATGACCTTTACATCCAGTGCGTTGTCTTTTTCCCACAGGTATTGCAGGGCGACGAAGCTTTGCAGGTTCGCCCCCTGCGGCTCCTGCGCGGCGAAGTCGCGTCCGGCCTGAATGGCGGCCTGTTCGATAGCTTCGCCGATGATAGCCTGGGCGCGCGCTTTGCCTATCTCGCGCACCATTACGTCGTAAATGGGTTTAATGATTTCCGCTTCGATGCGGCGGCGGGCCAGAATGCCCATATTGTTATTGTCACAGCTCATCACATTGCCTCACTCGGTTACTGCTTAGCGCCGCCCAGCACGGTCTGCGGCTGCCACTTGCCGTCCACCACTTTGTAGACGGTAAAGCTTGGGTTCTTCAGGTTGCCTTCTTTGTCGAAAGCGATAGTGCCGGTGACGCCGGAGTAGCTAATGGCGCGCAGTGCGGGCAGGTAGTCGCTGGCGTCGACGGAATCGGCTTTTTGCATCGCGGCGACCAGCACGCGGGTCGCGTCATAGGCGAACGGCGCATGCAGTTCAATGCCATGTCCCCAGCGCGCCTGGTAGGCCTGCTCGAAAGCCTTACCGCCCGGCATCTGCTCGACCGGCAGGCCTGGCTCCAGCGCCACCACGCCTTCGCCTTCTTTCTGCGCAAGCTTGAGGAAGGTCTGGCTGACAAAGCCGCCTGCGCCCATCAGCGTAGCGTTAATGCCAAGCTGCTTAATACGGCGGGCGAGTGGCGCCGCCTGGCTGTCCACGCCGCCAAAGAAGATAAGATCCGGATTTTTACTGCGAATGGCGGTCAGTACCGCGCTGAAATCCACCGTTTTCTCATCGACGTACTGGCGATCGATGACTTTTACGCCCTGGCTTTCCAGCGACGCGATAAATTCGTCCGCCAGCCCCTGGCCGAAGGCGGTGCGGTCATCGATAACCGCGATGCGTTTGGCTTTAAGCTGCTGCACCGCATACTGGCCCGCGTAGTTGCCGCCATCGTCATCGTGGCCCATCACACGGAAGCTGGTGTCGAAGCCCTGTTTCGTATAGGCGTGGCCGGTGGCGACGGGGGCGACCTGCGCAATGCCTGCATCGTGATAAATGCGCGCCGCCGGAATGCTGGTGCCGGTGTTCCAGTGGCCCACTACGCCCGCCACGCCGTTATCCACCAGGCGCTGCGCCACGGCGACCGCGGTGCGCGGGTCGGACTGATCGTCTTCCGATTCCAGTTTGAAGGTCACCGCTTTGCCGCCGATAGTCAGATGCTGCTTGTTCACATCATCAATAGCCAGCTGCGCGCCGTTTTCCAGATCCTTACCGATACGGGCGGACGGGCCGGTCAGCGGGCCGGCCAGGCCTATTACCACGGTTTCGCTTTCCGCGGCGAGGCTCTGCGCGCCAGCCATCAGGCCAGTGAGCAGAAGGGCGGCATGCAATGCGTTCTTTTTCATTATTTTCATCGTGTTTCCCTGGTGTTGGTTATACGGGCGCTTCGCCCAAATAGATGTGTTGTATGGCGTCGTCGGTCAGGAGTTCTGCCGACGGGCCGCTGTGAACCACATTGCCGCTGTCCATGACCCACGCGCGGTCGGTCACTTCCAGCGCCAGTCTGGCGTTTTGTTCTATCAGCAGCAGTGTTACCTGCGCTTCGCGAAGCTCCGCGATAACGCTGAAAACCTGCTCGACCATTACCGGCGCAAGGCCCATGGAAGGCTCGTCAAGAATGAGCAGGCGCGGCTTGCTGAGCAGCGCGCGGTTAAGCGCTAAAAGCTGCTGCTCGCCGCCGGAAAGCAGGCCCGCCAGCTGATTCTGGCGCTCGGCAAGACGTGGGAAACGCTGAAAAATGGCGTCGATTTCAGCGCGCACGGTGACACTGTCACGACGAAGCCAGGCGCCCATTTGCAGGTTTTCCAGCACCGTCAGGCGATGAAAAATGCCGCGACCTTCCGGCACCATAACGATGCCGTCGTGCAGCAGCGCTTCGGGGCTGCGCTTTTTGATTGAACGGCCCTGGTAGCGGATATCGCCGCCAAAAGGTTGCAGGCCGGTGATGGCCCGCACGGTGGAGCTTTTGCCCGCGCCGTTGGCGCCAATCAGCGTCGCCTGTTCGCCAGGCGCCAGCGAGAAATCAATCTGGCGTACCGCCTGGATGCCGCCGTAGTGCACGTCCAGTTTTTCAACGCAGAGTAAGGGTTCAGACATGGGCAGCGCCTCCCAGATAAGCCCGGATAACTTCGGGGTGGCGGCGCACCGTTTGCGGGTCGCCCTCAGCGAGCACGCGGCCATAGTCGAGCACCGTCAGGCGATCGCAGGCGCTCATGATGAGCTTGACGTCATGTTCGATAATCAGAATGGTTTTGCCGTCGTCGCGAATGCGCTCCAGCAGCCCCTGCAGCGCCACTTTTTCCGCCGCGTTCATGCCGGCCGCGGGCTCATCCAGCGCCAGCAGTTTCGGGTCGGTAGCCAGCGCGCGGGCGATTTCCAGCCGCCGCTGGTGGCCATAGGCCAGGTCGACGGCGCGGTAGTGGGCGAATTTAGCGATGCCGACATACTCAAGCCAGCGCCAGGCCTGGTCGCGGGTTTCCGCCTCTTCACGGCGGGCGCGGGCGTGGCGGGTAATGGCGGCCCAGACGCCGTTGCGGGTGCGCACGTGGCGGCCTACCATCACGTTTTCCAGCACGCTCATCTCGTTAAACAGACGCAGGTTCTGAAAGGTACGGGCGATGCCCGCCCGGGTGACGTTCTCTATCGCCTGCGGCGAATAGGGCAGCCCGTCGAGGCGGAACTCGCCGCTGTCGGCGCGGTAAAGCCCGGTAATCAGGTTAAAACAGGTGGTTTTACCTGCGCCATTCGGGCCAATCAGGCCGTAGATCTCCCCGGCGTTAACGGTAAGCGACACATCGTTTACCGCCAGCAGGCCGCCGAAGCGCTTGCTGAGGTGTTGCACGCTAAGCAGAGACATCACTATTTCTCCTTACGGGCAGGCCACAGGCCGCCGGGGCGATAGAGCATTACCAGCACCAGCGCGAGGCCGTAGAAAAGCTGGCGCAGCACTTCCGGGTCCACTACCACTGAACCAAACAGCGCCTGTTGAATCGGCGCAGCCTGGCTGCGTAAAAATTCGGGCAGGGCGCAGAGCAGCACCGCGCCCAGTATTACCCCCGGGATATGCCCCATGCCGCCCAGCACTACCATCGCCAGCACGACGACAGACTCCTGAAGAGTGAAGGATTCCGGCGAAACGAATCCCTGGAAAGAGGCGAACAGCGCGCCCGCCACCCCGCCAAAAGAGGCGCCGAGGGCGAAGGCCAGCAGCTTAAAGTTACGTACGTTAATGCCCATGGCCCGCGCCACGTCTTCATCTTCGCGAATGGCGTGCCAGGCGCGGCCGACGCGGGAGTCCTGCAGCCGCACGCAGAGAAAAATAATGGCGATAATGATGGCGGCGAACAGGTAGTACCAGAGATAAAGGGAGGAGAACTTCACGCCAAACCAGGTGTGCATGCCGCTGAACTTCAGGCCGAACAGCGAGAGTGTATCAACGCCGGAAATGCCTTTCGCGCCGTTGGTGATGTTCACCGGGCGGTCGAGGTTGCGCATCAGCACGCGAATGATTTCGCCAAAGCCGAGGGTGACGATAGCCAGATAGTCGCCGCGCAGCCGAAGCGTCGGCGCGCCGAGCAGAATGCCGCAAAGGGCCGCCGTCAGCGCGGCGAGGGGCAGCAGCAGGGGGATGGAAGCATGCAGCCCATCCGGGAAATAGCTAAGCAGCGCCGGAAACGCCTCCGTCAGGTGCGGCGAGGCGAGCAGCGCCGTCAGGTAGGCGCCCACCGCGTAAAAAGCGATAAAGCCCATATCCAGCAGGCCGGTAAAGCCCACCACAATGTTCAGCCCCAGCGCCAGCATGATATAGAGCAGCGCGAAGTCGAACACGCGCACCCAGTAGTTGCCGCCTACGGCGCCCGCAAGCCAGGGCGCTATCAGTAGACCGGCGATAAACAACGCCATGCCGGGCCAGACGCGCTTCACCGGCAAAGACGTTTGCAACGTTGTGTCAGTCATGATTGCTCCTTATGCCCGCTGCGCCACGCGTTCGCCCAGCAGACCCGCCGGACGGAACACCAGCACCAGAATCAGCACCATAAACGCGAAGACATCCTGATAGTTGCTGCCGAAAACGCCGCCAGTCAGCTCGCTCAGGTAACCTGCGCCGAGAGATTCGATAAGGCCGAGCAAAATGCCGCCGACCATCGCGCCGCGCAGGTTGCCGATGCCGCCCAGCACCGCGGCGGTAAACGCTTTGATGCCCGGCAAAAAGCCCATGGCGAACCCGGCGCTGCCGTAGTTGCTCGCCATCATCACCCCGGCAAGCGCGGCGAAAGCGCCGCCGATGGCGAAGGTGAGGGTGATTATCTGGTTCGGGTTAACGCCCATAAGGCGTGCTACCTGCGGGTTTTCCGCCACCGCGCGCATGCCGCGCCCGAGCCGGCTGTATTCCACCAGCAACCACAGGCCGCCCATCACCGCCAGCGCCAGCGCGACGGTGACAATGCCCGTGACGGTAATAATGGCTGGTGGGTGTTCCGCGCTGCCCGCCGTGACCGCGATAGGATCCATCGGCAGGATTTGAGGGAACATCAACGGGTTGCGCGACCAGATGAGCATGGCGACGGTTTGCAGCAGCACCGAGACGCCAATGCCGCTAATCAGCGGCGCAAGCCTTGGCGCATTACGCAACCGGCGATAGGCGAAACGCTCCACCGCCATCGCCAGCAAGGCGCAAACCGACATCGCCGCCAGCAGGGCCGCCAGCAGCTGTGCGAGAAGGGGAAGCCCGGGGAAATGGGCGCCGAGCGCGTTCAGCGCAGATAGGGTGGTCAGCGCGCCGACCATCAAAATATCGCCGTGCGCGAAGTTAATGATGCGCAGAATGCCATACACCATGGTGTAGCCGAGCGCGATCAGCGCGTAGATGCTGCCAAGCATTACGCCATTTATCAGTTGTTGCAGGAGTGTATCCACGGTGCTTTTCCAGCAGGTTACATTTCGGCACTACCATCCAACAGGCTGATATCTTTGTAAAATACTCAATATTTATTTCTTATTATCAATCCGCTGTTGACTAACTTATTGAATTGGTGTGATTTTAAAAATCATAACGTTCTAATTTTACGGCAAACAGATCAACATATGAGAAAAACAGAACAATCAGAGGCGCTGGCGGCGGGTGAAAGCAGCCTGCCGAACGATCCGCCGCTGCGGGCCGTCCGCGCTTTTGAAGCCATCGCCCGACACGGCAGCGTGACGGCGGCGGCGCAGGAGCTGGCGATTTCGCCCTCCGCCGTCAGCCATCAGTTGCGGGTGCTGGAAAGCTACCTGCAGGTGCCCCTGACCAGCCGACAGGGGCGCAGGCTGGTATTGAGTCCCGAAGGGCGCGACTACTACCGTTCTATTCGCTCGGCATTCTCCGTTTTACGGCGCGCAACCGAGCATTTGCTGGATCAGTCTCACTCCCGGCAGGTGACCATCAGCCTGATCCCGCTCTTTGGCATGGGCTGGTTTATTCCGCGGCTGCCGCGCTTTATGCGCGCCAATTCGCAAACGGAAATCAACGTGCTTTACGCGAACCACCGTAATTACCTGAGCGACGCTTCGGACATGTCGATTCGCTTCGGCAAGGGGCAGTGGACGGGTTATCAGACGGAGAAACTCATTTCCGGGCGTATGGCGCCGGTTTGCAGCCGCGCGTTTCTGCGTCTGCACGGGCACATCGACACCCCGCAGCAGCTGGCGCAGATGCCGTTGCTGCATGACGAGGAGCGCAGCACCTGGACGCAGTGGTTTGAACAGCAGGGCGTGCGCAAGCCGCTGCGTCACGGCGGGCCGATGTTTGAGGATGGGCTGCTGACGCTTGCCGCCGTGCAGGCGGGCATGGGCTGCGCGCTGATGCGCGAGCCGCTGATAGCGCCTTATCTGCAAAGCGGCGAACTGGTAAAAATCTTCAATGAAACGGTGGATGACGGCCGCGATTATTATCTCTGCGTGCGCTCGGACAGCGAAATGTCAGAAGCAGGCCGCCTGCTGCAACGCTGGCTGCGGGAAGAGGCGGCGCAAGAGGGGTAAATGCGTTACGCCGCCTCTTCCCGCAGGCGGAACTGGCCGGGCGTAACGGCGTAGCAGCTTTTAAACGCCCGCGTAAAGGCCGCCTGGGTCTGGTAGCCGCAGGCTTCCGCCACGCGGCCTACCGCCATGTCGCCGTTTGCGAGCAGACGGGCCGCCAGCGCCATGCGCACCTGCGTCAGCCAGACTTGCGGCGTGACAGCGTAACGGCTGGCGAAGTGGCGGGCAAAGGTGGCGCGGGAGAGAAAACAGCGCTCCGCCAGCCCTTCCAGCGTCCATGGCGCGGCGGGCTCGCTGAACACGGCCGCTACCGCCGGGGCGAGGCGTTTGTCCGCCAGCAGCGCCAGCATGCCGGGCGCGTTCTCGTGAAGCAGGGCGCGCAGCAGCAGCGTCAAAAAGGTGGCGGTGAGCTCGCGCACAATGGCGGCGGCGCCCGGCTTGCCGCTGAGACTCTCTTCACCCAGCATCGCCAGCAGGGCGCGCAGCGAATGGCAGTCGTCGCGCGCTGCGGTTTCCACCCGCACTACGCCGTCTGCGCCATCAAAAAGCAGCGCGCCGTTTACCCCAAAATGAAATTCGCCGCAGAGCAGTTCTAGCTCGCCGCCTTCGCCTTCGGTCATCACTTCGGTAAGCGTGCCGTTGTGCCGCCGGGTTTTTGTCGCAAGCGCGCCTTGCCGCGCCAGGCTGCTGAGTAAATGCGGCGAACCGTGGGGCAGCAGTAAGACATCGCCTGCTTTAACCCTGATGGTTTGACCCTTCGTCTCCAGTAGCGCTTCACCTGCAAGGATAGCGTGCCAGGGCATAACCCCTGCGGGCGTTTGCGGGTGGTCGGCTTCCCAGTGCCCGGCGAAGCGGCAGTGCTGGTCCACGGCGCCGTGCGGCGCAAGCAAAGCAATAAGCTGACTGAGCGTATCCATAATCCTTCCTGAGACGATAAGACAAAAAGCTAAGACGATGGGCGGCAGAAGCGCGCGGGCGGCAGCGGTACTCTACAGCCATCGCCAACAGGGCGGAAACCAACAACTTAACAGGAGCATATCATGAGCCGTTTACAATCCATCAACCCGGAACAGGCCACTGGCAAAACCGCGCAGCTTTTCGGCGCCATTAAATCCGCCATGGGCAAAGTGCCGAATGCCTATGTGACTATCGGCGCTAACTCGCCGGAAGTGCTTTCCCAGGCGTTGCAGCACAACGCCGCGCTGCGCAAAGGGGCGCTGAGCGCGAAAGAGCTGGAGGCGATTAACCTTTCGGTAAGCGAAGCTACCGGCTGTGATTATTGCCTGGCGGCGCATACCCTGATGGCGAAAAAAGCGGGCTTTACGCCTGAACAGATTAAAGCGCTGCGGGCGGCTGACTACGCTGAAGACAGCCATTTCGACGCGCTGACCCGCTTTGCCCGCACCGTCGTCACCACCCGCGGCACGCTGCCCGCCGCAGACGTGGACGCCCTGCGCGCCGAAGGGTTTACCGATCAACAGGTGGTGGAAATTATCAGCGCCATCAGCGCGATTTTGTTCACCAATATGATTAACCGCGTGAACGACACGGTGGTGGATTTCCCGAAAGCGGATTGAGTTGCCTGCAGGGTGCAGGTGAGGTGAGTGAAAGGGTACGCGGGTTTTCTCCCTCGTCCCTTTTGGGGTGAGGGGGGTAGGCGGCTCAGGCCCTGAGCCTTACTCTCTCAGGAGATATGCGCCGGCGGTAGGGTTACGTTCGCCAGAGCGTTGTCTTTATATGTCACCTCCTCTCACGCGAACGTGTTAAGGGGGCTCGCCGCCGCCCCCTTAACAATCCCGGCTCCCGGCTCGCAAAATCGCCCGCTGAAGCGGGAAACCTCATCTTTTCCCCGCTGGCTTTGGGTCGGGCATGACAGTGTTTACTCGGCCCATCAATGGGCCTCGCCCCTTCGGGGCCAACGCTTTGCGTTGTTCAAAAACGCTCCCGGCGTTTTTGTCCCTGCACCGACATGACCTCACGCCGGGTCCAGCCGGTGCGCCCCGGCTACCGTGAAAAAGCTGAGGCGATTTCGAGGCCGGACTTGTCCTCCCCTTCAGCGTTTTATTCTGTTGCAGGAATTGTTTCGCTTTAACGGCTGGGATACAGCCGTGCCGTCATTTATCCCTCACCCTAAAGGGGCGAGGGATAAAAAACAGCAAGTGGCGCTGCGCTTGCTCGCCCTCCGAACCACCAAAACGTGTCCTGCCCTACAGCAACACCACCATGATTATTTTCGTCAGCCTGTCAGCGGTGACGTTTATCCGGCCTCAAAATCGCCTTCCGGGCGGGCAGATGGCCGGGGCACGCCGAAGGGAACCGGCGTGAGGTCATGTCGGTGCAGGGATGCACCGTCAGGACCGACCCGAAGCCAGATGACAGACCGGAAGGTCTGCCCCGAAGGGGTCGATTTTGCGTGCCGGGAGCCGGGGTCGCCAGGGGGCTGGCGGCGAAGCCCCCTGGCACGTTCGCGTGAAGGAAGGGTACATATGAAAACAACATTCTGGCGAACGGAACAGTTCACCGCCCGTGCATATATCCTGAAAGAGTAAGGCCCAGCGCCTGAGCCGCCTGAGCCGCCTGCGCCCCTCAAGCCCCTCCCATTTATAAAACTGGTTCATAAGACCATGCGAAGTTATCGGCCTAATTCCGCAGGCCCGGCTTTGTTAGGGTAGAAGAGGATTTAAGCGCTTTTAAGGAGCAGAAAATGAAAATTACCCACAGCGGTTCACAACCTTCCATACGCGGACCTGAAGAATGGTTTACCGGCCAGGTGCGCATCGACTCGCCATTCCGGGTGCCCGGGCAGGCGACGCGACGCCCGAAACCGCCATGACGCATATCGCTATCGCAAAAAAGTAAACGGCAGCCCCGTAGAATGAATGGAAAAGGTCAGTGCTGAGCAGTATAAGAAATGAGCAGTACAAAAATTAATCATCGTCTCGTTTCCTGGAGGAGAAGGCCATGACTAAGAAAGTGCTCAGCTATGCTGTCCGGACTGCAAAAAGTCCGCTCGGACCGCTTGAAATCACCCGTCGCGATCCGCGCCCTGATGATGTGGTGCTGGAGATACTCTACTGCGGCGTTTGCCATTCGGATTTGCACCAGGCGCGCAACGACTGGGGATTCAGCCACTATCCCCTCGTGCCCGGACATGAAATTATCGGCCGCGTCAGAGCGGTGGGCAGCGAAGTGTCTAAGTTCAAAGTGGGTGAGTATGCCGCTATCGGCTGCATGGTCGACGCCTGCCGCGACTGCGACCCCTGCAAGAAGGGGCTTGAGCAATACTGCGTAAAGGGTTGCACTCAGACCTATAACGGTTTCGACAGGCATGATCATCAGCCGACCTATGGCGGCTACTCTCAGTGTATCGTCGCCTCTGAAGCGTTTGTGCTGAAGATCCCTCCCGGGATGAATCTGAAGTCGGCCGCGCCGCTATTATGCGCGGGCATTACCACCTGGTCGCCGCTGCGGCACTGGAACGTGGGCGAGGGCAGTAAAGTCGCGGTGATAGGGCTTGGCGGCCTGGGCCATATGGCGATAAAGCTTGCCCGCGCGCTGGGCGCGGAAGTGACGCTGTTTACCCGTTCGCCCGGGAAAGCAGATGACGCCCGCCGCCTCGGCGCGCACAACGTGGTGATTTCCACTGACCCGGGGCAGATGGAGTCGGTATGGGGAGCGTTTGAACTCATCATCGACACCGTGCCTTATGAGCATGACATCAACCCCTATATCATGACGCTGCAAGTAGACGGCACGCTGGTCTTTGTCGGTCAGTTAGGCAACATCAACCCCACCGCCAATACGGTGGCGATGATCATGGGGCGACGTGCGCTGGCGGGCTCCGCCATCGGCGGCATTGCGGAAACCCAGGAGCTGCTCGACTTCTGCGGCGAACACGGCATTACGGCGGAGGTAGAGATGATCCGCATCCAGGATATTAACGAAGCGTGGGTTCGTTTGGAGAACAGCGATGTGAAATATCGCTTCGTCATCGATATGGATACACTGAAAATCCCCTGATGAACGCCGCTTCCTTCAGGCCCTGCGTCGCGCGGGGCTTCTTGTTATTGCCTCGTCTGCGTTATATCCCTTCGCTATAAACGTCGGCTGCGCTGGCATATCTTCCTCCTGGCGTCCAGGCTTAAGGGCGTGTTCAATCACAACAGGAGAAATGTATGTCCTTACAATATGCGGAATGTATCGAAGCCTGTTACGACTGCGCCGCGGCCTGCGACTATTGCGCCGCATCCTGCCTGAAAGAAGAAGACCCGGGCATGATGCGCGACTGCATCCGTCTGGATATGCAGTGCGCCAACCTCTGCCGCCTGGCGGCGCAGTTTATGGCGATGGGAAGCACCTGGGCGAAATCAGTTTGCCAACTGTGTGCCGAGATTTGTGAAGAATGCGGCAAAACCTGCCGTCAGCACCCGATGGATCACTGCCAGAAGTGCGCCGACGCCTGCCTGCGTTGCGCCAAACTCTGTCGCGACATGGCCTGATGAGCATGCGCCCCCTGCGGGCGCGTTTTCATGCTTTCGTCGCTTTTCACGCCTTGCGCAAATCAGCCTGGGTTTAGCTTTTCTCTGTCAAATCAGCCAAATGTCTTAAAGCGCGCGCTTTGCGTTCAGTGCTTTACTTTCTCTTGCCCCTGAAAAACACAGTCGACGTGATTAACCCTCACCGAATGCGGCCGGCTGCGATTACAATGAATAAAAAAGGAAGCGAAGATGAGCCGAAGCCGAGCTGATGTCATTATTGATCGCATACATAACGCGCTGAGCGGCGACCCGCTCTACGCCACCAATTTGCTTTACCAGAGCCTGGAGTCCGCCTCTTTTGGCATGGTGAAGGTGGTGGTGTTTTTCTTTCAGGTGGCGGATAACGATCTGAGCGCGGATATGTCTGCTCGTGAAGTGCTGGCGCGGCTGCATGATGAAGGTATTTTTGTGGCGTTTCACAAGACCCGTCGCCGCGAAGGCGAGCGGCTGCTCACCGTCAGCCAGGCGCTGAATACGGAAAACTTCAACTATACCTATGGCAATTTGCAAGGGTTCACTCGCCTGTGGCTTATTAAAACCACCGAAGCGGAGAGAGCGCTGCGCGACATGAAAGCGCAACAGAAAAACGTGGTATTCAGGCACTAATTGTTATCGAACCGCGATCGGTTCACTAATCTTTTACTACGCTATTTCAGGCACCTTTGCGGTTGCGTGGCCCGGGAGGAAGCAGGCGGCGCAACGGCTCTCCTTCATTCCACTGGAGCCTGATATGGAAAGAGACGCACCGCCACGTCGTTCAGCGCTTGCGCTGACGCTCTATGAACTGCTCAACCCGCTGCCGCTCGGTTTTTTCGCCGCCGCCTGGCTATTCGACATCCTCTATATGAAAACCTTTCAGGTGTTCTGGAACCAGGGCGCCAGCTGGTTAATTCTCTTTGGGCTGCTTATCGCCATTCTTCCCCGGCTCATTAACCTGGTGCAAACCTGGTGGGGCCGCAACGGCGCTTATGTGCGCGCTTACCGCCTCGACTTCTGGCTGAATCTGCTGGCCATCCTGCTCGCTATTCTCAACGCCTTTATTCATAGCCGCGACGCGTATGCCGTGGTGCCGTTTGGCGTTATTCTCTCCACGCTGGTGGTGCTGCTAATCAGCATCGCTAATGTTCAACTGGCGCTGCGCACCCGCGCATAAGGAGCAACGATGAGAGCGTTAGCGATTGCTGTGTTGTCCGCGCTGCTTGTGGCGGGCTGTAATGATGATTCCGCCATCGACCCGGCAAAGCAAATCGGCCCGAACCCGGCGCTGCCCGAGGCGAAGAACTTTCTGATGCCGCCGATGCAGGTGCCTGAAGGGGTGCCGTGGAAGGCGGGCGAAATGCCGAAAGTCGCCGAGGGGTTGAAAATTGAAAAAATCGCCGAGGGGCTGAAACATCCGCGTCAGGTTTATGTGCTGCCAAATAATGATGTGCTGGTGGTGGAGGCCAACGCGCCGAAAGGCAAACCGGTGGGATTCCCGAAATCGCTTATCATGGGCATCGTGCAGAAGTCCTCCGGCAAAGGGGGCGAGGGCGGCGACAGCATTACGCTGCTGCGCCCGACGGCGGGCGGCTGGGAAAAACATCGCTTTCTTGAAAACCTGCATTCGCCTTTTGGCGTGCAGCTTATCGGCAACACGCTGTATGTGGCGAATGCCGACGGGCTAATGACGTTCCCTTATCAGATTGGCCAGACGCGCATTACCGCGCCCGGCGCGCTGCTGACGGAACTGCCCGGCGGGCCGATAAACCATCACTGGACGAAGTCGCTGCTGGCGAGCCCGGACGGCAGCAAGCTTTACGTGGGCGTCGGGTCGAACAGCAATATTACCGAAAACGGCATCGGCGCGGAGTACCGGCGCGCCGCGGTGCTGGAAGTGGACGCCGCCACCGGCGCAAGCCGGATTTACGCCAGCGGCCTGCGTAACCCAACCGGCCTGCAGTGGGAGCCGCAAAGCGGCAAGCTGTGGGCGATTGTCAACGAGCGTGATGAAATTGGCTCGGACCTGGTGCCCGATTACCTCACCTCCGTGCAGGAGCATGGCTTCTACGGCTGGCCGTGGAGCTATTTCGGCCAGCATGTCGACGAGCGCGTACAGCCGCCGCGTCCCGATATGGTGGCAAAAGCGATCAAGCCCGATTACGCCATCGGCTCTCACGTGGCGCCGCTGGGGCTCGCTTTTTCCGGCGCGAACGGCCTGCCGGGCTATGAAAACGGCGCTTTCATCAGCGAGCATGGCAGTTGGAACCGCAAGCCGCTTAACGGGTATCGGGTCATCTGGGTGGCGTTTCGCGACGGCATGCCGGTAGGGACGCCAAAGACGGTGGTCTCCGGTTTTCTTACCGATGACGAAAAAGAGGTGCGCGGTCTGCCGGTGGGGCTGGCGATGGACAGCCGCGGCGGGCTGCTGATTGCGGATGACGCCGGAAATATCGTCTGGCGCGTGAGCGCGGCGGGCGGCTAACCCAGGTTTCGCCGCCAACGCCTGCCATAGAATAAACTGACCGGGGGAGGGGAGGGGCGTACGGCAGTCCCACAGGAAAAAACACCTGAGCGCCCGTGGCGGGCAAGCATAACGCTGCCCGCCGATGCGCTGCTTGTTCGGCTTAACCAACCTTGGGCAGCAGGCCCGCCGCCATCAGCGCCTGGATCGCGATGATGCCCACGCCGCACGCCACGACCAGCGCCAGCAACGGCTTACCTCCCGCGACTCGCCATGGCTGGCGCGGCGTTTGCTCGCGGCTTTTCCAGACCAGCAGCGCCGGGATAATCAGCGCCAGTATGGCGAGCGCGACCCCGGCGTAGCCGAGCGCCATCACAAACCCCTGCGGATAAAAGAGCGCGAACGCGAGCGGCGGGAGAAACGTAATCAGCCCGCTTTGCAGGCGGCCGCCCACTTTACGGCTGCGCTGGAACATGTCGCTCAGGTAATCAAACAGCCCGAGCGATACGCCAAGGAAAGAGGTCGCCAGCGCGAGATCGGCAAACAGATGCACCGCCAGCTCCACGTGCGGGGAGGCCACTACCTGACGCACCGCCTGTAACAGGCCGTTAAGCCCGGCGTGGTTCGCCAGCAGGTGGTTGAAGGTCGCGGAGTCGATGGCGCCAAGCGTCGCCAGTTGCCAGAAGAGATAGGCGACGAGCGGAATGGCGCTGCCGGTAATAAAGACCAGGCGCAGCTTGCGAATATCGCCGTTCAGATAGCTGACGATGCTCGGCACGCTGCCGTGAAAGCCAAAAGAGGTAAAAATCACGGGAATAGCGGAAAAGGCGAGGCCTTGCTCAAGCGGCATCGACAGCAGATTCGCCCGGTGTACATGCGGCATCAACAGCGCCAGCATGACCAGCAGTAAAACGATCTTGGCGCTAAAAAGCAGACGGTTAAACAGGTCTACCATGGTGGTGCCGATACAGACTATTGCGCCAGCCACTACCGTGAAAAGCAGTACGCCTGTGGAAGGCGAGAGCGGAATAGCCAGCCAGTCGCTGAAGCTTGCCGCCAGCAGCTCGCCCGCGCCGCTGATATAGGCGGCGGTCAGGGCGTACATTAAAAACAGCATACTGAAGCCCGTCAGCCACTGTCCGGGCCGACCGAGATAGCGCCGCGCCAGCGAGCCAAGGCCCGTATCCGCCGGTACATGCTGATACACTTCCACCAGCAGCAGGGCGGTGTAACACATCAGCGCCCACATGCCTATCAACAACAGCAAAGTGATACCCATTCCTACCCCGGCGCTGGCAAGCGGCATTGCCAGCATACCGGCGCCAATAGTGGTGCCCGCCACGATAAAAACACTGCCAAGAGTGCGATTCTTCACGCTTCCCTCTGAAACTACGCTCACAAAAAATAATGGCGCGAAGGGTAAGGGATTCACGTCCGGGCGTCAAACCGCAGTGACAAGTATTGTCACCCCAGCTTTACACCTACAGAGGGCGAACCAGCTGGAACAGGGAAGGGGAATGCGATAATCTTTGCGGCGTTTACGCTTCGTTAAAATCACTACTTTCCCGATAAACCTACCGCTTCGTTAAATTAACCAACTTTCTCATTGGCGGGATGTCACATTTTTGCCCTCCGCATAATCCAGCGCGATCCAGCCTGTGCTTAAAGCCCGCCGACTGCGCAGGGCGGGGATCGAAAAAGATCTTATTTGCCGCTTAAGTGGTTAAAAAGTAGCCCACCGGATCTGTTAGATAACAGCCCTGACTGTGGATAAAGTGTTGGTAAAAGCGCCTGTGGATAAACTGTGTTGAAAATTTGCGCTGAGCACGCGAGAACGAGAAAGGTGCAACCCCGACGTCGCCGCCAGGGTTGTTCAGAAAACGGTACAAACCCGGGGTCGTCAGTAACGGCCTGGTGGCGTGAAAAGACGCAACGGCGAGCGTAACAATCGCCCGGGGGTTTGCGCCCGGTCATCGTTTAGCGCGCTGAGAAAGGCGTTAGCCCACCAGTGATGGTTGTAGTGGCAAACCTGCTGACGCAGCTGTTGATGGCGTCTTTTGCGTTCCGCCAGCGGCATGGAGAGCGCGGAATGCAACGCGTCGCAAAGTTCGCTGGGGTCATAGGGATTAACGAGTAACGCTCCGCTAAGCTGTTCGGCGGCCCCGGTAAAGTGCGAAAGGATAAGCACGCCGGGGTCCGCCGGGTTTTGCGCCAGAATGTACTTTTTCGCCTCAAGCGACATCCCTTCGCAAAAGGGCGTAAACAACGCGACGCAGGATTGCGCGTAGAGCGTTTCCCGCCACGCCGGCGCCAGCGGCTCGTTATGCAAATAGTTGACCGGCGACCAGTTGAAATCGCCGTAGCCGCCGTTGAGTTCGCCGCAGAGCCGTTCAAGCTGCTGGCGCAAACCTGGTGTGAAGCAGGGCGATTCCCTCGCCAGGTCGCAGACCTGAACCAGCGTAACGTCATGCAAATATTGCGGGTGCTGCTCCAGCAGCTGACGTAGCGCGGCAAGCCGCCAGGCGATGCCGCTGGCGTCGCTTATCACATCGGTGCTGACTATCCAGCGGGGTTTATGCTGGGGCGTCGGGACGGGCGGCGCTGACGAAGGCGCTACGCCGCAGGGGAAAACGCCTACCCGCAGCAGGTGGCCGTTTACGCGAAACAGCGTCTCCGTCACCTTTTCCGTGCGGTAACGGCGTGAAAGCCAGGTAATGAAATGGCTGGCGTCGTTACGGGACTGAAAACCCAACAGGTCGTAATAAAAGAGCGACTGCATCAGCCAGTCATGCTCCGGCAGGGCGCGAAAAATTTCGCCAGGGGGGAACGCATGGTGCAAAAAGAAGCCGCAGCGGTTTAAGTACCCTGCTTCCTTCAGATTTCTCGCTACCGCCATCAGATGATAGTCGTGCGCCCATACCCTATCGTCCGGGCAGAGGTGCTCCGCTATTCGTTCCGCCACCTTTTCGTTGTAGCTGCGGTAAGCCTGAAAGGCGCCGGGCTGATAAACCGCGAGATCGGGGCGGTTGTGAAATACTGGCCACAGCTGCTTATGCACATAGCCGTGATAGTAATCGCCATATTCCTGGTCTGAAAGGCGCCAGTTAACCAACTCACAGTCCGCCAGCTCGCGCTGGCTGACGGCGTTTTGCTCATCTTTGCCTGTCTCGCCATTCCAGCCCAGCCACAGCGCTTTGTGCTGTTTCGCCACGCCATAGAGCGTTTCGGTTAACGGGCGGACGGGCGCCTTGTGCAACACGTCGCAATGGTTGCTCGCCATAATAAGTCGGGACATCATTTCTCCTGATGAGGATCTCGCGCCGCGCAGGCGACGGTTCAGAGCCGCCAGGCTTTTTCCGCCTCGGTGACTTCATGTTCAAAACGCGCCAGCGCTTCCCGCTTGCTGGTCAGCCACAGGCGGGCGAAATCGTCGCCCAGCTGTTCACGCAGCCAGGGCGAGAGCGCAAAAAGCATTAACGCGTGCGGCTGGTTGGTTGGCAGCGGCGGCGGGGCGGCGTCCGCAGGTGGCAGCCCGGGCGCCTTATCAAGCCCGTAGAGCATGGCCGCAAGCAGCGTGGCGACAACCAGATACGGGTTAGCGTCCGCGCCCGCGAGGCGGTATTCAAAACGCCGGGCTTTAGGAGATGAGCAGGGGACGCGTATCGCCGTGGCGCGATTGTTATGCCCCCAGCCGGAAAAACGCGGCGTGGCGAGCATCGGGCGCAGGCGCCGCCAGGCGTTAACGTTGGGCGCGATAAGCGCCAGCGAAGCGGGCATCAGCGCCAGCACCCCGGCCATGGCGTGCAGCATGATTTCAGGTAACGCCTCCGGCGGCCCGGCGAAGAGGTTCTCACCCCGGGCGTTATTCAGGCTGATATGAAAATGCATGCCGCTGCCTGCTTTGTCGCTGTGGGGTTTGGCCATAAAAGTGGCGCTATGGTGGTGCGCTTGCGCAAGCTGGCGAATCAACCGTTTCATCGCCAGCACGTTATCGCAGGCGGCGAGGGGGTCATCGGTATGGCGAAAGTTAAGCTCATATTGCCCGCTTCCCGCCTCGGCCACGATGCCGGTCAACCCGCGGGTCTGTAACCCGGCATGACGTTCAATGTCGGCAAGCAGGGCGGCAACCGACGGCGCGCCGTCAATCTGGAAGAAAGGCCAGGCGTCTGCCGCCGTCTCTTCCGGCGTTTCGCTGAGATAAAACTCCATTTCAGGGGCGATGACCGGATAAAGCCCGCGCTGGTGAAACGTATTCAGCACCCGCTGGAGGATAACCCGCGGCTCCAGCGGGCAGGGCGCGCCATCCTGCTCGCGCATGCTCAGCTGTAACTGCGCGTAGCGTTTCGGGTCTTTCGCGCAGGGTTTTAAGGTGCCCGGCACCGGCAGACACAGGCGATCCGGCTCGATGGCGGAAAGGGCATCATCGCCGGCTTGAACAATCTGGCCGTCAATCTCCGTGGCGTAGAGCGAAAGCGGGAAGTAGCACCCCTCCTCAAGAGATAACAGCGCCTCGACGCCGATTTTTTTGCCGCGCGGTCGGCCATGACAGTCATACAGATAAATATCGATAAACTCCGTCTCAGGATGTTCGCGCAAATAGGTCATTGCCTCCTGTGCGAAAGTGACAGTGGGCGGCGCGTAGTTTTCCGCCAGCAGCCTTGAGTGAAACATCATGGAGAACATGGCGGGCTCCGGTGAAGAGAGGGTTTCGGCCGCGGCGGCAGCCGGTTTTCGAAAGCGGCCTCGCACGATTTTTGTCGTCATAGCAGGGTCTTTGAGTGATGCCTTTCGGCGGTAAAACTAGTCTGGCGTTTTCTCAGGCAGGTTGTTGTAAAAAAAGCATAAAAAGCGCGTCCTGGAATATAAACACGATATAAACGCGGCGGGGAACGGGCGAAAAAAAAGCGGGCTCGTGTCGCATGCCCGCGTTAATAAAGGGAGGTCTAACGTTGCGGCGCCTTGTCTCTTTCATCACGCATGGCGAAAGAGAGCGTCTGGGACGGCTCAAAAAGCGACAGGCTTTCAATCTGGTCGAGCAGGATAACCTTACGGAAATCCAGCGCGGTGCGCGGTTTCGAGGTCAGCGTAATATTATGACGCTCATACCAGGCGCTGTAATTATGCTCCACTCTTAAGTCCAGCGTCTGGTGGTCGCGGTAGCCGCTCAGCATCGGGATTAACACGATGTTGTTGGCGTCTTCGCGGTCAAACGTCGCGGTGTGGATCATTCCAATGTAAATGCGCTGCGATTTCATCGTCACCCACGCCAGTTCGCCTTGCTCCATACACTGATAGAGCAACCCTTCCACGCCGTTCGCCCGGGACAGGTGCTTGTAAAGCTCCCGACGCCCGGCGCTATCGAGCCTTGCGCTGCGCGCCCAGTTTGAGCGGTAAAGGCAAAACAGTATGGCGAAAGCGAGCATGATTACCACGGGCGCCTGGATGCCAAGAAAGCTCCAGTTCATAAACGTCATGTGGTAACGATGATCTTCTGGGCCGAACCATTGCGGAAACTCGTTCATCGTCATTGACGTCAGCAGCAGCAGCAGCCAGAGAATGGCGGTGGCCAGAATACCCTGAAGCACGAAAATACAGCCGTTCAGCGCCACCAGAAAGTAAACGTCCCAGCCGGACGTGCGTTTAAACTGAAACCGGGTAGAAAGATCCCGGCTGGTGTACCAGTAGCCGCACACCATCAGTACCATAAAAATTGCTGTTCCCATCTCAGGCTCGCTTTAGCGCTTCAACATGGCGGGCAAAATCATCCTGCACCGCCTGACAATGAATATTCACCGACGCGTTGCCGTCTTCATCGATAAGAATACGATCGCCGTCATCGATAGAGTCTTGTATCTCCTCATGGCTGATGACCTGCAGCAGTTTTTCCGGGCTATTAAAAAGCGATAAAAAAAGTCGTTTCATCTTTTCCTCCGACCAAAAAGTATAGAGAGCCTGCATTAAGCAAGGGAATGGCCAGTCTGCTTTTTAAGAGATATCTCCGTCCGCCGGGCTTTTTCCCGCCTGTTTTTACGCTTTAAATAGTTAATGATTATGAGTATGATTCTCATTTGATGTGAAAAGCGGTTTCACTTCCGTTTTGTAGGGCGCTAACAACAACGAACGCCGCGCTGGCGGCGAATAAGGCACGCTGTGCCGCTATTTAAAAAGGAAAAAGCTGTTATGACCATGAAACCCTGCGCGCTCGCGCTGCTGGCGGCGTTTGCCCTTGGCGGCTGCGCGGCGCAAAAAACGGCTCAACCGCAGGCTGCCGCCGTTCCCGCCGCGCAGACTGCCCAAAAAACAGATTTACTCCAGCGTGAGCTGGCCTATGGCGTTTATGAGCTGGTGGAAAACCCGCAAAACCACGCGATTTACGTGGCGACGGCGCAATCTTTCAAAGAGGTGCAGGGCGGGGTTATCTACAAGCTGGACCCGAAAACGCTTCACACCCTTGGCGAATCGCATACCGATCTGAAAAACTTTGGCGCGGCGCAGGATGCTGAAGGCAAAACCCTGTTTGTTACTAACTCGCTTGATGGCGGCATTAGCGCTATCGATACCGCTAACGGCAAGGTCAAAGGCCGGCTGCTGTTCAGCGAGCGCAACGAGAAAGGCTTCCCCTACGGCGCGCGGGAAATCCTCTGGCGCGATGGGCTGCTTTATGTGGGCGGCGTGGGTGATCCGGCCGTTATCTGGGTAGTGGATGCCGAAACGCTGAAGCTGAAAGCGCGCATTAAAAACGCCGGCAAGTGGGTGACTGGCCTGCACTTCTCGCCCACCACAAACCGCCTTTATGCGGCAAACGGCGGCGGTGAAATACTCGTGATTAACCCGCGCACCAACCGCATCGAAAAACGCTGGAAGCCGCTTGGCGAAAAAGAAGCGCTGCTGCTGAATATGGCGGAAGACCCGGCAACCGGTCGCCTCTTCGTCACCGATAATTCCAAAGCGAAAACCACGCTGGTGCTGGATATCCGCACGGGCCATCTCATTAAACAACTCGATACCGGCGACTCGCTGGCGGTGAAATTCAACGCTAAGCGTAACGAGCTTTACCTTACCCAGCGCGAATCGGGCAAGCTATTGAGCCTCGACGCCACCACTTATGCGCTGAAGCAGAGCTGGGATTTGAAGCCGAACCCCAACAGCCTGCTGGTTTCCGCCGACGGCCAGACGCTTTACGTCACCGTCAAACAGCCGTTTAACAAAGACCACTCCACCAAAGGTCTGGACCGCATCGTTCGCATTTCGCTTTAAACCGTCATTTTTTCGGCCCGGCGACGGGCCTTTTTGCGCACTTTTACAGCAAGGTAAACACCAGAAATGAAACGCACACCGTTACGTAAAACGCTGCTGGCGCTGGCTATCGGCGCGGCAACCCAGGCGGCTTACGCCGCTGCCGTTACAAATGAAGCAAATAACCAGGAAGATACGGTCGTGGTGCAGGCCGCCCCAAAAAACGATTTTAAACCGGGCGGCGATACCCCGGTGCCGGCTTATCTGGATGGGCAAGTCGCCCATGGCGGGCGTGTCGGGATGCTCGGCGAGCAGAACGCAATGGATGTGCCTTTCAACGTCATCAGCTATACCTTGAAACTGATTGAAGATCAGCAGGCGAAAACGATAGCCGACGTGGTGCGCAACGACGCCAGCGTGCAGAACGTGCAGGGCTTTGGCAACTTCCAGGAAACCTACCGCATTCGCGGTTTCCAGCTCAACGGCGATGACATCACAATTGGCGGCCTGGCGGGTGTGATTCCGCGCCAGGTGGTGGGGCTGTCGATGATCGACCGGGTGGAGGTCTTTAAAGGGGCGAACGCGCTGGTCAACGGCGCCGCGACATCCGGCGTGGGCGGCATGATCAACCTTGAGCCGAAGCATGCCGATGAGTTACCCCTGACCCGCGTTGGCGTGGATTACACCTCGTCATCGCAGGTGGGCGGCTCGCTCGACGTGGGGCGCCGCTTTGGCGATAACAACCAGTTCGGCGCGCGGGTTAATCTGGTTCACCGCGAAGGCGACACGGCCGTTCATGGCGAACATCGTCGCACCACCCAGGCGTCGCTGGGCCTGGATTACCGCGGCGACCGGTTGCGCACCTCGTTTGACGCAGGCTATCAGAAGCAGACGTTTCATGGCGGCCGGCTGGGCGTCAATGTGAGCGGCGTGAATTTTATCCCTGAGGTACCGGACGCCACCCATAATTACAGCCAGCAGTGGGCCTACAGCGATATCGAAAGCGAATTCGGCCTGGCGCGCGCGGAATATGATCTCGTCGACGGCTTGACGGCTTACGCAGGCGTTGGCGGTCAACACTCCCATGAAATCGGCCTCTACGGCGTGCCGAAAATCACTAACGCTGATGGCGACGCCACCTTCAGTCGTCTGGATACTAACCGGATCATTGATAACTTCAGCGGTATGGTGGGCGTGCGCGGCAACTTTGATACGGGGTTTGTCAGCCATAAGACGAATGTCGGTTACTCGGCGATGACGCACCGGGATAAAATCGCCTGGCGCTCTTCGAAAGTGAACCCGGCCACCAACATTTATGATACCAACCCGGTAAACGTGCCTGTTAACGCCTCTTTCGCCGGTGACTATGACGACCCGCTGACAACGGGCCGCACCCGCAGCCAGGGCTGGTTGTTGAGCGATACGCTCGGCGTGCTGGACGATACCGTTCAGCTCACCTTAGGCGCGCGTTATCAAAAAGTGGTGGTGCGCAGTTACGACAACAACACGGGCGCTGAAAAACAAGATTCGCGCTTTAACGAAGATCGCTGGATGCCGACCTACGGCATCGTGTATAAGCCCTGGCAGGAGGTTTCGCTCTACGCTAACCACACCGAGGCGCTGCAGCCTGGCAGCAGCGCTCCGCAGGGCGCCGCGAACTATGGGCAGAGCACGGGCATCATCCATTCGAAACAAAACGAAGTCGGCGTGAAGGTCGATTTCGGCCGCGTTGGCGGGTCGCTGGCGTTGTTTGAAATCAAGCAGCCTTCCGCTTTTCAGGACAGCGTCACCAAAATCTATGCGCTGGATGGCGAACAGCGTAACCGGGGCGTTGAGTTCAACCTGTTCGGCGAGCCAGTGGCGGGCCTGCGCCTTAACGGCAGCGCCACCTGGCTTGATCCAACGCTGACCAAAACCAAAGACGGCCTGAACGACGGCAACGACGCAGTGGGCGTGCCGAACTTCATCGCAGCGCTGGGTGCGGAATATGACATCCAGCCAGTAGAAGGGTTAACGGCCACCGCCAACCTCAACCATAGCGGTTCGCAATATGTGAATGCCGCCAATACCAAAAAACTCGACAGCTTCACCACGCTCGACCTCGGCATGCGCTACACCATGCGCCTGAACCAGGATCAGAACAACATGGTCTGGCGCGTGGGGCTGGATAACGTGACTAACGAGAAGTACTGGTCGAATGTCGAGACCAACGGTTTTTACATCTATCAGGGCGAGCCGCGAACGCTGAAGGTGTCGATGAGCTACGACTTCTGATAAAAAAGCTCCCGTCTGCGGACGGGAGCAAAACGGCCTTACTGGTGGAGTCAAACGTCATGACGGCGGGCCGCGCTTGCGTGTTACCTGAAAAGCGTAGCCGGCTGGTGATAGTAGGTTGTGATGCCAAGATAGCGGGTGAAGGCTTCATGCAGCACTTGCGCCGTGGAGGAGTGGTTCATGGCCACGTGATGTTCAAAACCGTTATTACAGATCCACGCCAGTAAATTCTCCAGCTGCGGCACCTGAACCACCGCGCGGCAGCCCACTGTATCAAGCTCGTCGTCCACCGATTTCCCTTCGCCCACGTAGGCGCGTATCTCACCCGTTAAGTCGTCCGTGCTCAGGCGGAAGTAGGTCATAGGTCCGCTCTTTAGGCGACCATGCACCGCGCCGCAGGTGTTTTCTTTACCCACCGTGGTGCCAATGATATCCGCTGTGCCCATCGCCGGGCTTTCCAGGCTGGCGCTCGGGAAGTTTCCGCAGTGGAACAGCACGCATTTGTCGCGCTCCTCGCCGAAGTTATTGTTCCAGTCGGCAATAGAGGCGGGGTTGAGCGAGCAGCTCGCCAGCGCGTACATGGAGAGCGCGCCCATAACATCCACTTCGCAGGCGCTCGGCATCAGCTGGCCCGACATCACGCTCATAATCGAACAGACGTTAATGCCGAGGTTCTCCTGCAGTGAGGTCCAGCACTGGATTGCGGTGGTGTCGATATCATTGGCGATAACCCATTCGCTTATCACCACGAAAAGCTTCGCCATTGTGACCACTTTTTCCGCCGGGATGGCGCTGGCGTCGGCGTTATCCAGCAGCACGCGGCGCTTTTCTTCCACGCGGATATCGTCATCGCGCAATAGCTTCACGCGGGTGAACACTTCTGACAGATCCAGGGTTTCCACCGCCACGCCCATTCTCTCCAGCAGTTTTTCGCTGTAGCGCACGGTATTAAAACCGGCAGGGCGCGCGCCGATAGCGCCGACGCGAACGCCGCGCATGGCTGTCACCACCCGGCAGAGCTGCTCAAAACGCCGTAAATCGTTTTCAAACACGTCGCTGGTCAGAGCGCAGACGTGCTGGGTGGTGAGGGTAAAAGGAATGCCGTACTGACGAAGGTTATTGCACAGCGATATTTTGCCGCAGAAGCTATCGCGGCGGGTGGCAAGGCCCATTTTATCGAGGTTGTCTTCTTGCGCTTGCACCAGCACCGGGACATTTAACCCGGAAAGGCGAATGGCTTCCGCCACCGCTTTTTCATCGCCAAAGTTAGGCAGCAGCACCACAATGCCGTGAATACTGTCGCGATGCTGGCGAAAAAGCGCGGCGCACGTTTTCGCTTCCTGCCGGGTTTCCACGCCGCCAAGCTCGGTCTGGTTTTCATCCACCATCACCGTATTGATGCCCAGACGGTCGAAAAGCGTGATGGCCTGCTGGCGGGCTTCGGCCACCAGATAGCTCGGGAAAAAGCCCCGGTTGCCGATAATAATGCCCATGGTCAGTTGTTGTGGGATACGGGTCATAACAATGCTCCAGTAAGAGGGTTAGCTTTCTACTGCCTGTTATTCTTGTTCTGCTTTGGCGCACAGCTGTTCGGCATGACGCGCAACGCTTGCGGCGTCGATTTCATGGCGCTTGCGCGTCGCCGCGCGGTCAGCGGCGATAGCATATTCGCCGTCGGGGATGCCGAGCCGGCGCAGCGGAATCGCGCAGCCGGCTTCAGCTAACACTTCCGCCACCAGGCTGCCTACACCGCCGTTGACGTTGTGCTCTTCCACGCTTATCACCGCTTTGCTGCGCTTAAGCGCAGCCAGTAGCGTTTGCGTATCGCAGGGGCGTATTGACGGTACACTGATTACCGCAGCGCTAATACCTCTGTCCGCCAGGTGTGCGGCGGCATCGACAATTTCATGCACCGTAGAGCCCATCGCCACCAGCGCAATATCTTCGCCCTCACGCAGCACATCGATATTGCCCGGGACGAAGCGATAACTTTCGTCATGCAAAAACGGCAGCGCTTTACCATCAAGCCGGATGTAGACCGGTCCCTGGTGTTCCAGGGCGTAATCAATTATCTGGCGGCATTCCACCGGGCAGGAGGGGGCGTAAATTTCAATATTGCCGAAGCCGCGCATGATGGCGATGTCATCAATACTGTGATGGGTGCTGGCGAGCGGGCCGTAGCTGGCGCCCGCGTTCAGGCCGAACAGCTTCACGTTGGTGTTGTTGTAACAAACGTCAACTTTGATCTGCTCATTGGCGCGCGAAATTAAAAAAGGCGCGGCGTTGCAAGTGACGGCGATTTTGCCGCCGATGGCGAGCCCGGCCGCGGCGCCCACCAGCGTTTGCTCAGCGATGCCGACGTTGACCAGCCTGTCGGGGAACCGCTGAATAAAGGGCGAGATTTTGGCGGTGGAGGTGGAGTCCGCCACCACCGGCACCAGATCGACGCCGCGTTCGACAGCGTCGATAAAGGCATTAACCATGACCGTTGCGAGATGTTCGCTGTTACTCATCTTTCAGTTCCTCCAGCGCCAGTTCCACTTCATCCTCTTTCGGCACGCGGTGATGCCACTCCGCGCGTCCCTGTATAAAGGAGACGCCCGCGCCCTTGGTGGTATGCGCAATAACCACGTTAGGCTTGCCGTTCGGCTTCAGGTTTTCCAGGGTATCGACAACGTCCTGCATGCTGTTGCCGTTGCATTCAGTCACCGCCAGGCCGAAGGCGCGCCATTTGGCGTCCAGCGGGTCGGTGTTCATAATCTCTTTCGTCGGGCCGGCCAGCTGCAGGCTGTTTTTGTCGTTGATGATAATCAGGTTGTCGAGCTGATAATGGGCCGCGACCAGCGCCGCTTCCCAGTTGCTGCCTTCCGCCAGTTCGCCATCGCCAGTCACCACAAAGACGCGACGCGTGCTGTTGCTGCGTTTGGCGGCAAGCGCGATGCCGACCGCGACCGGCAGGCCATGGCCGAGTGCGCCGGTGTTAAGCTCAATGCCCGGGGTTTTGTGACGCACCGGGTGGCCCGGGAGGTGAGAATCCGCGTGCTGATACGTTGAAAGCCACTCGACAGGAATAAACCCGGCCTCTGCCAGCACGCAGTAGTAGCCGCCAACCGCGTGGCCTTTGGACTGGATATAAATATCCCGCTCGTCGCTCGCCATGTTCTGCGGCGCGCAGTTCAGGATGCGAAAGTAAAGGGCGGTGAGCAGCTCGACCTGCGAGAGGTCCGCGCCGGTATGTCCGCCAGCCGGGCTTTGCGCGTTCAGCACGATGATACGGCGACGAACCGCGCGGGCTTTCTTTTCAAGCTCAGCGACCGTGAGCATAAAAGGATTCATAACGGTACCTCGGGTGAATTCCTCGTGAATTTAAAATCCACCTTGAATATATATTCAGGTGGGGTGTAAAAGCGCGACGTCGTTCAGAGCTACCTTTAGACGCTTTTACTGGGTTCTCTAAAAAGGCAGGAGCTCTGCTTGCCTGTCACTGAATATATATTCATACATGATTTTATATTCATGAGATAAAAATATGCCCCTCCGCCGTGTTTGTCCACCATCGTTAAGGCAATTTTGGGAAAAAGCGACCAGGCTCACATTCGGCTGGCGCAGCGGTAAAAGCGTGCCTTGTTATCTATTCAGTCATGAATAAAAATAACCAAAGACAAATCAAGGGGCACATTATGTCAAAGCAGGATGAGCAGCGTTTACTGGTCAAGATAGCCACGCTTTATTATATGGAGGGCAAGAAGCAGTCCGATATCGCGTCGCTGCTTCATCTCTCGCAATCTTTCGTCTCGCGCGCGCTCACTCGCTGTCAGAAAGAGGGGCTGGTCAAGATAACGGTCGTGCAGCCAGGCAATATTTTCGTTTCGCTGGAAAAGGCGCTTGAGCAGCAGTATGGCATTCGTCAGGCGATTGTGGTTGACGTGGGCGATAGCCCCAACAGCGCGCAAATCAAGCATGCTATCGGCAGTGCGGCCGCGCATTATGTGGAAACGCGCCTGCGGCCTGAAGATATTGTCGGCATCTCCTCCTGGAGCAGCACCATCCGCTGCATGGTGGATGAGATGCATCCGCAGAACATCCGCGCCCGCGGGGTCATTCAGCTGCTGGGCGGCGTAGGGCCGAACGGTAACGTTCAGGCAACTATTCTTACGCAACAGCTGGCGGCGCATCTTGATTGCCCGGCCTGGCTGCTGCCTTCCCAGAGTATCGAGCGCTCCGTGGAAGAGAAAAAACGCCTCCTTGATAGCCCGGAAGTGGCTGACGCGGTGTCGCGTTTCGCGCAGGTGGACGTGGCGATTGTAGGGATAGGGGACCTGGAGCCTTCACAACTGCTGAAAAATTCCGGTAACTATTATGACGAAGAGATGCTGAAACTGCTGGCGAAGCGCGGTGCGGTAGGGGATATCTGCCTGCATTATTACGATGCGCAGGGCAAACCGGTGCTGAGCCGGGAAGAAGATCCGGTTATCGGCATGGAGTTGCAGCAGATCCGCGATTGTAAACATGTTATCGCGCTGGCTGGCGGCGAAGAGAAGCGCAACGCCATACACGGCGCGCTGGAGGGCAACTATATCGACGTGCTGATAACGGATTACCCGACGGCAAGAAGCCTGGTAAAAAGCGAAGCGTAAAACAGGGCGGATCGCGGTCCGCCTTGTTTTATATTTACTTTAGTTACAACATACTTGTTGTTTTTAATTTAACGCATAGTTAAACCTCAGCGCTAAACATCGCCAGACAGAGAAAAAAAGCGCGGTGAAGCTACTAGTGGCGCTTCGCCTGGCATGTCGTCTGGCTTGTTAAGCGCGGCAGCAATCCGTTACGCATAGGGCGTCAAGAAAAGCGCGGTGAAAGCCGCCGTCTAACGAGCATGACCTTTTGTCTTTACCCTGGAAAGCCGTTCGCCATTCAGGCCAGGGCGGCGTCAGGTTTGACCGTTACGCACCTTCGCGACGGCCGCTTGCCATTCTTGCCAGCGTTTCTGCAATCTACCGTGGCGCTCCATATTCGGTATAAAAGCCGTATGGTGAGCGCTAAAGCGCGACAGGTCGTCATCGCCAGCAGAGTTAAGCGCTTTGCGGGCAAAAATCGCCGCGCCCATGGCGGAAAGCTCCGCTATATCGCTGCGCATAACGGTACAGCCGAGCAAATCCGCCTGATACTGCATGAGCCAGTCGTTGCGCGTAGGGCCGCCGTCCACCATCAGGGCGGAAAGTTCAAAATCAGCGTGCTGGCGCATAGCGAGCACCACATCGGCAATCTGATAAGCAATCGCTTCCAGCGCGGCGCGCACCAGGTGCGCCCGCTTGACCCCACGGCTCAGGCCGCTGATGCTGCCTCTGGCCCGGTCATCCCACCAGGGGGCGCCAAGCCCGGTTAGCGCAGGCACAAAATAAACGCCAAGCGTAGAATCAACGCTTGCGGGCAGGGTCGAAAGCGCCGCTGCAAGCGCCTCTGGCGCAAGTTCGCCAAGCCCGGTGCATTCCGTAAGCCACGCCACGGCATCGCCCGTATGCGGAATATTTCCCTCAAGGCCGTAAACCAGCTTCTCGCCGTCATGCCACGCGATGGTGGTGGCAAGCGTGGTGATCTCCGCCTGCGCCGTAGAAACCGGCGCCATTACCGAAGAGCCGGTGCCATACGTCGCCTTCACGCAGCCGGGTTTGCCGAGCGCGTGTCCAAACAACGCGGCGTGAGAATCGCCTGCCATCGCCAGAATCGGAATGCCGTCAGGGACTTGCGCAAGCCCTCGCGTATAGCCGAACAGATGGCTGGTCGGGCGCACCTGGGGAAGCGCGGCGAGGGGAATGCCGAAGAGACTGAGCAGCGCGTCATCCCAGCGCCCTTCATGAATATTAAAAAGCTGGGTGCGCGAAGCGTTTGAGTAATCACAGCAAAACGCTTCGCCCGCCGTCAGGTTCCACAGCAGCCAGCTGTCGATTGTCCCAAGACAGATTTCGCCGCGCTCCGCCAGCGCCCGTCCCTCCGGCACGCTGTCGAGCAGCCAGCGCATTTTGCTGCCGGAAAAGAGCGGGGCGACAGGCAAGCCGGTCAGTTTCTGAATATGCTCACGCTCGCCACGCTGGCGAAGCGCTTCGCAAAAGGGGGCGGTGCGGGAGCATTGCCAACTGATTGCCGGGCCTAACGTTTTCCCGCTTTGTCGGTACCAGCCAATAGCGGTTTCACGCTGGTTGCTGATGGCGAGGCCCGCGACCCGGTGCGCGCCCACCGCGCTCACGGCCTGTCTGAGCGCCTGCAGCGAGGCGTGCAGCAGCATTTCCCCCGGCTGCTCTACCCAACCTTCGCGCGGCGTTTGCACCGTAAGCGGCTGTGAGAAGCGGGCGATGATGCCCCCCTGGCTATCAAGAGCGATAGCCTTGGCGTTCGTGGTGCCTTCGTCGAGGGCGATGATGACGTCTCTGTCTGCGGCCATGATTTCTCCGGCTGAAAAGTGATTCGTTATTCCCGGCAGTCGCGGTGAGGCCGCTTATTTATGGCCTTCTATCGCCGCTTTCTGGGCCATCACGGCGGCTTTTTGCTGCATCCGGTTCTGCAATTGGTCAATGATGACAGCGACAATAATGACGATGCCTTTGATAACCATCTGCCAGAACTCGCTTACGCCCATCATCACCAGCCCGTCGGCCAGAAAACCGATGACGAAAGCGCCGATAAGCGTGCCGAGGATCGTGCCGCGTCCGCCGGCAAGCGACGTGCCGCCCAGCACCACGGCGGCGATGGCGTTCATTTCAAACGCGGTGCCGTTCGCCGGGTGGCTCGCCACCAGTTGCGCCGAAACCACAATGCCCGCAATCGCCGCGCAGAATCCGGAAAGGGTATAGACCCACACCTTCACCTGCTTTACCTTCACGCCGGAGAGCTCCGCCGCGCGTTCGTTATCGCCGATGGCGTAAACGTGACGGCCGAACGGCAGCCGGCGGGCCACATAAGCGATAGCCAGCGCCAGCACGATCATCATCCAGATAGCCCAGGGAATGCCGAACAGGGTGCCGGAGCCAATTTCATCGAAACCGGTGTTGCCAAGCTGCGGATTGCCGGAAAGGCCCGGAAAGGTTTCCCCGCCGGAGGTGAGCATGGCCGCGCCGCGCAGCACATACATGGTGCCGAGGGTGCAGATAAACGGCGCGACGTTATAGCGCGTGATGATCCAGCCATTCACCGCGCCAATAAGGCCGCCAGTCAGCAGCACCAGCGGCACAATGACCCAGACGCTCGGGAAAATGGCGATGCCGAACATCGGCAAGACAATGCCTTTGGTAATCAGCCAGCCGGCTATCATGCCGCACAGGCCGAGCGTGGCGCCAATAGAGAGATCGATGCCCGCCGTGATTATCACAAAAGTGATGCCCAGCGCCAGAAAGGCGTTGATGGCGATGTGCTTAATCATGATGACCATGCTGCCCGCCGACAAAAAGCCCGGCACCATCACCGTGAAAAAGCCGACAATCAGAAACAGCGCGATAAAGGTGCGAAGCTTCAGCAGCAGCAACAGAACGCTTTCTTTCGACCCCAGCCAGGCGGAGGGACGCGGCATGAAAGCCATGGAATCGGTCGTTTTCATATCAGAACCCCTGTGCGCTTGCCGTTACCAGCGCCGACTCTTCGGCCTGTTCACGCGCAATATCAGCCGTCAGTTTGCCGCCGGACATCACGAGGATCCGGTCTGAAACCGCCATAATTTCTTTTAAATCCGAGGTGGAGAAGACCACCGCGATACCCTGTTCGGAGAGCGTAACCATCATGCGGAAGACGTCCGCTTTCGCGCCCACATCAATGCCGCGGGTCGGCTCGTCCAGAAACAGCACTTTAGGATTGGTCAGCAACGAGCGGCCAATCACCACTTTTTGCTGATTGCCGCCGCTCAGCGCCTGAATCTCGACGTCCGGCGACGAGACTTTTATCGACAGGTTGCCGATAGTCGTCGCCACCACCGCGTCCTCTTCTTTACGGGCTATGGCGAAACCGCGTTGCAGGCGTCGCCAGAGACTGGCGATAGTCAGATTGCTGGCGACGGACGAGACGGGGAAAATGCCGGTGCGTTTGCGATCTTCCGGAACCAGGCTCATCCCCATACGGATGCGCTCGGCAGGGATCAGACGTTGCGGCACCGGTTTGCTGTCGAGCCAGATTTTGCCGAGATAGTTACGTTCAGTGCCGAGCAGGCATTCAAACAGTTCGGTGCGTCCGGCGCCCATGAGCCCATAGATACCGACAATTTCTCCGGCGTGGATGTTAAAGCTGACATCATTCACCACATTCACGCCTGCGGCGTTAACGCAGGTGATGTGTTCCGCCTCCAGCACCGGCGCGCCGAAGGTGCGGCCAGGGGCAAGGAAAGTCGAGACCGGGTCGCTGCCGAGCATCTCCCGGACGATCCAGGGCACGTCGATATCGGCAACCTTCGCCTCGGCCTGAAATTTGCCGTCGCGCAGAATGGTTATCACATCGCCAATCGCCATCAGCTCTTCGAGCCGGTGCGAGATATAGATAATGGACACGCCCTGGCGCGTGAGTTCGCGGATCACGCGAAAGAGAATATCGACCTCCGTTTTGCTGAGCGCGGAGGTCGGCTCGTCAAGGATGAGAATGTCGGCGTTCTCCGCCAGCGCTTTGGCAATCTCCACCAGCTGTTGCTGGCCCACTTTAAGGTTGCCGACCGGCTCGCGAGGCGAGATGGGCTGATCGAGCCGTTTCAGAAGCGCTACGGTGCGTTTTTCCTGTTCCGCTTCGTTGATGGGCGCCACGCCATGCTGGAGCTCGCGGCCAAGAAAAATATTCTCAGCTACGCTCAGGTTCTCAAACAGATTCAGTTCCTGGTGCACCATGCCGATGCCGTGCCGGGCGGCGTCACGCGTACTGCTGAAATGCACCGGTTCGCCGTTGAGGTGAATTTCGCCAAGGCTCGGCTGCTGGACGCCCGCCAGGATTTTCATCAGCGTGGACTTGCCTGCGCCATTCTCGCCGATAATGACATTGACCTTGCCGCGCCAGACATTGTAGTCGACGTTGTCGAGCGCAACGGTGCCCGGGAACAGCATCGAGATCCCGCGGGCGCGCAAGATAATCTCATCCTGCTGTGGGTCGCTCATTACTGCGCCTCCTGTTTGAGATCGAGCGCCGCCGCGTCCACCATCTGGCCATCTTTCAGCGTGAGGGCGGCGAGCAACGTCACCGGTTTGCCCGCCCAGCTTGCGTCGACCGGCGGCAAGTGTTTCACCGCTTCGCGGTTACAGGCGCGGGAAAGCTGGGCGAACTGCACCTGATTGGTAAAATCTTCAAACTTAAAGCCGGCGGCATCGCGAATGGCGTTGCCGCGCATCACCGGCCCGGTCTGCACGGTGAGCGGCTGGCCGTTGACGTTAAGCACCAGTTTTTTCTCGCGGGCGCTGCTGTCATCCACTTGTTCCACCTTGCCGCTCAGGCGCACAAACACGCTTTCGCTTTTGCCTGGCGGCTGGCTTTTCAGCTGCGAGGCGAGGGTCGCTGCATCCAGCGCGTGGCTCTGCGCCGCTTTTTGAACTTTCTCGTTCCAGGTTTGTTGCGCGATCTGCTGTGGCGTCTGATTCTCATAGCTCACTTTGGCGTTTGGATCGGCGGGAATGATCGGTTTGTCATTCTCATCCAAATCCACCACCCGGCAGGCCGTAAGCAACAGGGTGGCGCAACACGCTATGGCGACACCCCATTGTTTTAAGCGCATAACGCCTCCGCTTATTTGCTCAGGTTGAAGACTTTCAGCTTGCTTGCATTGGAATCGTCAATCAGTACGCAGTCCATAAGCTGTTTTTCTTCTTTTTGCGCTTTGCCGTTTTTCAGGTAGTAATCCGCCTGCTCAACCGCCATCTGCGCCTGCTGCCAGCCAGGCTGAAGCACGGTGGCCTTGATGTTGCCTTTATTGATGATGGAGTCGCGCACATAATCGCTGCCGTCGAACCCCACCACGATGACGTTGGTTTTACCCGCCGCCTTGAGCGCCGCTTCGGCGCCAAGCGCCATGGTGTCGTTTCCGGAAATCACGCCCGCGATATCGGGATTAGTCTGCAAAATCGCCTCCATCCGGTTGAACGCTTCGGTCTGGCTCCAGTTGGCGGTTTGTTGCGCCACCATCTGCATATCCGAATAGTCGTCCAGCACGTCGTGGTAGCCCTGCGAGCGCACGTGGGCGTTGGTGTCAGACTGGCGACCAAGCAGTTCCACATATTTGCCTTTGCCGTTAAGCAATTTTGCGAACTTCTCCGCGCCAAGTTGCGCGCCCTGATAGTTGTTGGAGACGATTTGCGCCACGGCCACGCCAGTTTTGTTAATTTCGCGGTCAATAAGGAAGGCCGGAACGCCAGCCGCTTTCGCTTTCTCCAGTGGGCCAACGGTCGCGTCAGCCCCGGCGTTGTCGAGGATTATCGCCTTCGCTTTGCGGGCAATAGCCGTCTCTATCAGCTGGTTTTGTTTGTTTACGTCATCATCATGAGAGGCCACCAGCGTGGTATAACCCAGCGCTTTAGCTTTCGCGGCGGCGCCATCCGCCTCCGCTTTAAAGAAAGGGTTATCGTGAGATGGGGTAATAATGGCTATCAGCCCGTTATCCGCCGCAGAAAGGGGCGCAGAGAGGGCGATAAATGAAGCAAGCAGGGCGGTTTTGCAGAGGGTCGGTCTCATTTTTAGTTCCTCATTGAATATATATTCAACATCGATTTATTATTCAATATAACCATAAGTCGCCCTTTTTTGCCTGTCTACGCCCTGGTCGGGGAAATTCTGAAAAAGAGAAAATGATCACGATCTGCGCGATAACGCCCTTTTGTGCAGCAAAATGCGCATCAACGCAGAACGTAGCTCGCCCTTGCTCGCCTGGATGGAATAGTCAAAACCCCCAAATCCTGGCAGTAGAAGGGATAAAAAGGCGACATAAGGGAAACGGGATGGCATTGTGCTTATTTATTCGCTCTGTAACGAAAAAGCGTTACATTTAGATGCTTAACATTAAGCAGTGAGAAAAAATGAACAGCGCGGTATGATCAAATTAACGCTGCGTGACAGATAAAATAGTGATGCTTAAAATGATTGCAGCCTGAGTTAAATTATTATGCGGAAGAATCCCACTCAGGGTTCAATAACCGGACGCTCTGACGTTCCGGCGCAGCGGATGTTTCGTTCGGCTCGCTGACTCATCTGGCACAGCCTGTTCCCGAACATCGCCGCACACCGTAGGCTAAAATATTAAAACAAGAACAAAATGCTTCCTTTTTTAGATTTATTTTCATTAACTTACCTTAATTATCAGCGCCATGTGAAAGCGGGTGATCTATAGATGACGCATTATGATGATTTGCAGCGTTTTAAGGATAAAACGCAAACGCAGTCTGTCGCTTTTAAAGATATGTCTGCCCAGCGCCATGCGCATGAGCAGGGAAGCTGGGCAATTTTAAACCAGCTTGCGCCCGAGGAAGAGAACGCGGCGCTTTCCGGGGCGGGCCACGTTTCCCGTAGCGTCGAGGCGGTTTCGCCGGGCGCGTTTAATGCCGCTCAGCCAGCCGCTTCGTTTTCACAAGCGTCGCCCGCTGCAGCGACCGCGCCCGCTTTGCTGCGCGACGTCGCGCAGCAATTGCCTGCAACGGCCCCGACCGTTTCTGCGCAACCTGAACCCGAACCGGTCGCGGCTATCGCCAGCGAACCCGCCTTTGCGCCAGACGCGAATGCCCTCAGCACGCCTGCGCCTGTCGTGGTGGAGAAACCCGCCGCGCTTGCCGTCGCGCAGGCCGCGCCAAAAAATGCCGACCCCGTCAATTACGCTCAGCTGTTCGCGCCAAAAGCACCGGAAGCGCCGCGCAGTGAGGATAAAAACCAGCCCCTGCAGGGTTTGTTTGAAAGGATTGCTTCATGCCGTTAATTTGTGTCTGTTCACCGAAAGGCGGGGTGGGCAAAACCACGCTGACCGCCAATCTTGCCTATGCGCTTTCCCGCGCCGGAAGCAAAGTGCTGGCCATCGATTTCGACGTACAGAATGCGCTGCGTCTGCATTTCGGCGTACCGCTGTCCGATACGCGCGGCTTTGTCGCGAAAGCCACAGAAAATGCCGACTGGAGCCCGTTTGTGCTAACGACAGGCGGCAATCTTTTCGTCTTGCCCTATGGCGAGGCGACGGAGTCGCAGCGAGTGGCTTTTGATGAACGTCTGACACAGGACGAACATTTTCTTACCCGTGGATTAAGCACGCTGCTTAATTACCCCGGCCTGGTCGTTATCGCCGATTTTCCGCCAGGCCCGTCGCCTGCGCTGAAAGCCATCTCCCGACTGGCCGACCTGCACCTGATTCCGCTGATGGCGGATACCGCTTCGCTGTCGCTGCTGCCTTATATTGAAAATCACCGACTGACGGGCGAGGAGCTTAATCAGAAAGCGGGGCACTACTTCGTGGTTAACCAGAGCGATAACCGTCGCCAGATTAGCCGCGACGTCACCGGCTTTATGGAGCAACGCCTCGGCGACCGCCTGCTTGGCGTTATTCATCGCGACGAAAGCGTGGTGGAAGCCAACGCTTCCCAGCAATCGATCTTCGACTTTAGTCCGGTTTCCGCCGCCGCCTTCGACATTGAGCTTATCAGTAAAAAAATCGCAGGCATTCTGGGTGTGAACGTGGGCGACGGGGTGGTGCATAACGACCTCCGTCCAGGTTTCTGATTCCGTCGGGGGCAATTATGAAAAAGTTTTTATTAAGCGTGCTGGCGCTGGCGCTGCTGCCGGTTGCGGCTTTAGTCATCATCACGCCGATGGACAGTCAGAAGCAGTATATTTTCGGCCTGTTGAGCATCGGCATCCTGTTCCTGATGGGGCTGAGTAAAAATCGCACCGTTTCTGTGATTATGGTCGTGATGTCGGTGCTGATGTCTACGCGTTACATGTATTTTCGCACCACGCAAACGCTGCATTTTAACTCTGAAATCGAGGCTATTCTTGGCATCGGGTTATTCATGGCGGAAGTGTACGTCTGGATAATGCTGTTGCTGAGCTATCTGCAAACCACGTTCCCGCTCAAGCGCACCATCGTTCCGCTGCCGGATGACACCTCGCTCTGGCCCACGGTGGATGTTTATATTCCGACCTATAACGAATCGCTGGATGTGGTGAGGGATACGGTGCTCGCGGCGCAGTGCATTGATTATCCGCGTGACAAGGTAAAAATTTATATTCTGGATGACGGCAAGCGCCGCGAGTTCGCTGCTTTTGCCGCCGATGTCGGCGTAGGGTATATCACCCGTAATGATAATTCGCACGCCAAGGCGGGGAACCTCAACCACGCCATGAAGATAACCCAGGGCGAGCTCATTTGTGTGTTTGACTGCGACCACGTCGCCACCCGCATTTTCCTGCAGGCCACCGTCGGCGCGTTTTTGCAGGATCCGAAGCTCGCGCTTATCCAGACGCCGCACTATTTCTATTCTCCGGACCCGTTTGAGCGCAACCTGTCGGTAGGCCGCGATATTCCCAACGAGGGGATGCTGTTTTACGGTCCGATTCAGCAGGGCAACGATAACTGGAACGCCACCTTTTTCTGCGGCTCCTGCGCCGTGATTCGCCGAAGCGCGCTGGAAGAAATTGGCGGTTTCGCAGTGGAAACTGTGACAGAAGATGCCCATACGGCGCTGAAAATGCAGCGCCGCGGCTGGAACTCGGCGTTTCTGGATATTCCTTTGGCCGCAGGGCTTGCCACCGAGCGTCTGGTTCTGCATGTCATCCAGCGTACCCGCTGGGCGCGCGGCATGACGCAGATTTTTCGTATGGATAACCCCCTGTTCGGGCGCGGCCTGACGCTGCAGCAACGCCTGTGTTACCTGAGCGCCATGCTCTATTACCAGTTTGCGTTGCCGCGCATCGCTTTTGTCACGGCGCCACTGGCGTATCTGCTGTTTAACCTCAATATCATTCACTCGTCGGCGAGCCTGATTTTCGCCTACGCGCTGCCGCATCTGTTCCTGGCGATTTACGTGAATTCCCGCCTCAACGGTCGCTACCGTTACAGCTTCTGGGGCGAAATTTACGACCTGGTGCTGGCGTTCCATATCGCGCTGCCGACTGCCGTGACGATGCTCTTTCCGAAGCGCGGCAAGTTCAACGTCACCGATAAAGGCGCGTTGCTCGATGTCGGCTATTTCGATTTTCGCGTGGTGCGCCCGCACCTGATTATCGCCATTCTGCTGGCCGCAGGGGTGGTCGCGGGGATTGTGCGTGCCTGCGCGCATGACTATTTCGGCGTCGACCCGTGGGTTATCGCCCTGAACGTGGGCTGGGGCATTTACTGCCTCATCTTCCTGCTGGGGGCGATTGCCGTTGCCAGAGAGACGCGTCAGGTGCGTAAAACCATCCGTATCGACGTGGAAATTCCGGTGTTGCTCCATTACGCCAGCGGCATCGTTTCGCGCACTACGACGCAGGATCTCTCCATGGGCGGTTGCCGCATCGCCGCGCCGGACGACCGTCACCTGAAGGATGAAATAGAAGAAGTGGAACTCTTGTTGCAATCCGAAGCCATCACTATTCCGGTGCAAACCGTAACGGCGGATGAAAACACCATCCGCCTGATGTTTGAAGAGATGCCGCTGGCGCGTCGTCGCGAACTGGTTCGCGTGGTGCTGGCGCGCGCCGACGCGTGGATTAACCCGCCGAAACCGCAGGATAACCCGTTCCGTTCACTGCTGACCATTCTGCGCAGCGTGTTCGAACTCTTCTGGCTGAGCTGGACACAGCGCCGTAAAAACCGTCGCCTGGCGGAGCAGGAGAATCGCGCAGCATGAAACGATTAACGCTTGCGATCCTCATCGGCTCCCTGTTTGTCGCGCCGCTGCGCGGCGAGGAGCCTGCAACCTCAGGAGCAGCACTGCCTTTTGACCTACCGGCGCCGACGCCCGAAGCGGCGGCGGCAGAAGCGACACCGCCTGCGCCGGATGGCGGGCAGACGACCGAACCGATGCCCGCCGCGCCGGAAGCGGTAACCGACACAGCGCCGCAAACGATGCCGGAGGCGAGCAGCTCGCCAGACGCCGCCGCCGTGTCCGCTACTTCCGCGGCGGGGGCGTTTGTGCCGTCTACCGTTTCCAGCATTACCGTAGCGCAGATGGGCCAGCCGCAGGGCGTGTCGCTGAGCGGCGGGCAATTACAGGGTGGCGTAACCTTCACGCTGCCCACCGATCAGGTCATCACTAACGCGCAGCTGGCGCTAAACCTTCGCGTGTCGCCCGCCATGGCGGCCCGTAACGCCACAATGCAGCTGATGCTGAACGGCCAGCCGCTTGGCACCGTGCCGCTGGGCGCAGCGCAGACGGATGTCTCGCACTTCCAGCTCGACGTGCCGGCGGCGCTGATGGTGTCGAACAACAACATCAGCTTTAAAATCATCGATGGCGACGCGCAGCTCTGCCAGCGGGATCTCACCGACAAATACCGCGTGACCATCCTGCCAGATTCGCGTTTCGACCTGGAAGGCCAGCAGCTTAATATCGGCGCCGATTTAAGCCATCTGCCGCGGCCTTTCTTCGACGATATGCAAATGACGCCCGCCTCGATTGAGTTCGCCTTTCCAGCGAAGCTTTCCACCGACAGCCTCAGCGCCGGCGCGCTGGCCGCCTCCTGGTTTGGCATTCAGGCGGACTACCGCGGCATTAACTTTAATGCGCTGCATGACCGTCTGCCTGAGAAAAACGGCATTCTGATAGGCCATCCCGGCGAGCAGATTGGCGGACTGAGCTTGCCGCAGGCGGACAAGCCGACGTTGCAGATTATCGATAACCCGGCGAACCCGGTTTATAAGCTGCTGTTGATTGTCGGCAAAGATGAAACCGCGCTGCGCAGCGCCGCGTGGCGGGTGACGCGCGGCGGTTTCAACCCGCAAAGCGCAAGTGACGTTGTCACACCAGGCGCCATTCCGGCGAGCCAGCCTTATGATGCGCCGCGCTGGATAACCACCGACCGCCCGGTAAAGCTTTCCGAGCTTATCCGTAAAGATCAGAGCCTGACCACCACTGGCATCTGGCATGAGCCGCTGCGCGTGGCATTTCGCGCCGCGCCCGATCTCTTCCTGTGGGATGGCGAAACCATTCCGCTGCGCATCAACTACCGTTTCCCTTCAGAGTCCTGGATTGATGAAGAGAACTCGTTTTTGAGCATGACGCTCAACAACACCTTTTTGCATAACCTGCCGGTTAACAAACAGGGGATTCTCGAACAGCTGTGGCACCGCCTGGGCGGCGACGCGCGCCAGGAGCATTACAATATGCCGCTTGAGCCGTACATGATTTACGGCGACAACCAGCTCCAGCTCTATTTCAACATCAAGCCGAAAGAGAGCGCGCCGTGCAGCGTACTGCTTAACAACAACATCAAGAGCATGATTGACGACAGCTCGACGATAGATTTAAGCCATACGCGCCACTTTGCGCTGTTGCCGAATCTTTCCTATTTCGTCGGCGCCTCGTTCCCGTTCTCCCGTCTGGCGGACTATTCCCAGACCGTACTGCTGTTGCCGGAAAACCCGTCGGAAACGCAGATAGCAACCCTGCTTGATCTCGCAGCGCGTTCCGGCAACGCCACCGGCACGTCGCTGAACCACAACCGCGTCGTGCTGGGCGTGCCGGCAGGCGGGGCGGACCTGGAGGCGCTGCGCCATCGCGATGTGTTAGTGGTCAGCGGCCTGGAGCAGACGGCCTTCAACCGCACCGTGCTGAACGGTTCGCCGTTTGAGACGCAGGCGCAAAGCTTCGGCGTGCGTACGCCGACGACCTGGCAGAAGGCGCAGCGCTGGCTGCTGGGCGACTGGAACGCCGACGGCCTTGAGGCCGACCGCTATTTCTCTTCCAACGAAGCCTGGCGCGGCTTCGTCAGCTTCCGTTCCCCATGGAATGAAGATCGCCTGGTGGTGATGGCCATCGGCAGCAATGACGACCAGCTCTCACGGCTGCATGGCGACCTGGCATCGGCGCGCATTAACGCCGCCATTCGCGGCGACGCCGCGATTATCACCAATGAAAACGGGGTACGAAGTTTTCGCGTCGGCCCGCAGTTCCCGAGCGGCCAAATGCCGCCTCATATGATGATAGTCTGGTACGCCAACCAGCACTCCGGGCTGCTGGCCGCGCTGGGACTGGGCTTTGCGATTGTGGCAGGGCTTCTGTTGACCGCCATGATGAAACGGCGCGCAAGAAAACGCCTGTATCTGGATAATAAAAAATGAAAGCGCAGACAAAATTGACACTCAAGCAAGGCCGCCGCATATCGACCCTGTGCCTGACCGGGGCTATCGCACTTGGTGCGTCTTTCGCCGCGCAGGCCGCGCCCGCCAACGACGCCGCGCTGAAGGCGCTCTTTGACCAGGCGAATTACTGGCATGACAAATCCAACGATCAGCTGGCGATGAGCTCGCTGCAAAAAGTGCTGATGGTGGATCCGGACAACACGCAAGCGCTCTACCTGATGGCGCTCTGGTCGCAGCAGAGCGGCGATTTGAAAGCCTCCGCCAGCTGGCGCGCCCGCCTGGCGCAGGTTTCACCGGGCGATGCGAAACTTCAGTCGCTGGACAACGCCAAACAGCTAACGCAGGTGCCGCAGGGGCAACTTAACCTTGCCCGTCAGCAGGCGCGCAGCGGCAATGTGCCCGGCGCGCTCGCTACCTGGCGCAGCCTGTTTAACGGCGCTACGCCGCCTGCAAGTCTCGCCCCGGAATATTATCTGACGATGGCGGGCGACAAAACGCTCTACCCGCAGGCGATAAGCGAGCTTCGCAGCTTCGTGGCGCAAAATCCGCAGGATAACGGCGCCCGTGTGGCGCTGGGCAAGGCGCTGACCTGGCGTGAGGAGACGCGTCGCGAAGGCATTGAAATGCTGGAGCCGATGGCCGCCAGCAATAAAGAGGCGGACAGCGGCCTGCGTCAGGCGCTGCTCTGGCTCGGCCCGGCGGCCGGAGATGAGCATTACTATGAAACCTGGCTGCAGCGTCATCCGCAGGATAGCGAGGTTCAGGCTTATTACCGCAAAAATATCGGCGGCGCAGCGAAAGGCGAAGGCTACACCTCACTTAACAGCGGCAATCTGGAAAATGCGCGCCGTCAGTTTGAGCAGGTGTTACAGACCAACCCGGAAGATGCCGACGCGCTCGCGGGCATGGGGTATATCGCCCAGCGCAGCGGCGATTATCAGGCGGCGGCGCAGTACCTTAACCGCGCCGCCGCGCTGGGCGGCGACGCCTCTGCCGAACGCAAAGCGCAGGCGGAAGACGCCACTTTTTACAGCCAGCTGGCCCAGGCGCAGCAGGCGCTGAAAGCGGGCAACGTCAGCCAGGCGCTGGCGCTCTCCGCGCCGCTTGCGCAGGCGAGCGGCGAACGCGGTACGGCGGCGAAGCTCTTTCGCGCCGACGTGCTGCGCCATAACAAAGATTACGCGCAGGCCGAGCAGACGCTGCGTTCGGTACTGAACGACCAGCCGGATAACGCCGCGGCGCGGGAAAATCTCTATTACGTACTGCGCGAGCAGAATAAAACCGCTGACGCGCAGGCTGTGCTGAGCACATTGCCGGCGAGCCTGCAGGCGCGTTTGCAGCCGCGAACCGTCACCGGCCTGCCGGGCGACCCGATCCGCCGTCAGGCGCAGCAGGCGGCGGCAAACGGCAATACGGCGCAGGCGATCTCTCTTCTGCGTGACGGTGTCACGCGCTTGCCGAACGACCCATGGCTGCGTCTCGATCTGGCTCGTCTGTTGCAGAAAAACGGCAATGAGAGCGAAGCGTCCGCGGTGATGGCTCCGGCGTTTCGGACCGGGGCGAGCAACAGCGAGCTTTATTCCGCCGCGCTCTTCTCTAGCGAGAACGGCGGCTGGCAGCAGGCGCAGCAGTTGCTTTCCCGTATTCCGGCCGGCAGCCAGAACCGTGAGATGCGCGAACTGGCGCAGCGGGTGAATTACAACCTGCAAATGACCACCGCCGAGCGCTATCTGGCGCAGGGCAACAGCATCGCCGCCGCCAATACCTTAAAAGCGCTGGCCGCCACGCCGCCGCAAAGCCCGGCGGACGCCGGCAAGCTTGCGCGTTTGCTGGCGCAGAGCGGCGATTTAACAGGCGCGGTCGCGGTGGTGCGTAACAACCAGCGGCTGGGAATTAAAGGCAATGCAGGCGATTACGCCGACCAGGTGGCGGTGCTCAACCAGGCGGGACTGACCAGCGAGGCGCAGACGCTGCTGGCGAACCCGGAAGTACAGGCGAGCAGCACGCCGACGCAGCTCGCGGGCTTGCGCAACGGCTATGTGATCAACGAAGCTGACCGTTTACGTGAGCAGGGCAACTACGCCGCCGCCTATGACAAGCTTATTCATGCGCTGCAAAACGATCCGCAAAACACCGACCTGATGTTCGCCATGGGCCGCCTCTATCAGAGCGGTAAAATGAACAAAGAAGCGGGCGTCGTTTATGACTACCTGATGACCCGCGACACGCCGGACCAGGCGGCGCGGGCAGGCGCTATCGACGTGGCGCTGGCGCAGGACGACGTAAACAAAGCGCGCTCGCTCGCCGCAGGCCTGCGAAACGACAATTCGCCGGAGAGATTGCTGTTGCTGGCGCGTCTTGAAGAGGCGCAGGGCAACCATCAGCAGGCGATGACCTATCTGCGCAGCGCGCGCGGCAGACTGCTTGGCTTACAGGAAGGCAGCGGCGGCACTCCGGTTGTGGGCGGCCTGCTGGCCTCCGACAACCCGTTTTTGAAAAACAGCCGCGGCGCGGAACGCACGGCCTCGCCGTCGCTCTATGGCCGCGCCATGCCGTGGCAGGTCGCGCCGACCACCGTCGATCCGGCCGGCTCGCTGCCGGGCACCTACCGTACTGATATGCCGGTGGATACGGCGCAAAACCGCACGCTGCGCCAGATTGACGAGATGATGCAAACGCTTGACGACCAGACCGGCGCCTGGCTGCAGGGCGGCGTGCAGGTGCGCGGGCGCGACGGCGAGTCGGGCCTCAGCAAACTTACCGAGGCGAAAGCGCCGCTCACCTGGTCCAGCTCGCCCTTTGGCGAGTCGCGTTTTGAGTTTACCGCCACGCCCATTACCCTTAGCGCAGGCAGCGCGGGGGGCGACGCCTGGCGTCGTTATGGCTCAAACCCGCTCTCGAACGGCGTAACAAGCCTTGCGACGACAATTGCTGGCCAGCAGAACGCCATCAAAACCGCAACGGCTACCATGACCGACGAACAGCGCGCTGCGTATTTCGCGGCGAACCCGGGAGCCTCGGAAATCGCCGCGCTTGATCTGACGAATGTCAATCTGAACGACTATAACCCCACCGGCGCCGCGGGTCTGGAAAACCTGGCCGCTTTTGCTGAAGGGTTGAGCCAGGATGCCAGAAACTACCTGATTGCCTCCGGCGTGAAGCCGAACGTCAACGATCCGGGCGATGTTTCCACCGATTCGCAGCGCGCCGACGGCGTGGAGCTCAACATGGCGCTGAGCGGCAAGGATTATAAGCTCGATATCGGCACCACGCCGCTGGGGCAGGATCTCAGCACGCTGGTCGGCGGGGTGAAATGGTCGCCGAAACTCACTGACTATTTGACGCTTATCCTTACCGGCGAGCGCCGCGCGCTCACCGACAGCCTGCTTTCTTATGTCGGGCTGAAAGACAGCTATTCCGGCAAAACCTGGGGACGCGTGACCAAAAACGGCGGCAGCGTCATGCTGAGCTATGACGACGGCGACGCGGGCTTCTATGTGAGCGGCGGCGGCTACAGTTATCTGGGCGAAAACGTCGCCAGCAACACCAGCATGAACGCCAGCGCGGGCGTATATCTGCGTCCTTATCATGACGATTACCGCGAGCTGAAAACCGGCCTGAACACCTCATGGATGGACTACTCAAAGAACCTGAGCCATTTCACTTTCGGTCAGGGCGGCTATTTCAGCCCGCAGAATTACGTCAGCGTCTCCTTGCCGGTGGATTACACGCAGAAATTTGACAACTGGAAGCTGAGCCTTGGCGGTTCGGTGGGCTATCAGTCCTACACCCAGGACGGCAGCGACTACTTCCCGACGAAGTCTGACTGGCAGTCGACGCTGGAAGATTTCGCGCAGGCAGGCTTTACCAAAGAGGCGCACTATAAGAGCAGCTCGGAAAACGGCATTGGCTATACCTTCCGTGCGGCGGCGGATTATAACGTCAATAAACAGATGACCATTGGCGGCCAGGTAGGCTATGACACCTTTGGCGATTACAACGAAAGCACGGCAGGGCTTTACTTCCGTTATATGTTAGGGAACCACTGATTATGGCACTCGATACGAGCAATTCCGTCCTGATGGCGTATTTTCAGCAGCAGCAAACGCCGCCAGGCTGGTTTGATTTGCTGACCATCATGGTAGACGGCATGGTCACCAACGTGGGGGAAACGGAAAGCCAGCCTTTTCTGAAGCAGATGGGCGAAACCATGGCGGAGCGTTTTCCGCTGCCCGTTTCGCAAACGGTGGGCGAACTGGAGGCGGCGATGAACGCGAAGCTCGCCGCTTTCGGCTGGGGCGTGGTGGATATCGCCGCGAACGACGACGGCATGCTGCTGCGCCACCAGGCGCTGCCGGTTTACCGCGACGCCGCCGGGCAAACCCGCTGGTGCAACGCCCTGTGCGCCATACTGGAAGGGCTTTACGGCCGCTGGCTCTATGCCCAGGGCGGCGAGGCGAAACTGGTGGTTAAACGCCATCGTCTCTTTTCCGTTTCGGATGTGCAGTTCCGTTATTTCAATCCACAGTGAGAACGCTCATGGTTAAACAGCTTTTCGCAGGGGCGGTGGTTATCGCCAGCCTGCTTTCCGCTCCGTTCGTCCACGCCTCCGTCGCCTGGGAGAGCTATAAAAGCCGCTTTCTGATGGCGGATGGCCGGGTGGTGGATACCGGCAATAAAAACGTCTCCCATACCGAGGGGCAGGGATACGCCATGCTGATGGCGGTGGCGAATGACGATCGCGCAAGTTTTGACAGCATGTGGCGGTGGACAGAAAAAACGTTAAAAGACAAAAAAACCGGTCTGTTTTACTGGCGCTACAACCCGGTCGCGCCCGACCCGGTGGCGGATAAGAACAACGCCTCCGACGGCGATGTGCTGATCGCCTGGGCCTTACTGAAGGCGGACCAGCGCTGGCATGACCCGCGCTACAGCGCCGCTTCCGACGCCATCGCTAACGCCATCATTGAACATAACGTTGATAACTTCGCCGGTTATGTCGTAATGATGCCAGGCGCCAGCGGCTTTAATCACAACAGCTCCATGGTGCTTAACCCCTCCTATTTTATCTTTCCGGCATGGCAGGCCTTTTCCGACCGCAGCCATCTGGTTGTCTGGCGCAACCTGATGCGGGACGGGGAGAAACTGCTGGCGAAAATGGGCTGGGGCGAGTCCCGGCTGCCGACCGACTGGGTCGCGCTTGCCGCCGATGGCTCGGTGACGCCAGCGAAAGAGTGGGCGCCGCGCTCAAGCTACGATGCGATTCGCATTCCGCTGTATGTCAGCTGGTATAACCCGCAAAGCCCGCTGCTCACGCCGTGGCGCGCCTGGTGGCAGAAGTTTGACCGCAATCAAACGCCCGCCTGGGTGAACGTGACGACCAACGAACGCGCGCCTTACAACATGCAGGGCGGCCTGCTGGCGGTGCGGGATTTAGCCACCGGCCAGCCGCAGAGCGAGCCGCAAATCACCGACCAGGATGATTACTACTCCGCCAGCCTGAAAATGCTGGTCTGGCTGGCGCAGCAGCGCTGATTCGCCTGACTAAAAGGGGCCATCCGGCCCCTTTGTTATTTCAGCGCGCGTAATCCTTCAAGCAACGCGTTATGGAACCGCACCGGGTCCTGAATTTGCGGCGCGTGGCCCATATCGTCAAACTCCACCAGCGTGGCGTGCGGAATGTGCTTCGCCGTCTCTTTGCCTAACACCGCGTAATTGCCCAGCGTTTTCTGCACGTCGGGCGGCGCAGCGTCTTTGCCGATGGCGGTATTGTCTTTTGTGCCGATGAGCAACAGCGTCGGCATCGTCAGGTTGCCAAACTCATACACCACCGGCTGGGTGTAGATCATGTCGTAGAGCAGTGCGGAGTTCCACGCCACCTGCTTTTTCCCGTCGCCGTTGTTCAGCCCGGCGAGCATGGTGACCCAGCGCTCATATTCCGGTTTCCACTGCCCGGCGTAATAGGTTTTTTGCTCATAGTTGCGGATGCTCCGGGCGCTGGTTTTCAGCTCTCGCTGATACCACTGGTCAACGCTCAGATAAGGCACGCCTTTGCTTTTCCAGTCCTCAAGACCAATTGGGTTGACCATCACCAGCTGTTCAACCTGGTCCGGATAAAGCAGGGCGTAGCGGGTGGCGAGCATGCCGCCGGTGGAGTGACCAATCAGCGTGATCTTATCAACGCCGAGCTTTTCGATTAGCGCATGCGTATTGGCGGCAAGCTGCTGAAAGCTGTACTGATAATGTTGCGGCTTGGTAGATTTGCAAAAACCTATCTGATCCGGCGCAATCACGCGGTAACCCGCGCTGCTCAGCGCCCGGATGGTCTCTTCCCAGGTGCCGGCGCAGAAGTTTTTGCCATGCATCAGCACCACCGTGCGGCCGTTGGCTTTTGCTGGCCGGACATCAATATAGGCCATCTCCAACGGCTGGTTCTGCGAGGTAAAGGTAAAACGCGCCGCGGGCCATGCATAATCAAAACCTTCAAGCTGCGGGCCATAGTTGGGTTCGGCGGCGAGCGAAGAAAACGAGAGCGCCAGCAGCGAGGCGGCGCAGGTCAGACGGCGTACAGACATAACGGTCTCCTGAGGTGAAAGCAGTCAACGTCAAACTGTAGAGCAGCGCGCCGGGCATGGAGGTAAAAGCGTGTAAAGCGGGCAGGTTTGCCCGCAGAAAGGTTCAGGAATCGATATTCAGATTCAGCGACTCGCCGGTGGCGTAAAACTGTCCGCCTGCAACGTAATGCAGGCTGCGCAACGACGCGGGCGCCTGCTCAAACCGCCAGTGGCCGTCCTGAAAGACACGGCTGTCAGCCCAGGCGGCGGTCACTTCGCCGATAAACAGATCGTACTGCTGCTGGTTGTGCGGTTCAGGGATGAGCCGACACGCCAGCCACGCGGCGCAGCCCGTCACCAGCGGCGCGTCGACGTCGGGCAGAGAGAAAAGCTCAACGCCCGCACGCTGAAGCTTATCCGGCTCTTGCGCCAGCGTATGCGTGCCAAGATAGTGGGTGAGCGCAATCTGGGCCGCTGTCGGCACCTGAATCACAAACACGCCGCTCTGTTCGATGAGCGACCGCGTTTTCGCGATTTTATCGATTACGACCGTCAGCTTCGGCGGCTGAAAATCGAGCCCGCAGACCCAGGCGGCGGACATCACGTTCTCAACGCCGTTCGCGCGGGCGGAAACCAGCGCCGTCGGCCCATGGTTAATTAAGCGGTACGCCTTTTCTAAAGGCACGCGGGTGACATACTCGTTCATCCTTATCCTCATCGTCTGACCTGAACCCGCTTATCATGGCGTGAAAGGCGCCGCCGGGGAATGGCAAGAAGAGCTTTCGCGCTCCTGAGCCACGCGCCAGCGGCGTCTCCGACAGGGTAGAAATGCATCCTCAAGCGCTTCGTTACGTTGTCACTAAACAGGGGCGCTGTTGCGCACGCTTATGCATCGAAAACGGCGAGCTGCTCATGGCTCGCCGGAAAAAGGCGCGGGCAGAGAGAGAGTAAAGACGTTCCAGCCCTGCCGGTGATGAAACGCGATTTCCCCGCCGTGGAGTGTGACAATAGCCTGCGAGATGGCGAGACCCAGCCCGGCGCCTGGCGTCTGGCGCGCGTTATCGGCCCGCCAGAAGCGGCGGAACAGCTGTTCCGGTTCGGTTATCGGCTCGCCGGGGTTCGCCACGCTGAGCGTCGCCGTTGCATCCGTACTGCGGGCCGTAATGCTGATTTGCCCATCTTCCGCCGTGTGGCGCAGCGCATTGGTCAGCAAATTGGTTAAGGTTCGCTGGAGCAGCAGCCGGTCGGCGCAGAGTTCACCCTGCGCATCAATCTCAACGCGGATGTTCTTCTCCTCGGCCAGCGGCTCCAGGAAATCAACCGTCGACTGTATAAAGGTCTGCGCGTCGAGCCGCTGTTTATCCAGCACCACGTTGCGGTGGTCGGCCCGGGAGAGAAACAGGATGTTTTCAATAAGCCGGGTCAGGCGCTCCAGCTCTTCGATATTGCCCGCCAGCAGCGCCTCATACTCCTGAGCGCTGCGCGGACGCTGAAGCATCACCTGGTTTTGTCCCAGCAGAATATTGACCGGCGTGCGCAGTTCGTGGGCGAGGTCGTCGGCAAACTGCGTAAGCCGGGTGAAATCCTCCGCCAGCCGCTGGCGCATAATGTTCAGCGAGCGCCCGAGGGGCAGTAATTCCAAGGGCAGGGTATCCAGCGGCAGCGGTTCCAGCGCCTGGCTATGGGTTTGCGCGGTCTGCCGGCTGAGTTTTTTTATCGCCCCGAGGCTTTTACGAATCAGCAGCGGGCTGATTATCACCGCCAGTACGATCGCCGTCAGGCTGATAAAGAGGCTTTTACGCCGGTACGCTTCCAGAACCTGCTCGCGTTCGGCGGCGACGCGCGCCACCATAATGATGACCGGACCCTGCGCGTCGCGCCCGGTCAGCGCCATGCCTGTCGCCGTCACGCCTTGTGGCGTTTGCCATGCGTGAAGCAGCGCATCCGACAGCGCGGCGCTGGTTGCCGAGGGGGCTATTGGCGGCACGCGAACATTCGCCTGGTTGACATCCACGATGACGCTGCCGTCCGGGCGGCTGATGCGCAGAATATCCTGACGCGTGTCCATCATCCGGTTGAAATAGAGCGGCAACGAGCGCGGCTCCGCGCCATCAAGCAGCAGCTGGCGCAGCTGGGCGCCGCGGTTGAGCAGCGTCTGGTTATCGCGCCAGATCAGTTCCCCGGAAAGGGCGCGGTAGAGCGAAACGCTGACCAGCGCGCTGCAAAGCGCAACCAGCAGCGTGAAGGCGAGGGTGAGACGCAGCGTGAGCGAAGGGCGGCGCATATCAGGCGTCTCCCGTGTTCAGGCGATAGCCCATGCCGCGCACCGTTTCCACAAGCTTAAGGGGAAACGGATCGTCAATTTTTCTGCGCAGGCGGCGGATAGCGACATCCACCACGTTGGTCTCGCTGTCGAAGTTGATGCCCCAGACTTCGCTGGCAATCAGCGTGCGCGGGAGGATCTCCCCGGCGCGGCTGGCCAGAAACCAGAGCAGCGAAAACTCCTGCGGGGTCAGGGCTATCTCCTCGCCGCCGCGCTTGACCTGATGGCGCACCGCGTCCAGCTGGAGATCCGCGACCTGCAGCAGGTTCGATGCGCTGTTATGGCGGCGCAGCTGCGCGCGAACGCGCGCCAGCAGCTCGGCAAAAGAGAAGGGTTTTATCAGGTAGTCATCCGCGCCAAGCTCCAGGCCTTTGACCCTGTCGCTCACCGCGTCGCGGGCGGTAAGGCAGAGCACCGGCGTCGCTTTGGCGGTGCGCAGCGTTCTCAACACCTGCCAGCCGTCCAGGCCCGGCAACATAATATCAAGCACGATCAGCGCATACTCTTGCTCCAGCGCCAGGTGCAGGCCATCCCGGCCATCCGCGACGGCGTCCACCACCAGACCCGCCTCCCGCAGGCCTTTCACCAGCCAGGCCTGCGTCTTTTCATTATCTTCAATCAGTAAAATTTTCATTCGGCGATTTTGACAGAATTACAGGCCAGGGTGACAGCGCAAACTGGCAACATGACAACATTGTAATCTGCCGGTCAGCTTTTTTACGCCTGCGTTGGGCGAGGATAGCGTTCATTAACCCAGAAGGAGAATACGATGAACATGAAAACTCTGACGGCGATGAGCGCCGCCCTGATCCTGACCGGCGCTTCGCAGGTTTATGCCGCCGAACCCGCCAACCTGCTGAGCGTCCACGTGCTGAATGAACAGACGGGGAAACCTGCCGCAGGCGTGGGCGTTACCCTTGAGCAAAAAACCGAGGGGAAATGGGTGCAGCTCAACCACGCCACGACGGATAACCAGGGACGAATCAAGGCGCTGTGGCCCAACAAGCCGGCGGCGAGCGGCGATTTCCGCGTCGTGTTTGAAACCGGCGCCTGGTTTGCTTCTCATCAGCAGCAAAGCTTCTTCCCGGAGATCCCGGTGATGTTCCACATCGATAACCCACAGGAGCACTACCATATTCCGCTGCTGCTGAGCCAGTACGGCTATTCTACCTATCGCGGCAGTTAAGCTATTCCCGGCAACCGGCCCTGAAGGGCGGGGCCGGTTGCCGGAGTTCGCCTCGCTTAACCTTCCCGCGTCTCGCTGCTTTCTTTGCGCGCCCCGCCAATCCTGCATCCATGGTCTATGATTGATGTTCGTATGCTGCCTGGATCCGGACAGTCGGGCACCGCTTCAACACCACTTCTCCAGGGAACCGCTTCCTTACAGGCAACCCAGGGGGCGACGCCCCGTTACGGCATCCGGATCGCACTACACGTTTACGCTACTGGAGCTCGGCATCCGCACCCGCAGATGTCGTGCATTGCTCACTTTTGGGTTAAACGAGGCACTGAATGGAGTCCAGATCATTCCTTAAGAGTTGGGGGGCCGACTACGAGGCCGACGGTGTTGTGCGCTTTCGTCTGTGGGCGCCAGGCCAGGAGCGCGTGACGCTCAGGCTCGCCGGTACCGACCACATCATGCGCAAAAGCGAAGAGGGCTGGTTCGAGGCGCGGGTGACCGACGTTGAACCGGGCACGGAATACCATTATGTGCTGGCCGACGGCATGGCGGTGCCAGACCCCGCTTCCCGGGCGCAGAAGGCGGATGTCAACGGGCCTTCGCTGGTCATCGACCCGGCCCGTTACGAATGGCAACACCGCCAGTGGAAAGGACGCCCGTGGGAAGAGACGGTCGTCTATGAAATGCATATCGGCACCTTTACCCCAGAGGGAACGTTTAAGGCCGCGATGGCGAAATTGCCTTATCTGGCGGAGCTTGGGATAACCATGATTGAAGTGCTGCCGGTTTCCCAGTTCGGCGGCGAACGCGGATGGGGATATGACGGCGTCTTGCTCTACGCGCCGCATTCCGCCTACGGCACGCCTGATGATTTTAAAGCGTTTGTCGATGCCGCCCACGGCTACGGGCTTTCCGTGGTGCTGGATATTGTGCTTAACCACTTCGGCCCGGAAGGAAACTATCTGCCGCTGCTGGCGCCGCAGTTTTTCCATGAGGAGCGGATGACCCCCTGGGGTCCCGGCATCGCCTATGACGTGGACGCCGCGCGTCGCTATATCGCCGAGGCGCCGCTCTACTGGCTGAAAGAGTACTACCTGGACGGCCTGCGCTTCGACGCCATCGACCAGATTGAAGACACGTCGGAAAAGCATGTGCTGATTGAGATTGCCGAACGCATCCGCGCGGCCGCCCCCAATCGTTACATTCACCTGACCACCGAAGATAGCCGCAACGTCACCTTCCTGCATCCGCGTGAAGAAAATGGCGCGGTGCCGCTCTTTACCGGCGAATGGAACGACGATTTCCACAATGCTATTCACGTGCTCGCCACCGGCGAGACGCAGGCCTACTACCAGGACTTCGCCGAAGCGCCGGAAAAGCTGGTGGCCCGCATTCTCACTGAAGGGTTTGCCTATCAGGGCGAAGTCTCTCCACAGACAGGTAAAAAGCGCGGCGTGAAGAGCGCCGGACAGCCGCCGGTCGCCTTTGTCGACTTTATTCAGAACCACGACCAGACGGGCAACCGCGCGCAGGGGGAGCGTCTGATTTCGCTCGCCGGTCCTGACCGCACCCGCGTACTGCTGGCCACGCTGCTGTTCACGCCGCATATCCCGCTGCTCTTTATGGGCGAGGAGTATGGCGAGACGAACCCGTTCCTCTTCTTTACCGATTTTCACGGCGAGCTCGCCAAAGCGGTGCGGGAAGGCCGCGCGAAAGAGTTTGAAGGCCATGGCGATTTTGAAGACGAAAGCGTGCCGGACCCGAACGCGCAGAGCACCTTTATGGCGTCGAAGCTCGACTGGAAAAAGCCGAACGGGGAAGGGAAAGCCTGGCTCGATTTCACCCGCCAGCTGCTGGTGTTGCGTCATCAGCATATTGTACCGCTGCTGGTCAGGGCGGGCGGTCATTCCGGCACGGTGCTGAAAACGGCGAAAGGCTTTGTGGCGGTTAGCTGGACCTTCCCGTCAGGCACACTCTCGCTGGCCATGAATATCGGCGAACAGTCGCAGCCGCTGCCCGAGATGCCTGGAGAGACGATTTTCGCCTGGCAGGCCGCGGGCAGCGAACTGCCGCCAAACGCGATTATTGTCCGCCTTGCTTCGGGAGACGCCGCATGATCCCAACTTCTACCTATCGTATTCAGTTTCGCAACGGCATGACGTTCGACCGCGCCGCAGCGCTTGTTCCGTATATTAAACGGCTCGGCATCAGCCATCTTTATGCTTCGCCGATTTTTACCGCCACCGCCGGCTCCACGCACGGCTATGACGTAACCGACGCCAATGAAATCGACCCCGCCATCGGCGGCCGCGAAGGGTTTGATCGGATGGTCAACGCGCTGAAGGCGGCGGGGCTGGGGCTGATTCTCGACATCGTGCCGAACCATATGGCCGCCTCGCTTGAAAACCCGTGGTGGCGCGACGTTATTGAAAACGGGCAGCAAAGCCGCTACGCCCGTTATTTTGACATTGACTGGACGCGGCGTCTGACGCTGCCGTTCCTTGGCGACACGTTTGAGGCGGTGCTGGAAAACGGCGAAATCAGCATTAAGCCCGACCCGCAAACCGGCAAACCCGCCTTCGCCTACTATGAAAGCTACTATCCGCTCACGCCCACCAGCTGGCAGGGGCGCGAAGAGACCGTGCTTAAGATGACGGATAAAGCGCAGCTTGCGGCGCTGCATAACCAACAGCCTTACCGGCTGATGTCCTGGCGCGACGCGCCGCGCGAGCTTTCCTACCGTCGCTTTTTTGAAATCACCGGGCTTGCCGGGGTGCGCGTTGAAGATAAAGCGGTGTTTGACGATTCGCATCGGCTGATTCTTGAGCTGGTGCGCTCCGGCGCGGTGGACGGGCTGCGGGTGGATCATGTGGATGGTCTGGCCGATCCGAAAGGTTATCTGGAGCTGCTGCGCCAGGAGGCGGGACCCGACTGCTACATCACGGTTGAGAAGATCTTAGGGGAGGGTGAACAGATCCCATCCGACTGGCCTGTCTCCGGCACCACCGGCTATGAGTTTATCGCCGCGCTCTCCGACGTGCTGGTGGATGGCGATAAGCTTGGCGACCTGCGCAAGGCTTATGAAGAGGTGGTGGGCAAGCCGGTGAATATGAAAGCGGAGCTGCGCGATGCGAAGCTGCTGATGGCGGACCGCAATTTCGAAGGGGAATTCACCACGCTGCTGAAGCTTGCGCTCGCTATCGGACAAACCGAGAGCGTCCCGCTGGAGGAGCAAGCGGTACGCGCGGCGCTGCGCGAATTGCTGGTGGCCTTCCCGGTCTACCGCACTTACGGCACGGTGAATGGCCTGCCGGCTGAAGGACATGCGCTGTTGCAGAAAGTGGTCAACAAGGTGAAGGCGAGCGAGAACGCGCCGCAGCCCGCCGCACTTGATTTCATTACCCGTATTTTCAAAGGCGAGGTGGCTGAAGCGGCGGTGAACAGCGCCGCCACGTTCCGCACCCGCTTCCAGCAGTTGACCGGCCCGCTGATGGCCAAATCGGTGGAAGATACGCTCTTCTTTCGCCAGAACATGGAGCTGGCGCTGAATGAAGTGGGCGCCGAGCCGCTGCCGCGCACCTTCTCCGTTGAGCGTTTCCATCGGGAGATGACAGCGCGGCTGACGCATCAGCCCGATGCGCTTTCCGGCACCTCGACCCACGACACTAAACGCGGCGAGGACGCGCGAGCGCGGCTCTATACGTTAACCGAAGCGCCGGAGCGCTGGGCAGACTGCGTCGCCCGCTGGCGGCAGATGAATCAAACCAAAGTGGTCTTCCTGAATGACGGCACGGCGCCGAAAGGGGTGGATACCTGGATGCTCTACCAGGCGCTGGCGGGCGTCTGGCCCGCGACGCTTGCGCCTGGCGACGAGGCGGGGCTGAAAGCGCTTGAAGAGCGGTTCCTGCAGTTTGTCGAAAAGGCGCTGCGGGAGGCAAAGCTGCGCACCGACTGGGTGGACAGCAATGACGCCTATGAAAACGTGGTGCTGGATTACGCCCGCCATCTGTTGTCGCCAGCGAATCAGGACTTTTTGCAGGATTTCGCCCGCTCGCTGCAACCATTCATTAATGCCGGGCTGGTTAACAGCCTGACCCAGACGATGATCAAGCTGACCGCGCCCGGCGTGCCGGATATCTACCAGGGAAGCGAAGGGCTCAATTTCAGCCTGGTCGACCCCGATAACCGGCGCGAGCCCGATTTCGCCGCGCTGACGCACTGGCTCGATGAAGAAGCCAGCGCCTCCTGGCTTAGCGAAGAGGCCTGGCTTAGCGGCGAGCTGAAACAACATGTCATCGCCAGAGCGCTGCGCTTACGGCAACAGAAACCCGCGCTGTTTCGTCGCGGCGACTATCTGCCGCTTTCAGCGACGGGCAATCGCGCGGAAAACGTTATCGCTTTTGCGCGCGCCAGGGAGAGTGACGCGCTGATTGTCATCGCGCCGCGCCTGGTGCTGGGCGTGCTGGAAGGCCGCCTTGCCGCGCCGCATGCGGAGCTGTGGGCGGATACCGAAATCGCCTTGCCCGCTACGCTCGCGAACCGCCGTTATCACGACATCCTCAGTGGAAAAGAGGTGGTTGTAACTGACCGGATAGATGTGCAAACCCTCAACGGTTACGCTTCTGCCATACTTATAACTGTCTAACTTTGTTGCTTTTAAAGATGTCATGTATCGCTGCTGTATATGAAAGCTCTGCACATCCATGGAGAAGAATGCATGTCACACGGTAAGCCTTTTGAAATAACGTCAGGGTATAGCCATCGTCTCGGCGCCAATTACGACGGCGAAGGGGTTAACTTCGCGCTTTTTTCAGCGCACGCGGAGCGCGTTGAGCTCTGCCTGTACGCGCCGGACGGTAAAACTGAAATTGCCCGTCTTGAGCTTCCGGAATATACCCACGAGGTGTGGCACGGCTATGTGCCGGGGCTGAAGCCCGGCGCGCTTTACGGCTATCGCGTTCACGGTCCTTTCGAACCGGAGAATGGTCATCGCTTTAACCCTAATAAACTGCTTATCGACCCATACGCACGCGAGCTGGTTGGCGATATCGAATGGAATGAAGCCCATTTCGCCTATGATTTGCTGCATGAAGATAAGGACTTAACCTTTGATACCCGCGACAGCGCGCCCTATACGCCGAAGTGCCGGGTTATCGACCCGGAGGCATTTGACTGGCAGGACGACAACCGCCCCTCCATTCACTGGCCGAACTCAGTCGTGTACGAGACCCATGTGAAAGGCTTCACGCAGCTTAACCCGGCAATTCCACCAGAGCTGCGCGGCACGTTTGAAGGAATGGGGCACAAGGCGTCCGTTGATTACATTAAAAGCCTTGGCATTACCTCCGTAGAACTGCTGCCGGTACACTGGTTCCCGGACGATCAGCATCTGCTTGATAAGGGACTGAAAAACTTCTGGGGTTATAACTCGCTCGGCTTTTTCGCGCCGGCTTCACGCTATTACGGCCCGCGAGGCATTCAGGGATTTCGCGACATGGTGCGCGCTTTCCATGATGCCGGTATCGAGGTGATCCTGGATGTGGTTTATAACCACACGGCGGAAGGCAACGAGCTTGGCCCGACGCTGTCGTTCAAGGGGATCGATAACTTCTCTTATTATCGCACCATGCCCGACATGCACCGTTATTACATTAATGACACCGGCACCGGCAACACCGTCAACACCTCGCATCCGCGAGTGCTGCAAATGGTGATGGATTCGCTGCGCTACTGGACCGAGTCGATGCATATCGACGGCTTCCGCTTTGACCTTGGCACCATCCTGGGCCGCGAGCCGGAAGGCTTTGACCAGCGCGGCGGCTTTTTCGACGCCATCACGCAGGACCCGGTGCTTTCACGCGTGAAGCTGATAGGCGAGCCCTGGGATATCGGTCCGGGCGGCTATCAGGTGGGTGGCTTCCCGCCAGGCTGGGCGGAGTGGAACGATAAATACCGCGACACGGTGCGCGAATACTGGAAGGGGGACAATGTCTCTTCCGAATTTGCCGCACGTCTGCTGGGTTCCGGCGACCTCTACGACCAGCGCGGTCGCCGCCCGTGGGCAAGCGTCAACTTTATTACCGCGCATGACGGCTTCACGCTTAACGATCTGGTCTCTTATAACGAGAAACACAACGACGATAACGGCGAGGACAATAACGACGGTCATAACAATAACCGCTCCTACAATTATGGCGCCGAAGGTCCAACGGAGGATGAAGGCATCAATGCGGTGCGCGAACGGCAAAAACGTAATTTCCTCGCCACGCTGTTCTTCTCACATGGCACGCCGATGCTGCTGGCGGGCGATGAATTCGGCCGCAGCCAGATGGGTAACAATAACGGTTATTGCCAGGACAGCGAGATTTCCTGGGTTCACTGGGAAAACCTGCCGGAGAGCGCCGAAACGCTGCGCGAATTTACCCGCCAGGTTATCAAGCTGCGTGCCGAGCAGCCGCTATTGCGGCGTGAAAACTGGCGCGATGGCATGGTCATCGAATGGTTCAACGCAGGCGGCGGCTATCAGCAGGCGGAGCAGTGGGATGAAGGCTCGACGCTCGGCGTTTATATCGGTCGGCCCGATCTGCAAAAAGAGGAGGGCATCTGGCACGATGTGCTGATGCTGATAAACCCGTATGAAGGCACCGTGCCGTTTCGCATTCCTCAGTTGGGCGAGGGCGGCTGGGTGCTGGAGCTCAGCACCTCAGATAATGCGAAACGCGGCATCGTCATTAATAAAGAGAAAGATTTTGAACTTGAAGGCCGCAGTCTGGCGCTATTCAGAAGGCCATAAGTAAACGATAAAGACAGGATGCCAGATAATGCTGAGACAGGTTATCTGGCTTTTTTTCGCCTGCTTTATCCGTAGCAAGGAAATAATAAAGCGCGTCAGGATAATATTTGCAGGCCACAACCACAAATTTATCATTATTTTTAAACGCAGAAACAGAAACGCATTCATGAAACTGGATTTCAGTCTTTTTATCTTAAAAAAACAGCTTTAAATACAATAAGTAAAATTGCAGAAAAACATCCCTTAAAAAAACAAAGCCAGCAGGTCATTTTCCCCGAATAATACGAAGCGCGGGCCATGTCTCGCTTATCATTTTATTCCTACTACTATTGAATAGGGTTGCTCTTCTTTAATAAACGAATCGCGAACGTTTTTTAACCGTACGTGAAGAAGTGGAGAGTCATTATGTTCGATAAACACACACATTCAGCCAGAGAACCAGACGGCGAATATCGGGTGGATAATTACGGCGTTCCGTTAAAGCGAATTTCCTGGAGCGCGGTTTTTGCCGGCGTGATCGTTTCCATCGTTATTTACCTGTTACTCGCTATCCTGGGTACGGCAGTGGGCACTACCACCATCGATCCGATGGAGGAACAGAATCCCGTAGAGGGCATCGGCATGGGTGCGGCGATATGGGGCGGGGTAAGCATGCTTATTTCTATCGCCGTCGGGGGCTATGTGAGCGGCAGACTGGCGCAGCGTGAAGGCGCGTTGCATGGGCTTTTAATGTTTGGCGTAAATACGCTGATTTTTACCTGGCTGTTAGTGACCATCGCCAGCAGCGCCGTGACCGGCACCATGAACGTGCTTGGCACCGGGTTACAGGCAGTCAGCAGCGGGGCGAAAGCGCTCGCGCCGCAGGCGGTTGAAATGGCGAGAGATAAGCTCGCTGAAAACAATATCAACCTGGACAACCTGCAAAACGAACTTGAAACCACGCTAAGGCAAACCGGTAAGCCGGAGCTGCAGCCGGAAGCCTTACAAAACCAGGCGCAGGGGGAAGTAAACAACGCGCAGAACCAGGCGGCGGGCGCGGCTCAACCGCAACAACAAGCGCCAGGCGCTGGCAACACCGATCTGGCGAATTTCTTTAAAGGCCTCGTGGAAAGGAATCAGGCGACATTCCAGGCTGCCGATCGCGAAGCGCTGAAAAATATCATTCAGGCGCGCACGGGTAAAACGGATGCCGAAGCGGAACAAATCGTGAATCAGACCGAGCAAAATTATCAGGCTGCTCGCGCGAAATATGAAGAGCTGAAACAGCAAGCCGAACAGAAAAGCCGTGAAATGGGTGAGAAAGCCGCCGCCGCCACAGCCAAAGCGGCGTGGTTTGCTTTCTTTATGATGATTGTCGAAGCGGTGCTGGCAGGCGTGATGGGCATGGTTGGCCGTCGCACGCAACCGCGGCCGGTCACCAGTGAGCAACGTCCGGGCAGATAAGGCGCAGTGAATGGCTACGCCGGGCTGCACGCCCGGCGTAACGATCAGCAGCGGGTGGTGTCAATCCACAGAGAGGTATAGTCAGGCATACATTGCGGGCCGCATTTGACTCCCTGAACGGAATCAGGGTAGCGCAGGGTAAAATTTTTCAGATACAGCGGCGTGATTATCTCATGACGAATAGCATGCCTTAATAACATGATAAGCAGGGCGCGATGATGGGAGACATCGCCCATCGCCGAACGTTGCAGCATCGCCCCGATGAGGCGCTGCGTTTTTACAGGCCAGAACGCTTTCACCATTCTGCTGTGCCGCCAGCGCTCTTCAACCGTGAAGACGGCCGCACGGCGGCTGCTAAGATAGCCCAGCGCTATATCCATATGTTCCCAGTTCTTTCCGGGAGCGTGCCAGTGCCCATTGTAGATGGGCGTCAGCGCCAGGCGGCAACCCCTACGGCTCAGGTTTCTGGCTAGCGCATCGGCAAACTTGTCCGTATCCGGCGTGCTTAAATAAGCCATCGAAAGAGAAGGCGGCAGAGGGGCCGGGCTAAAGCTGCTGGCGGAGGGCAGGGTAAGCCAATCTGGAACAGGCAGGATATCCGCTTCTGCTTCGATTGTGGATTGCGCGATGCTTCTGGCGATATGCAACACCAGCGCCCGCTGCGGCGGCGTCAGCGCAGCGCGCTTAAGCTGGTTGAATGTCATAAAGGAAAAGATATCGGCGGATGAGAGTGTATTAACTGGCTCAGCCCGCAGCTTAGAACGCGGCGTTTCCATATTAATGAGCCCCCAGTCGTCGGCTCTGCGCAGCTGTGTTTCTACCGTAACGGTGGCGGCCAGCGGTTTCTCACCGTACCAGAAAGCGAAACGCGCCAGCTTTACGCACTCGTCAGTATGCTCAATGACTCTGAATGGCCCCAGACCTACGGTTGGCTCTTCAGGATGCGCCAGCGAACAGGCCGGGTGAGCAAGGCGATGCAATAGCATTTCATCCGGTTGGGTTAAGTGAAAGACAATGAGTTGATCGTTGGCCGTTATACGTTCGACATAGGGGAGCAGCGGCGTTCCCGCCAGACGTTGTAACTGGCTTAGCAGTTGTGCAGCGCTTACGCTTTGCTCGTTGTGCCAGACCAGCCCCTGACGAATATAGAATCGCCAGCTCAGGCCATCGTCGGATTTTATATTGTGGTGAGCTAAAGCAGGGACAGGATCGGTACAGCCATGCGGAAAACGCATTACGCCGACATGCACCATACGCATCAGATGACGCCTGTAGTGCACGGCAAAAAACGCCGGAACAATTGCCGGGATCGGGCGAGGGGAGGAAAGCGTAAAATGATAACCTTCGGGCGCAGCGGAAAAAACCACGCTTTCACTGGCGCTGGTATGAGGAGAAGAAAACCACGGATGGAGTTTTTCTTTGAGCCCATTGTCATCCAGCATGCACTGGATCTGGCTCATTTTGCCCCTGCCTGGCAATGAGGACCAGTTGATCCAGCCTCGTTGCTTCATCTCTTTTAACAGTGTGCGCGTGTACCGTGGCGTACAGGCAAGCACCTCTGCGACGTCCTGGAGTAAAACATCGCATCGCCTGTTCTGATACTGCTTCAGTAACCTTTCATATTGCCTGGCTAAACGCGACATTTTTGCGTTAAGCGAAACGGAAGGGCATTGCCCGGTCACATAAACACCCCGTTAGGTTTTCGTTAAGATTTTACTTAGCGCGGTTAATTAATTGACTTCAAAAGAGTATAGCCTCCAGACAAATTAACACAATCGCAGATTAATAAGGTGGGCTTTTTTGGGTATATATTTTCGAAATATTTACACCTTCGATAATCAAATAGCAGTACTGTTAACACGCATTAAACATAATTATAAAAACCATACATCATCACAACATTTAAGGCTGAATTTATCTGTAAAAAAAGAGTTTAACTCTATTTAAATTAAATAAACTAGATGATAAAACCGGATATCTCTGTTCAGTTAGCACTAATGCAAGATATCTGCTTTAATAAATTCATATTTCCCTAAACAATTCAATGAGTTACCAATTAAAAATATATTATGGGTTTTATTGGCAAAACAGGATCCAGCCTTTACAATTGGCCTTCTTCAAAAATGGTTCAAAAAATACACAGGCGAAACAGTTAAAAGGAGGCAATAAGTCGCACGACTAAAAAGCCGTTTAAATGTTTCATTCATTGATTCGCTCCTGTGACAGTGTCAGGGCAGCTTTTGTCTGCTTATAATTGTGCATGACTGATGTAAATTATATGAGACCACAAAAAGAGATTTTTATTCCTTATATTTTGCTAATTATTTCATCGCTTTCTTTACTGTGCGTTTTTTATTTGAACGCCACCGAGTATGCAAGAATCAAAGATCTCCTGAGAACCTCTATCTTGCAACATCGGGAGCTCGAAAGAGAAATATCCAGCAGCATGCTTCTGCTCTGTGCGGAAGAGGCGAGTAAGCGCACTGAAGATCGGCAAATGGGCCCAACGCAGCCGCACGTTCGTCGCCAGATCTCCTGCCGTCATATGCAGGATGAATATGCACGAATATTTAAAGCCAAACACGTCAATGAAGTTAAAGTGCATGAGATAGAGGAAAGCCTACAAGCGTTGCATGGCATCAACCTGGTGTTTTTGCTGCTTTTACCGGTGACCTTCGCAGTCTGGCGCACCGTGGTCTATATCCGGCTGGTGCGCGAACGCAAAAAGCTCTATATCGATTCGCTCACCGGAGTTTATAACCGTCGGTACCTGGAGCGGACGGTCATGGAATATGAGCCTGACTATCTGGTCATGCTGGATTTGGACGATTTTAAGCAGATAAATGATACCCATGGTCACCTGGTAGGCGACGCGATTCTTATCTCGTTTACCGAGCAGTTGCGCAAGTCTTTACGGGAGACGGATATCATTATTCGATTTGGTGGCGATGAGTTTATCGTCCTGCTTTATTGCATTGAGTTTAACGATGCCAGAACGCTGGTGGAGCGGCTCCGTTATATTTCACGGCACTCGATTGTCGCTAAAAATGATCAGCGGATCGCGTTGCCGACTTTCTCGGTGGGGCTGGCGAAGTATGAAGTTTCTGTTGAGAATACCATCCAACGCGCCGATGCAAGTTTATATAAGGTAAAACAAGCGGGCAAAAATGGTTTTAGCGCCGCAAACTGACCTCATTGAAAATACGTACCAGACCTGTGCTGCCAGCAACGGCAGCACAGGCGCGTCAGAGGGAAAGTCATCAATTTGCAGGAAAGTAGAAATCAATCGTTGAAGATTACCGATTAGCGTACCCATCCTTTATGAGTGGTTTAAGAATGAACTTACATAATAAGTTTAAACTAAATACGCCTACGCTATTTAGAATGTTAGTTGCTACAACCATTCTGGTTTTGATTGCTAACTATACCATAATAAAATTCCAGGCCAGAGAGCAGATTGCTTACACAAAACAGATCCTCAGACATTCAGAATCTGTATCTACTCAGATTCATGAATCGCTCAACAGGGTGGTAGAAGCTAACATCAATAACTGTAATGATAGCAACATCAACAGGTTAAGAGAGATCCTCCTCGATTATCAGGACGTCATTGATGTTGGCATTACGCATAAAGGTAAGGTTATTTGCACGGCGGGATGGGGGCTTTTTGACAAAAGCAGAGGCTATGTGAAAGAGGAGTATTCGACTTCTGACGGCTATATCTTTGACGGTTCAGACAACAATTTTCATAATAAAAAAATCCATGTAGATGCCACAATCTATAAAACCGCCATTGCTTTTACCTCTCCGTTTGCCTTTAAGAAAATAAAAGAGATGTATCCACAATTTGATGTGGTTATCTCAACTCATAAAGGACGGCATGATTTTTTAATCTTGCCCGGAACGCATCATGGCGGCGCAGGTTTCGCTGTTAATAATGCGGTGCATGCAAAAATTTGCAGCAAAACCTTCGATCTCTGCGTATTAACCCGTAATGGGATGGTAGGGTTCTTATCACTGGATCCGCTTCATCAGGCGCTTGTCGTTTTGATTTGTCTCTTACTTGGCGTATTTTTATCGTGGTTTGCTTATTTCTACCTCAACTCCAGAAAAAGCTTCGAATATCGTTTAAAGAAAGCTGTCCAGGACGAACAACTCTATCTGGAGTATCAACCTGTCGTCAGGATGAACGATGAGAAAATCGTCGGCGTTGAAACGCTCATCCGCTGGCAGGATAAGCTGTACGGCAAAGTCTCACCGGAGCTTTTTATCGATGTGGCGGAAAAAATAGGGGTATACGGACAAATTTCTGAGTTTGTTATTAAGCGGCTCACTGAAGAATTGTCGCATTATCTCACACGTAACAGTAGCTTTACCGTCTCTATCAATATCGGTGGCTACGAGATAGAGCATTGTAATTACATAAATTATCTGTATGAGCAGTGTATTCAATACCGGATCAAGCCGTCGCAGATCAAAATTGAAATTACGGAACGAAGCACATTACCGCATGACGTTATTGCGGATTTTTCGCGGCGCGCCAGAGCGAAAGGGTTTTGCGTATCGATAGATGATTTCGGAACAGGGACAGCCAACCTTATCTGGTTAACCGAGATTGATTTTGACGAGATTAAAATTGATAAGTTTTATGTGAAAGGCTTGCAGGAGGAGTACAAGCGCAACATCCTGACATGCATTTCGGGCCTGGTCATCGGCATTGGCGCGCAAATTGTCTTTGAAGGCGTGGAAGATATTGTTGAACTCAATTATCTGAAAGGCCATAACGAGAACGCTTATGCTCAGGGATGGTTTTTTTACAAGTCCATGAACATTGATGAGCTTTGTCAGAAATTGAATGCGGCATCGCACGATTGACCGACGTCGGTGCTGGAGAGAGCCAGGGCGTTAACGGCGGCACTTACAGAAGCGGCACGATGGTTCTTTCGAACCGCGGGTAAAAGCTGCCGTTTACTCATCACTGATACAGCAGGGCAGGAGCACGCATGGCCGGGTCGGTTGATAAACTCAGAGTCCAGTCCTTAAACGCCAGGCCATGTCAGCTCGAAAAAGTAAAGGCGGCATACAGGGATAGACGGGGCGCAGCAGCATACGACGATAGAAGCATGAGACTCTGAATCCAATTTAACATAATATACATTATGCGCACAAAGGTTGCCTTCGCGTAAACTGGCGCCATTCCCGGATAACTGATACGCCTTACTTTATTCATGCTTCTGACTCTAAAACCCGTCTGAGGATTTCTTCTTCGCTGCTGTAACCAGTTATGACCTTTTGCATGACCCCGGACTTCTCCACCAGGATGCTCGGGAACGCATTTACGCCGTACGCCCTGGCCTGCCTGAACTCGTTGTAGGTTTCCAGCAACGCAGCCCTGGATTCAAAGACCTTTTTGAAATCGGCAAAGTCGATGCCGCTCTCTTCACAAATGCTCTGATAAAAGCCTGGTAATTTCGGGTCTGCGGACTCGGTGTAAAACTTCTTTTGCGTTTCGTGGAAAAAATGAAGCTTTGATTCCGGGCGGATTAACGATGCGCTAACCACCGCCCGGCAAGCAGGCTCGGTGTCATAATTAAAAAACTCAAGCTCCAGCAGCGAATAGCTGAACGGTTGTCCGGTCACAAGATTAATCTGCTGCCATTCGTGGCGAAGGAAATTGCGGAAAGCCGCATTCCATTTATCTCCGCCCCCCGCCCGAAGCCCGCCGTTCGTTAATACAAACTGAAAGCCGCGTTGCTGACATAGCTGCGCCAGCGATCTTACCGAATTGGCTATTCCCCAGCACCATGAGCACATCGGGTCTCCTACATAATGCACGGTGACCAGGCTATTTTTCTCGCGCTCAGGCAGCGCACCTTTGGTATCAGCACCAGGCGTTATCAGGCATTGGCCAGTTTCGTTATCGCAGATCATTACAGACCCTCATCCATACAATGGCTATGTTATTCATGACGTGATTTCATTCGCATCCGCTGCGTGCGAGGCTGCATTTAATCATGCTGAATTTACGATGGCCAACCCGCTAATGTCTGATTAATTATCGCTTCGAGCTTATCGCGTCCGAATCCCGCTTTTGCCTGAATGGCCATGCCGTGCAGCACGGCGCAGATAAACGCGGCCAGGGCGGCGCAGTCGACCGTCTGCGGCAAATCGCCTTCCGCTTTCGCGCGTTCGAATCGCTCACGCAGCTGCGTTTCGCCATCCTCACGCGCGGCAATCAACGCTTTTTGTATCGGCTGCGCGTCATCCGAACAGGCCAGCGCCCCGTTGATCCCAAGACAGCCGGTATGCTCCGGATAGCGGGTATGCAAATCTGCCGCGGCGCGCAGAACCGAGGCCGCGACCGCTTTCGCGGTTGGCTGCGCCAGCGCGGCGGGAAAGAAATCCAGATAATGCGTGTAATAATGATCAAGCGCGCGCAGGAACAGCGCCTCTTTGTTGCCGAAAGCGGAATACAGCGCAGGCCGCTCCACACCGGTCGCTTTGGTTAAATCAGAGTATGACGTCCCTTCATAACCCTTACTCCAGAACACGCCCAGCGCGGCGTTCAGCGCCTTTTCTACATCAAACTCGCGATTACGTCCCATCACCTGACCTCATTATTTCATAACGATCGATATTAAATCGCTTGACGACGTAAGTCTAATTCCATAACGTTCATTACGATAATGGTCATTATGAAATTCTCACTCTCCCCGGATGGGGTAACTTATTAACAGAGAGACTGTGGTTATGCAGAAATCGTTAGCAGGTAAAGTGGCGCTCGTTACAGGCGGTTCTCGCGGGCTTGGCGCTGTTATTGCTGAGCAGTTCGCAGACCAGGGCGCGGATGTGGCGATTACGTATGTGGCTTCTGGCGCAAAAGCCCAGGCCGTGGTGGAAAAACTGCAGGCTAAAGGCGTACGGGCCATCGCGATTCAAAGCGACCAGGCGGATATGACCGCCGCTAAGCCGCTCATTAATGACGTTATTTCTCACTTCGGCAAGCTCGATATTCTGGTGAATAACGCCGCCATTGCGGTTCAGGGCAAAACGGTGGACGACCCTGAACTTGATACGGTCAACCTTGACCGTCAGTGGCAGACCAACGTCATGGGGCCCGTCGCCGTGACCCGCGCCGCGGCGCAAGTTTTATCCCGGGAAGGCCGGATTATTTTCATCGGCTCGCTACTGGGCGGCCATGTGCCGTTTGCGGGCGCCGCTGATTATGCTGGCACTAAAGCGGCGATCGTCGGCTATGCAAAAGGCGTGGCGCGCGATCTTGGCGGGAAAAATATTACGGTAAACGTTATCCAGCCAGGCGTGATGCCGACGGATATGTCTCGTGAAGCATTAGGCGAATCAGTTCCAGATGCGCTGATGGACCTTCACACTATCCGCCGCATCGCCACGCTTGAGGAAGTCGCGGCGATGGCGTCGTTCCTGGCAGGCCCACAGGGCGGCTATATTACTGGCGGCGTGATTGATATCGCCGGCGGCCTGAGCATTTAACTCCCCTCCTTGGCCGGACAGCGTTCCGGCTGAGGTTATAAATCCGTGAAATGCTCGATTGTCGCCCTCACCGTTTTCAGCCCCGTTTCCAGGTTCGCCATGCTGACGGAGCCAAGCGCCAGACGAATGGCATGAGGAACAAAAGGCGAAGTACAAAACGGTTCAGCAGTGGAAACGGAAATACGCTTTTTCAGCAGCTCGCTCACTACACGCTCCGCGCGAATCTCTTCTTGCAAGGTTATCCAGCCAAAATACGCATTCGGATGCGCCTGCCAGGCCATTTTGCCGAACACCTCCCTTGCCAGCCGCTGGCGCTTATGCGCATCCTCTCTTTTTAACGCTTCGAGGCGCAAAACCGTGCCGTCGCGCAGCCAGCCGCAAACCAGCGAGGTCAGCACGGCAGGCGTGTTCCATGTCGTCGCCCGAATGGCTCTTTCTATCCTTGCGCGTTGCTTTTCCGGCGCCACGACCATGCCGACGCGTAACCCCGTAGCCACGTTTTTCGAAAAGCCGGAAACATAAACCGTATGCTCGGGGGCATAGTATCTGAGCGGTTTCGGCGGTGCAGCCTCAAGCCATGCATAGGCCGCGTCTTCAATCAGCGCTAACCCGTAGCGTTCCGCTAAAGCGGCAAGCCGGACACGCCGCGTCTTGTCCATTACCCAGCCCATCGGATTATGCAGCGTCGGCATGGTATAGACCGCTTTAACCCGGCGGGACTGACAATATTTTTCCAGCGCATCCAGATCCATCGCGCCAGAAGCCGCAGGGATAGCCAACAGCTCCAGGTGAAGCTGCTGCGCGAGGATCTTAAAGCCAGGATAAGTCAGCGCATCCACCGCCACCACATCGCCAGGCTGCAACAGGGCCATCAACGTCACGGCAAGGCCATGCTGCGCGCCGCTGACAATAATCACCTCCTCGCCGCCGCACTCGACGCCTTTGCCGGCAAGATAATGGGCGAAGGCCTCGCGCTCATGCGCTCTGCCCGCGTGTGGCTGATAGCGCAGCAGCGCGTCTATCTCCCCTGAAATCGCGAGCTGTTTCAGCCCCTCTCTCAGCAGATCGGCCTGTTCGGGCAGCGCAGGATAGTTAAAGTTGAGATCAAGCACATCGGAGGCGACGGCGAGTTGATCAACGCCGAGTCCCGGCGGCAGCGTCTGCTCCCGCACAAAGGTGCCCCGCCCTGTTTCGCCGCTGACCAGCCCCATCGCCTCCAGTTCAGCATAAACCCGCGTTGCCGTGGCAAGAGAAATACCGCGCTGCGCAGATAACTGTCGGTGCGTGGGCAAACGGCTGCCCGCAGCCTGCTTGCCGGTCCGGATCGCCTGGGCGAACTCATCCACCAGGGTTTTATAACGCGCTTTCATACTATGTATCTATGACAATAATTTGATTGTCATAAATGTGCGCCGTAAGGTTTTGCCCGTCAACGCTCATTTATAAGAGGTACGGTTCATGCAGGGATCAAACAATGCGGTTAACGGCTGGGTAAATGGTTTTCTTGGCGTTCTGATTTTTAGCGGCTCGCTGCCGGCCACCCGTGTGGCAGTGATGGATTTCGATCCGCTTTTTCTTACCGTCGCGCGCGCTTCAATAGCGGGTATGCTGGCGCTGATGCTCATTGGCTTGATGAAGAGCGCCAGACCGCATAAATCCCACCTGCTCGCGCTGGGGTTGGTCTCGTCTGGCGTGGTGATTGGCTTTCCGCTGCTGACCGCCCTCGCCCTTCGTCATATGACCTCGGCGCAGTCGATTATTTTCCTCGGCCTCTTGCCCTTAGCCACCGCGCTGTTCGGCGTGCTTCGCGCGAACGAAAAACCGCGTCCGCTGTTCTGGATCTTCTCTCTCGCTGGCAGCCTGCTGGTTGCAGGATACGCGCTTTCACAGGGAATCGATGTTTCATCCGTCGGGGGGCTTTATATGCTGGCGGCGGTGCTTGTCTGCGGACTGGGGTATGCCGAAGGCGCCCGTCTTACGCGCACGCTTGGCGGCTGGCAAACCATCAGCTGGGCGCTGATCCTCGCGTTACCGCTCATGCTAACGCTGACTTTTGTTACGCGCCCGGTGAGTTTTAGCCATATCAGTACGTCCGCATGGTGCGCCCTGGGCTACGTTGCGTTGTTCAGCATGCTGATTGGCTTTATCTTCTGGTACAGAGGTCTGGCGCAGGGCGGCATTGCAAGCGTAGGCCAGTTGCAGCTGTTACAACCCTTTTTGGGCCTGGCCATTTCCGCCACGCTGCTCGGAGAACCCGTAAGCTTTACGATGCTCGCCGTTACGCTCGCTATCCTTCTTTGCGTGGCGGGTTCCCGGCGGTTCGCTCGTTGATTAAAATCGTCCTTTGCCGTCGCGTAAGAAAGCCAGTTCCGCTTCGGTACTCTCCCGGCCAAGCGCCTCGTTGCGATGCGGGTAACGGCCAAACCGGTCGATGATGGCTTTATGCTTGCGTTCCGAATTGCTAAAAGCGGGCTCATTGAGCGTTTCAAACAGTTTTAACGCCTGCTCGTGAATACGCGACGATTCTGAATGCGTCCACGGTATCAGGCTGAAGGCTTTTTCCGTGACGTTCAGGGCGCGCCAGTCTGGCTGGCGGAGGATCTCCTGTGACAGAACCAGCGCCATGCTGTCCTGCGCATAAGCCGCGGCGCTTTCACGGTGCAGGTTGCGGGAAAACTGATCGAGCACGATTATCTCAGCAAGCCGTCCTCTGCTGCTCTCCCGCCAGGGGTAAAGCTCGCCGCGACAGGCCGCCTGCCAGGTGTCGTAAAAGGTTTCGCGGATCTGCTTATCAAGCGCGGCGTCTTGTTTAAACCACTGCGATGAGGGCGTATTTTCAAACCAGAACGCAAGCACCGTGTCGTATTCCATTCTTTCCTCACCTGTTTTCAATGGATTAAAGAGAACTCATTACTTATATGTATCGATTTTATGTCGATTGCCGTGGCGTTGTGCAATACCATAGGCAGACGTGGTGTTTCGCGTGCGGTCACAGCCCGGACAGTTGCGTGCAGGCGGTGTCAGCGCAGTAAAAAAATATAACTGAGTAAGCCAAATGGACATGAAGCAGAAAAAAAATCGCTCCCTTTATATTCCCTATGCCGGTCCGGTACTGCTGGAGTTTCCCCGCCTGAACAAGGGCAGCGCCTTTAGTATGGAAGAGCGCGCTAACTTTAACCTGATCGGTTTGCTGCCTGAAGTGGTGGAAACCATCGATGAACAGGCTGAGCGCGCCTGGCGACAATATCAGGAATTTAAAACCGATATTGATAAGCACATTTACCTGCGCAACATTCAGGACACCAACGAAACCCTCTTCTACCGGCTGGTGGAAAACCATCTCGACGAGATGATGCCGGTTATTTATACCCCCACCGTCGGCCTCGCCTGCGAACGCTTCTCTGAAATCTACCGCCGCGCGCGCGGCGTCTTTATCTCCTGGCCTAATCGCCAGTATATGGACGACATCCTGCAAAACGTGCCGAACCACAATATCAAAGTGATTGTGGTTACTGACGGCGAGCGCATTCTGGGCCTTGGCGATCAGGGCATCGGCGGCATGGGCATTCCTATCGGCAAGCTTTCGCTTTACACCGCCTGCGGCGGCATCAGCCCGGCTTACACGCTGCCGGTGGTGCTGGATGTCGGCACCAATAACCAGCAACTGCTGAACGACCCGCTCTATATGGGCTGGCGTCATCCGCGCATTACCGATGAAGAGTATTACGCTTTTGTGGATGAGTTTATTCAGGCGGTGAAACATCGCTGGCCGAACGTGCTGCTGCAGTTTGAGGACTTCGCGCAGAAGAACGCGACCCCGCTGCTCCAGCGCTACCGCAATGAAATTTGCTCCTTTAATGACGATATCCAGGGCACGGCGGCGGTAACCGTTGGCACGCTGATTGCCGCGAGCCGTGCGGCGGGCAGCCAGCTCAGCGAACAGAAAATCGTCTTTTTGGGCGCTGGCTCCGCCGGCTGCGGCATTGCCGAGCAGATAGTCGCGCAGACTCAGCGTGAAGGGCTCACCGAGGAGCAGGCGCGCCAGAAAGTCTTTATGGTCGACCGTTTCGGCCTGTTGACCGACAACATGCCGAACCTGCTGCCGTTCCAGACTAAGCTTGTGCAAAAGCGCGAAAACCTGCAGGGCTGGCAGACGGACAGCGACGCGATCTCCCTGCTGGATGTAGTGCGTAACGTCAAGCCTGACATTCTTATCGGCGTATCCGGCCAGACGGGACTCTTTACTGAAGAGATCATCCGCGAGATGCATAAACACTGCCCTCGCCCAATCGTTATGCCGCTCTCCAACCCGACATCCCGCGTGGAAGCGACGCCGCACGATATTATTCACTGGACCGATGGCAATGCGCTGGTGGCAACCGGCAGCCCGTTCCCGCCAGTGGTCTGGAAAGACAAAACCTTCCCTATAGCGCAGTGCAACAACGCTTACATCTTCCCGGGCATTGGTCTTGGGGTGATTGCGTCCGGCGCGTCGCGCATTACGGACGAAATGCTGATGGCGGCGAGCGAGACCCTGGCGCAGCATTCACCGCTGGTGAATACCGGTTACGGGCTGGTGCTGCCGCCGCTGTCGGAAATTCAGAATGTCTCTCGTGCTATCGCTTTTGCCGTCGGCAAAATGGCGCAGGCGCAGGGCGTGGCGGTAGAGGTTTCCGCCGAGGCGCTCGAGCAGGCCATTGAAGATAACTTCTGGCTGCCGGAGTACCGCAACTACCGCCGCACCTCAATCTGACAGCGGCAAACAAAAAGCCTCGCGGTTAACCCCGAGGCTTTTTTCGTTATTGGTCGCCCTTCTTGCTTCGCCAGTTGCTCCAGGGGCTTTCAGCGGGCGGCGCGTCGTCCTGCTCGTTTAACGAATCAAGGTAGAGCGCTTCCACCTCTTTTCGCGCCCAGGGCGTGCGTCGTAAAAACTTCAGGCTCGATTTCACGCTCGGGTCGGTTTTAAAACAGTTGATGTTGATGCGCCGGGCCAGCTCCTCCCAGCCATAGCGGTTAACTAACGCGGTAACCAACGCTTCCAGCGTTACGCCATGTAGCGGGTCTTTAGATGCATGCATGTGAAGGTCATCCCTCAGCCTGAAAATTTTGCCCACACCATAAGCGTTTTTTGGCTTTACGTCGCCTGTTTGCGCAGGAAAAAGAAAAGGCCCGTCTTGCGACGAGCCTTTTGCGCTGCGGAAATACTCAGTTGAGCTGGTAATCGAGCGTGATTTCCGCTTTCAGCACCTGGGAAACCGGGCAGCCCGCTTTCGCTTTCTGGATAATTTTGTCGAAAGCCGCCTCTTCGATGCCCGGCAGTTTTACCGTGCTGTTCAGGGCGATTTTCGTAATGGCGAACCCGCCTTCGACTTTATCCAGCGAAACATCGGCAGTGGTATCGATGCTTTCAGGGGTATAACCCTCTTCACCCAGCATCAGCGACAGCGCCATGGAGAAGCAGGCGGCGTGCGCCGCGCCGATAAGCTCTTCCGGGTTGGTGCCCGGCGCGCCTTCAAAGCGGGTATTAAAGCCATAAGGCTGCTGCTTAAGCGCGCCGCTCTCGGTAGAAACGGTGCCTTTGCCGCGTTTGATATCGCCTTCCCAGTGCGCCTGGCCTTTCTTATGAATGGTCATCGTTTTCTCCTCTCTGTTAACTGCAAAGTGTTCAGTATAGAAAAGAATTCAGCCCCTTACTGACGAACGGCTCAGACTGAGAATAGTCCGCGAAGGTGATGCGGCTCGCTGCGCTGGTATTGCGGCGCCACTGCAATCTTGCTGCCAAGCTTCGCCGCTGCGTGCCACGGCCAGCGAGGGTTAAAGAGAATGCCGCGCGCCAGCGCGATAAACTCCGCCTGGCCGGTAGCGATAATCGCCTCCGCCTGTTCCGGCTCGGTAATAAGCCCCACGGCGATCGTCGGAATAGACACCTGATGCTGGATCTGCTGCGCGAAAGGCACCTGGTAGTTCGGGCTGACCGGGATCTTCTGCGCAGGCGTCAGGCCGCCAGTGGAGACGTGGATATAGGCGCAGCCGCGCGATTCCAGCGCTTTTGCCAGCTGAATTGAGCCTTCAATATCCCAGCCCCCTTCCGCCCAGTCGGTAGCGGAGATGCGCACGCCCACCGGCAACGAGACCGCATTTTTTACGTCATCGAAAATCTCAAGCACCAGGCGCAGGCGGTTTTCGAGGCTGCCGCCATATTCATCGGTGCGCTGGTTGGCGAGTGGCGAAAGGAACTGGTGCAGCAAATAGCCGTGCGCGGCGTGCAGTTCGATAAGATCAAACCCCGCTTTTTGCGCGCGCCGCGCGCCGTCGACAAACGCCTGCCTGATGTGGACGATATCTTGCGCGGTCATCGCTTTCGGCGTTCTGTCCTGACCGAAGGCCAGCGCAGAGGGCGCGATAGTTTCCCAGCCGCCTTCGCTGTCGGAAAGCGATTTGCCGCCCTGCCAGGGGGCGCTGACTGACGCCTTGCGGCCAGCATGGCCTAACTGAATGCCGAGCTTGATGGGCGACCAGTGGCGAATTTTTTCCACTTCTTTTTGCAGGGCATCGCCGAGTTCGTCGTTCCAGATCCCCAAATCCCCGGGGGAGATACGCCCTTCCGGTGTGACGGAGGTCGCTTCAACAATCAGCAGCCCCGCGCCAGACTGCGCCAGTGTGCCCAGGTGAACGCTATGCCAGTCTGATGGCGCGCCGTTTGTTGCGGAATACTGGCACATCGGCGCGATAATAATGCGGTTAGTTAATGTCAGCTCACCGAGGCGGCCTTCGGAAAACAGGTGACTCATTTTTACCTCCTAAGCGTGATATCCCCAATGCGGTGAAATCTGTTGCCAAGTATAGAAAGGAACTGCCTGTTTCTGTTTGCGATTTCTGCTGCTAACGCCCCTGACGCTTGTTTTCCCGTAACTTTATGTTTCCGGTCATCGAACTACTTTTACGAATTTATAAGTGTTTGTAGAAAAAGTTGCTTGATTTTCCACCAGGCAACGGCGTTACAATTATCACCTTACTTGAAACGCCCGAGCGAGCGGCCGGGTGAGCCAGGGTCGATTATCAGATTATTTCCCCACGCAGAGCAAAAGTGGCGGAATGCACTGAATTACGGCCCTTTTTTGTTTATGACGCACCAGTACTTTCGGCTTTAGCGCCCTGAATTCTTGCCGCTTCCCGGCCCGACGAACCCATTTTGCTAGACTTAAGAGTAACGCTTTAACCAAAAGCTACTCTGGAGGTTTTTATTAGTATGCTTAATCAGACATCTCGACTCACAGTACCGGAATCAGAAGCTTACGACGAAGAAGTTCGGTATGAGCTCGATCCATGTGAGCTCAAGCTGGATGAGATGGTCGAAGCGGAACCGCTGCCCGAAACAATCGAGGGCATGCCTGCTTCCGATGCGCTGACCCCGGCCGATCGCTACCTGGAGCTTTTCGAACATGTCCAGTCGGCGCGAATTTTTCCGGACAGCAAAACCTTTCCTGACTGCGCGCCGAAAATGACGCCGCTGGCGATCCTGCTTAACTATCGCCGGGCTAAACGCTACCCGGGATTCGATTTAAAAGCCTTCGTGCACGATCACTTCTATTTGCCGAAGGATTACAGCAAAGAATATGTCGCTGACCCGAACCGTAGCCTCAAAGAGCATATCGACAGCCTCTGGCCCGTGCTGACCCGCGAGCCGCAGGAACATATTGAGTTCTCTTCACTGCTGCCGTTGCCGCAGGCGTATATTGTTCCGGGGGGACGATTTCGCGAGACCTATTATTGGGACTCTTATTACACCATGCTGGGGCTGGCCGAAAGCGGCCGCAACGATCTGCTGCGCTGCATGGCGGATAACTTCGCGTGGATGATAGAAAACTACGGTCATATCCCTAACGGCAACCGCACCTATTATCTGAGCCGCTCGCAGCCACCTGTCTTTGCGTTGATGGTGGAGCTGTTTGAAGAAGACGGCGTTCGCGGCGCACGCCGTTACCTTGATCACCTGCTGATGGAATACGCCTTCTGGATGGATGGCGCCGAGAGTCTGGATATGAACCAGGCTTACCGTCATGCGGTGAGAATGCCCGATGGCGCGCTGCTTAACCGCTACTGGGATGACCGCGACACGCCGCGTGATGAATCCTGGTATGAGGATGTGGAGACTGCCAAGCTTTCGGGCCGACCGGCAAGCGAGGTTTATCGCGACCTGCGCGCCGGCGCGGCTTCCGGCTGGGACTACTCTACCCGCTGGTTGCGTGACGCGGACCGCCTGGCGAGCATCCGCACGACGCAGTTTATCCCGGTGGATCTTAACGCGTTTCTCTATAAGCTCGAGACGGCGATTTCAAACATCGCCGGGCTGAAAAAAGATGCGGCGCTCGCGGCGCAGTTCCGGGAAAAAGCCTTCGCCCGTCGCGCAGCGATGAACCGCTACCTGTGGGACGAAACCTCCGGCACGTTCCGCGATTACGACTGGCGTCGGGAATGCCTGGCCTCTTTCTCCGCCGCTTGCGTGGTGCCACTGTATGTCGGCATGGCGACGCATGAACAGGCGCAGAAAATCGCCGTGAACGTTCGTGAACGGCTGCTCACCCCGGGCGGCATTCTGGCGACCGATGTTGAGAGCGAACAGCAGTGGGATAAACCCAACGGCTGGGCGCCCTTGCAGTGGATGGCCATTCAGGGGCTGAAAACCTATGGCGAAGATGCACTGGCCGATATCATCGCCCATAACTGGATGCGCACTGTGAAGCGCGTTTACATGGAAGAGAACAAGCTTATCGAGAAATACCACATCGCAGACTATGCGCCCAAGCCGGGCGGCGGCGGCGAGTATCCGCTGCAGGACGGTTTCGGCTGGACCAACGGCGTCACGCGCCGGTTAATCAGTCTTTATGGCGAGCCATAATTAAGCGATAACATATAAAGGGCTGGTGGCCGATGCCGCCAGCCCTTTTTTATTAAAACGAGGCGCTAATACCGAGGTTATAACGCGTCTGCTCGCCGCTGCTTAAGCCGCCCGTTTGCGAAACCGCAGCAAATGCGGAGACCTGCTCGCTCAGCGGCAGGCTGGCGCCAATTGTGGTATCCACCCAGTTGGTATCCTCTTTCGCGCCGTCGCGGCTGAAGGTTAGCGCCGTATTTTTCAGTCCGCCCTGACCCACCCAGACATTATCGCCAAACTGGTGGCGATAATTCACCTCGGCCCAGGGCTTCACTACGCCAAAGCGGCCATCGATGCGCCAGCCTGCGCTGCCTACCTGCGAATGATAATTTTGATCGCGATAGCGCATTGCCGTGCTGTCGTCGCCCTGCTCGCGATAGCCATCGACATGGCTGTAGTCCCAGGCGTATTGCAGCGTCGGCCCGGTGGTTATTTCGGGCGTCACGGGAATGTCGAATCCGGCCGTCAGCCGCGCCCCCCAGAGCGTCGCGCTGGTATCGCCTTTTTCAGTGCGCGTCAGCGGGCCAAGCTCAACCTGGCGCTGGATGTCATTATAATCTGCCGTTAAGTAATGCACGTCGGCGCTAAGCCAGGCGGGACCGTACTCCAGCGCGCTGAACAGCCCCACCTGGAAGGCGTCGGCGTCGTACTGGAAATTATCGGTCGGATAGTGCTTGTCGAGCGAGCCGGCAATCAGGCCGCCGACCAGCCAGTTCTCTGTCAGCTGATAATCAACGCCAACGGTGAGATTATTGGTATTGGCGCGCCCATCTCCGCCCGCCGCGTTATCTGAATATTTCCGGTACTGGCCGCTGTAACCGCCAAACACCCCAACGCTGCCCGCTTCTTTTGGCCCGTTGCGCAGCTGATTGTAACGGCTGTCGAGCGTGGCCCGGCTGTCCTGAACGGCGGCAAGCGTCCCTTTGTTTAAGGTGGAAACCTGCGCGGGCGCGGCAATAATCGACTGAATATAGTCGGCGATTAACGCATGGACCGCTGGCGAGGGGTGAAGGTGATCGGCAAACAGCCACGCCTGGCTTGCATTGAAACCGGGACTTTGCGACGTGCAGTCCGCGGCGGAAAGCCCGGGCGGACACGCCATTCCGGCCGTATTGGTAATGCCGAACGGCGCCGGGTTGGCGAGGATCTCATTAAAAATACCGTTAATATCCGCCCGGACGATATTGCCGCCCTGTTGCGCCAGCGACTGCTCCTCTGCCATGTTGTACAGCGTCGTTAGCTGCGAAACCTGGCCGGCCAGCGTGTCATAGGCGGTAACCAGCTGAGCACCAATCGCCTGCTGAACCGCCGGAATGGGGCTGGCGGCGGAAGCGGCGGCGTACAGCGCCTGGTGAATGGCCTGCTGGCGCGCCGCGAGACCAGGCGTTTGCACGCTGTTGAGCGACGCATACGCCGCCTGCAATGCGCTGGCAGCTACGGGCGCAAGCCCTAACACAATAACCGACTCCATCATGGTAGGCGTCGCGCTGACATCCGGCACCGTCGGGACAATAACCGTCCCGGCGCCAGCGTTAAGCAGCGTTCGCACCTGTGTAGCGGCAGCCTGGGCGCTGGTCCGCGCTACAGTGGCCGCCTGCAGCGGATTAAGCGCCGCAGCGGCTAAATCATTTCCCCCTACCCAGTGAATATAAAGCCCCTCGCCATCGGCAAGCCCATTTACCCGCGCCAGATAGCGTTGCACCTGCTCCTGCGTATTGTCCTGAGGGTTGATAGCGGGAATGGCCACAGCGCTACCCGCCGCATAGTTATTGCCGCCTGCGTCTGAAGGCGCAAGCGTTAAACCATAACGGCCAGCGAGGATTTCATCGTAAAGCGGGTTCTGGCTGCTGTTAAACGTATAGCGGCCATTGTTGCCGGTATCGCTCAGGCTGTCCCCGAAAACATAAAGATTACTGAAATCTGCGGCCTGCGCGCTCCAGGCACAGGCAATGCCCAGTGCAAAGCCAACCTGACGTGAAAGACGTGAAAGCGTAAAAGACATGCGAAGCTCCTGATGGCGAGTTTTTATTGTCGCGCTTTCAGTGTAGAGAATTTCGGCTGCCTGAAAGGGTTTTCGTTCTGTTTCTGCGACGTTGACCATGAGCCTTACACCACGGGCGCGTAGCGCTTCACTGCCTTCCAGGAGAGCGCCCCACCTGCGCCAGCCTCCGCCATTTTTGTCCTGTATGGCAATGACAACACTGACGCCGTGCTATCGTAATTATTATGCATAAAATGTATGTTGTAACTAAAGGAGTAAAGTAACAATAAAAAACCCGGCGCAAGGCCGGGCTTGGTGATACCACACACCGCCATCAGCAAAGCGGTTTGACCGCCTCGCGCATCCCTTTTTCGAGAATAGCGGTTAAATCAACGGTGACCTGCTCGACCAGACCATTCACCTGGGTTAGATCCTGCTCCCAGTGTTCAGCGTCAGCCAGTACGGTCTCAACCAGTTCACGTACGGTAATTTGCTGGTCACGCTGCTTGGCCCATAACTGCTGATAACGCTCAAGCCAGTGCGCATCATCCTGCAGCGGGTAGTTTTCACCGTTGCGCTCGCCACGATAGAAAGCAATCAGCGCTGCCAGCGCAAAGGTCAGGCGCGCTGGCAGCTTGCCGCTGGTCTCCTGCCCTGCCAGCAACTGCGGCAGAATGCGGGTGCGGAATTTGGTCATGCCATTAAGGGCGATAGAGAGCAGTTGATGTTTGATGTAAGGGTTGCGAAAGCGGCTTACCACTGCGCTGGCGAAGGACTCCAGCTCGTCACGCGGCAAATCCAGCACCGGAATTATCTCTTCATGGATCGCTTTTTCCACGAAAGCGCAAACCTGCGGGTCATCCATCGCCTCGCCCACGGTATCCAGGCCCGCCTGGAAGGCGACCGGCACCAGAGCCGTATGCGCGCCGTTCAGAATGGCCACTTTGCGCGCTTTATAAGGCTTGATGTCATCGACGATAAGCACATTCAGCGCCAGTTTATCAAGACGCAACGCCTGCGCCAGCCACTGCGGCCCCTGAATCACAAACAGATAGAAATGCTCGGCGGTATCCAGGAAAGCGTCATGATAGCCAAGCTTTGCTTCCAGCTCCGCCACTTCATCACGCGGATAGCCGGTGACGATACGGTCAACCAGCGTTGAGCAGAAGGTATTGGCGCTGTTGAGCCATGCAACGAATGCCTGCGGCAGCGCCCATTCCTGCGCATAACGCAGAACCAGCTCGCGCAGCGCGTCGCCGTTGTAGTCAATCAGCTCGCAGGGGATCAGCACCCAGCCTTTATCCTGCGCGCCGTTAAAATGGGTATAGCGTTCAAACAGCAGGCGAGTCAGCTTCGCCGGGTAGCTTACCGCCGGCGCGTCCTCAAATTTATCCCCGGCGTGGAAGCTGATGCCCGCTTCAGTGGTATTGGAAAAAACAAAGCGGATATCCGGGTTATGCGCCAGCTTCAGGAACTCATCGTATTGTGAGTAAACGCTGATTTCACGGTTGACTGAACGGATCAGCCGCGCGTCGCTCACCGCTTCCCCTTTTTCATTCAGGCCGCGAATGATAGTGGTGTACAACCCGTCCTGGGTGCTGAGCGATGGCGGGAACGTACTGTCGATGGGGCGAACCACAACCACGCCGGCGTTAAGGTCCGTATGTTCATTGAGAAGATCGATCTGCCAGTCGACAAAAGCACGCAGGAAGTTTCCTTCACCAAACTGGATGATGCGATCGGGAAAGCTGGCCCCGGGAAAATCACGACGATTCAATGTGTTCACAATAAGTTCCTTGGTGGATTTTTATCAGACAACCTGTTTTCGCACTGCCTGCTCACCGTAGCAGAAACTTTTTTTATGAAACCCCGTTTTGATCAATTTGGGCCGACTTATTAAAAAATTTTATAGTTGCTTAAAAAAGTATGTAGTAGCGCAATAATTGCCGTCCGGATTCAGCGCGTAGCGGGGGATTTCCCCTACTCTCTGCCATTCATGGCGTAGATAAAAACGCTCGGCGTCGCTGCCCGTAGCGGTATCCAGAACCAGCACGTTTTTGCCGCGTTTGCGCGCCTCGGTTTCCAGTAACGCCATCAGTTCGCGGGCTGCGCCGCCGCGACGCGCTTGTCGGTGCACCAGTAACTTCGCCACGTCAGCCCGGTGCGGCTGGTTGTCCGGCTGCGCGGTAATAAGCTGAACGGTGCCAACAATGCGCCCCGCGTCGTTTTCAGCAACGAAAACGACACGCTCTTCTCGCGCCGCGCTTTGCGCCACGCCGTGCCAAAAATCCCGCGCCTTGTCATGCGAAAACGGCAGCATAAAGCTGACCGACGCGCCGCCCTGCACGCAATCCACCAGCACCTCCGCCAGTTCATCAATGCGGTTTGCCAGCGCGGCTGCGCTCAGGAGAGAAACCCGGAAGGGAAACGTCATCTGATCTTTCCTTAAGTCGTTATTTTACGGAAAGAAATATCATGAATGTAACAAAGAAATAACACAACGCGGCGGGTCAGAGGAAAAACTGATGACCCGCCGCTGAATAATCAATGCCCTTTGGGAGGCTTGATGGCGTATGTTCGCTTATCTGCGTGCGCAATAAGCTGCGCGAGCGACCCGCGTTCCTCGTCATACTGGGCGACGCCCCAGGAGACAAAGAGTATCCAGCCCTTCTGGCGACGGCTGTTGAACTGCTCCACCAGCTCCGCCAGATACTGCATCGCTATCCATGCGCCCTTCTCATCGGTGTCGGCAAACAGGATAGCAAACTGGTTATTCTCGAGGCGCGCCAGCAGATCGCTGCCGCGAAATGCCCCCTTCAGCACGCTGGTGAGATCGCGCAGCGCACGCTCTGCCTCTTCAATGCCGAGGCTCTCGGTGATTTGCGGGTAATTATCCAGCGTAATAAAACCAAGCGTCATCGATTCGCCGCGGCGGCGATGGGCCGAAAGTGCGTAATCCGCCAGCGCATGGAAGCCGCGGGTATTCAGCAGTCCCGTCAGTTCATCGTGAGTCGCCGTATTAAGCAGCGCAAACTCATCTTCCACAATGGCGGCGAAATCGCCCAGCAGCGTCAGCTGTTCGTTGGTAAAGTCGCGCGGCTCGGTATCCATCAGGCAAAACGCCCCCGCCTGAGACCCATCGGGCAGCTTCACCGGGTAACCGACGTAAAAGCGGATGTGCGGCGCATTCACCACCAGCGGAAGCGTCTGAAACCGCATATCATCATGCGCATCGCGAATAATCAGCGGCGCGTCCTGCAATAAGGTATGGGTGCAAAAGGAGGCCGCGCGGGGCATCTCCCTTTGCGAGGCGTCCAGCCCGTCGCAGGATTTGAGCCAGAGCCGGTTTTCATCCACCAGGCTCAGTTGCGCGACCGGAACGTCAAAAAGATGTTTAGCAAGCCGCGTCAGACGATCAAAACGCTCGGCGGGGCCGGTATCCAGCAAGCCGGACGCTTTCAACGAAGCGAGGCGCTCGGTTTCATTAGGCGGGGTTTCGACTATTTTCATCACACTACCTGTATGGCAAGTCACAATTAGAGCATAGCGTAACGGAGTCCAGTTGGTAGCCCCGCCGCGCCGTCAACACGCAAAGATCCGGTTTTTCCCCTCTCGTTTTGCGTTATAGAGCGCGTCATCAGCCGCTTTCAGCCAGTCCGTTACCGAGGCCATCTGGGCGGTGGCGCAGGCGATGCCGATGCTAAGCGTACAGTTCAGCGCATTATCCGGAAAAACGCGCACCTGGGCCGCGCGATCCATAATCGTCCGGGCGATGGCGCTGGCCTCCTCTGCGGAGGTATTGGGCAGCAACACCACAAACTCGTCGCCGCCAAGCCGCGCGGGCGTGCCGTTATCGCGCGTAACGTAACGCAGGATATCGGAAACCGCCACCAGCAGCGTATCGCCCGCCTTATGCCCGAAGCGATCGTTTGCCTCTTTAAAATTATCAATATCAATAAACATCAGCGCGGAGCTATGACAGCTGCCGGTAAGCTTACTCAGCTCATTATGAATACGCAGCTCCAGCAGCCTGCGGTTAGCGATATCCAGAAAAGGATCGGTCATGGCGATGCGTTCGAGCTCGCGGGTTTTGCGGCTAAGCTGACCAGATATGGCGTTTGTCAACAAGCTCAACGCCAGAATATAGATAGCGATAAGCGGCAGCGTGGCGTAAAGGGTCGTGACGCTCACTTGCGGGCGAAACGGCATCCCCTGGGCAAGCCATGTCACCAGAAACGCCGCCATCATGGCCAGCAGCGCTTTGCGCATCAGTTTTATGCCGCCAGCGGAAAGGCGGTCGCATACCAGGATGGTGGCGATAACCACGCTTGGCAATGAACAGAGCGCAATGGTGGCTATCCAGAATCCGCCTGCGGCGGCATCCAGCACCAGATGCTGATACTCTTGCGTCTTCGGGGTAACGGCGCGGCGTGCGCGAAGAAAAGCGACCGTCGGCCAGACAAAGGCGTTGGCGCTAAGCAACAACAGCCAGACCGGCGAGCGCTGCTGTTCAAGCAAGACAGAGAGGATAGGCGAAAAGCAAAGCAAGGTGCCCAACATGCGCATTAAATACATGCGCCTGGCAAACCTGAGGCCAGTCAGAGGTTGGCTACTTTTCAGCTGCTCAGGTAAGCGTCTCATGCAGAGTTTCCGGTGATAAAACCCCGCCATCTTATAAACCACTAAAATGAGTAGCAAGGGATTTAATCAGCCTTTTTAATGAATAGCTTGCTTTATGAAAACAACGCGCTAAAACCCCCTGGAATTGGTAGTGAAACCACCTGTGACAACGTCACCTGTCGGTCTGAATAGCTTCTCCTGATTGCTCCGCTTCGCCATGCGCCCGACAGGAGGTGCGGTTGCGTCCGGCGCGTTTGGACTGGTAGAGAAAGCTATCCGCTTCACGCATCAGCATATCGAAGGTCTCCCTCATCGCCGTTACCGGTGCCTCATCAAACCCCATTCCGATACTGACCGTGAGATGTAGCTGCTGGCCCTGCCAGTGAAACGGCTCGGCGGCGAGCGTGGTGCGCAGCATTTCGGCAAAGCGCAGCCCCTCGCTAAACGCGATGCCGGAGCGGATCACCACAAACTCTTCGCCCCCCATTCTCGCCACCATGCCATTCATCCCCACCAGCGCCAGCAACCTTTCGCCAAAATTGGCCAGCGCCGCGTCGCCGCACTCATGGCCGTAGTTGTCATTAATGCTTTTGAAATAGTCGATATCAATGAGCAGAACGCAGAGCGAGGAAGGCGCGCGAGGTCTCTGGCTTAGCGCTTCATACAGCCCGGAGCGGGAATAGACGCCGGTGAGATGATCGTAATCCGCTCTACGCGAGACCTGTTGCATCACCGCGTTCAGCGCCGCGACGCTGGCGCCCACGATGAGCGGACATATCGCAAGCGTAGCGATGCCAAGGCGCGTGGAAAACATCTGGTTTGTGCCGAGCGGCGAGACAGCATTCATATCGATAACGCCATAGGCCACCAGCACAATTTCCGTCGCCCCGGTGCAAAAGGTAATAAAAGCGCTGGTTGAGAAGGAATAGCGCAGCGCGCACCAGATAAGCCCGATCAGCGGAAAGACGAGGCTCCCCGCCCCGCCTACCAGTACCGACACGCCCAACGAGACAATCACCGCCAGCAGCGGCCAGAGATCGTCTTTAGCAGGCAAATGTCGAACGCGCGGCCAGCTGAGCGTTAAAACCCAGGGCACCAGCAGTACGCCGGTAGAGAATTGTTCGCTGAACCAGTCGGCGTAGAGCGGCATAAGCTGCCGTTTATCGATGCCGACCGAACCGACCGCGCCGCACAGCGCGCAAAGCAGCGCGGCTATCAGGCAGTAGCCAAAAAGCCGCAACGCGAACATCGCCTGGGGCAGCTGCGGCTGACGCGATTTATCGCGCAGCACCAGCATCGCCACGGTGACGATAAAAATCAGGTTCGACAGGTTAATGGCCAGCGACGCCACTCCCCAGCTCGTCGTCACCGCGTCCCAGGCCAGCATCGCCACATAGCAGATAGCGTAATAGAGCGGTTTGTTGAGAAAAGCATGACGGGCAAAGACGCCCGCCATTATCCCATTCAACGGCCAGAACAGCGACAGCTCGTCCACCAGCCGCAAGGAGGCGCCGAACGTATAAAAAATCGTGGTGAGAATAAAAACGCCCAGCGCATTGGAGAGCGTCTTATCTTCGCGGAAACAGAACAGCGTTACCGGGTTAGCCATAACGATTCGCTTAAAACTGACATTACCTGCGGCAATGTTCGGCGTGACAAAAAGTGTCCCCAGCTTAACACGAATTTACCCAGTGTTCATAAATGGACATTTCACTTAACGCGGCGGATTCATCTCCGCCACCAGCCAGCGATGGATGACCGCAACGACATAAGCCTGCTGCTGCGCATTAAGCGCAACGCCTGCGGGGATCGCGTGCCATTTAGCAAGGCATCCCCGACAGCAGGTGGCCGTGGCGTGCTGGGCGATAAAGACCGGATGGCCGCGCATTGGCGTCTGTTTGCCGTCATTCTTCGGCTCGGCAGGCGCCAGCCTTTTGGCGATAAAATCCGCCGCATGGCTGTCAATCGTCTCCGGCCCCTTATCCAGGCAATACTGCCGCTCTTTAGGCCCCAGATGAAAGCGGCTGCGGAACGTGGAGCGTTTAAGCCGGGCGAAAAGGTCATCGGTAGGTTGCATAGGTCTTACCTGCGTTGATGGTTTTAGCGTTGCGGACTGTCTCTGGTTTCTGGCGGGCGGCGCGGGCCCGCCCTGTTCGACGCCGCCAGGCGTAAAACGACTAATACACCGAGCGGCCAATCTTCTGCGCCAGAATCTCCAGCGCCGCCACGCCCGCAAGTGAATTGCCGGCGTTATCCAGCGCCGGGCTCCAGACCGCTATCGACATCTCGTGCGGCACCACCGCCACAATGCCGCCGCCCACGCCCGACTTTCCGGGCATCCCTACCCGCCAGGCAAACTCGCCGGCGTTTTCATACATGCCGCTGGTCGCCATCAGGGCATTGACCTGCCGCGTTTGCAAGGGAGAAATTACCGGCTCCGCCAGATGCGGCGCGCGCCCTTGCCGCGCCAGAAACAGAAACGTCTTCGCCAGCTCCGCGCAGCTCATTTTCAGCGCGCAGTAATGAAAGTAGTTTTGCAGAACGGTGGTGACATCGTTATGGAAGTTGCCAAAAGATTTCATCAGCCAGGCAATAGCGGCATTGCGGGCGGCGTGTTCGAATTCCGAGCGCGCCACACGAGTATCGTAGCTGATATCCTCCACCCCGGAGAGCTGGCGTACCCACTCCAGCATGCGCTGCCTCGGCGCGCTCAGGCGGGTTTGCAGCATATCGCAAATCACCAGGGCGCCAGCGTTGATAAAGGGATTGCGCGGCTTCCCCTGCTCAAGCTCCAGCTGCACCAGCGAGTTAAAGGGTTGCCCGGAGGGATCTTTGCCCACGCGCTGCCAGATCTCCGCCTCGTCATAGCGGCCCATCGCCAGCACCAGGCTTAAGACTTTAGAGACAGACTGGATGGAGAAGCGTTCATGGGCGTCCCCAGCGGCGAAGCAATCGCCCTCTACCGTACAAATCGCAATGCCAAGCTTATCGCCTGCGACTTCAGCCAGCGCGGGAATATAGTCCGCCACCTTTCCCAGGCGCGCCAGCGGCCGCACCTCGTCGAGGATGGAACTCAGCAAAGCATCATCAAGCATTAACGCCACAACAGACTCCCGGAGCGTAAGGAAAACCGGTCCGGGAGTATACGCCGTCAGGCTGGCAGGCGAAAGCGCGCCACCGCGTCGGCGAGCCGCTGCGATTCACTGCTAAGCCGCAATGAAGCGCGGGCGGTTTGCTGGACCAGCGCGCCGGTCTTTTCCGCCGCCTGGTTGAGCGCGCCGATGCGGCGCGTCACCAGATGAATGCTCTCCCCCTGGCTGACCGTAGCGTGAGAGATTTCGCTGAGCAACCCCGTGAGATGGCTCACCAGCGCCATCACCTGCCGCAGGTTCTCTTCCAGCCGCGCCACCGCCTGCGACCCCTCCTCAATGCCGGAAAGCGAATGGTGAATCAGCTGTTGAATAGTATGCGTCGACTGACTGCTCTTGCGCGCCAGCAGCCCCACCTCTTTCGCCACCACCGCAAAGCCGCGCCCGTGGTTGCCCGCATGCGCCGCTTCGATGGCGGCGTTCAGCGCGAGAATGTTGGTTTGGAAGGCGACGTTATCAATAAGCGCCACGATGCCGCGCATTTCCGCTGATCGGGAGACAATATCCTGCATCGAGTGGTTTACGGTTTGCATCATCTGGTCGCCGCCGGCGGCTATCTCCCGCGCTTCGTCGGCTCGCTGGTTGGCCGCTTTGGCGTATTCGCTGTTTTCACCTACGTGCGCTTCCAGAGTTTCAATATGCGAGGTAACTTTACGCAGCTCATCCGCCTGCAAATCAGACTGGCTTGAGAGCTGTTCGTTGCCCTGCGCCAGTCGGTTGATATTGGCGACCATCGCGCCGGTGGCGTCGCGCACCTCATTGACTAACTGCTGCAACCCACTCTGCATCGCCCCGATGCTGCGGGTCAGTTCATCCACCTCCCGGTTCACCTGCCTTTGCGCCTCCGGCATAACCGAAAGATCCCCGGCGGCGAGCACGTTGATATGGTTGATAAGCCGGCGCAGCGGCGTAATGACCCAGCGCGCTACGCCGCGCCAGACCGCGACGGCGATAATCAGCAGCACCGCCAGCGCGCTGATAAACAGCGTTTGCGCACGGGAAAGCCCCGCCATCAGCGCCCGGCTGTCGGCATCGGCGCGCTGCTGGTTGGCCTTCTGCCAGCTGGCGAAATTATCATTGAAGTCCGCCTGAAAGGCCTGCACCGGCACCGCGAAGAAGGCATCGATGCTGTTGGTTTTCACAAGCCCTTCCGCCTGCTCTTTCAGCGCGCCGTAAAAGTTCTGGTAGCTGCCTGTCAGCGGGTCGTTTTTATCCGTAGCAAGCGAGCTGTAGCGCTCAAACGCCTGGTGCGAGCGCTTCAGCGCCGCCTGGGCTTCATCCATTAAGCTGTTCCAGCTTCCCACCGAGCCGGTTTCCTTATCCTGCATAAAATAGATGCCTGCGCGGTTAAGCAGGTCGCTCGCCATCAGCAGCGTTACGCGCGCTTCGTCCATATTGAGCTGCCGCTGTTGCTGTTGCTCGCGGCTTTGCACGCTGTGCTGGGTTTCGCGCAGCAGAGAGGAGAGCATCACGGTGGAGAGAATTTGCAGTGCGGAGAAAAGCGCGATAACGCAAAGGATGCCCGCCAGCAGGCCAAACTGCTTTTGCGGCAGGCGCCGACGCAAAGCGGAATAAATTTTACTTAGGTTCATGTTTTTCTTCAGTAAACAGCCTCAACCGGGGCGAGTCTACAAAGCACGGATGACAGAAATATGGCGGGTATATGACAAAGGGAAATGAACGGCGCGGCCGTAATGCGGGTCTGCGGCAACAGGACGCTATTTGCGTTTTCTGAGGTGGAGAGGTGATGGAGAGGCGCAGGCGGCCCAGGTGTTGAGTTTTCTGTTTCGGGATATATGCACGTGCGGTGAAGGGTTCCGTTCGCCAGAGCGTTGTCTTTATATGTCATCGCCACTCATGCGAACGTGCCAGGGGGCTTCGCCGCCCGCCCCCTGGCGACCCCGGCTCCCGGCTCGCAAAATCGGCCCCTTCAGGGCAAACCTTCCGGCCTGTCATCTGGCTTCGGGTCGGTCCTGACGGTGCATCCCTGCACCGACATGACCTCACGCCGGTTCCCTCCGGCGTGCCCCGGCCATCTGCCCGCCCGGAAGGCGATTTTGAGGCCGGATAAACGTCATCGCTAACAGGTTAATGAAAATAGTCCTGGTAGCGTCGCTGTAAAGACGGAACAGTCTTCGTGGTTTGCAGGGTAAGCAAGCGCCGCGCCACTCGCTGATTTTCTGGGGTAAGGAGAAATGACGGCGCTGCAGTACCCCGGCCGCTAAAGCGAGGCATTTCTTGCAACCAGAATAAAACGCTGAAGCGGAGGCAAGTCCGGCCTCAAAATCGCCTCAGCTTTTTCACGGTGGCCGGGGCGCACCGGTCGGACCCGGTGCGAGGGCATGTCGGCACAGGGACGTGCCGTCATGCCCGACCCGAAGCCAGCGGGGAAAAGATGAGGTCTCCCGCTCTAGCGGGCGATTTTGCGTGCCGGGAGCCGGGATTGTTAAGGGGGCGGCGGCAAGCCCCCTTAACACGTTCGCGTGAAGGAAGGGTGCATATGAAAACAACGCGCTGGCGAACGGAACCTTTCACTGCCCGTGCATACATCCTGAACCGCCCATGCATATACCCCAAGAGAGTAAGGCTCAGCGCCCGCGCATAACTCCCCCCGGGAACAAAGAAAACCGCCTCTCTAGCGACGATCCTTCCACACCGTCTGCACATTACAAAACTCGTGCAAACCGAAGTGCGAAAGCTCACGGCCAAAACCACTCTTCTTCACGCCGCCGAAGGCCACACGGGCGTCGCTGGCGCTGTAGCCATTAATAAACACCCCGCCGCACTCAAGCCTTGCCGCCAGCGCCTGTGCGTTGGCTTCATCCGCGGTGTAAATCGTGGCGGAAAGCCCGAAGTCGCTGTCGTTAGCCAGCGCCAGCGCATGCTCTGCATCGCGTGCGACGGTGATAGCCGCCACCGGGCCAAACATTTCCTGACGGAAGGCCGTCATCTCCGGCGTAACGTTCGCGAGCACGGTCGGCGCGTAGTAGTTGCCTGCACCAGCCACCTTTTCGCCGCCCAGCAGCAGCGTGGCGCCCTCTTTCAGCGTCGCCTGCACCTGGCTATCCAGCTCGTCACGCAAATCGAAGCGCGCCATCGGGCCAAGATAGGTTTTCTCATCCGTTGGGTTACCCATCGCCAGCGCCTGCGTAGCCGCGACAAATTTTTCCGTGAAGGCGTCGGCAATGCCTGCTTCAACAATAAACCGCTTGGCCGCCGCGCACACCTGCCCGGTGTTCTGGTAACGCCCCGCCACGGCGGCTTTCACCGCCTCATCCAGATCGGCATCGTTGAGCACGATGAACGGGTCGGAGCCGCCCAGTTCCAGCACGCATTTTTTCAGCGCCGCGCCCGCCTGCGCGCCAATCGCCGCACCGGCGCGTACGCTGCCCGTTACCGTTACCGCCGCAATGCGGTTGTCCTTAATCGCCGTGCTGACGCCTTCGTTAGTTGCGTTCACATAGTCGAACACGCCATCCGGCAAACCGGCGTCTTCGAAAATCTCGCCGATCAGCGCCGCGCAGCCCATCACGTTCGGCGCGTGCTTCAGCAGATAGGTGTTGCCAGCGAGAATAATCGGCACCGCGCCGCGCATAACCTGCCACAGCGGGAAGTTCCAGGGCATCACCGCCAGCACCGGGCCGAGCGGGCGGTATTCAATTACCGCGTTGTTGTTCTCAACCTGGGTCGGCTCGGTGGCCAGCATCGCCGGGCCGTGGTCGGCGTACCAGTCGCAAAGGCCTGCGGATTTCGCCACTTCGCCGCGCGCCTGGGCGATGGGTTTGCCCATCTCGGCGGTGATCATCTGCGCCATCTCTTCAGCGCGGGCCCGCAGCGCGGCGCCAAGGTCCCGCAGCTTTTGCGCGCGGTGTTCGACGCTCACGGTGCGCCAGTAGCGCCCGGCGTCCGCGACGCGGGCGATAGCGTGCTCAACATGTTCGGCAGTGGCGAAAGGATAAGCCGCCAGGGTTTCGCCGGTCGCCGGGTTAACAGAAATCGCGTGGGTTGCAGGTGAAATGGTCATAGGAACCTCGTTTTTATCATCAGTGTGGTTATATCCTGACCGCTTCCGTTATTTCTGAAAAGTGAATAATATTGACGACTCCTTTCACCAAACGAGAACACCATGGACCTGACGCAACTTGAGATGTTCAATGCGGTCGCCGAAACGGGCAGCATTACCGCCGCCGCGCAGCGGGTGCATCGCGTACCCTCTAACCTCACCACCCGCATTCGCCAGCTGGAAGAAGATTTGGGTGTCGAGCTGTTTATCCGCGAGAACCAGCGCCTGCGCCTTGCGCCTGCCGGGCACAGTTTTCTCGCCTACAGCAAACGCATTCTCGAGCTGGTGGCGGAGGCGCGCGAAGTGGTGTCGGGCGATGAGCCGCAGGGCATTTTCTCGCTGGGTTCGCTTGAGAGCACCGCCGCAGTGCGTATTCCCGACGTGCTGGCGACGTTTAACCAGCGCTACCCGAAGATCCAGTTCGACCTTGCCACTGGCCCCTCCGGCACCATGATTGACGGCGTGCTGGAAGGCACCCTGAGCGCCGCGTTTGTCGATGGCCCGGTGGCGCACCCGAGCCTTGAAGGGATGCCGGTCTATCGTGAGGAGATGATGATTGTCGCCCACGCCGGGCATGAGGAGATCCGACGCGCGCAGCAGGTAAACGGCGCGAGCATTTACGCGTTTCGCGCTAACTGCTCCTATCGCCGCCATTTCGAAAGCTGGTTCCAGGCGGACCACGCCATGCCGGGCAAAATTCATGAGATGGAGTCTTACCACGGCATGCTCGCCTGCGTGATTGCCGGCGCAGGGCTGGCGATGATGCCTAAACGGATGCTTGAGAGCATGCCCGGCAGCCACCAGGTGCAGGCGTGGCCGCTTGGCGAAAAGTGGCGCTGGATCAACACCTGGCTTATCTGGCGGCGCGGCGCGAAAACCCGCCAGCTGGAGGCGTTTACCGAGCTGCTGCCGCGCTGCGAGTGAGCGCTTTGCGCATAAACAGGCTCAGCGGGTCGGGCTGATAAGGCGCGAACGCGTCGGTCAGCTCATAACCGCAGCGGCGATAAAGCGTAATGGCGGCGGGCTGCTTGATGCCCGTTTCCAGACGCAGCGTATGGCAGCCCTGAGCGGCGGCCGCCTGCTCAAGCGACGCCAGCAGCCTTTCGCCCAGCCGCTGCCCGCGATGGCGAGGATCGATATAAACCCGCTTAATCTCGCCGAATCCGTCGCCAGAGACTAACACCGCGCCGCAGCCCACCGCGTCGTCCTGCGGCCCGCGGATGAGCCTGAAGATCAGCCCCTGCGCGTCGCTAAGGTCGGTCAGATGGTTGCTTTCCGCCGGATAAAGCTCGGTCTGCCAGGCATCCAGGGCAGCGATAAGCGCCTGGCTTTCAGACTGGGTCACTTTTGCAGGAATAATGCGGTACATACGCTCACCTTTCTATTTTTTTTCAGCAGATTACGAACCCTTCCCCCCTGCAGCAAGCCCCGGACCATAGCGTTTTCTTATCTTTGCCTTAAAGGCGCAATCAGCGTTTTTCCCGCGCCGACGTTAAGGGTAATCTTGCCGGTAGTCCCCATTAAAATCAGGAAGCATCATGAACACAAAACCCCGTAAGGTGATGATTATCGGCGCGGGCAATGTCGGCACCGCCGCCGCCTGGGCCTTGCTCAACCAGACGATTTGCGAGGAGCTTATCCTGGTGGACCTGGATAAAGCGCGTGTTGAAGGTCATTGCCAGGACCTAAGCGATGCCGCAGCCTACATGCCGGGCATGATAACCGTCTCCACCCGCGAAGCGAGCGACTGCGAGGATGTGGATATTGCGGTGATCACCGTCTCCGGCGGCCCGCTGAAGCCGGGCCAGACGCGCCTGGACGAGCTGACCAATACGGCGCGGATTATCAAAAACATCGTGCCGACGATGATGGCGAACGGCTTTAACGGCATCTTTCTCATCGCCACCAACCCCTGCGACATTATTACCTGGCAGGTCTGGAAGCTCTCCGGGCTGCCGCGCGGCCAGGTGCTGGGCACCGGCGTCTGGCTCGACACCACCCGCCTGCGCCGCACTCTTGCCGAGGCGCTGGATATCGGCCCGCAGTCCATCGACGCCTTTATCCTGGGCGAACATGGCGACACGCAGTTCCCGGTCTGGAGCCACTCTTCTGTTTATGGTTCGCCGATAGCGGATGTCTACCAGCGCAAAACCGGCAAGGCGCTGGATAAAGCGGCGCTAGCGGATTATGTGCGCCGCAAGGGCTTTGAGATTTACGCCCGCAAAGGCTGCACCGAGTTCGGCATCGCCGGCACTATTGCGGAAATCTGCCGCAATATCTTTACCGGCAGCCACCGGGCGCTGGCGGTCTCCTGCGTGTTGCAGGGGGAGTATGGCGTGGATGAGGTGGCGACGGGCGTGCCCGCCGTGCTGGCGCAAAGCGGCGTGCAGCAGATCATTGAGCTGAAGCTCGCGCCGGACGAAGAAGAGAAGTTTCGCCATTCGGTGGAGGTCATTAAGGCGAATATCGCCCGCCTGCCGTAAGAAACGCCCCGCCGGGTTGCGGGGCTATTTTATTAGCGCAGCATCACCTTGCCGATAAGATAGGTCGCCGCCTGGCCGCCAATCAGCACGCGGTCGCCATTCCACTGACAGCGCAGCTCGCCGCCACGCGCAGAGACTTGCTTTGCAAGCATCGTGGTTTTGCCAAGCTTGTCACCCCAGTAAGGAATAAGCATGCTGTGAGCGGAGCCGGTCACCGGGTCTTCCGCCACCGCTTCTCCCGGGCAGAAGAAACGGCTGACGAAATCGTACTGTTCGCCGGGCGCGGTGACGCAGACCATTTTTTCAAGCGGCAGCATGGCGTGAATATCCGGGCGCAGATTGCGCACCTGCATCTCATCTTTCAGCACCACCAGATAGTCGCGCCCCAGACGCACTTCTTCACAGCCGTTGATGCCGAGTGACTCAAGCAGCAACGGCGGCGCGTCGACGGGTTTTGTCTCCCAGGCGGGAAAATCGAGCGTCAGCCAATCGCCGTTGCGCGTCACTCTCAGCTCGCCGACAAAGCGCGTGGAGAAACGAATGTCGGTGTGCGGGTAGTCAAGGTGTTCAAAAATAACGTGCGCGGCGGCAAGCGTGGCGTGGCCGCACAGGTTGATTTCATACTGCGTGGTGAACCAGCGCAGCTCAAAGCCGCTGTCGGTTCGCACAAAAAACGCGGTTTCCGACTGGTTATGCTGTTTCGCCATCGCCAGCAACGTGGCGTCCGGCAGCCATTCCACGAGCGGGCAGACCGCCGCCGCGTTGCCGCCGAAGGTTTTCTGGCTGAACGCATCCACCATATAAAAGTCGATTGCCTGCATCGTCGTCTCCTCTTGTTATTCTGTTTGCCCTCTGAACATGACACGCCGCAACAGACGAGGCAAAAGATTCTTTATTTGCCGGGCATCCTGCTGCGAAGCCCCGTCCCGCGCCGCTTCGTCTGCGGTAAAAAATTGCGATCTGCGTCACAAAAACATTGTATTGCCCGCCGTGAAGGTTTTAAGATCGCCCTCTCTTCTTTGTTAACTTCAACCAGCGCGATATTTCCTATGACGATGAACAACACCGTTTCACGCAAAACCGCGTGGCTGCGCGTGGTTACGCTCGCTGTCGCGGCTTTTATTTTCAATACCACCGAATTTGTGCCGGTCGGTCTGCTCTCGGACATCGCGCACAGCTTCGGCATGGAATCCGCCCAGGCGGGCATCATGCTGACCATCTATGCGTGGGTGGTGGCGCTGATGTCGCTGCCGTTTATGCTGCTGACAAGCCAGGTTGAGCGTCGCAAGCTGCTGATTGCGCTCTTTGCGGTCTTTGTGGCAAGCCACCTGCTGTCGTTTCTCGCCTGGAACTTCACGGTGCTGGTGATAAGCCGCGTCGGCATCGCCTTCGCGCACGCTATTTTCTGGTCGATTACCGCCTCGCTCGCTATTCGCCTGGCGCCGCCGGGCAAACGCGCCCAGGCGCTGAGCCTGATAGCCACCGGCACCGCGCTCGCCTCGGTGCTTGGTCTGCCTATCGGGCGCATCATCGGGCAGTACTTTGGCTGGCGCACCACCTTCTTCGCCATCGGCCTTGGCGCGCTCGTCACTATGGTCTGCCTGATGAAGCTGTTGCCGAAGATGCCAAGCGAACATTCCGGCTCGCTGAAAAGCCTGCCGGTGCTGTTCCGCCGCGCGGCGCTGCTGTGCATCTACGTGCTGACGGCCGTGGTGGTGACGGCGCATTTCACCGCCTACAGCTATATTGAGCCGTTCGTGCAGAACATTGCCGGCCTGAGCGAAAACTTCGCCACCTTCCTGCTGCTGGTGCTTGGCAGCGCGGGGATTATCGGCAGCCTGATCTTCGGCAAGCTCGGCAACCTGCACGCCTCCACGCTTATCAGCAGCGCCATCGGCGTGCTGGTTATCTGCCTGCTGTTGCTGCTGCCTGCGGCCACCAGCGCGGTGAACCTGACGGTGCTGAGCATCTTCTGGGGCATCGCCATCATGCTGATAGGCCTTGGCATGCAGGTGAAAGTGCTGGCGCTGGCGCCGGACGCCACCGATGTGGCGATGTCGCTCTTCTCCGGCATCTTTAACATCGGCATCGGCGCAGGCGCGCTGGTGGGCAACCAGGTGAGCCTGCATCTCTCGATGTCTTCGGTGGGCTATATTGGCGCCATCCCGGCGCTGGCCGCGCTGGCGTGGGCCGTGGTGATTTTCCGCCGCTGGCCGGTGGTGCTTGAAGAACAGCCTCAGCACAACCACAGCGCGAGCGAATCAGCCCGCGTTTAAGAGCGCGTTTATCACGCCCTCCTGCCAGCGGAACCACGGGTTCCCTGTCAGGCGGGCGTAAATTTTCCTTCCCTCTCGATATCCCCGCAGGCGTGAAACGCCCGCGCCGTATCCGATAACGCGGCTGGCGGGATGCGTAACGCGCTTATTCAGGTTATCGACAATCCAGCCGCGAGTTTGCGGCTGATACCCCGCCAGAAAAACCCGGGTCAGGCTTCGCCTCTTCGCGCCTTAATGATACGTGGAGATAAGCTCCAGCACGCCGTTAATAATGAACTGCACGCCCATGCAGACCAGCAGGAACCCCATCAGCCTTGAGATAGCCTCGATGCCGCCCTTGCCTACCAGCCGCATTACGCCGCCGGAGCTGCGCAGGCAGATCCACAAAATGAGGCTCACCACGAGGAAAATCAGCGGCGGCGCGACGCTAATCACCCAGGCGGGAAACCCTTCGCCGTGGCGCACGGTGGAGGCGGAGCTGATTATCATGGCGATGGTGCCAGGGCCTGCGGTGCTCGGCATCGCCAGCGGCACAAACGCGATGCTCGCTTCAGGCTCCCGGGCCAGCTCTTCCGATTTGCTCTGCACTTCCGGCGCATGGTGCCCTTTCTGCGGCGGAAAGAGCATACGAAAGCCGATAAAGGCTACAATCAACCCGCCGGCGATACGCAGCCCCGGAATGGAAATGCCGAACGTGTCCATGACCAGCTGGCCGGCGTACCATGCCACCATCATGATGATGAAGACATAAAACGAGGCCATTTTCGCTTCACGGTTACGCTCTTCACGGCTCATGTTGCCTGCCAGCCCAAGGAAAAGCGCGACCGTCGTCAGCGGGTTCGCCAGCGGCAGAAGCACCACCAGCCCAAGCCCGAGCGCCTTAAATAAATCCACCATGGTTATTCTCCTCTTCTTCTTTTTGCAGTGTTGAGCTTGCGAAGCCACCGCAGGCCGCACCCCGTTTTCACCCGCCTGACTTCACAGCGATATTCCACTGCTTAAACCTATCACAACGATACAGCAAACCCATTAAAGCCGTGAATTTCAGTGAATAAGCCTCACTTTTCTTACGGCAGCAGCAGCAAAACGGCGACAAATTGAGTCGTTTTAACAGATCGTGTGATCGGCAATTTCATTCATTTGACTTATGCTTGCCTGGGCAATAATATCTGCCGTGACTAATCTACTTGCCTGAGCAACTATCGTGAAAAACACCAGCGATCTGTTTAACGACATTATCCCTCTTGGGCGTCTGATTCACATGGTGAACCAGAAGAAGGATCGCTTGCTCAACGATTATCTCTCTCCGCTGGATGTGACCGCGACGCAATTTAAAGTGTTGTGCTCCATTCGCTGCGAAGTCTGCATCACGCCGGTAGAGCTGAAAAAAGTCTTATCCGTGGACTTAGGGGCGCTCACCCGCATGCTGGATCGTCTGGCGTGCAAGGGCTGGATAGAGCGCCTGCCCAACCCCAATGACAAGCGCGGCGTGCTGATTAAGCTTACGCCGGAAGGCGCATCGCTGTGCGAAACCTGTCATCAACTGGTTGGGCTTAACCTGCATCAAGAATTAACAAAAAACCTGACGGCAGAAGAAGTGGCAACCCTTGAATACCTGCTCAAAAAGGTACTGCCTTAACAAAAAAGAGGTATGACGATGTCCAGACGCAATAATGATGCCATTACTATTCATAGCATTTTGGACTGGATCGAAGAGAATCTGGAAACCCCGCTGTCGCTGGAGAAAGTCTCCCAGCGCTCCGGCTATTCCAAATGGCACCTGCAAAGAATGTTCAAGAAAGAGACCGGCCATTCGCTCGGTCAGTACATTCGTAACCGCAAACTGACGGAAATCGCCCGTAAGCTTAAGCAGAGCAACGAGCCGATACTTTATCTGGCGGAACGCTATGGGTTTGAGTCGCAGCAGACGCTGACCCGGACGTTTAAAAACTATTTCTCCGTGCCGCCGCATAAGTATCGCGTGACTAATATGCCGGGCGAAGCGAAGTATCTGCATCCGCTAAATCATTAACAGCGACAGGCGTGAGCCTGCCGGTTTTAGTATCGCCGTCTGAGAAGACGTAACCGAGGAAATCATGAAACGTATTGCAAGCGCTACTCTGTTTTTGCTGGCGCTGGCCTCTGCTGGCGCTATGGCGGATCAAAACACCGCGCTGAGCCATAAAACGGACCGCGATGCGATGGTCCTGCCTTCCGCCACCAACCAGTCGCCCTTTGATTTTAACCACCGGGGCGCCGGCAGCGATAAATCCGACGAGTTAGGCGTTCCCTATTACAACGCCTCTCGCTAAACCTCTTGCCCGGCTGTCGCCGGGCTTTTTTTATCCTTACGCCCGCGCCGCCCGCCGGACGCGAAAGCCGAACACATTGATGTACAGCCCCGCCATAATCAGCAACGCGCCCAGCAACTGCAAAACGCTTAGCGTTTCGCCAAGCAGCAGCGCCGCGCTGGCAAGCCCCACGACAGGCACCAACAGCGAGAGTGGCGCCACGCGCCAGGTTTCATAGCGTCCGAGCAGCGTGCCCCAGATGCCGTAGCCCACAATGGTGGCGATAAACGCCAGGTAGACCAGCGAAAGCACCGTGGTGACATCCAGCGACACCAGGCTTTGCAGCATCACCGCCGGACCGTCGAAAATCAGGCTGGCGACGAAAAACGGGACGATGGGCACCAGCGCGCTCCAGACCACCAGCGACATGATGGCTGGCGGTTGCGGCAACTGCATAATTTTCTTGTTGAAGATATTGCCGCAGGCCCAGCTCAGCGCGGCGGCGAGCGTCAGCATAAAGCCGAGCAGCGCCACATGCTGGCCGCTCAGGCTGCCTTCAACCAGCACCAGCACGCCAAACACCGCAAGCGTTATCCCCGCCACCTGCTTCAGCTGCAGTCGCTCCCGGAAGACAAATGCGCCAAGAATGATGGTGAAGAACGCCTGCGCCTGTAATACCAGCGAAGCGAGTCCGGCAGGCATACCGAAGTTAATGGCGCAGAAGAGAAACGCGAATTGCCCGAAGCTGATGGTCAGGCCATAGCCCAGCAGCAAAGAGAGCGGCACTTTCGGGCGCGCCACAACGAGCAGCGCAGGAAACGCCACCAGCAGAAAACGCAGCCCCGCCAGCATCAGCGGCGGCATCGAGTGCAGACCCACTTTTATTACAACGAAATTCAACCCCCATGCCACCACCACCAGCAACGCCAGCAGCCCGTCTTTACGCGTCATACCCCTGCCCCTGTCTTTATTAAAATTTTGTTAATACTTCACCATACCGGAATCGGATGATGAGAGACAGATCACTAATTTATGGGAGGCAAAAAGGCGCGGCAGAACGCGTTTTGGAGTGTACAGCCTTTAAAGCGCATGTTATTGCTTAAAAAAACGAATCATGGCTTCTGCAGCCGCTCTCTCCTCCCGTTAAAAAGATAAGAAAATGCTCTCGAAAAAGAATAAATCGACCGCCACGCTGCTTTTCTCTTCTCTGTTGCTGACTATTGGACGCGGCGCCACGCTGCCCTTTATGGCGATTTATCTGTCGAAGGCTTATCAGATGTCTGTTGATGGCGTGGGTGCGGCATTGAGCCTCGCCATGACGCTTGGCGTGCTGTTCAGCTTAGGCTTCGGCGTGCTGGCGGACCGTTTTGATAAAAAGCGCTATATGCTGATAGCCATCGCGATATTTATCGCAGGCTTCGCCGCCATTCCGCTTGCGGGCAACGCCACGCTGGTAGTCCTGCTCTTTGCGACCATCAACTGCGCTTACTCGGTGTTCTCCACCGTGCTGAAAAGCTATTTTTCCGACACCCTGAGCGTGAGCGCCCGGGCGCGGATTTTTTCCCTTAACTACACCTTCGTCAACATCGGCTGGACCATCGGCCCGCCGATAGCCACCTGGCTTGTGCTTTACGGGTTGAATATGCCTTTCTGGCTGGCTGCGTTCACCGCAACGATGGCGTTAGTGATGATCTTGCTGTTTGTCCTGCGCGTCTCCTCGATGGCGGGCGCCGGCTCGGCGCCTGCGGCTGCGCCGCCGCTTTCTCTACTGTGGCGCGACCAGCGGCTGCTCTGGTTTACCGGCTCGGCGTTTCTGGGGTCGCTGGTGGCGGGGTCGTTCGCTATCTGTATTTCCCAGTACGTTTTAACCTTTTCCGACAGCGCGCTGGCCCAGCAGGTGGTCGCCGTGGTGCTGCCCGTTAACGCCGTTCTGGTGGTTTCGCTGCAGTACTTCGTGGGCAAGCACATTCGCGCCGATAACATTCGTCGGCTGATGTTTTACGGCACGCTCTGCTTCATGCTGGGGCTGGCCGGGTTTCTCTTTTCCGGCACGTCGCTCTGGATGTGGGGGCTGGCGGCAGCCATCTTCACCGTGGGCGAAGTGATTTATGTGCCGGGCGAATACATGCTTATCGACAATATCGCGCCGCCGGGCCTGAAAGCGGGCTACTTCTCGGTACAGTCGCTCGGCTGGCTGGGGGCGGCGTGTAATCCGCTCTTTACCGGCGTGATGCTGACCAACTTTCCCGCCTGGTCGCTGTTTGCGGCGCTGATGGTCTGCTCGTTAATCGCGTATCTGATGATGCTGAAAGGCATGCGCGTGAAGCCGGTGGGGGTAATGCAGGCGGGCTAGATCCGTTTATCAATTTGATTATAAACGGCATTACGTTCTCTTTTACCAACACTGAGTACCAGTACGGTAATGGTTTCATCCTTAACCTGATAAACCAGCCGATAGCCTGAGGCGCGTTGTTTGATTTTGTAGCAATCTTTGTAGCCATGCAGGCGGGCGGCAGGAACACGGGGATGTTCCAGCCGCTTCGCCAGCGCTTTTTTAAACTCTTCGCGGACGTTATGCCCAAGCTTCTTCCACTCCGCCAGGGCATGCACTTCAAAAAATAACTTATAAGTCATCCAGGTTGACCTCAACCGTATCGCCGTTTTTACGCGCCTCGACAATTTTCGCCAGTTCCGCGTCTTCAGCTAGCTCCATCAAATACGCGTAGAGCGCGGGCGGCACGCAATAAAAGGCAGGCTCATTACGGTTAAGGATAACCACAGCATCGCCGTCCCCTTCCTGCACTGTACCCATTGGGTTTCGCTTGAGATCGGTGATGCTGGCGGCGGTATGGGCCAGAATTCGAAAAGGCATAGTCACTCTCCTCTTAAAGCACTCAATATAACACTTTAAGAGAGGCTTCAAAAAGCACCTTTTAAATCGCCACCAGCCCTCGCACCCCGTCGGTTTCCATATTTTCACCCTGCCCGCGCTGGACTATCGCGCCGCGGGACATCACCAGATAGTTATCGGCAAGGCCGGCGGCGAAATCATAAAACTGCTCTACCAGCAAAATAGCCATATCGCCCCGTGAGGCGAGCTGGCGGATAACCGCGCCAATCTCTTTAATAACCGAAGGCTGGATCCCTTCGGTTGGCTCATCAAGGATTAACAGTTGCGGACGACAGGCGAGCGCGCGACCGATGGCGAGCTGCTGTTGCTGACCGCCGGAGAGATCGCCGCCCCGGCGCTGCTTCATCTCTTTAAGCACCGGGAACAGCGCGTAAATCTCCTCCGGCACCGCTTTCGCCTGCGCGCCGTTAAAGCGCGACAGCCCCATCAGCAGGTTCTCCTCCACCGTCAGGCGCGGGAAAATCTCGCGCCCCTGCGGCACATAAGCAATGCCTGCCTGCACGCGCTGGTGCGGCTTGTATCGCGTAATGGCTTTGCCCTGCCAGTTCACCGCGCCGGTGCGCGCCGGCACGAGCCCCATCAAACATTTCAGCAGCGTGCTTTTACCCACGCCGTTGCGCCCGAGCAGGCAGGTTACTTCGCCGATACGAGCCTCAAACGAGACGCCGCGAAGGATATGGCTACCGCCGTAGTACTGGTTTATTTCACTCACTTCTAACATCGCGGCTCCTTAGCGTCCGAGATAGACCTCAATCACCTGCTCGTTCTGCTGCACCTCTTTGAGCGAGCCTTCCGCCAGCACCTGCCCCTGATGCAGCACCGTCACCCGGTCGGCAATGGTTTCCACAAAACCCATATCGTGCTCCACCACCATCAGCGAGTGTTTGCCGGCCAGCTCGCGAAACAGCTCAGCGGTGTATTCGGTTTCCGCATCCGTCATGCCTGCCGCGGGCTCGTCCAGCAACAGCAGGTGCGGATCCTGAATCAGCAGCATGCCGATTTCCAGAAACTGCTTCTGGCCGTGGGAAAGCGCCCCCGCCTGTCGGCCCCGCTCCGCGCCAAGGCGAAGCGTGGCGAGCATGGCGTCGATACGGTCACGCTGTTCACAGCCAAGCTTTGCCCGCAGGCTCGCCCAGACCGACTTGTCGCCCTTTTGCGCAATCTCCAGGTTTTCAAACACCGTGAGCGCTTCAAACACTGTCGGCTTCTGAAATTTTCGCCCGATGCCTTTCTGCGCGATGGTGATAGGGTCGAGCGAGGTTAAATCGCTGGACTGATCGTAAATCGCCCTGCCGCTTTGCGGCCGCGTTTTCCCGGTGATGACATCCATCAGCGTGGTTTTCCCCGCGCCGTTCGGGCCTATCACACAGCGCAGTTCCCCTACGCCGATGTTCAGCGTTAAGTTCGTCAGCGCCTGAAAACCGTCGAAGTTGACGTTGATGTTCTCAAGCTGCAACACCGGGTCGGTCTGTTCCCGGAAGCGATCCGTCAGGTGCTGACGGGTAAAAAGCCCTTCATCCGGCTGCATTATTTTTCTCCTCTACGAAGCAAGCCAATCACCCCGCGCGGCAAAAAGAGCGTGACGAGAATAAAAATCAGCCCGAGAAAGAGCTGCCAGTACTCCGGCATCAGCACGGTGAAAAAACTCTTCGCGCCGTTAACCGCCAGCGCGCCGATTACCGGCCCCACCAGCGAGCCGCGCCCGCCGAGCGCCACCCAGATGGCGGCTTCGATAGAGTTGGTTGGCGACATCTCGCCGGGGTTGATTATCCCCACCTGCGGCACATAGAGCGCGCCCGCAAGCCCGCAGAGCACGGCGGAGAGCGTCCAGACCAGCAGCTTAAAGCCGCGCGGGTCGTAGCCGCAGAACATCAGCCTGTTTTCCGCGTCGCGCACCGCCGTCAACACGCGGCCAAACTTGCTGCGCGCAAGCGTAAACCCCAACGCCAGGCTCAGCAGCAACAGCAGCACGGTGGCGATAAACAGCGCGATGCGCGTGCCGGTCGCGGTAATGGAAAAGCCAAGCAGCGTGGTGAAGCCGGTAAAGCCGTTATTGCCGCCAAAGCCGGTCTCATTGCGAAAGAACAGCAGCATGCCGGCAAAGGTCAGCGCCTGGGTCATGATGGAGAAATAGACCCCTTTGATTTTGGAGCGAAAGGCGAACCAGCCGAAAAGCAGCGCCAGCCCGCCCGGAATGAGCACCACCAGCGCCATCGCCCAGGCAAAGTGTTGCGTACCCCACCAGAACCAGGGCAGCTCGCTCCAGGAGAGAAACGACATAAATGCAGGCAACCCTTCGCCCGCCGCCTGGCGCATCAGGTACATGCCCATCGCATAGCCGCCGAGCGCGAAGAAAAGCCCGTGGCCGAGCGACAGCATGCCGGCGTAGCCCCAGACCAGATCCAGCGCCACCGCGACGGTGGCGTAGCAGAGCATTTTGCCAAGCAGCGTCAGCGTATAGGTGGAGAGGCTCAGCGGATGGCTTGCAGGCAGCAGCGCCAGAAATGGCAGCAGCAACAGCGCCGCCAGCAGCAGGCCGCCAAGCCACAGGCTCAGGCGCGGCGCCTTACGCGCAAGTGTTAACGTAAGTGGCTGGCTCATTAGTCGATGACCCTCCCTTTCAGGGCGAACAGCCCCTGCGGACGCTTCTGAATAAACAGCACGATCAGCACCAGAATCAGGATCTTGCCAAGCACGGCGCCGGTCTGCGGTTCGAGAATTTTATTGAAGATGCCAAGGCCGAAGGCGGCGGCCACGCTGCCGGCAAGCTGGCCGACGCCGCCCAGCACCACCACCAGGAACGAGTCGATGATATACCCCTGGCCGAGCTCCGGCCCGACGTTGCCAAGCTGCGAGAGCGCCACGCCGCCGAGGCCCGCAATGCCGGAGCCAAGGCCAAAGGCCAGCATATCGACGCGCCCGGTAGGTACGCCGCAGCAGGCAGCCATGGACCGGTTTTGCGTCACCGCGCGCACGTTCATGCCAAGGCGGGTTTTGTTGAGGATGAGCCAGGTAAAAAAGAGCACCAGCAGCACAAAACCAATCACCACCACGCGGTTCCAGGGCAGGATGAGGTTAGGCAACAGCTGCACGCCGCCCGAAAGCCACGCCGGGTTCGCCACCTCGACGTTCTGCGCGCCAAAGGCCATCCGCACCAGCTGAATCAGCATCAGGCTGATGCCCCAGGTGGCGAGCAGCGTCTCCAGCGGGCGGCCATAGAGATGGCGAATAACGGTGCGCTCAAGCATCATGCCTACCCCGGCAGTGACCAGAAAAGCGACCGGCAGAGCGAAAACCGGATAAAGAAAAAGCCACTGCGGGGCAAGCTGCGCAACGGCGTTCTGAACAAGCCAGGTGGAGTAAGCGCCGAGCATGAGCATCTCGCCATGCGCCATGTTAATGACCCCAAGCAGGCCATACGTGATGGCAAGCCCCAGCGCCGCCAGCAGCAAAATGGAGCCGAGCGAAAGCCCCATAAACGCCTGGCCGAGCAGTTCCCCCAGCCACAGCCGGTGCTGGATGATGCGCAGGCTTTCCGTCGCCGCGTCGCGCACGCGGGCGTCCGGCTCGTGGCTGGCGTCGGTAAAGGGTTGCAGCCGCGCCTGGGTTTCCGGGTCGGCCGACTCTCCCAGCAGCGTGACGGCATTAAGGCGCACCGCGGCGTCGGGGCTTGCCAGCTGGAGCGCGGCAAGCGCGCTTGCCAGCGCCGATTTCACACGCGCATCGGGTTCTGTTTTGTAGCGCGCCGCCAGCAATGGCAGCATATCAGGCGTCGCATCGCGACCCAGCGCCTGTGCGGCCCGCAATCTTTGCGTGACGTTGTCACTTACCAGTCGGTGGCTTGCCAGCGCGCCCGCTACCAGATTGCGCAGACGATTTGTCAGACGCAGCTTTTTAACCTCGCCCTGCGGCGCTTGCGCCGAACCAAGCGGCGTTAATGCATCGCCGGTTTGCGCGAAAGGGTGTTTTTCGCCATCCAGCACCACGCTCTCCTGCGCCAGCGCGGCGAGCAGCGGGATACGGGCGGCATCCGGCGCGGCGGCCCAACGCTCCAGCAGCACCGTTTGCTGCGAACGGCTGGCGGCGGCGAAGGCGTCGGCGTCCGCGGCGTTGGCCAGACAGGGCAGCAGCCAGACGGCCATTATCAGCCAGCGTATCAGTTTCATAATGGTCTCCTTGTGAGCCCGTATAACGTGCAGGGCCTGTGGTGGGCGAGCTTTGCTTACCCGTCCACTGGCGCGGCGGCGTGAAAATGGCCGTTCACCCCGGTCCTCTCCCCAAAGGGGCGAGGGAGAAAAACGAGCAGGCCAGGGCCGTCCCGCCCCTCCTGCGTCGACCGCTTCCCTCTCCCCGCTGGGGAGAGGGTCAGGGTGCGAAGAAGCCGACCTGTAAACGGCAAATTAGTTGCTGGCGGTCTTGATCGGCTGGTCCGATTTTTTATCGTTGCCCGGAATGTACGGGCTCCAGGGCTGGGCGCGAACCGGCTCGTCGGTCTGCCACACCACGTTAAACTGACCGTTGCTTTCAATTTCGCCAATCATGACCGGCTTGTGCAGATGATGGTTGGTGGCGTCCATGGTCAGGGTAAAGCCCGAAGGCGCTTTGAAGGATTGCCCCGCCATCGCCGCGCGCACCTTGTCCACATCCGTCGTGCCCGCTTTTTCCACCGCCTGCGCCCACATATGGATGCCGACATACGTCGCCTCCATCGGGTCGTTGGTCACCACGGTATCGGCGTTCGGCAGCTTGTGCGCTTTCGCGTAAGCCTTGTAATCCGCCACAAACTTCTGGTTCGCCGGGTTATCCACTGACTCGAAGTAGTTCCAGGCCGCGAGGTTGCCGACCAGCGGTTTGGCGTCGATGCCGCGCAGCTCCTCTTCGCCGACCGAGAAGGCCACTACCGGCACGTCGGTCGCCTTCAGCCCCTGGTTGGCCAGCTCTTTGTAGAACGGCACGTTAGAGTCGCCGTTAATAGTGGAAACCACGGCGGTTTTGCCGCCTGCGGAGAATTTCTTGATATTGGCGACGATGGTCTGGTAGTCGCTGTAGCCAAACGGCGTATAGACCTCTTCAATGTCTTTATCCTGAACCCCTTTGGAATGCAGGAAGGCGCGCAGGATTTTATTGGTGGTGCGGGGGTAGACATAGTCGGTGCCGAGCAGGAAGAAGCGCTTCGCGCTGCCGCCATCTTCGCTCATCAGGTATTCCACCGCCGGGATAGCCTGCTGGTTCGGCGCGGCGCCGGTATAAAAGACGTTGGGCGACATCTCCTCGCCTTCATACTGCACCGGGTAGAACAGTAAGCCATTGAGCTCTTCAAACACCGGCAACACCGATTTGCGGGAAACGGAGGTCCAGCAGCCGAAGACGGCGGCGACTTTATCCTGCGTCAGCAGCTGGCGGGCTTTTTCGGCGAACAGCGGCCAGTTGGAGGCCGGGTCGACCACCACCGGCTCGAGCTTTTTGCCCAGCACCCCGCCTTTGGCGTTGATCTCATCGATGGTCATCAGCGCCACGTCTTTGAGCGGCGTTTCGGAGATGGCCATGGTGCCGGACAGCGAATGCATAATGCCGACTTTAATGGTTTCGGCGGCCTGCGCGCTGAAGGCGAACCCCATGCTGACCACCGACGCGGAAAGGGCAAAAGCTTTTAACAAGGTACGACGATGCATAACGATGACTCCCATAGTGTGTGCTGTGTGTACGGTTAATCTCGCGTCTCCCGCCGCGCCTGGTGCAGCGCGTGGAGCGTAATTTTGCGAACCTCTTTCTGGCTTTGGGCGATATGGTCGTGCAGCCGGGCGCGGGCCTCCTTCAGATTGCGTTCGAGAATGGCGAGCAGGATCTGGCCGTGCTCGGCGTAAGTGGCGCTGATGCGCGACGCCTGGGTGAAATCCATGCGGCGCACGATGCGAATTTTCTCGGTCACGTCGCGATGAACCCGCGCCATCTCCGGGTTGCCCGCCGCATCCAGCAGCGTCATATGAAACTGCTCGTCAAAACTCGCGACGGTCGCCCAGTCGGCGAGCGGCGGGCTCTCTATCCAGATGTGCCTGAGCATCTGCAGCGGCAGCGGACGCACGTCGGCGGGCAGCGCGCAAAGCCGCCCGACCGCCTCCATTTCCAGCACCACGCGCAGGTCGTAGAGCGCCTCAAGATGGTCGAAATCAATGGGCCGCACCTGCCAGCCGCTGCGCGGCTGCACGTCGAGATAGCCTTCCTGTTCGAGCCGGTGCAGCGCCTGACGCACCGGCGTGCGGCTCGCGCCCATCCGCGCCGCGAGGTCGTTTTCGCTGAAGCGATCGCCCGGCAGCAGCAGGAACTCGAAAATCTCCTGTTTCAGCAGTCGGTAGATACGCTCGCCCTGTCCCTCCGCGCGGCGTTGACCGGGTTGTTCTGACGTTTGCCAGGTTGGCTGCATGTGCGTTCTCTCTGTTTGCGCGGGCGGCGCGTTGCCCGCCCGCGGCCTGTTCGGGCTCAGGGTTCACTATCAGCTTGCGATATCGAGCCACAGCAGCGCGTCGCCGGGACCCACGGGCCGCCCCTGCTGGCAACTGATGCGCGAGACGGTGCCGTCGCAAGGCGCATGGACCATCAGCTCCATTTTCATCGCCTCCACGACCACCAGCGGCTCGCCCTGACGCACGCTCTGGCCCGGCTCGACGAGGATCTTCCAGATGTTGCCGTTGAGATCGGCGCTCACCAGATGACCGGTCTGATCCTCTTCGATCACTTCCTCGGCCTGCAGCGCCCGCTCTACCGCCGCGCTCTCCTGCGCCTGCCAGTGCGCCACTTCGGCGCTGAAGGCCGCCTGCTGGCGTTCGCGGAACGCGGCGATGTCGTCAGCGTTTTCATCAAGGAAACGGCGGTAAGCGGCGAAATCGAACTCGCTCTCTTCAATGCGGATCTGCGCGCGGCCTTCGCGGAAAGCGTCGCGCAGCGCCGTCAGCTCCGCCTCGCTCACCGGGTAGAAGCGCACCTGGTCGAAAAACGTCAGCAGCCACGGCGCCTCGCCAAACTGGGCGTTTTTCAGGAACTTGTTCCAGATAGGCAGCGTGCGCCCCACCAACTGATAGCCGCCGGGGGAGTCCATGCCGTAAATGCACATATACATGCCGCCAATGCCCACGGTGCCTTCGGCAGTCCAGGTGCGCGCCGGGTTATATTTCGAACTGAGCAGGCGGTGGCGCGGGTCAACCGGCACCGCGCAGGGCGCGCCGAGATAAACGTCGCCAAGCCCCAGAACAAGATAGCTCGCGTCGAAAATGATCCGCTGCACCTCATCACGGCTGGAAAGCCCGTTGGCGCGGCAGATGAAATCGGCGTTGTTCGGCAGCCACGGCGCTTCGCTTCTCACCGTTTGCTGATAACGCTCCACGGCGGCAAGGGTCGCGCTGTCTTCAAAGGCCATCGGCAGATGGACGATGCGCGACGGAATTTTCAGCTCGCTGACGTCGCCGAGCTGTTTCTCAAGGCCAAGCAGCAGCGTCATCAGCTGCGTTTGCGAAATGCGCTGGCTGTCGTAGCGCACCTGTAAAGAACGCACGCCCGGTGAAAGCTCCTCGACGCCCGCCACGCCGCTTGCGCGGATCGCCTGCATCAGCAGATGCACCCGCAGGCGCAGCGCCAGATCCATCACGTTGTCGCCATACTCGATCAGGATGTAGTTATCGCCCGCCTGTCGCCACACCGCGGCAGGGAGCCCGTTCTGCGCGGGCACTTCGGCTAAAATCGCCGCGCTCGAGGTGGCGCTGGGGGCAGTGGAAACACGGCCATCCGGCAGCGCGCCCACGGCGCAGAGGTTGGTTACCGCCACCTGCTGCGCTATCTCCAGCGACTGGGCGTGCTCAAAGCTGACGGGATGAAAGCGAATGCGGTCGCCAGGCTTTACCTGCCCCACCTTCCACAGCTCCGCTTTCGCGATAGTCACCGGGCAGACGAAGCCGCCGAGGCTTGGGCCGTCACGGGTGAGGATCACCGGGAAATCGCCGGTGAAGTTAATCGCCCCGATGGCGTATTCGCAGTCATGCACGTTTGAGGGGTGCAGCCCCGCTTCGCCGCCATCCGCCCGGGTCCACTCCGGTTTCGGCCCCACCAGCCGCACGCCAAGGCGGTTAGAGTTGTAGTGCACCTGCCATTCGGCGTCGAAAAAGGCGTTCATCGATGCCGGGGTGAAGAAATCCGGCGCGCCGTGCGGCCCGTAAAGCACGCCGATATCCCACACCTCGCCATAGTGTGGCAGCAGCGCCGGCTCCGGCTTTTGCGGCAGCGCGATGGGCGGCGGCGTGGTGCAGGCGGCGAGTTCCGGGCGCGAGATAGCCAGAATGTCCGCCACCTTCAGCGTGCGTCCGGCGTGGCCGCCGAACTGCCCAAGGGCGAAGGTGGAACGGCTGCCGAGGTATACCGGCACGTCAATGCCGTTGCGCACCGCAAGATAGGTGCGACAGCCCGCGCGGGCGCGACCGAGCGTCAGCGTCTGCCCCGCTTTCACCACCACCGGCTGCCAGTACTCCACCGGTTCGTCATCCAGCGTCGCCGGGCAATCGGCGCCCGTCAGCGCGATGGTGGCGTCGCTGTGAAAACGCAGCGTCGGCCCCTGCAGGGTAAATTCCAGCCCGGCGGCGTCCGGATGGTTGCCGACAATGCGGTTGGCCAGTCGAAAGGCGAAATCGTCCATCGGCCCTGAAGGCGGCACGCCGATGTCCCAGTAACCGGTACGGCCCGGATAATCCTGCACGCTGCTCCAGGTGCCCGGCTCCAGCACTTCGATGGCGTGAGCCTCATAGCTCACCTCATCAAGCAGCCGCGTCCACATAACGCCCGCGTTGAACTCCGGCAGCGTCACAATCTGGCGCAGGTAATCGAGGTTGGTGGCGATGCCGTGCAGGCGGGTGGCGTTAAGCGCGGCGTTGAGTTTTTCAAGCGCCTGCTGACGGTCTTCGCCGTGCACGATGATTTTGGCGATCATCGGATCGTAAAAGGCGCTCACCTCCGAACCGGTTGATACCCAGCCGTCCACCCGCACATCGGACGGGAAAGAGACATCAGTCAGAACGCCTGGGCTTGGCTGAAAGTTTTTCAGCGGATCTTCTGCATACAGGCGCACTTCAATGGCCGCCCCCTGCGGCGCGCGGTCGAGCGCCGCCCACGCCAGCGGTTCGCCCGCCGCGACGTTAACCATGCACTCGATAAGATCCAGTCCGGTAACGCATTCGGTCACCGGGTGCTCTACCTGTAAACGGGTATTGACCTCAAGGAACCAGAACTCATCGCTGCGGGCGTCGTAAATAAACTCCACGGTGCCTGCGCTGCGGTAGTTGACCGATTCGCCAAGGGCGACCGCCGCCGCGTGCAGCGCGTCGCGCGTCGCCTGCGGCAGGTTGGGCGCCGGGGTCTCCTCCACCACTTTCTGGTTGCGGCGCTGCAGCGAACAGTCGCGCTCGCCGAGCGCCGCCACGCGTCCTTTGCCGTCGCCTAAAATCTGCACCTCAAGATGACGGGCGCGATCGACGAAGCGCTCCAGGAAGACGCCGTCATCGCTGAAAAACTGTTGCCCCTGGCGCTTCACGCTTTCCCACGCTTCCCGCAGCGCAACGTCGTCGGCGCAGCGGGTCAGGCCGATGCCGCCGCCACCGGCGGTGGTCTTCAGCATCACCGGATAACCTATCTCCGCCGCCGCAAGGCAGGCTTCTTCCAGCGTCTGTAAAAGCCCCGTGCCGGGCGTCATCGGCACCCCGGCTTTGCTGGCAAGCGCGCGGGCGCTGTGCTTCAAGCCAAAGTCGGCAATCTGTTGCGGGGTGGGGCCGATAAAGACCAGCCCGGCCGCCTCGCAGGCGGCGGCGAACTCCGCCCGTTCAGAGAGAAAACCGTAGCCGGGGAAAATCGCCTGCGCCCCGCTCGCTTTCGCGGCGCTGAGGATTTTATCGACGTCGAGATAGCTTTCGCTCGCCTTCTCGCCGCCCAGCGCGATGGCGATATCGGCATCGGTAACGTGCTGCGCGTTGCGGTCCGCATCGGAATAGACCGCGACGCTTTTAATACCCATTTTCTTCAGGGTGCGAATGGCGCGACAGGCGATTTCGCCCCGGTTGGCGATTAAGACGGTGGTAAACATAGGCTCTCCTCAGGCGCTCTGGTGACGGGCGAGCCAGGCTTTCCAGCCGCCCCAGGGGGTGATATCCGCGGCGTCAGTCAGCGCCTGCGGCTCGCAAATAAACCCTTTCACCAGGCGCCCGTCGGCAAGCGTGAGCGTGCCGATGCCGAGCGGCGCGGGGATCTCCGCCACAAATTCCCCAAAACGGGCGAGCGGGATGTCCCACAGCTCCACCGCAATCGGCGCTCCCCCGGACATGCGCGCAAGGCCAGGCTTCGGCGGCGTGGTATTGGCAAGCGCATAGAGCCGGTAGCTGGCGTCGGTGGTGGTCTCTTCAATAAAGACCGCGTCGCGGGTGGTGAGCTGGAAATTAAGCGGCATGCCGCGCAGGTGCGCGCCGACCACCGCCAGGCGGACATGCGCGTCGCTGCGCAAGGCGGGCTGCGGCGCAGGCAGCGCTTTGTTCGTCGCGCCGAGCGGCAGCATCACGGCCTGCTGCCAGAGCACGCCAAAATGGGCCAGCGCTGCATCACGCCAGGCAGGGGCAATCAGCGTGATGCCCGCCGGCAGGCCGTCGTCGCGGAAATCGCCCGGCAGCGCCAGCGCGCAGAGGTCGGCAAGGTTGGTGAAGTTGGTGTAGTAGCCAAAGTGCGAGTTGTAGCGCACAGGCTCCTCTTTCATCTCTTCGAGCGTATGAATGGTTGGCGATGTCGGCACCACCAGCGCATCGAAATCAGCAAGTTGCGACTGGATAAGGCGTGAAAGCGCCGCACGGGCGTACTCGGCCCGCCAGGCGTCGCAGGCGCTAAAGCGCAACCCGCTTTCCACAATGCCGCGCACCGTCGGGTCCATCGCCTCCGGCTGACTTTGCAGGATAGCGCCTACCGCCACGGTGCGCTCCGCGACCCATGCGCCGGCGTAAAGCTGCTCCGCCAGTTCGCGAAACGGCGTGAAATCAATTGGCACCAGCTGTGCGCCAAGCGCCTGCAGACGCGCCACGCTTTTCTCAAACGCCGTCTGACTCTGGCTGTCGCCGTAGAACTCCAGCGTATCCGGGATGGCGAGACGGGGCGTCGCGGCGAAACGGGCGGGCGCAGTGTGCGGGTTGGCACGGGAATAGGCATCCTGCTCGTCGTAACCGCCCGCAATGCGCGCCACGGTATAAGCATCTTCAACGGTCAGCGCAAAGACCGAAACGCAGTCGTTCAGGCGGCAGGCGGGCACCACGCCGTGGGTGGAGAGCCAGCCTTTGGTGGGCTTCAGCCCGACAATATTGTTAAAGCCCGCCGGAACGCGCCCGGAACCGGCGGTATCGGTGCCCAGCGCGAACGCCGCAAGGCCGCGGGCGACGACCGAGGCGGAGCCGGAACTGGAGCCGCCGCTGACGTAGTCCGCATTAAACGTATTCGGCACCGCGCCATAAGGCGAACGGGTGCCCACCAGCCCGGTTGCGAACTGATCGAGGTTGGTTTTGCCAATGGCGATGGCGCCTGCGGCCTTGAGCTTCGCCACGACGGTCGCGTCCTGCTCCGCCAACCGGGTAAAGGCGGGACAAGCCGCGCTGGTGGGCATCTGCGCCACATCGATATTATCTTTCACCGCGAAGGGCACGCCGAAGAGCGGGAAATCCTCCAGCGTTTTTTCACCCGACGCCAGCGCCGTTAACAGGCGCTCAATCTGGCTTACGATAAGCGGCTGGGTGGCTTTGAAGATCCACGCCGGATCGTTATTTTCTTCGGTTGTATTAAACGCGGCGTAGATTTCCGTAATACGTTTCGGGTCGTTAAGAAATTCCCTGCGCCATTCAGTAAGGGTTAATGGCGAAAAAAGCGGTTGCGCGATTGTCATCTGCTGGCATCCCATCTGGTATACAAGATGAGATAGCTTTAGCAATTACAATGCCATAATTAATAAAATTATATTTTTCAAACAGATATTTAAAAATGATGGAAGCGTAGATTTATTTATTTTTATTACAAAGCATGAATAAAAAGGAATCGGGTGCGGCAATAGTGCAAAGGTGCTTCATAAATGTGCAAGGCCATGCCGCATAATTAAATAAGATGGAGGAGCAGGCTGGGAATAATCATTTCTTATAGGTTCAGGGCTGGCGGAAATAGTAAAGAGAGCGTCCCATGAACGGGCCAGGTAACGGCAATCCCACCGACCTGTAGCCAGATGACAGAACGAAAGATTTGTCCGGCAAGGGGCGCTTTTGCGAGCCGGGATGGCTAAAAGGGCTGCGGCGAGCCCTCTTAGCAGGTTTACGGGAAAGAAGGAGGCGCAGGTCGCCAATGCCCGGATGAACGAAACCCTTTACCGCCCTGCCACTCTCCCCAGCCTGGCGAAGATGCTGGCGGAGGGTTTATCCGCCCTACGTCAACCTGACATGCGGGCCGCCTGGTCTCCTCATGCCCGCCCTTCTTTCAACAATTGCTGAATCACCCTTTCCTGTTCCGCATAATTCCCTTCGCCAAACGCGGTATAGCGTAGCTGCCCGTGCGCATCAAAAAGATAATGCGCAGGCCAGTACTGGTTGCCGAAGCGGTTCCAGATGTTGTAGTGGTTGTCCGCCACCACCGCGTAGGGCAATTGCCACTGTGCGATGGCGCGCTTCACGGCATTGACGTCACGCTCCCACGGATATTCTGGCGTATGCACGCCGACCACCACCAACCCCTCAGCCTTATACTTATTGGCCCACTCTCTTACGTGCGGCAAGGTGTGCTGGCAATTAATGCAGTCGTAAGTCCAGAAATCCACCAGCACCACTTTGCCTTTGAGCGCATCGCGGTTCAACGGCGCGCCGTTCAGCCAGGCGGTGCCGCCATCGAGCGAGGGTAAGGCGCTGGAGGTTTGCGGCATCACCACCGGTTCGAGGCGAACCTTTGTCGTCGGCTCAGGCGCCCACTGGCTCAGGCGCTGTTCCAGGCGCTGCACAAACACCGGTCCATTTTGCAGCAGGTTTTGCGAACCGCTGGCTATCAACGCCACCGAGGCCAGCATCAGCACGCCCGCGACCTGCCGCAAACGGGCGGTGAAGGCCAGACCAGGGCGCAGACGGGCGGTCAGCCCACGGCCGGCGAAAGAGAGCAAAGCCAGCATCAGCGCCGCGCCGCTGCCGTACGCCGCCAGCAACACGCCCACTGCAAGCGGTTTTTCTCCTGTCGCCGCCAGGCTCAGAATCGCTCCCAGCACCGGTCCGGCGCAGGGCGACCACAGCATGCCCGTGGCTATCCCCGCGAGCAGCGCAGCCGGTAAGCCGCCACGGCGCTGGCTGGCGTCATTTATCTGGTTGCCAAGCGCAATGAACGGCCGGGCGGCGAGTTGCGCTATGCGCGGCGACAACAGCGTCAACGCAGTAACGGCAAGAAACGCCAGCGCGACCCAGCGCCCCACCGCAGTGATGCGGACTACCCAGTGGCTGGCTACGGACACCAGCAGCGCGACGACGGTAAACATCAGCACCATGCCGCCCAGCAACGCCAGCAGTTGCGCCTTGCTCCCACGTGCGCTGGCGAAAACAAACGGAATCACTGGTAACGTGCAGGGGCTGAGCAGCGTCAACATCCCCGCCAGGAATGCAATTGTCAGTGTCATAAAGGCCTCCTTATTTTGCCTGGCCGACAGCAGCGAGAATGATATTCGCCACGCTATCGGGCTGGCTCAGCATCGACACATGGCTGGCCGCCACCTCACGAGTTTGCGCATGGATTTTTTTCGCCATTGCCCGTTCGAGGTCCGGGTTAATCATTCGATCCTGCGTACTCACCAGATACCAGCTCGGCTTTTGCGCCCAGGCGGCGTGCGTCACCTTATCGCTAAAGGCGGCGGCGCGAATCGGCCCCTGCGTTACTGGCAGCAGGCGCTGCTGCGCTGAAGGGAGATCGGGCGCGAAATCCCGCGCCAGCGCCGGTGCAGGAAGGTAAAGAAAACCGTCGGACGTCGTAGCCAGCGCCGCGCTGCCCGGCGGCGCCGGATAGCTGCTGGCCAGTTCGCCAGTAGACTGACCTTTGTCAGGGGCGAACGCGGCGACGTAGACCAGGGCTTTCACTTTCGCGTTATCGCCGGCCTCGGTGATGACCGTCCCGCCCCAGGAGTGGCCGACCAGCACCACATCGCCGTGCGCCCGGGCAATGGCGCGCTGCGTAGCGGCGACATCGTCACGTAACGACGTAAGCGGCAGCTGGACGGCGATAACCTCATCGTTTTTGGCTTGCAGCTTCGCGATGACGCGTTCCCAGCTGCTGCCATCGGCGAAAGCGCCGTGCACCAGCACCACAGAGTGGGGAGACTGCGCGTGAACGGCCTGTGCGGCGCAGAGCGCCAACAGGCTGGCGGAGAAGAGTCTGGCAAATGCTTTCATAGTGAACCTCATAACGGTGGATTAACGACTGCGCTTGCTGGCAGTCCGCCCATTTAACCCACCGCATGTGTTCAGGCTGTTTCCGGTTGCGCCCGTTTTGTCAGGTTGTATATGTCACGGCGTCGGAGATACAAAAGGCTACAAATCGTTTTGCCGCAAAATGATGAGCGCCTCGAGCCCGCCTTCGGGGCGATTGGTTAGCCGCAGCGAGCCGGCCATCTGGCTTACCAGCTGTGCGGCTATCGCAAGCCCCAACCCTGTGCCGCCGGTGTGGCGATTACGGGAGCTTTCCACGCGATAGAACGGTTCCAGCACCGCCTGCAGTTCATTTTCCGCAATGCCCGGCCCGTTATCCCGCACGCTAATCGCCACGCAGTCGGCCTGCGGAAAATCAAGCTGAATTTCCGCCTTATCACCAAACTTAAGCGCGTTATCGAGCAAGTTCGTCATGATGCGGCGCAGCGCCTGCGGCCGTACGGCGAAAATATCGCGGCCGTTGCAGGGAACAAACGTCACCGCTTTTCCAACGTCCTGATAATCGCAAGCCACGCTGTCAAGGAAGGCGTTAAGGCTTACGCTCTGGCGCTCCTCCTGCGGCACCTGCGCCGATCGCGCATAGGCGATCCCCTCGCGAACCAACCGGCTCATGTTATCAAGATCCCCCAGCAGCTTATCGCGCAACTCCGGTTGATCCGTCATTTCAACGCGCAGCTTCATGCGGGTGATCGGGGTTTGCAGGTCGTGGGAGATTGCCGCCAGGATCTGCGCGCGCTCCCGGAGATGATCCTGAATGCGCGTCTGCATCGCATTAAACGCGCGCGCCGCCTGCTGCACCTCCGCCGGTCCCGTTTCAGGCATGATCTGCGCGCTGGCGGCAGCGGGCTTAAGCGCATCGACCGCCCGGGTAAAGCGCATAAACGGCCGTACCACCTGACGCACCGCCAGCCATGCGCAGCCCAGCAGCAGCAAAAGCTGCGCCGCCAGCACCAGCGGCAGCCAGCGCGCAATGGCTGGCATGCGCGGCCAGAGATCGAGTGTCAGCGGTGCGCCATCGTGCAGCGTTAAATGCACCTGGATATGTTCGCGCGGATCGGGGATCGCATGAATGCTCATCTGATACTTTCCGCCGAGCGTCTCCTGCAGTGAACGCACCGCGTCGCGCGCACGCCAGCTGGTGGGATAAGGCCCCGGCTCCCCCTGTGACAGTTCGTAGCGATAGTTGCCGCGCTCAAGTTTCGCAAGCCACGCCGGCCGTTCTGCGGCGGGAAGACGATCGAGGATCGCCACGCTGGTCGCTACGTCATATTCAAGATTACCGAGCATCACGGTTCTGGCGCTGCTCATGCGCTCGATCATCAGGCTGGCGAGTGTGGCGGCATTCGCGAGCAACATGCCGCCAAGAACGATGATCAGCAGGCGCGACAGTAGCGATCGCGGCCAGAGGGTCATGCGTTCGCCTCTTTGATGATGACGGGCGCGGCCAGCACGTAGCCTTCGCTGCGCACCGTTTTGATATAAACAGGTTCACGCGCATCTTCGCGCAACCGCTGACGCAGGCGACTCACCAGCAGGTCGATGGAACGCTCAAACAGTTCGGCGTCACGGCCCTGGGTCAGGTTCAGCAGTTGATCGCGATTAAGCACGCGCTGCGGATGGTCGAGAAATACGCGCAACAGACGGTATTCCGCGCCGCTCAGCGCAACAATCACCCCTTCTTTGTCAATCAGGTGACGCGCCGAAGTATCGAGCTGCCAGTCGCCAAACGCGATTAGACGTCCGGCTTCGGTGATTTGCAGGTTTGGCGGCAATGCGCGGGTACGACGCAAAATCGCCTTAATTCGCGCCAGCAGCTCGCGCGCGACGAAGGGCTTAATGAGGTAGTCGTCGGCACCCATTTCCAGCCCGAGGATGCGGTCAGTCTCTTCGCTGCGAGCGGTGAGCATGAGCACCGGCAGGTTGCGCTGGGTGTCGTTGCGCAGCTGGCGACACAGCGTCAGGCCATCATCGCCCGGCATCATGATATCCAGCACCACCAAATCGACGTGGGCTGAGGAGAGGATCGCACGCATTTCGCGACCGTTGGCGGCGCCGGTAGCGCGGTAGCCAGATTTAATCAGATAATCCGTCACCAGTTCCCGAATATCCCGGTCATCATCCACCACAAGGATGTGATCAATATGTTCCAAAACAACCTCCCCTCTGCGACCTGCACAAAAAAGACCGGCGCGCCATGGCCGGTCCGGAACGGGTGGCGCTTCGCCTGCTACAGCGAGGCGGCATCCACCACGGCTTTGACGAATTCCTGCGGCGCTTCTGCCGGCGGGTTGTGTCCGATATTGCCGGTGAAGGTGCGATGCTCATATTTGCCGCTGAATTTCGCGCGATACGCTTGCGGCGCCGGATGCGGCGCGCCGTTGTTATCCCCCTCAATGGTGATAGTCGGCACGCTAATAACCGGCAATGCGGCTAACTTTTTCTCATAAGCATCATACTTTTGCTCGCCTTTTTCCAGGCCAAGCCGCCAGCGGTAGTTGCTAATGGTGATGGCAGTCTGGTCCGGGTTATCCAGCGCTTTAGCGCTCTGGTTAAACATCGCGTCGCTGAATTTCCAGCCGGGCGAGGCCTGCTGCCAGATAAGCCGGGCGAAATCATGGGTATTGTTGGCATACCCCTGACGGCCTCGCTCGGTAGCAAAATAAAATTGATACCACCATTGCAGTTCGGCCTGCGGCGGCAGCGGCTTGCGGCCTGCTTCCTGGCTGCTTATCAGATAGCCACTGACCGACACCAGCGCTTTTACCCGTTCCGGCCATAACGCCGCCACGATATCGGCGGTGCGCGCGCCCCAGTCAAAGCCGCCAAACACCGCCTGCTTAATATTAAGCGCATCCATCAGCGCCACCACATCTGACGCCATCGCCGAGGGTTGACCGTTACGCGGCGTTTGATCAGACAAAAAGCGCGTGCTGCCGTAGCCGCGCAGATAGGGCACGATGACACGATAGCCTTTGGCCGCAAGCTCCGGCGCAACGCTTACGTAGCTTTGAATGTCATAAGGCCAGCCGTGCAGCAGGATCACCGCCTGCCCATCGCGCGGCCCGATATCAACATACCCGACGTTGAGCACTCCGGCTTTTATCTGATGAATATGGCTGAATTCGGCGGCGTAGCTGGCGGCGGATTCTGTGGCGGCGACGGCGGAATTCACCGCGGTTAAGGCCAGTGCGGCCAGTAATGATGAGCGGAAGAGGGTTTTCATGGCGTTCTCCTTAGCGCGTTAGTGATGTGCGCCCTGGGCTGGTACGGTGAAGGCAATAGTCTTGCTGTCGAGCGGTTTGTGAGTGGGATCGGCGAGGATAATGGTCACCTTGTGCTTCCCTGCGGGTAGCCCGACCAGAATTACCGGTTCGCCGCTGGCGTCCGCCCAGTGCCATGGATTGTCATCGACGATCACATGAATATGGCCGATACGCGGCGTGACCTTTAGCGCATCCGGTCCAAACACCGGTTCGATGCGCAAGTTCTCGGCGCGGTACTGGATGAACACCGCGCCTTTGCGCAGCGGCCCCGCCAGCGGCGCATCGACGATCAATCTGGCTGGCGGCTGGGGATGCTCCAGCGGCGCCACGGCGGCAGGCCCCAGCACATCCGCAGCGCTGAGTCCGTCCAGCCGTTCTGCCCATGCGCAGGTCGCCGAAGCGCCCATCAGGAAAGATGAAATCAACACTCGGGTTAACATTTACGCGATCTCCTCATCGTTAAGTGATGCCTACAGGAGACCATGGCGATGTACAGGGGATATTTGCAAAACAGCGCGTTATGCAACGGGGTGTAAGAGATTGGCAGGTTGATACAGTGCGATACAAAAAGAGGCGGGCCTCTGACAAATAACGGTGGGCGTACGCGCCAGCGTATTCTGCGCCCCGGGCCGCCTGATTCCCTTATTCTCCTTTTCCCAACGGGAAAAAGAAGAAAACCCCGGCAGGCGACGCTGCGCGATTTTCTCCTGCGATACTCGCTCTGTACAACAGTCCAGGCCAGTCAGCGCCAACCGCCATAAACAAAAAAGGCGAATAGCTCACGCTATCCGCCCTGCAAAACGCCTTATCTCATCCTCCCGCGGGAGAACAAACCGCTTACCAGACTTCGCTCGCGATGCCGGTCACCAGGCGTACTTTATCCCACTGCTGCTCAACGCTCAGGCTGTTGCCCTCTTCGGTGGAGGCAAAGCCGCACTGCGGGCTCAGGCACAGCTGGTTGATGTCCACATACTGCGCCGCTTCTTTCAGACGCGCCTTCACCAGTTCCGGGTTCTCCAGCTCGCCGTTTTTGGTGGTAATAAGTCCCAGCACCACCTGCTGCTTGCCCGGACGGATAAAGCGCAGCGGCGCGAAATCGCCGGAACGGTCGTTATCGTACTCAAGGAAGAAAGCATCAATGTTCACTGTGCCGAACAGCACTTCCGCCACCGGCTCGTAGCCGCCTTCGGAGATCCAGCTTGAACGGAAGTTGCCGCGACAAACGTGCAGGCCGATGGTTAAATCTTCCGGTTTGCCCTCCAGCGCCTTATTGAGCACGCGGGCGTAAATCTTCATCAGCTCGTCCGGGTCTTCGCCGCGTTCGCGAACTTTGGCGCGCTGCTCATCAGAGCAAAGGTACGCCCAGACGGTGTCGTCCAGTTGCAGGTAGCGGCAGCCCGCGTCATAGAACGCGCGGATGGCGTCGCGCCAGGTGGTGGCGAGGTCGTCGAAATAGTCGTTGAGATCCGGGTAAACGGTGCGGTCGATGGCTTTCGCGCCGCCGCGGAAATGCAGCACGCTCGGGCTCGGGATGGTCATTTTCGGTTCAGCATTGCCGCTTACGCTCTTCAGATAACGGAAATCTTCCAGCATCGGGTGGTTGCCAAAACCGACCTTGCCCACCACGCGCACGCTTTGCGCTTTGGTCTGAATGCCATTGAACTGAATGCCCTGCTCCACCTCATAAAGCTCCACGCCCTGAAGTGCTGCGAAGAAATCCATGTGCCACCAGGCGCGGCGGAACTCGCCGTCGGTCACCACGTGCAGGCCGCAGGCGCACTGCTGGGCCACGCTTTCACGGATAGCCTCATCTTCAACTTTACGCAGCGCAGCGGCGTCAATCTGGCCGGCGGCGAACTGCTGGCGCGCCTGTTTGATGGCGTCCGGGCGCAGAAAACTGCCGACTACATCGGCGCGAAACGGGGCGTGTTGACGTTGCATTTTTTTCTCCCAACCCTGCTTGATTAGTAACGCAGGGTGATAGTTGACTGTTTGAACTTTTGGCCGTCTGGATGGCTATATGTCCAGAGAATGGCATGAGCGGCGCTCATGAGCAAACGAGGAAATTTCATGGGTGTTGAAAAAAATTCATCTAAAAAAAATCCCCACCGAAGTGGGGAAAAAGAAGGCACATAACGAGAGAAATTAAGGGTTAGTTTTGGCATCGCTGTCGGTTACGCCGGGTATGGGCTGCGTCGGGCGCTTGTACTGGCCGTTCAGGGCGTCGACACCGCTCTGCGGTTTCGCGAGTTCCCGTAAGTCTTCACGAGATTTGCGGATCTCCTGAGTATTAACGTTGAGCTTTTTGTCGCGCTCGCTGACCAGTTCCGGCTTCGCTTCACCGTCGCGGCTAAAAGACCAGGCAAGCATCGGCGGACCCAGCGGCAGCGCCGTACCCTGTTCGCCAGATGCGCCGGTATGCCAGACGTGCCAGGTTTTGCCGTAGCTGTTCATTTTATCTTTCATCAAGCGGTGCTCGGCCATTTTTGGGATGCCTGGCGCGATAAGCTGCCCGCTGAGAATTTCGCCATTATGCGGGTGCCAGTACTGGCGCTCTTCCTGCGGCAAGGTCGCGAAAAGTTTTTCCGAGATAATATATTCCACGCCGGTCATATTGGCGTCTTTGGTATTGCCGTCAAATAAAACGCACTGGGCGAAATCCTGATTCACCTGATGGCAATAATGATGCGCTTCCATTTGATTTTCAGGGTTATCTTTCATGGGATGAAAACCCACCAGATAAATATCGAAATCGCTTAGCGGCGATTTACTTTGCAGCAGCGCTGCCCCGCTTTCCAGTACATGGGTGGTGGTGCTTTTATTTTCACCCGGCGGTGAGGTTTTTTCTGCGAACCCGGAAAAGGAAACGGCAAATAAAGTTAACGCACCGTACAGAGGTAAATAAGTTTTCATCGTTATCACTGTCTGTATAAGTAAGGGGCTGCTGAACGTAAACGGCCTCCGGTATGGGCAGACCCATACCGGAGGAACGTTAAGCCAGTCCAGACCGGCTCAGGCTTCAGGATGAAGAACGGCTGCTGTTCTTACCACCTTTACGGCCTGCTTCCGCGGCGCGCTCGCGGTCGTTTTTAAAATTCCCGCCGCTATTCTGCCCGCCTTTACGGCCTGCTGCAGATGCACGCTCACGATCTTGCGCAAAATTACCTGAACCACCACGATGCTGAGTCATAATATCTCCTCCTGGATCATCAGAATTAAATTCGCGTAAGCACTATTGCGTAACGCAGAAATAACTATAGGTAGGCCTCCCCGTTTCGCAAGTTACATAAGCAAGCGAAATCTTTTTCCAGGACTTTTCCCTAATACCGGCACCATAATCTGTTTCATGGCTCATGATAAATAACGAAATTTCGCATACTCTTTACTTAAATTAAGATTGTTCCTAAAAGCAAATCTTAATTATCTGCCGCTTCTCTTACTGGCTATTATTAATGCCGACGTCATCTCGTTGCGTTAATTCCCGTGAAAGGAGCGATTAATGAAACAGAAATGGTATTGTTGCCCCGCATTGCGTCGCAAAGACTGTTTTATGGTGATGGCTATGGGTCAGGATGTTTTTCTGCTGTTTAAGAGGGGTGGTTCGCTACGCCGCTCCCGCGAATGGCTATCGCGGGTTAAGGAGAAGTTTATCCGGGTGGGTTAAACGACACGGATAACCCTGCTTTATGCGGGGTTGCAGGCAAAAGCGCTATCTCGTTTAATGCATAGCGCTTTTGTTAACTCAGTGACTATTATGATCGTTCGTCCCCACCAGCACTGGTTTACCCGCCTTTTTGTCTGGCATGGTTCCGTACTGGCTAAAATTTCCACCCGCCTGCTGCTTAATGTTGCGCTTTCCGTCACCGTTATCTTTTTTCTGCCCTGGTATGAAGCCCTTGACATTAAGCTCACCATTGCGCCTTTCAGCATTCTTGGCGTAGCTATCGCCATTTTTCTCGGCTTTCGCAACAGCGCCTGCTATGCGCGCTATACCGAAGCGCGCCTGATCTGGGGGCAATTAGTGATCCAGAGCCGTTCGCTGTTGCGCGTATCCCGCACGCTGCTGACCGCCCACCCGCAGGAAATTCGCCATCTGGTTAACCTGCAGATCGCTTTTTGCCACTGTCTGCGTCTGACGCTGCGGCGCAAAAAGCTCGATAACGTGCTGGATCGCTACTTAAGCCAGGCGGAACTGAATGCCGTGTTGCACAGCCACTCCCCCTGCAACCGCATCATTCTGCTGATGGGTGAATGGCTGGCCGCCCAACGCGCCCGCGGCGCGCTGTCGGATATTCTGTTCCAGAGCCTGGATAACCACCTGAACGAGCTTTCCGGCATTCTGGCTGGCTGCGAGCGCATCGCCAATACGCCGCTGCCCTTCGCCTATTCGCTTATCGTGCACCGTACGGTCTATCTGTTCTGCATTCTGCTGCCTTTCGCGCTGGTGACCGACCTGCACTTCATGACGCCGTTTGTCTCGGTCTTTATCTCGTATACCTTCCTTTCGCTCGATACCCTGGCGGAGGAGCTGGAAGATCCCTTTGGTATGGAAGATAACGATCTGCCGCTCGATGCGCTGTGCAATGGCATAGAGATAGATTTGCGCGAAATGATCAACGACGAGCACAAGCCGGAAAAAATGCGCCCCGACCGGCGCTACCTGCTCACCTGATTCATAACGGTAAACAATTAGTTGCCAGCATTTATAGTTAGTAAGTTATAAATTCTGTGCTACTTTCCCTGTTCGCTTCCTGAGAAGTTGTCTGTGAACCCCGCCCTCCTGGCGCCGCAAAGGCCGGCGCAAGGAGATATTGCTTCTTCATGATTTTTCGGTCGTTAAAGGAATAGCCATGTCACATTTCACTATTGAAATGTTGTCCGATCAGTGCGGTGTCACTACGCCCAACCTGCGAGCCTGGCAGCGTCACGGCCTGCTTAAGCCCACCCGGGCCAGCAATGGGAAACGTTATTACGACTACAGTCATCTGCTGCGTATCCAGCTTATTCTCAAGTGGCTTAATGAAGGCGTGCCGATAACAGAGCTGGCGCGCCTGCTGAAAGGCGAACACGCTACGCTGAGTAGCCAGTGGGAGCTCTATCAGGAACAGCTGCTTTCCGCGCTGGAGAATCCCAGAACGGATAAGTTGCGCGCCCTGTTGCGCCGCTATGGCCGGGAATTGCCCGCAGGCGCGCTGCTGGATAAGGTGATTTGCCCGTTGCGCCTCTGGCTGCGCGAAGGCGCCAACGCCACGCAGATGACCCGCCGCGCGCGGTTTGATACACAACTGGTGGAATACGCCGCCTTTGTATTGCAGGGATTGCGCAAGCGCCCGGCGGATACGCTGGTGATGATCCCGCTGAATATGGAAGACCCGCTCGCTATCTGGCTGGAGGCGATTCGCTTCTCCGGCGAAGGCTTTCGCATTGACCTGCTCGCTCACCCGGTCGCCCAACCGGATCTTGATGAGTTTCAGGCCGAACACTATCTTCTGTGGAGCGATGCGCCGCTCACGCCGCTACAGCAGGTGCTTTACCAGCAGTGGCAGAATGAAGGGCGCCCGCTCTTTACCGCGGGCGTCGGGTTTAGCGCCCCGACGCCTGCCGAAGCGCCCGTCAGCGAAGCGCAAGCGGATATGTCAGACGCAGGCTGACAACGTCTCCTCGCCGGCGAAGGCATACCCTTCGTCGGCCCAGCCCGTAAGCCCGCCAATCATTATTTTTACCGGCAGCCCAAGCCGCGCCAGCCGCAGCGCCGCACGGTCAGCTCCGTTGCAGTGCGGGCCTGCGCAGTAAACCACAAACAGCGTCCCTTCCGGCCATTCAGCCATACGTTCCGCCGTCATCTCTCCCCACGGCAGGTGTTCTGCGCCAGGAATATGTTTACGGGCAAAGCCCGCCTCGCTGCCTACGACATGCAACAGGACAAAATCTTTTTCGCCCATGCGCATCGCCGCATGCACATCGGCACAGTCGGTCTCTACGCTAAGCCTTGCCAAAAAATGGGCTTCGGCACTGGCGGAAGGGGCGGCGGGAAACTCGGTTACATAGCTCATTGTCTGCTCCTGCTGGTTTGTGTTAACAATACCTTAACTCGCAGGCGCGACGATGACCGCCCTGCCCGCTGCCAGAAATCGCAAGGATTTTGACAATCATGCATCAACCTTTAACCAACCCGCTGGTTGTGGCGCTCGCCTATGACGGACTTTGTACGTTTGAATTCGGCGTAGCCGTGGAGATTTTCGGTCTGCCGCGTCCGGAGATGGGGCCGCAGTGGTATCGGTTTGCGGTGGCGAGCGTTGATGACGGCCCGCTTCGCGCCACGGGCGGCGTGAAAATCATGACCGACGGCGGGCTGGAGCTGCTGGCGCAAGCGGGAACCATCGTCATTCCCGGCTGGCGCGGCAGCGAAGCGCCGGTGCCGCAGGCCTTGTGCGACGCGCTGCAGCAGGCGCACAGTCGCGGCTGCCGGATTATCTCTATCTGCTCCGGCGTGTTTGTGCTGGCGGCAAGCGGGTTGCTTAACGGTCGTAAAGCGACCACCCACTGGCGTTATCTCGACGCGCTCGCCCGCCGTTACCCGCAAACCGACGTGGTGCCGGATGTGCTCTATCTCGACCAGGGGGATGTGCTCACCTCCGCAGGCAGCGCGGCGGGCATCGATCTCTGTCTGCATCTGGTGCGGCGCGACTTCGGACGCGAGGCGGCGAACAGCGTGGCGCGACGCTTAGTGGTGCAGCCGCATCGCGACGGCGGCCAAACGCAACATCTGGAACGCCCGGTGCCGCGCGCCCGCGAAAGCCAGCGGCTCGGCCTGCTGTTTGATTTTCTCCACCAGCAATTAGCGCACAACCACACGGTGGCGGCGCTGGCGGAAAAAGCAGGAATGAGTCCGCGCACCTTTTTACGCCGTTTCCAGGAGGCGACCGGCACCACGCCAGGCCGCTGGCTGCTTAACGAACGCCTGCTGCGCGCCCGGGAGCTGCTGGAAACCACCCGCTTCTCGCTTGAGCAGATTGCAGGCGAAGTGGGGTTTGGCAGCGCAACCACCCTGCGCTACCACTTCCAGCGCCAGTTCGCGCTTTCCCCGATGGGCTACCGTAAGCGATTTGCCGCCCGTTAAAGCAAAAAAAAAACCGCCAGCGAAACTGGCGGCAATGCTTGCATGGATAAATTTATTATTACCGTGTGCATGAATCGGCTACGGTTTGAGGTAACGATCTCACCTCTGGATCTTCACTCTGACACAACTTTCCTTAACCGCAGTTAAACGAACCCGACGGAGGCACCATGCAGGACTGGAACCCCGAGCTTTATATGCAGTTTTCAGCCGAGCGCACCCGTCCGGCCCAGGAGCTGGTGGCGCGCATCGCCGCGCGGCTCAACGTAAAGCAGGCATACGATCTGGGCTGCGGGCCTGGCAACAGTACAGAACTGCTGCGCAAAGCCTGGCCGCAGGCGAACATTACCGGCGTCGACACCTCGCCCGCGATGCTTGCGAAAGCCCGTCGGGCGTTGCCGGATTGCCACTTCGTCGAACAGGATGTGCTGCGCTGGCGGCCCGACGAGCCGGCTGACCTTATCTATGCGAATGCTTCGCTGCAATGGCTGCCCGATCACGCCTCGCTGTTTCCCCGGCTCGCCAGCCTGCTGGCGCCGCAGGGCGTACTGGCAGCGCAGATGCCCGACAACTGGCAGGAGCCTACCCATGCCGCTATGCGGACCGTCGCAAAGGCGATGGGGATGACGGTAAAAGAGCGCGAGCCCCTGCTTGCCGTGGAAGCCTATTATGATTTGCTGAGCCAGGCGGGTTGCGAGCTGGATATCTGGCGCACCACCTATTTTCATCTGATGCCCTCGGTCGACGCGATAGTAGAGTGGCTGCGCGCCACCGGCCTGCGCCCTTTCCTGGACGCGCTGGATGAAACAGGACAGCAACACTTCCTTGACCGCTATCGCCTGCTGCTCTCTCAGCACTATTTGCCGCGCGGCGATGGCCGGTTATTGCTCGCTTTCCCGCGGCTGTTTATCGTCGCCCATAAGAAATAGCCTGTTGTTCAGTCAATAAAAAAGACCCCGCAGGGTCTGCTTTTTCCTTTTCGGTTTCGGTGCGCGTCGGCGCACCGTTACGTAAAGCCGCTGTGGGTTAACCGTGTTTATACGGGTCCACTTCATCATCTTTACTGTCGTCCCGTTTACGCGGAATTTCCCCTTCCTGGCCGGGGTTATCCCGCGTTTTCTTCACCGATTCGGGAGCGGACGGCGCCTTCTCTTTATCTCCTTGCGGGGAGTTCGCACGTTCAACCATAAACACCTCCTGACTCTTTATGTTGTCCTGTAAGTGTAGGACATACTTACCGCTTATGCGGCCAGGCGTCAGGCGCTGTAGAAAAGAAGGCAGCGCTCAGGCTTATGAGCCCGTTACGGAATCATTGCCAGAGCTGGTGGTGGATGACATCGACGTGCCTATCTGTTCAGCCTGCGCGCCGGACCCCGGACGGGCTTTGCCGAGCATCGGCTCTTCGCCCAGCAGGTCTGGCTGCTCTTTGGCGGTGAACTGGCCTTTGCCGTCAAAAGATGGGCCATCGCACCAGCGGCCCTGCGGCAGCGGTTTGTCCAGCGAGGTGTTAAGGCAGTAATAGGAATGCTCATTTGCTTCCTGTTCCTGCGGGAAGCTGTTCGGAATAGGCAGCGAAGCAGAAAGCCCGCCCATATCCTCAATGACCGCCAGCCACTGCTGCTGGTGCATGGTGTCGCGGGCTATCAGGAAGGAGAGAAAATCTTTCATCCCTTTATCTTCCGTCAGGTTGTACAGCCGCGTCGCCAGCACGCGCCCTGTTGCTTCCGCGGTCACGTTGGCCAACATATCCGCCGCCACGTTGCCGGATGCGTAAACATGGCTCATATCAAACGGCACGCCGTTGGCGTTAACCGGCAACGCGGCAAGTCCTGACGAGAGTACATGGCGCGGGTTCATGCCGCCCAGAATGGCGTTGACCACCGGATCTTTGGCTGACGCTTCCTGATAAGAGAGCGGCGCGCCTTCCAGGTTCAGCGCGACCGCGTGGCCGAGCATTTCAATGTGCGCCAGCTCTTCGGTCGCGGTCGAGATCAGCAAGTCTTTGATGCGAGCGTCACCGCGGGCGCCCATCGCCTGAAAGAAATACTGCATGGCGACGCGAATCTCCCCTTCAACGCCACCGATAGCCTGCTGCAACAGCATGGCGAATTCCGGATCGGGTTTTTCCACGCGAACGGGATACTGAAGTTTCGAAGAGTGATGAAACATACTACCTCCTGTCTGTGGTTATTGATTTTGAGAAACAACTCCACAAGCCTGGAAGCGCCCTTATGAATTAGCAAACAAAGATGAGAATTATTTTCATTAACGAGGCGGTGGGGCGTCACGCTTTAACCGGGCGTCGCTATGCGTTTTTTTGCTGATAGTTAACAGATTTTTTTGAAACGAAACGCTTAAAAATTTAGTAACAAAAAAGAGGCAAGCTCATTGCGAAACAACAGCCGAAACAGCAGTTTTCGTTATGTTTTTGTGCCTGTAGCGCAGAAATTACGCGCTGTACAGCTGAATCACAGTTGCGCCTGAATGTCACCGGCTCGCGCCATTTTTGAGCAAAATTCCTAAAGCAGAGCGGCATTCTGTGACCAAGACTTATTACTACAAAACGAAGAGCAGGCAGCAAACGACATGAACTGATGCAATGTGACCCGTGGATTCCGGCAGGATCCCGCCAATGGTGGAGGTGAAGAATGGTGAACCAACATCTGATGAAAAAAGCCCGTCGCGCCGCGCGTGAAGCGATAACGAAACGTAACTCCCGCAAGTGGGATGAGGCGAATCGTATGATGCGCCAGGCCGCCGCCGGCGCTTTCTGAAGCCTCAAAAATGAAACGCTGAAGGGCGGCGCTCTGCAAAATACGATTGAGGCGATACGCGCCTGTCGCTTGCAGAGAATGAAAGCATAAAAACCGGGCTGCACGCCCGGTTTTGCTTTATCTGCTTCTTTTTTAATACTTTTGGCGGATATCCGAGATTTGCCGGTGCGGTAAAGTGGCCTTCGTAGCGATTTTGCATTTGCATACCCCGGAGCCGGCGGATTTCACTGCTCCGGGGCCTTTTCTCTCACTTATTTTGCGATATCGCGGCCCTGCTTCGCAGGCATAAAAAAACCCGCCTGTCAGCGGGTTTGAGGTTTTACCCCTCCCGGCGCTTATCTCCGGCACTCACTTAAGTGGCTTAGCTCTGTAAGGGGTAAAGCAAGAGTGCCACATCAGATTTATCCGAACAACGCTCATGTTTTCGTATTACTATCTGGATCACGCTTCATACTGCAAACAGCATGCGTCACTTCAGTAAAAAGCGTTTTATGCGATGAAATTGGATTAGGTAAGCAGACTCGTGCGATTACAGAAAGCATGCAGAGTAACACAGGCATGAAAAAGCCACCCGAAGGTGGCCGTTTTGCTCTCGGGTAAGGGTTAAATCAATTTTATTTTGACGTCATAACCTGCAAGGCCAGTCATCGTCTCACGCGGGATCAACTCTATTTCGGCGACCTCTTTTTCAGAATGCTTACGCAGCTCGGCTATTTTCTCGGTAATCAGCGCCGAGATCTCCTCTTCAGCCTGCCGTTTAAGTTCGTCAATATTCATTTTGACCTCGTCTGGTTATTCATCAGAATCAATGCGCCAGTACGGTGTAGATTCCTTTATCTCTTAAAATGCAACCGCTTATAAAGTATAGACGATTGCCAGGGGTGCTGTTTGCCAAAGGCTCGCCTGGCGCAGGATAAATCTTTTTTGCGCGATAAAACCGCTGCCGCCTGCGGGATTTCCTTAACAGTTTCAGGCGTTGAGGGTACGGGTGAGCGAGAGCGCCACGCTTGCTGACGGTAACTTAAGCATATTCTGTAAGCCGTATTGCTGCTTGTGAACCATACTTAATGCAAACGGCATATTTCCTTTTCACCCATTTTAACGAAGGAGGAAGGTATGCAGTCTGTGAAACAACAAGATGTGATGTCATTGCAAAATTTCGATTTTCTGGCGTTAAGCTTCGCCCAAATGCAGTCTCAAGGGAGACGTGTTGATACGGAGGCCATAACAGGCAACATGGACAGGGATGGAAAAACGTGGTTTCTGAAGCGTTACAATTACTATCTCAACCACTTACGTAACGAAGCGCTGACGGAATAACACCTGGCGGGTAGCGAAAGCTGCCCGTTTTTATGTCCGACGCCCGCTCACTCATCCCCTTCAATAAGAAAACCCGCCTGCCGTATCGCCGTTTTACAATCACTGACGCCAGCGGCATACCCCGCCTCGATTTCACATACCGGGCTTGCGCTGATGAAAGGCAGCTTAACGGGCGTCATCAGTTGTTTCTCAAGCGCGGCTATTTGCCGTCTCGCCTTTAGCAACTCTGCTGCCATCACCGCATAGTCAGCGAGGCCTGGCGCGACGGCGTCTGGCTTCGCATCAGCTACCGCTTGCAAACGTTCATCACTTAAAGCAGTCATCGTCACGGCCTTTGCGTGTGGGTAGGTTTTACTGCGTAACGGCCTACGTATTTGTCAGCTTCCCCGTAAGCGCGTCTTTTTGTCCTGTATGGGCGGAGGCGGCATAGGCATCCAGTGCGTCACTTCAAGCCCGTAATAGTTCAAACCGCCTATCAGTATAGGATCGCAGAAGCCGCTTCTGGGGTTATATTTCGCCACGCCGACCCCTTCAGTAGTGTTTACTATATAGCTGAGAATGTGTTCCGAAACGTCAGGCAATCTGTGCTTTACCGGTGTCCACTGCATGGCCTCACCCCCGTCATTTCTGGCTCAGAGGGAAGTATAAAATTGCATTCCGGTCCGCCCGATTCATCCGTTTGTATTAGTTCTGCTAACCTGTGAGTCGTATCGCTTAACCGGGGTAATTATTGCATTCCTGCATAATAAGCCTGAAAGCAATTTTTATAGCGACACCGTGACCCGCGTCGTTTTCGTTGCCAGAGCATGGGGTTTAATCGCTCCGGGGAACGGACAAATCGGCCTCAGCCGCCCTGGAATGAATACATGTGGAGGTGGTTATTATGCGTTATTTTTAACAACGGTAACGTTATATCAATGCGAATAACTCTGACGTAAATACCAGGGTATTGCTGCCGATTTCACTTAGCAACGCTATTATGGCGCTGAGTGTAAAATATCACCCTCTTTTCGTTATAAAGATCCGCAACGGATATTTTAAAAATGTCAGAAAGGCGAACCCATGCCGTATCTCGGCGTTCTTATATTACTCGCCAGAACTTTAATATCCTTTTGCAGCAGGATATAAGCGTTGGTGTTGAGTTTTTTTACCAGTGAGTTTACGCACCCTGCGTCTCCGACAAGGAAGTGTTCTATTTTATCTGCCCCTTGTTGTGAACACACATATCGGGAAGGAATTTGCCGCCTGTCAACCTCAAGCTGGATTGGCTCTGCCGGGCATTTGCCTGATGATAGATAAGAGATGGTAAGGTTTGCAGCCTTAAATCCGGGCTGTGAGATACTTACCATAACCGGGCTACCGTCAGCTCTTTGGGTAATATTATATAAAACGGCATCTTTTTCATACCATACGTTATATTCATGTTGTTGTGCTGTAGCGTTAAAAGTGTGGCTTAACAACAAGACAAAGCCAAACAGTTTAAATAAATTTATCATTCTTTTATAATTGCAGTTTTAGATCTGCTAATCATTAAAAAAGCACTGCTAACATTCAAGCGAGATAAGACTACCCCTACCATTTTTTGTAGCTTTCTATGCCTGATAATTGTTCCAGAACAAATATTAAGCCTTACTGCTTGAGATTATGCTGGAATGCAGGCTGGAAAGTAGGGTTAACGGTTTTATAAGGTGAGTGTTACAAGGCGCCCGGTAAAGACAAAATCTACCTTTATTCTTTTTTCCTCTGATTTAACATTAATAGACTTTCTTACTTGCTGATTATTGCGCTAACAGATAAAAAAACCGGGCCTGCTGCCCGGTTTTAATTTTACAGGGGAACGCGGCTTACTCACTTAACCCACGGTTTTTCAGCATCGGCTCGATAAGCGGATCGTGGCCGCGCCAGTCGCGATAAAGCGCCTCTAAATCCGTACTGTTGCCGCGGGATAAAATCGCATCGCGGAACCGCTGGCCGTTCTCAGGCGTTAATCCGCCCTGTTCCACAAACCACTGGTAGCCATCGTCCGCCAGCATTTGCGTCCAGAGATAGGCGTAATAGCCCGCCGCATAACCGCCGCCGAAGATATGCGCGAAATAGCTGCTGCGATAGCGCGGCGGGACGGCGGGCAGCGCCACCTGCTCTTTTTCAAGCGCGGCAGCTTCAAAACGCGCTACATCGCCCACCTTTGTTTGCGGCGCAATGCTGTGCCAGTTCATATCGAGCAGCGCGGCGGCCAGCAGCTCGGTCATATCGTAGCCCTTGTTGAACTGCGCGGCGCGCAAGAGTTTTTCCCGCAGCGCCTCGGGCATCGGCTCGCCGGTCTGGTAATGACGGGCATAGCGGGCAAAGACCTGCGGATGACTCGCCCAGTGCTCGTTGATTTGCGACGGAAACTCGACAAAATCCCGCGGCGTGTTGGTGCCCGAGAGCGTGGCATAGCGCTGGCGGGCAAACAGCCCGTGCAGCGTGTGGCCAAACTCATGGAACAGCGTAATAACATCATCCCAGGAGATAAGCGCAGGCTGCCCCGCAGCCGGTTTCTGGTAATTACAGACGTTGTAGATCACCGGTCGGGTAGCGAACAGGGTGGATTGTTCGACAAAGTTGCCCATCCACGCCCCGCCGCTTTTGCTGTCGCGGGCAAAGAAATCGCCGTAAAAGAGCGCCAGCCCCTCGCCGCTTTTATCGAAAATCTCCCAGACCCGCACGTCCGGATGATAGGGCGGAATGTCGAAACGCTCGGTGAAGGTGATGCCGAACAGATCGCTTGCCGTGCGAAACACCCCTTCGGTGAGCACGCGGTTCAGCTCGAAGTAAGGCTTAATCTTCGCTTCATCGAGATCGTATTTCGCAAGGCGCACCTGCTCAGCATAAAAGGCCCAGTCCCAGGCCTGCGCCTGAAAACCGCCCTGCTGCTCATCAATCACCTGCTGAATATCCGCCAGCTCCTGGCGGGCGCGGGCCGTGGCGGCAGGCACGATGCCGCGCATAAAGCGCAGCGCCGCTTCCGGCGTTTTGGCCATCTGGTCGGCGATTTTCCAGCTGGCGAAATCGTCGAAGCCCAGCAGTTGAGCCTGCGCGGCGCGCAGTTCGGCAAGGCGGGAAACGATCGCCCGGGTGTCGTTAGCGTCATTTTTTTCGCTGCGCGACCAGCCCGCCTTAAACAGCGCTTCGCGCGTCGCGCGGTTTGCCAGCGACTGCAGCGCGGGCTGCTGGGTCGTATTTAGCAAGGGAATGAGCCATTTATCTTCCAGCCCTTTCTCTTTCGCCGCCTCCCGGGCCGCGAGTATTTCCGCCTCGCTTAAGCCCGTCAGCGCCTGCGCATCGTCCACTATCAGTCCGCCCGCTTTGGTGGCGGCAAGCAGGCGATTATTGAACTGGCTGGTGAGCTGCGCCGCTTCTTTATTAAGCGCCTTTAGCTGTGTTTTTTGCTCCTCGCCAAGCGTGGCGCCCGCGAGCATAAACTGCTGCCAGACGACCTCCAGCAGACGACGCGATTCCGCATCCAGACCCAGCTCCTGCCGCTGCTGGTAAACCGCATCAAGGCGGGAAAAAAGGTGGGCGTTAAGGTGAATGTCATCGGCGAGCTCCGCCAGCTCGGCGGAAAACTCCTCATCCAGCTTTTGCAGGTAGTCGTTGGTGTGCGCCGAGGTCATGGCGAAAAAGGTGCTGCTGACACGCCCGAGCATGCCGCCGCTCTTCTCAAGCGCCAGGCAGGTGTTTTCAAATGTCGGGGCATGCGGGTTCGCGGCGATAGCGGCGACCTCCTGGCGCTTGCGCCGCACCGCCTCATCAAACGCCGGGCGGTAGTGCTGATCGGTTATCACATCGAAACGCGGCGCTTCATAAGGCAGCGTGCTTGTTTCAAAAAAAGGGTTTTGCTCCAGCATGGTCACTCCCGTTTATGCAGTGAGGATTACGCTAGCTTATGCATCCCCCTGATAAACAGCAATGATTTCTCCGGCGATAGCGACGGCTATCTCCGCCGGCAGCTTGCCCTTAATATCCGGGAGCCCCACCGGGCAGCGCAGCTGTGCAAGCTGCGCCTCGCTGAGTCCTTTGCCGACGAGGCGATAATCGAAACGCTGGCGCTTCGTCTGCGAGCCGATAAGCCCGACATATTTCGCGTCGCCGCGTTTCAGTATGGCCTCGGTGAGTTCCAGATCGCGCGGGTGAGAATGGGTCATCACCACGTAATAACTGCCCGCCGCGCTTTGCGTTACCGCATCAACAGGCTCCTCCATCTGGCGCGTCGCCACGCCAGCGGGAATATGGCTGAACTGTCCTTCACGCTCGTCCACCCAGGTGATGCAAAGCGGCAAGGTGGCGAGCAGGCTCACCAGCGCCTGGCCGACGTGGCCTGCGCCAAAAACGATAACCTCGGGTTGCGGGCGCAGCAGCGGTTCGAACAGCACTGTAGTCATGCCGCCGCAACACTGCCCCGCCCGGGCGCCAAGCTGGAACGGCTCGCAGCGCGGACGCGTTTCGCGGTTCGTCAACATTTCGCGGGCAATCTGCACGCACTGGTGCTCCAGATTGCCGCCGCCGATGGTTAAAAAGCAGCCGTCGCGGGTAACCACCATTTTGGTGCCGCCGCTGCGCGGCACCGAGCCTTTCTCGTCCAGCAGCGTGAGTAAAACACACGGCTCGCGTTTTTTTCGCAGGTCGGCCAGCACCTCCAGCCAGTCGTCAAAATGCATCTGTCCCCTCCCGCTGCGCCTGCACAGCCCAGAAGACGCGCTCCGGGGTCGCCGGGGTATCCAGATGAGGATGTATGTTGTAACTACTCACGCTTGCTATCGCGTCCTGTATCGCGCACCAGACAGAAATCCCCAGCATAAACGGCGGCTCGCCCACCGCCTTCGAGCGGTAAACCGTCTGCTGGGCGTTAGCATGGCGCGCCAGCAGTTGCACATTCAACACAGGCGGCACGTCGCTGATGGCGGGGATTTTGTAGCTCATCGGGCTGTCCGTCACCAGTCTGCCCGTATCGTCCCATACCAGCTCCTCGGTAGTGAGCCAGCCCGCGCCCTGCACAAATCCGCCCTCAATCTGGCCGATGTCGATAGCCGGGTTCAACGAGTTGCCCACATCGTGAAGGATGTCGGTGCGCAGCAGCCGGTACTCGCCGGTCAGGGTGTCGATAAGCACCTCCGAACAGGCCGCGCCCCAGGAGAAGTAATAGAATGGCTCGCCCCGCCCCGCCTGGCGGTCGTAATGAATGCCCGGCACCTTGTAAAACCCGGTGGCGGAGAGCGGCACCTGGTTGAGCCAGGCAAGGTTCGCCACCTCCGCAAAGCTGAAATAACGCCCCGCCGCGCTCACTACGCCGTTGCTGAAATGCACCTCCTGCGGCTCGCAGCTATGCAGGCGGCAGAGCATCTCCACCAGCCGGGTTTTCAGCGTCAACGCGGCTATCTCCGCCGCCTTGCCGTTGAGATCGGCGCCTGAAGAGGCCGCCGTAGGCGACGTATTGGGCACTTTGCCGGTGCTGGCGGCGGTCACCTGAATGTTTTCCAGCGGCAGTTGCAGCACATCCGCCACGACCTGCGCCACTTTGGTGTTCAGCCCCTGCCCCATTTCAGTGCCGCCGTGGTTAAGCTGTACGGTGCCGTCGGTATAGATAAGGATCAGCGCCCCGGCCTGGTTGAGAAAACTGGAGGTAAACGAGATGCCGAATTTCACTGGCGTGAGCGCCAGCCCACGCTTCAACACCGGGCTGTGGGCGTTAAACGCGGCGATGCGCTCGCGGCGCGTAACGTAATCGGCAGATTGCATAAGCTGCCCGGTGATCGTCTGCAGTAAATTTTGCCGCACCGTCTGGCCGTAGTGGGTCACGTCACGGCCCTCGCCCCCGTAATAGTTGCGCTGGCGCACCGTTAACGGGTCAAGACGCAGCTTACGGGCGATGCTGTCCATAATCTGTTCAATCGCCACCATGCCCTGCGGCCCGCCGAAGCCGCGATAGGCGGTATTGGAGGCGAGGTTGGTTTTACAACGGTAGCCCGTCACTTTCGCATCGCCCAGATAGTAAGCGTTATCGGCATGAAACATGGCCCGGTCGCAAATAGAGCCGGAGAGATCGAGCGAGTAACCACAGTTGGCGGCAAGCTCGATTTTCACGCCGTGCAGCACCCCTTCGTCAGTAAAACCGACATCGTAGCGAACAAAAAACGGGTGGCGCTTGCCGGTGATGCGCATGTCGTCACGCCGGGCGAGCCGCAGCTTTGCCGGCCTGCCGGTAAGCGCCGCCGCCAGCGCCGCGTGACAGGCGATACCCGCCGCCTGGGTCTCCTTGCCGCCGAAGCCGCCGCCCATACGGCGCATATCGACCGTTATCTTATTCATGGTAAGGCCCAGCACCGAGGCCACCAGCTTTTGTACCTCCGTCGGGTGTTGCGTGGAGGAGAAAACCTGCACGGCGCCGTCTTCGCCGGGCAGCGCCATGGCAATTTGCCCTTCCAGATAAAAATGCTCCTGGCCGCCGATATGAAACGCGCCCTGAAGGCGGTGCGGCGCACGGGCCAGCGCGCTGTCAGCGTCGCCGCGCTGCTGAACATGCGGCGCCTCTACATAGCTTTCCCGCGCCAGCGCGGTTTCAACATCCAGCACCGCCTCAAGCGGCTCGTAATCAATCACCGCGGCCTGCGCCGCCGCTCTGGCCGCCTGCGGGGTTTGCGCGGCCACCATTAACACCACCTGCCCGTGGTACTCCACTTTCTCTCTGGCGAACAGCGGGTCGCCGGGCGCCAGCGGGCCGATATCCAGCTCGCCCGGCACATCCTGCCAGCTAAACACCCGCACCACGCCCGAAACGGCGTAACAAGGCGCCGTGTCCACATGCAAAATTTTGGCGTGGGCATGCGGGCTCAGCACCGGGCACAGGTGCAGCAGACCCGGCGGCGCAAGCTTATCGTCGATATACTCCGCCTGGCCGCACACTTGTTTATCCGCGCTTTCATGCTTGCGGCTGCGCCCGACGCCGCCCGCCAGCTCGCGCCGGAACTGTTCGATAAGCGCCTGTTCCGAAAGCCGCACAGGGTTAGTAGACATAAGAGACCTCCAGCGCAGCGGGTTGCGTTTGTTGCAGGTAAAAGCGTCTGAGCAGGTTTTGGGCGACGGCCAGGCGGTAAGCGCCGCTGCCGCGAAAATCGGTTAGCGGCTGGTAATCAAGACTCAGCGCACGCCCGGCGGCGGCAAGAGATTCATGCGTGAAGGGCTGGCCGATAAGCGCCGTTTCGGCGTTCAGCGCCCGGGCGGGCACGGCGGCCATCCCGCCAAAGGCAAGCCGCGCGGCAGTAATCACGCCCTCTTCGATATGAATGTTGAACGCCGCAGAGACGGTGGAAATATCATCTTCATGCCGCTTAGAGACTTTCCAGGCGGCAAACAAAGGTGACACTGTCACCAAAGGAATAATGATCGCTTCAATAAACTCGCCAGCCTGCAAGGCGGTTTTGCGGTAACCCAGGAAGAAATCATCCAGCGGCAAACGACGCTGCGTCTCGCCGCAACGCAATATCAGAGTGGCGTTGAGCGCCAGCAGCAGCGGCGCGATGTCGCCGATGGGTGAGGCGTTCGCCAGGTTGCCGCCTGCGGTGCCCTGATTGCGCACTGGCTGAGAAGCAAAACGTTCCAGCAGCTGACTAAAAGCCGGAATGATATCGCCAAGCCGTTCGCGGCAGGCGTTGAGGCTTGCCGCAGCGCCGATAACAACCCGCTCATCGTCAACATCGATGCGCCTGAGTTCCGCCACCTCGCCCAGAGAAATCATGAGCGGCAGCGTCTGGTGCTGCTGCGTAATGGCGAGCGCCAGGTCGGTGCCGCCTGCCAGCAGACGGGCCTGCGGATGGCGTTGACAGAGCGATGCCAGCTCGTCCACCGTTTTGGGCGCAAGTACGCGGTTGCGCCAGGCCAGTTCATCGGTGGCGTGAGACGCTAAGGCTTGTAGCCGCGCCACGGTCTGCGCCTCCTGCTGCGTAAAGATATCGGGCTCGCTGAGCGCGCATGCGCGCTGCGCGGCTTCGATAATCGGCCGGTAGCCGGTGCAGCGGCAGAGGTTGCCGCCGAGGTGCTGCTCTACGGTGCGACGGTCGCTCCCCGCCCCTGACTTTTGCAGCGCAAAGGCGGACATCACAAAGCCCGGCGTGCAGAAGCCGCACTGCGAGGCGTGATTATCGGCAAAATGCTGCTGAACCGGATGCAGCGCGCCGTTGTGCGCCAGGTCTTCCACCGTCAGCAGCTGTTTGCCGTTGAGCTGGCTTACCAGCAGCAGGCAGCTGTTGGCGGTTTCATAGCGCATCCGTCCCGCTTCCACGCGCCCGAGCGCCACGGTGCACGCGCCGCAGTCGCCTGAGGCGCAGCCCTCTTTGGTGCCGCTGCGCCGGGCGGTTTCCCGCAGCCAGTTGAGCACGGTGGTATTCGGGTCAGTCTCTTCCAGCGTAACGAGCGTCTGGTTTTGCAGAAAACGGATCATGCCGCCACCTCCAGCGCGTCACGCTGCCAGACGCATTTGCCGTTCACCCAGGTGCGCCAGATGTTGCGGTCGTCGCCAAGCGTCATCAGGACGAAGAGCTTCTCGTAAATGTCGCGGCTGTTGTTAAAGCGCAGCGTTTGCAGCGGCGTGACGGCCGGGTCGAGCACCACGAAATCCGCTTCTTTGCCAGGCTGGAAATTGCCGATTTTGTCATCCAGATCCAGCGCATGCGCCCCGCCGAGAGTGGCATGATAAAACGCTTCGCTGGCGCAGAGCCGGTAGCTTTGCAGCTGCGCTACTTTGTAGGCTTCGCCAAGCGTTTGCAGCATGCTGAACGTCGTGCCTGCGCCGACATCGGTGCCGATGCCCATACGCACCCGCTTTTGCTGACAGGTCTGGAGGCGAAACAGCCCGCTGCCTAAAAAGAGATTGGAGGTGGGACAGAACGCCACCGAAGAGTCCGTGTTGCGCAGGCACTCCCACTCCTGCTCCGCTAAATGAATGGCGTGGGCGAAGACGCTGCGTTTGCCGGTGAGCTGGTAATGATGGTAGACGCCAAGGTAGCTTTCATGCTCCGGCCACAGCGCCTGCACCCAGGCGACTTCGTCCAGGTTTTCGCTAAGATGAGTATGCAGCCAGGTGTCGGGGTACGCTTCGCGCAACGCCTGGACCGCCGCCAGCAGCTGCGGCGACGACGTGGGCGCAAAGCGCGGCGTCAGCGCATAGCCAAGCCGTCCGTTATTGTGCCAGCGCTCGATAAGTTCACGCGTTTGCTGGTAACTCTGCTCCACGCTTTCCGTGAGATAGTCCGGCGCGTTGCGGTCCATCATCACTTTGCCGGCGATAAGGCGCATCTCAAGCCTCTGCGCGGCGCTGAACAGCGCATCCACCGATTGCGGATGCACGGTGCCAAAGACCAGCGCGGTCGTCGTGCCGTTCGCCAGCAGTTGATTCAGGAAAAAAGCGGACATCCGCGCCGCGTGATCCGGGCTGTGATACTGCCCTTCGACCGGAAACGTGTAATTCTCAAGCCATGTCAGCAGTTGCTCGCCGTAGGCGCCAATCATTTCGGTCTGCGGGTAGTGGATATGGCTGTCGACAAACCCCGGGACAATCAGCTTGCCGCGATAGTCGAGATAATCCTGCTCATGGCGCAGTTGCGCGCGCCCCTCTTCCCAGGGCAACAGGCTGACGATGCGCCCTTCGTCGAGCAGCAGCAGGCCATCCTCTATATTGCGGGCGCGTTGCGCAATCGCCTCCGCCCCCTCCGCTACGGCGGTAATATCGAAAAAGTGGCCGCGAATGGCCGTGGTCCAGGGCATCGCCATAGCAATTCCTCATCGTATGCGTTTTATGTGTACGTCGCAGGTGACTTGATAAGAAAGCTTTTGCAAAGTCGATGCCAGTTTTGTTTTTTATTAATCTCCTTATATAACAGCAAGATGCGTGATTTTAAGTCTCGTTGCGCAACAAACCCCAGCAATTAAAGGGTGGCAAACGGTTGCTAAAATAAGCAATCGATTTCGATTTAACATGGCGCGCTGACGCTGCACCATTGCTCTGCGCGTTAAGCGCGCATTTGCACCATCGCAAGGCAAGACGTGGGGAAACTTAAACTTCCTTGACCGACAGCGGAATGGGCGTGCTAAGGTAATACGACACAAAAAGCGTTGAGGAACAGAGAGATGATTATTCTGGTTACCGGTGCGACGGCAGGTTTTGGTGAGTGCATTACCCGTCGTTTTATTCAAAATGGTCATAAAGTCATCGCCACGGGGCGCCGCCAGGAGCGGTTAAAGGAGCTCAAAGATGAGCTTGGCGATAACCTCTTTACCGCGCAGCTCGACGTGCGCAACCGCGCCGCCATCGAAGAGATGCTGAGCAGCCTGCCGCTGGAGTGGCGCGAAATCGACGTGCTGGTTAACAACGCGGGCCTGGCGCTGGGTCTGGAACCCGCTCATAAAGCGAGCGTGGAAGACTGGGAAACCATGATCGATACCAACAACAAGGGGCTGGTCTATATGACCCGCGCGGTGCTGCCGGGCATGGTAGAGCGCAACCGCGGTCACATTATCAACCTGGGCTCAACGGCGGGCAGCTGGCCTTATGCAGGCGGGAATGTCTATGGCGCGACCAAAGCGTTTGTTCGCCAGTTCAGCCTTAACCTGCGCACCGACCTGCATGGCACGGCGGTTCGCGTGACCGATATCGAGCCGGGTCTCGTGGGCGGCACCGAGTTCTCTAACGTACGCTTTAAAGGCGACGATGATAAAGCGGGCAAAACCTATGAAAATACCAACGCCCTGACGCCGGAAGATGTAACCGAGGCGGTCTGGTGGGTCGCCACCCTGCCTGCGCACGTTAACATCAACACGCTGGAGATGATGCCGGTCAGCCAGACTTACGCCGGGCTTAGCGTTCACCGCAAAGCATAAATCGCTTTCCCTCCCCGGCCGCCCGGGCCGGGTATGGGCGAGGTAATAAAAAAATGGTAAATTGAATCGGTTACTCGCTGAAAAAGTAGAAATCGATGGCCGCTGAAACCCCGCTTAACCCCACCCAACCGGTGAACCAACAGATCTATCGCATTCTGCGTCGCGATATCGTCCACTGCCTTATTCCCCCTGGTACGCCGCTTTCGGAAAAAGAGGTTTCGGTGCGCTTTGATGTTTCGCGCCAGCCGGTGCGTGAAGCGTTCATTAAGCTTGCGGAAAACGGCCTGATTCAAATTCGCCCGCAACGCGGCAGTTTTGTGAATAAAATCTCGCTCTCCCAGGTGCGCAACGGCTGTTTTGTCCGCCAGGCGATTGAGCGCGCGGTCGTGCAGCGCGCCGCCACCATGATTACCGATGCTGACCTCTACCAGCTGGAGCAAAATCTCAACCAGCAACGCACCGCCATTGACCGCAAACAGCTTAACGATTTCTTCCTGCTTGACGACGAGTTTCACCATAAGCTCGCCCAGATGGCGGACTGTCAGCTCGCCTGGGATACGGTGGAAAACATCAAAGCGGCGATCGACCGGGTGCGCTACATGAGCCTTGACCATGTTTCCCCGCCGGAAATGCTGTTGCGCCAGCACGCCGATATTTTTCACGCTCTGGAAAAACGCGACCCGCAGGCCGCAGATGACGCCATGCGCGTACATTTGCAGGAGATAAGCGAGTCGGTGCAGCTAATCCGTCAGGAAAACCGCGACTGGTTCAGCGAAGAGTAACGCCTGTGATATTCATCACACAAATGCGTCGGTTTTGATCGAGATTAACGTTTTTCACCGCTCGCTTTTTAAAATGGGGCTCGTCTGAATTGCCGACAATCGTTCAGAGGAGAAACCACAATGATGACATACGATCGTAACCGCAATGCAATCACTACCGGCAGCCGCGTCATGGTAAGCGGCACCGGGCAGACCGGCGTGATTACCGCCATTCACAGCGAAGGCCTGAGCGCCGAGCAGGTTCGCCGCGCCAAAACGGTGGAAGTGGAAGGTTGCGAAGGTAAATTTGAACCGGTTGAGCTGATTCGTCTCGGTTTGCATTAATCGTGGTGAATGCCGCTGCGGCGGCATTTTTTCTCACGCTCCCCGCTCTTTTTTATCCGCCATTTTCGGGTGTTGGCCTTACGCTGTTTTAGACGCTGAAAGAGATGAAGCAGCGCGGTGCAGCATACAATGCCGCCCAAAGACGGCATTGCCAACGGCCTCAGGAAAGCGCTTTCGCGTACTGCGCCACCGTGGTTTTCGCCCCTTTCTCCAGCAGTAACTTATATGCTTCGCTGACCTGCGCGACAAACTCCGGCTGCGTCGCCAGATCGTCGCCGAAAATAGCCTTCAACCCCAGCAGCGCCTTAACGCGCGCGTCGCCCTCCTCGCTGTTGCGTACCGCCTGCTGAATGGCGTCAAGCAGCGGATCGCAGACGTCGATCGCGTCTCCCTGCTCATCCACGCCGCCGACGTAGCGCATCCAGCCCGCCACGCCGAGCGTCAGCAGATCGTGGCGGCTGCCGTTCGCCCGGTGCCAACGAATGGAATCGAGCCAGCGCTGTGGCAGCTTCTGGCTGCCGTCCATGGCGATTTGCCAGGTGCGGTGGCGCAGCGCCGGGTTGCTGTAACGTTCAATCAGCAGACGGGCGTAGTGTGCCAGATCCACGTCCTGCACGTTTAATGTCGGCGCCTGCTCTTTCAGCATTAGCGCGTGCGCGGCGCGGCGGAAATTCTCATCTTCCATGCACGTATTAATGTGCTGATAACCCGCCAGGTAGCCGAGGTAAGCCAGGAATGAGTGGCTGCCGTTGAGCATGCGCAGCTTCATCTCTTCAAACGGCACGACATCACTAACCAGCTCCGCGCCGGCTTTTTCCCACGCCGGACGGCCCGCCACAAAGTTATCTTCAATCACCCACTGGCGGAACGGCTCGCAGGCAACGCCCGCCGGGTCGCGCACGCCGGTGAGCTGTTCGATTTTATCCAGCGTTTCGGTTGTGACGGCGGGAACAATGCGGTCCACCATCGTGGAGGGGAACGTGACGTTCTGCGCAATCCATTCTGCTAGATCCGCATCCAGCGCGCGGGCATAAGCCAGCACCACGTTGCGGGTGACATGACCGTTTTCCGGCATGTTGTCACATGACATAACGCTAAAAGGCGCAAGGCCCATCTTCCTGCGCGCCGCCAGCGCGGCGACGATGACGCCCGGCGCAGATTTCGGCTGCTGCGGATTTTTAAGATCGGCGGCAATCAGCGGATTATCCAGCATCAGTTGCCCCGTTGCCGGCGCGTGGCAATAACCCTTTTCGGTAATGGTCAGTGAGATGATAGCGACCTGCGGTTCGCACAGCGCGTCCATGACGCGCGCAAACCCGTCGACCTGCGCATGCAGCGCTGTTTTTACCACGCCGACGACGCGGGCGCGCCAGGCGTCGGCCGACATCTCCGCCACGGTATACAGACACTGTTGATGATTGAGATCCGCAATCTGCTGTTCGCCGCCGATTAAATTGACCTCGCAATAGCCCCAGTCGCTGTTGTGCTCCGCCGCGAGAATATCGGTGTAAACACCCTGATGGGCGCGATGAAATGCGCCAAAGCCGAGGTGCACAATGCGGGTTGTCAAACGGTTGCGGTTATAGGCAGGCAGAATAGCCTTTGCCGTTAAGAGACTCTTTTCCATTTTATAATCCAGGGTGAATGAAAAGACCAGGTCAGATTACATCTTGTATGGTTGTAGACTTTGATTTGTATTAACCTTTGCTCGATTGGTACAACATCATAAAAAGTTGTGTGACAGCTTTTACGGGATGAGCTTATCCAATGAACGCGCGGGTTCTGGCTGGCTGCCGGGATGCGGGCGCATCCCGGTGATTTATGAAACGCCGTCTCCTGGTAACTAGTGTTCCCAGCGCTGGTATTCACCCTTACGCCGCTTCGGGGCGGTTTCCGGCATGGTAAGCAAACCAATGATGGAGACAATGCCCAGCACAATGACATATGCCGCCATGCCGTAGTAATGCCCACCGGTCATTTGCAGAATTTTAACCGCCACCAGGCCAAGCACCCCACTCCCCACCAGCGAGCCAATTTGCCAGATAAGCGCAATACCGCTACAGCGAATATGCGTAGGAAAGAGTTCCGGAAAGTAAGACGCTTGCGGCGCATAACACATGCTATGGCCAAGCGTAATAACGACAATCATCGCCATTTGCGTCAGCCAGTAAACATCCTGATTGATAGCCATAAAGAAAGGAATAATGGCTATGACCTGGAGTAACGCGCCAGCAATATAGACAGGTTTACGCCCTATTTTATCGCTTAACGCGCCCATTGCCGGAATAGCAAAAATTTCCAGCAGGACTGCAACAATCATGCTGTCCATGAGAATAGTGGCGTTCAGATTATTTGCTTTACCGTAAGCCAGTACGATTACGGTAAACATAGCGAACGTGCAGGCTTCGATTAATTTTGCGCAGACGCCTTTTGTGACAATACCGGGATAATTACGGATAACCTCAATAACCGGTCGTGATTCCGCGGCTTTGGTTTCTCTTATTTGGGCAAACACGGGGGATTCATCAATGCGCAACCGAATAAACAACCCGACAATGACCAGCAAAGCGCTGAGTAAAAACGGAATACGCCAGCCGTAATCCATCATAGCGTCCGGCGAGAGAAAACTGTTCAACAAGGCGAACAACGCCATAGGTAAAAGGAAGCCTGCCGGCGCGCCAATCTGTACCCAGCTTGAAAAAAAGCCGCGCCGCGCCGGCATGGAATATTCGGCAGTCATCAGTACCGCGCCCGCCTGCTCGCCGCCCACGCCAAAACCTTGTAATACCCTTATTAAAATCAATAACACAGGCGCCCATATACCGATCTTTTCATAGGTCGGCAGCAGGCCAATACAAAATGTGCCCAGCCCGACGATAAGGATAGTAATAACCAGCGCTTTTTTACGCCCGACTTTATCGCCAATATGGCCGAAGACAATACCGCCTAAAGGACGGGCTAAAAAACCGACGGCATAAGTGGCAAAGGCGGCAAGCGTACTAATAAGCGGATCGCTGCTCGGGAAAAAAAGGTGGCCAAAAAAGAGCACCGCTGCGGTGCCATAAGCAAAAAAATCGTAATATTCCGCAGCGGTGCCTATGGCAGAGGCAGAAGCAACCCGTTTTATTATTGGGGTATTATCAACATTATTCTTAATATCTGTTGTGCTAACCATAATGTTCTACCTGTGTCAGATTAAAAATTAATTCCGGCGTAGGGTTGATTGATTTACCAGTTCCACAGCGTGCCGTCTTCAAGGCGGGCGACTGGCAGATAAGCCGGATCGTAGGGGTATTTTGCCGCCCGCTTTTCGTCGAATTCGATCCCCAGGCCCGGCTTCTCGCCCGGATGCATATAGCCGTTGTCGAAGCGCCAGCTGTGCGGGAAGACTTCCAGCATTTGCTCGGAATAACCCATGTACTCCTGTACGCCAAAATTCGGCACCCAGAGATCGAAATGGAGCGCAGCGGCATGGCAAATCGGCGACAGATCGGATGGGCCGTGCGAGCCGGTGCGCACCTGGTAAAGCGAGGCAAAATCGGCGATGCGTCGCATGCCGGTAATCCCCCCTGCGTGGGTAATGGTGGTGCGAATGTAGTCGATAAGCTGCTCTTCAATCAGTTGCTTGCAGTCCCAGATGCTATTGAAAACTTCACCTACCGCAATCGGCGTGACCGTATGCTGGCGAATCAGGCGGAAGCAGGCCTGGTTTTCCGCAGGCGTCGGGTCTTCCATCCAGAACAGGCGGTAATCTTCAATGCTTTTGCCAAAACGCGCGGCTTCAATCGGCGTCAGGCGGTGGTGCATATCGTGAAGCAGGTGCTCATGGAAGCCGAATTTGTCGCGCACCGCGGCGAAGAGCTTCGGCGTAAAGTCGAGGTATTTTTCGCTGGACCAGAGCTGCTCTTCCGGCCACTCGCCTTTCGTGGCGGGCTCGTACGCCAGCCCCTTGCCTTTCGCCATGCCGTAGGTGGTTTTCATTCCCGGCACGCCGCACTGCACGCGAATCGCTTTGAATCCCATCTCTTTGTGGCGCGCGTAGTCATCCAGCACTTCATCAATGCTGTGGCCGGTGGTGTGGCAGTAAACCATTACGCCCTCACGCGAAGCGCCGCCGAGCAATTGATAAAGCGGCATATTGGCGGCTTTGGCTTTGATGTCCCACAGCGCCATATCAATGGCGGAAATAGCCGACATCGTCACGGGCCCGCGACGCCAGTAAGCGCCCTTATAAAAAAACTGCCAGATATCCTCAATGCGCTGCGCATCGCGCCCCACCAGCTGCGGACAGAGATGATCGCGCAGGTAGCTTGCGACAGACAGCTCGCGCCCGTTAAGCGTCGCGTCGCCAAGCCCAGTCAGGCCATCTTCGGTCGTGATTTTCAATGTGACGAAGTTGCGGCCCGGGCAAGTGACAAAGACTTCAGCCTTGCTGATTTTCATGAATACCTCCTTCTGAATGGCGCATTCAGGCCTCTTCTGAATACGCAATGACCAACTGACCTAACTACCATACAAGTTATATTACAAAAAGAATGCGTCCCGGCTCACAAAGCAACAAGGCGGACGACGCGCAGAGGCACTCCCCGCTGCGCCTTATTTTCAGGCTCGCCCCCAGCCTGCGACGATAATCAGCATGCCGCAAAGCGCCACGCCTGCACCCAGCCAGTCGTAAACGCTGAGCCTGACGCCGTCCACGACGCGCAGCCATAACAGCGCGGTCATGACATAAACGCCGCCGTAGGCCGCATAGACTCGTCCACTCGCCGCCGGATGGAGCGTAAGCAGCCAGACAAACAGCGCAAGAGAGAGCGCGGCAGGCAGCAAAAGCCACGACGACGCGCCCTTTTTCAGCCACAGCCAGGGCAAAAAGCAGCCGACGATTTCCGCCAGCGCGGTGACGAAAAAAAGCAGCGTTGTTTTGATCATATTGAGGTCCATCGTGGATAATTATCACTGTCGCCGGGCGCTGTGCGCGCTAAAAAGGCGGTGATATAGTAAAGCCTGCCGGTTAACCGGCAAGTGTTGCTTCATATAAAAGGAAACCGCAATGAAAACTCTCCTTCGCCACTCCCTGCTGATGGCGCTGGTGGCCGGCGCGTTCAGCCTGGCGTTACCGGCGCAGGCGGAAACCAGCAAGCTGATTATCGAATCTGGTGACAGCGCGCAGAGCCGTCAGAACGCCGCGATGGACAAAGAGCAATGGAATGACACCCGTTCTTTACGCCACAAAGTGAATACCCGCGCCGAAAAAGAGTGGGATAAAGCCGATGTCGCGTTTGATAGTCGCGACAAGTGCGAGCAGAGCGCCAACCTCAACGCCTACTGGGAGCCTAACACCCTGCGTTGTCTTGACCGCCGTACCGGTCGCCCGCTCGCGCCCTGACGCCAACGCCAAAGGCTTCCGCCCGGAAGCCTTTCTCTTCGCTAAAAAGGATTTGTCATGTCTGAACTGACTGTGAAACTGCGCCCGCTTGAGCGCGAAGATCTTCGCTTCGTCCATCAGCTTGATAACAATGCGAGCGTGATGCGCTACTGGTTTGAAGAGCCGTACGAGGCCTTTGTCGAACTCTCCGATCTCTACGATAAACATATCCACGACCAGAGCGAACGGCGGTTTGTGGTGGAGTGCAACGGCGAGAAAGCGGGTCTGGTGGAGCTGGTTGAAATCAACCACGTTCACCGCCGTGCGGAGTTTCAGATAATTATCTCTCCCGACCACCAGGGCCGCGGGCTTGCTTCGCGCGCCGCGAAGCTTGCCATGGATTACGGCTTTACGGTGCTCAATCTCTATAAGCTGTACCTGATTGTCGATAAAGAGAACGAGAAAGCGATTCATATCTATCGCAAGCTGGGTTTTCAGGTGGAGGGCGAACTTATCGATGAATTTTTTATCAACGGCGAATACCGCACCACTATTCGCATGTGCATTTTCCAGCACCACTATCTGGCGAAGCATAAAACGCCCGGCAGCAGCCTGCTGAAGCCCACCGCGCAATAAAGCCTGCCGCGTTGCGGTGGGTGGCGTTTCGCTTTATCGCCCTACGCGGGTTTCGAGGCGCGGGCAAGTAGAGCGTCACCCGCCCGCGAGACGCCGTTCTCAATAATAATCAATGGTGTTTTCGATGGTGTACTTATGGTGCACCGGCGGGGTGGCGCTCTCGTCAGTAATCTCCAGCTCGCAGCTCACCGGATTGAAATGGTTGTCATAATCGCAAGTCTGCTTTACGCGCCCCATGGTCTTATCGTTAAGCGTGCTGACAGCGGTGTAATCGAGCTTTTTACGGTTATCGGCAACGGTCGAAGCCACCGTCAGCCTGAGTTTATCCGCCACGGTCGTTTTGCCGAGTGGGTAGCCTTCCGCATCGTAACGGTAATCGATGGTTGTGCCTTTACCGCGCGCCTTCACCACAAAGCCGCTGTCGTTAGTGTCGTAAACGACGCCCGCCGCGGGCAATTCCGCCAGCTGGCATTTACCCTGCAGTTTTACCCGCTTCTCCTGCGAGGCGGCGTCGAGGTAGTAGTTCGCGTTCAGCACCAGCGCCGCGCCGGAGTTATCTTCAAGGTTATGAAACTCGAGCGTGTCGAAGCACCCCTCCTGCGAGAGCGTGCCGGTTACCCGCTTCGCCACCTCGCCTTTTTCATTCATGAGCGTCTGGCTGAAATCTTTAACCGGGCCGCGCAGGGGATCAAAGTCAAATTCATTCGAAAAGCTCGCCATTTCCGGCGTAAAGGCCTGCGGGGTGGAAGCACCGTCGCAGCCTGCCAGCAGCCAGAGGGCTGAAAGCGTCATCAGGGCTCGTTTCACGCTAATATCCATTCGTCCTGTCAGGGGGTTACATACACGTTAATACAAGGATTTACGTTCTGTCTGCTATGCTTAGTTTAACCGCTTTGCACAGAAGGAGCGCAATATGAAACGTCACGTTCTGGCCAGCACTATTCTGCTTATCGCCGCCGCGCCTGCGCTGGCGCAGCAAAATTCTTGCGAACGGGTCAGAGATGAAATCCAACAGCGAATCATCAATAACGGCGTGCCGGAGTCGGGTTTCACCCTTTCCATTGTGCCTAACGATCAGGCCGATAAGCCCGATGCGCAGGTCGTGGGCCACTGCGCTAATGATACACAAAAGATCCTCTACACGCGCACCAGCAGCGGCAACACAACAAACGCCGCGCCAGCCCAGGAAGGCGCCCCCAGCGAACCGCAATAACTTTCCGGGCGCATAAGCGCCCTTTTTGTTTTTTATTCCCCTTCTTTGACCATCGTTAATACCCCCTACCTCATAATGGTTAATACTCCCGCCGCGCGTCACAGATGATGACGTCGTTAATAACGCTAAAAACGCCTTCACACCTTCCTTTTGCAGGAAGCACTAAGGAGTGAGCATGTCGAACGTTCAACACCCCGGCGGGATAAGCCGCCGTACCCTTGTAAAAACCACTGCCCTCGGCGGCCTTGCCCTTGCCGCTGGCGGATTTCCACTTCCCTTTATCCCCAAAAGCCTTGCGGCGCAGACCAGCCTGCCGCCTTCGTCGCCCGAGCGTATTATCTGGAGCGCTTGCACAGTCAACTGCGGCAGCCGCTGCCCGCTGCGCATGCATGTTGTTGATGGCGAAATACGCTACGTTGAAACGGACAACACCGGCGACGACAACTATGACGGCTTACATCAGGTGCGCGCCTGTCTGCGCGGTCGTTCGATGCGCCGCCGGGTTTATAACCCCGATCGTCTGAAATACCCGATGAAACGGGTGGGTAAACGCGGTGAAGGCAAGTTTGTCCGCATCAGCTGGGAGGAGGCTTTCGATACGCTCGCCAGAGAAATGCAGCGTATTATAAAGACTTATGGCAACGAGGCCATTTACCTGAACTACGGTACCGGGACGCTCGGCGGCACAATGACCCGCTCCTGGCCGCCCGGTAAGACGCTGATAGCGCGCCTGATGAACTGCTGCGGCGGCTATCTGAATCATTATGGCGACTACTCTACCGCGCAGATTGCCGCCGGGTTGAATTACACCTACGGCGGCTGGGCGGAAGGCAACAGCCCCTCTGATATTGAAAACAGCCAGTTAGTGGTTCTGTTCGGCAACAACCCCGGCGAAACGCGCATGAGCGGCGGCGGCGTGACTTATTACCTTGAACAGGCGCGTGAGAAATCCAACGCCCGCATGATAATCATCGACCCACGGTACACCGACACCGGCGCCGGGCGTGAAGATGAGTGGATCCCCATTCGCCCGGGCACCGACGCCGCGCTGGTTTCAGGGCTCGCCTGGGTGATGATTACCGAGAATCTCGTCGACCAGGCATTTCTTGATACGTACTGCGTTGGCTACGACGGAAAAACGCTGCCTGCGGGCGCGCCCGCCAATGGCCATTACAAAGCCTATATTCTCGGCCAGGGCGACGACGGTATCGCGAAAACGCCGCAGTGGGCCGCCGCAATTACCGGCATACCGGCCGCGCGGATCGTGAAGCTTGCACGGGAAATAGCCTCCGCGAAACCCGCTTTTATCTCTCAGGGCTGGGGCCCTCAGCGCCACTCAAATGGCGAACTGGTCTCGCGCGCTATCGCCATGTTGCCTCTTCTCACCGGCAACGTCGGCATTCACGGCGGCAACAGCGGCGCGCGGGAAGGCGCTTACGCCATGCCGTTTGAACGGATGCCGACGCTGGAAAACCCGGTGCAAGCCAGCATTTCGATGTTCATGTGGACAGACGCCATTGTACGGGGACCGGAAATGACCGCCCTGCGCGATGGCGTTCGCGGTAAAGCGAAGCTGGATGTGCCGATTAAAATGATTTGGAACTACGCCAGCAATTGCCTGATTAACCAGCATTCGCAAATCAATCGCACCCATGAGATTTTGCAGGACGACAATCTGTGCGAACTGATTGTGGTTATCGACAATCACATGACCTCGTCGGCGAAATATGCCGACTTGCTACTGCCCGACTGCACCGCCTCTGAGCAGATGGATTTTGCCCTGGATGCCTCCTGCGGCAACATGGATTACGTCATTTTTGCCGATCAAGCCATCAGCCCGCGCTTCGAGTGCAAAACGATTTATGAGATGACCTCTGAGATTGCTAAACGCATGGGCGTTGAGCAGCAGTTCACCGAAGGACGCACGCAGGAAGAATGGCTTCGTCACCTTTACGAACAATCCCGCAAGGCGCTGCCGGAACTGCCGGACTTCGATACGTTCCGTCAGCAGGGCATTTTCAAAAAACGCGATCCAGACGGCCATTTTGTCGCCTACAAAGCGTTTCGCGACGATCCGCAGGCCAACCCGCTGTCCACGCCCTCCGGCAAAATTGAAATTTACTCCAGCCAGCTTGCACAGATTGCCGACAGCTGGACGCTCGAAAAAGGCGACGTTATTCATCCTCTGCCTGTTTATAGCCCCGGCTTCGAGCACTACGACGACCCGCTGCGCGAGAAGTACCCGCTGCAGTTGACCGGCTTTCATTACAAAGCGCGAACCCACTCTACCTATGGCAACGTCGACGTGCTGAAGGCGGCCTGTCGCCAGGAGATGTGGATGAACCCAATCGATGCAACACCTCGCGGCATTGTCAGCGGCGATACGGTGCGTATTTTCAACGATCGCGGCGAAGTGCGTATTGAGGTGAAGGTCACGCCGCGCATTATCCCGGGGGTCGTGGCGTTGGGCGAAGGCGCATGGTACGACCCGGACGCGCAAGGCATTGACCATGCGGGATGCATTAACGTTCTCACCACCCAGCGTCCCTCACCGCTCGCCAAGGGCAACCCTTCGCACAGCAATCTGGTCGAAATCGAGAAGGTTTAAGGAGTAACCGATGACCACCCAGTATGGCTTTTTTATCGATTCCGCCCGCTGCACAGGCTGCAAAACCTGCGAGCTGGCGTGCAAGGATTACAAGGACCTCACCCCGGAAGTGAGCTTTCGCCGCATCTATGAGTACGCGGGCGGCAGCTGGCAGGAGGATAACGGCGTCTGGCGCCAGGATGTGTTCGCCTACTACCTCTCAATTGCCTGCAACCACTGCACCGACCCGGCCTGCACGAAAGTCTGCCCGAGCGGCGCAATGCACAAGCGCGACGACGGCTTCGTGGTAGTGGACGAGGATATCTGCATCGGCTGCCGTTACTGCCACATGGCCTGCCCTTATGGCGCGCCGCAGTACAACGCGCAGAAGGGCCACATGACCAAGTGCGACGGCTGTCATGAGCGGGTGGCGCAGGGGCAAAAGCCCGTCTGCGTTGAATCCTGCCCGCTGCGCGCGCTTGATTTCGGCCCCATCGACGCGCTGCGCCAGAAGCACGGCGCGCTCGCAGCCGTCGCGCCGCTGCCCGCCGCGCGATTCACGCAGCCGAACATTGTAATTAAACCCAACGCCGGCAGCCGACCCTGTGGCGACGCCACCGGCTACCTGGCCAACCCGAAGGAGGTGTGAGATGGGCAACGGATGGCATGAATGGCCGCTGGTGCTGTTTACGGTGCTCGGCCAGTGCGTGGCGGGCGGGCTTATCGTGAGCGGCCTCGGCTGGCTGACGGTGGCGCGCGAGCGCCCGGCGAGAACCCGGCTGGCGCGGGCGATGTTTCTGCTGTGGCTGTTGATGGGCGTGGGCTTTCTCGCCTCGGTGATGCATCTGGGCTCGCCGCTGCGGATGTTCAACTCCCTTAACCGCGTCGGAGCGTCTGCGCTGAGCAACGAAATCGCCGGCGGCGCGCTCTTTTTCGCCGTGGGTGGGTTGTGGTGGCTGGCGGCGTTTCTGGACAAACTGCCTGCGGCGTTCGGCAAGGCGTGGCTGGTTATCAGCATGGCGCTGGGGCTGGCGTTTGTCTGGATGATGAGCCGCGTCTACCAGATTGAAACGGTGCCGACCTGGCGCAACGGCTACACCACGGCCGGTTTCTTCCTCACCGTCCTGCTGGGTGGGCCGCTGCTCGGCTCGCTGGTGTTGCGCCTGGCGCGGGTGCGCGTCAGCCCGGTGGGTTTCGCAAAGATAAGCGCGGCGGCATTGCTGCTCAGCGTGGCGGTCATCGTGATGCAGGGCCAGACGCTTGCCGCCATACACAGCTCGGTGCAGCAGGCGGCGATGCTGGTGCCGAATTACGCCTTATGGCAAACCGCACGCCTTGCCATGCTTGCGCTGGGTCTGGGCTGCTGGCTCTGCCCGCTTATCCGGCGTACTGAGCCGCGCACCCTTTCCCTTATCGCAGGCTTCGTGCTGGTGTTAACCGCAGAGATAGTAGGCCGCATTTTGTTTTACGGGCTGCATATGACCACAGGCGTGGCGATCGCAGGATAATTCTGGCGCGGGGTAGCCCGCGCCGCTTAACAAGGTAAAAAGCAGTGAAGACAACGCTGAACGACATCGCCCTTTGCGCCCGCGTGCTCGGCGCGCTCTTTTATTATTCACCCGCTTCGGCTGAAGCCGCGCCGCTGGTGCAGTCATTGCGCCAGGAGGACTGGCGCGCGCAATGGCCCCAGAAAGTGCCGCAAGCAATAACCTGCGGGTTTCGCGCGCCGGAAAGTGAAGAGACGCTTGAGCAGGCCTGGCAACGGCTGTTTATTGGGCCGTGGGCGCTGCCCGCGCCGCCCTGGGGCTCGGTCTGGCTTGACCGTGAAAGCGTGCTGTTTGGCGACTCCACCCTCGCGCTGCGCCAGTGGATGCGGGAGAACGAAATAGACGCCGGGGCGGCAAGCAGCGAGCCCGAAGATCATATCGGGCTGCTGTTGCTGATGGCGGCGTGGCTTGCGGAAAACGGCAGAGCGCAGGCGCTTGAGCAGCTGCTGGCATGGCACCTGTTGCCCTGGGCGGGCCGCTTTCTGGAGGTGTTTTGCGAAAACGCTGGTCACTCTTTTTACACGGCGCTTGGCGAATTAACGCGCCAGACGCTGGTGGGCTGGGGCGAAGGGCTGGTCACGCCCGTAGCGGTAAAACCGCTCTACCGCTGAGCGTATGGCTCCTGGGCAACCTTATCTCAGTGAAAGCGCGTCCAGAGCGCAATCAACAGCCATGCGCTCAGGCACCAGAGCGTGACGGCGCCAGCCAGCGCCAGCGGCGCCCGCATCATGGCGCTAAAAACCCACAGCGAAGCCAGATAGACAAAATAGGGAATAATCGACCACATGCCGAAAATCACAGTGGCGCGCAGCGCTTCGACGCCGCGCTCTGTGACGACGATATAATGAGCAATAAGCGCGAAGGTCGGAAAAAGCGGGATCAGCCCGGCGATATAATAATTTTTCGTCTTCGCAAGGATCCCAATCAGCACCACCACCAGCGCGCCAATCAGCGCTTTTATCAGTAATCCCATCGCCCGCGTCCCGGCTTGAAAATGTAAGAGACGTGAAACTATCACACCTTACTGGCCACAGAAAAATGAAACCTTTTCTGCTGCTTATGCGACGCGCTTTCTCAAGCTGTTCGTTTATTTATTCAGCAACTTTATTGTTGCTAATATAAATTACTTTTCACGCATTGTTACGGTGTCACTTTGGCTTGTCGCTTTTTAAGATAATTCTACTCATAAGGAAATAAGCGAGACGGCATAAGGTATAACGCTTATTACTACGGAGAATATGCGCCTGGAGCGTTCCCGCTCCGACTGGAATCCTTCCCATTGCATTGCTATAGCACTTTACACCGTAATGAAACACGGGATAACAACAGGAAATACTTTTGTTGCCCGAAAACGTGCATACAGGGAGCGCGCCATGCAAACGGCTTCACTTGCTAAACGTACTTTTCTCGCGGTCGCGGGATTGCTTATCGCTGTCGGATTGCTGGTCTGGGGCATTGGCATGGACGTTATCAAAACCCGTCAGGAAGATTTGCTTTATCTGGGTAAACAGCATCTGTGGCTTGTTTTTAGCTCCATGGCGCTGGCATTGCTGGTCGGCATTCCAAGCGGGATAGCGCTAAGCCGGCCCGCCGCGCGTCGTTGGGCGGAATATGTCATGCAGATTTTTAACGTCGGCAATACCCTGCCGCCGCTTGCCGTGCTGGCGCTGGCGATGGTGATTATCGGTATTGGCGACAAACCGGCCGTTGTGGCGCTGTTCCTCGCCTCGCTGCTGCCTGTCGTGCGCAACACGTACGCGGGGCTTTGCGCCGTGCCGGGCTCGCTGATTGAAGCGGCCAACGGCATTGGCATGACCAAACGCCAGCGCCTGTTGCAGGTCGAGTTGCCGAACGCCTGGCCGGTTATCCTTTCAGGCGTGCGCATCGCGACCGCCATTAACGTCGGCACCGCCCCGCTCGCCTTTCTTATCGGCGCCAGCAGCTACGGCGAGCTTATCTTCCCGGGAATTTACCTGAACGATTTCCCGACCCTTATCCTTGGCGCGTCGGCTACCGCCCTCTTCGCCTTGATCCTGGATATGGCGCTGGCCGCGCTGGGCCGCCTGCTCAGTCCGCACACCGCCTGAAATAAGGAGCGTTGAGATGAAACTACCCCGACTGTGCGCCCTGCTGGCCGCCGCCATGCTCTTTACCGGCGCGGCGGCGGCCCGTCCGCTGGTGCTGGCGTCGAAAGGCTTTACCGAACAGCATATTCTTTCCGCCATGACGGTGGAGTACCTGCAAAAGAAAGGCTTCCAGGTGGAGCCGCGCACGAACATCGCTGCGGTGATTTCCCGTAACGCGATGGTCAATAAACAGGTGGACATGACCTGGGAGTATACCGGCACCTCGCTGATTATCTTTAACCGCATTAAGGAGCCGATGACGGCGCAACAATCTTACGACACCGTAAAAAAGCTCGATGCGAAACTCGGGCTGGTCTGGCTGAAGCCCGCGAAGATGAACAACACCTATGCCTTCGCCATGCAGCGTAAGCGCGCCGAAGCCGAGCAGATCACCACGATGTCGCAAATGGTGGAAAAGATTGAGCAGCTGCGCAAAACCGACCCGGATAATAACTGGCTGCTGGGGCTCGACCTGGAGTACGCCGGGCGCAGCGACGGCATGAAGCCGCTGCAGCAGGCCTACAACATGCCGCTTGACCGTTCGCAGATCCGCCAGATGGACCCGGGCCTCGTCTATAACGCCATTCGCGACGGGTTTGTCGACGTCGGTCTGGTCTACTCAACCGACGGGCGCGTGAAAGGGTTTGATCTGAAAGTGCTGGAGGATGACAAGGGGTTCTTCCCAAGCTATGCCGTCACGCCGGTCGTGCGCAAAGAGGCGCTGGAGGCTAACCCCGGCCTTGATGAGGCGCTCAATACCCTTTCCGGTCTGCTTGATAACGACACCATTACTACGCTCAATGCGAAAGTGGATATCGATCACCAGTCGCCGCAGCAGGTCGCCCACGACTTCCTGCGCAGCAAAGGTCTGCTTTAAGGAGAGCCGATGGATACCCTTCATTACATGATTGATAACGCAGGCTACCTTGGCATGCTGACGCTGCAACACCTGTGGCTGGTGCTGCTCGCGGTAGGTCTGGCGATTATCACCGGCGTGCCGCTCGGCATCCTCATTGTGCGCCATAAATGGCTGGCGACGCCGGTGCTGGGTCTCGCCACGCTGCTGCTGACCGTACCCTCCATCGCCCTGTTCGGGTTGATGATCCCGCTTTTCTCGATGATAGGCCAGGGGATCGGCGCGCTGCCCGCCATCACCGCCGTCTTTCTTTATTCGCTGCTGCCGATCGTACGCAATACCCATACCGCCCTCGACAGCCTGCCGCCAGGGCTGCGTGAAGCGGGCCGCGGCATCGGCATGACTTTCTGGCAGCGCCTGCGCTGGGTGGAAATTCCCATGGCCCTGCCGGTGATTTTCGGCGGTATTCGCACCGCCGTGGTGATGAATATCGGGGTAATGGCTATCGCCGCCGTGATTGGCGCGGGCGGTCTTGGCCTGCTGCTGCTCAACGGCATTGGCGGCAGCGATATCCGCATGCTGATTGCTGGCGCCTTAATGATTTGTCTGTTGGCGATTGTGCTCGACTGGCTGCTTCACCGCCTGCAAGTAATGCTTACGCCTAAGGGGATTCGATAATGATAAAGCTGGAAAACCTCACCAAACAGTTCACGCAGAAGAACGGCCAGACCGTGAACGCGGTCGACAACGTTAACCTGAACGTGCCCGAGGGCGAAATGTGCGTGCTGCTCGGCCCTTCCGGCTGCGGCAAAACCACGACGCTTAAGATGATTAACCGTCTCATCGCCCCCACCAGCGGCAAGATCCTCATCAACGGCGAAGACACCACCGGTCTTGATACCGTGACGCTGCGCCGCAACATCGGCTATGTCATTCAGCAGATCGGCCTGTTTCCGAACATGACCATTGAAGAGAACATCACCGTGGTGCCGCGCATGCTGGGCTGGGATAAGGCGAAGTGTAAAGCGCGCGCCACCGAACTGATGTCGATGGTGGCGATGGACCCGAAACGCTTTCTCAACCGCTATCCGAAAGAGATGTCCGGCGGGCAACAGCAGCGTATTGGGGTGATTCGCGCGCTGGCGGCGGATCCGCCGGTGTTGCTGATGGATGAGCCTTTCGGCGCGGTCGACCCTATCAACCGCGAAGTTATCCAGAACCAGTTTCTGGAAATGCAGCGCCAGTTAAAGAAAACCGTGATGCTGGTGAGCCATGATATTGACGAAGCGCTGAAGCTTGGCGACCGCATCGCCGTGTTCCGCCAGGGAAGAATCGTTCAGTGCGCCAGCCCTGACGAGCTGCTGGCGAAGCCGGCGGACGAATTTGTCGGCTCTTTCGTCGGCCAGGACCGTATCCTGAAGCGTCTGCTGCTGGTGCAGGCGGGCGATGTGACAGAGGCGCAGCCGACCATTACCGTGCGCCGCTCCACCTCGCTTGCCGAAGCCTTCGCCCTGATGGATGACAACGATATGCGCTCTATTACTGTCGTGGATGAAAACGAAAAGCCGCTGGGCTATGTAAAACGCCGGGAGGCGCGCGGCGCGACCGGCGCATGCGCCGACCTGCTGCATCCGTTTCGCGTCACGGGCAAAGCGGAAGATAACCTGCGCGTCGTGCTCTCCAGACTTTATGAGCACAACACCGTCTGGATGCCGATTGTGGATGAAGAAGGCCGCTACAGCGGCGAGATTTCGCAGGATTATATCGCCGATTACCTGAGCTCGGGCCGCACCCGCCGGGTGCTGAACACCCCTGCCGGCTAAGCGACGTAGCCCCTAAAAAAACGCCTCCCGCGGGAGGCGTTTTCGTTATGGCGGAAACAGGTCAGACGGCTTTCGCGCACGCCGTCAGCCCCAGCGCGGAAATATCCACATAGTGGCTCAGCTCCCGCTGCTCGGCGCGCGGCAGATAAGGCAGCTCGCCCACCAGCGGACCGGGCAGCTTTTTGCTCAACACGTCGATGATTTCCGCATAGTGCGCCAGGCCGGGATTAATACGGTTCGCCACCCAGCCGATGAGCGGCAGCCCGTCGTTGGTAATGGCCTGCGCCGTTAACAGCGCATGGTTGATGCACCCTTCCTGAATACCCACCACCATCAGCACCGGCAACTGTTCCTGCACCACCCATTCCGAAAGCGGCCGCAGATCGTTCATCAGGCTGCGCCAGCCGCCGGTTCCCTCTATCACGACATGGTCGGCCTGCATGCTCAGACGCGCCAGTCCGTCGGAAAGCAGGGTGTAATTAATCGGGCAACTGTGCGCCACGCTGCTCTCATCTTCGCTCAGGGCGATGGGGTTGATGGCGTGGTAAGGGAGTTCGAGGGTTGAGACGCTTTGCAGCACCAGGGCATCCCGGTTGCGTAATCCTTCCGGCGTCTCTTTGCTGCTTTTGGCGACAGGCTTAAACCCCACCACGCTTTTGCCGCTGGCGGCCAGGGCCTGCAGTAGCGCGCGCGACACCACTGTCTTCCCGACAGAAGTATCCGTACCGGTTATAAAGAAACGCTTAAGCATCACTGACTCCACGGTTATGCTCAGATAAATACAAACGAGAATAATTCAGTGGCGAAAGTGTAAAATAAGACGGTTGGCCTCAGATTGAGGTAGCGCAATTTTTGGTGGATGAGGTAAAAATTGTTACCCCTGCAACAGACGAATCAATAACGAACCGTTATACATCGCATCTTTCACCAGCGCGGCGCCCGCCATGGTGCCCCGGTTAGAGAACTGCGTGCTCTCGACGCTGATATGGTTGCTGTAGGCTGGCAATGCCTGCTGGCGAATGCAGTTTTCAATGGCGGGAAAGAGAATATCGGCCGCGCGGTTTAGCGGCGAGCCGATTAAAATTTTCTGCGGATTAAACAGGTTGACCATAATGGCCAGAATGCGCCCGACGTTGGTGCCAACGCCGAGGATAATGTCGCGGGCCAGCAGATCGCCGCTTAGCGCCGCGTCGCAAAGCGATTCAACGCTAAGCGGCTGACCATGCAGCATAGAGCCCATCGACTGGTTCATCCGCTGCTGTGCCAGCTCCAGCACGCTGTCGATGCTGGCGATGGTTTCCAGGCAGCCGTGGTTGCCGCAATAGCAGCGTTTGCCGTAAGGGTCTACCTGAGTGTGGCCAATTTCGACCAGCGAACTGCTGCCCGCGTGCAGCAAGCGCCCGTCGGTTATCACCCCGGCGCCCACGTTGTGGTCAATCACCACCTGAATAACATCCCGCGCGCCGCGCGACGCGCCGAACAGCGCCTCGGCCATGGTCCAGGCGCTGATATCGTGCTGAATGAACACCGGCACGCCGGTATGCGTTTCCAGCGCCTCGCCGAGCGGCATATCGGTGATGTCATAGAAAGGCATCTGTCGGACCAGGCCGCTTTCGGTATCAATGACGCCTGGCAGCGTAATGGCGATGGCGGTCAGCCGCTCCAGCTTCTGCTGGTGACGGATGAAAAAGGTATCGACATGCTGGATGATGCGCGCAAGCAGCGGCGCTTCGGCCGTCAGCGGCAAGTCGAGCTGCTCCTCCACCACCAGCTTGCTGCTTAAGTCACGCAGCGCGAGGTTGATTTCGCCACGGTTGATGCGCACTGAAAGGTAATGCCAGGCCTCGGTTTCCACCGCCAGCCCAACGGCAGGCCGTCCGCGGCTGCCCGGCTCCTGAATTTCCGTCTCCTGCACCAGATGCGCTTCGAGCATCTCACGAACAATTTTGGTTATGCTGGCGGGCGCGAGTTGCGCGAGGCGAGAGAGGTCGATACGTGACACCGGGCCGAGCTGATCGATCAGACGATAAACTGCGCCTGCATTGGTTTGTTTTATTTGATCAATATGGCCCGGCTGGCTATCAGCAACCACGTCTTGCTTCCTTATTTTCACGCTGCGAAATAAACCTTCGGCTATGGTGAAGCACTTCTACACATATCGTCAAATATTTCACCATGCTTGTGATTTACCGCACATTTTTTAGCGCCATCGCTGTGGGAGAGAGCGTTAACGCCGCTTCGCTGACCAGCGTCATAAAGCGCTCGCTGGCGGCGCTTATCTCATGGTGCTTAGACCAGACCAGCCACATCTCCGATACCGCGTCCGGCTCTTCAATCGCCACCCAGCGCATCTCCTCCAGCCGCACCCGCTGAAACGAGGCGGGCAGAATGGAGACGCCAAGCCCCGCCGCCACCAGCCCGATGATGGTCATCGCCTCTCCCACCTCCTGGGTTATCTGCGCCTTTACGCCGTAGCGGCGCAGCAGACCAATAATGTCGTCATAAAGCCCGGTACCGACGTGCGGGTCGAAAAAGACGAACGGCTCATCCGCCAGCTCGCGCAGCGAGATTTTCTCCCGGGCGGCCAGCGGGTGTTCGCGGTGCAGCATCGCCATCAGCGGCTCACGCAGGATGAGCCGCCAGGCCAGCGTATCCGGCAACGGCGTGTTGCGCATCAGCCCGACATCCAGCGCGCCTTCGTTAAGCGGCGCTATCTGCGCGCGGGTGTTTATCTCCAGCGTCTGCAAATGCACGTCCGGATAACGCTGACGAAAAAGCGAAAGGCTGTCTGAAATGGCGCGGATAAAAGGCGCCGAGGAGGTAAAGCCGATGCGCAACTCGCCCGTCTCCCCCGCATGCAGCCGCCCGGCGCGCACGGCGGCGGCCTCCACCTGGCTTAAGATTTGTCGACTGTCGGCCAGAAACTGCAGCCCCGCCGCCGTTAAGCTGACGCTGCGGTTGGTGCGCGCCAGCAACCGGGCGCCAATCTGCGCTTCCAGCAGCTGGATCTGCTGGCTCAGAGGCGGCTGGGAGATATTCAGCCGGGCGGCGGCGCGGCCAAAATGAAGCTCTTCGGCGACTGCAACGAAGTAGCGTAAATGACGCAGTTCGATATTCATATTTTTAAAATATCATTTGAGATTATTAATATATTAGACAGAAGATTACACGCTTTCTACCCTGAAAAGAAGGCGATACCCGTGGCCTGCAACAGCGGGGATGATGATTCAGGACATAACTTTGAGCCGTACCACTACAGCCAGCGAACTGACCCCCGCGCGCGCTGACGTTCAGGGCGTTAAAACGCCGGTCACCCACATCAAGCGCGGCACGCCGCTGTTTATGCGCGTCACGCTGGCCCTCTTTTCGGCGGGCCTCGCCACTTTCGCCCTGCTCTACTGCGTCCAGCCTATTCTGCCGGTACTCTCACATGAGTTCGGCGTAACGCCTGCCGAAAGCAGTATTTCGCTTTCCATCTCCACCGCCATGCTCGCCGTCGGCCTGCTCTTTACCGGCCCGCTGTCCGACGCCATTGGCCGTAAAAATGTGATGGTGACGGCGCTGCTGCTCGCCTCGTGCTGTACGCTGCTTTCCACCCTGATGACCAGCTGGCATGGCATTTTGTTAATGCGCGCGCTGATTGGCCTCTCCCTGAGCGGCGTGGCGGCGGTGGGCATGACCTATCTTTCTGAAGAGATCCACCCGAGCGTGGTCGCCTTCTCAATGGGGCTTTACATCAGCGGCAACTCCATCGGCGGCATGAGCGGACGACTGCTGAGCGGCGTGGTGACCGATTTCTTTGGCTGGCGCGTGGCGCTCGCCGCTATCGGCTGCTTTGCCCTCGCGGCGGCGCTGATGTTCTGGAAGATCCTTCCCGCCTCGCGTCATTTCCGCCCCTCTTCCCTGCGCCCGAAAACGCTGTTTATTCACTTTCGCCTGCACTGGCGGGACGAAGGGCTGCCGCTGCTTTTCGCCGAAGGTTTTTTACTGATGGGCGCGTTCGTTACCCTCTTTAACTACATCGGCTACCGGCTGATGCTTTCGCCCTGGCACCTGAGCCAGGCGATGGTGGGGCTGCTTTCTGTGGCCTATCTCACCGGCACCTGGAGTTCGCCTAAGGCGGGCGCGATGACCGCGCGCTTTGGCCGCGGCCCGGTGATGTTAGCCTTTACCGGCGTAATGCTCTGCGGCTTGCTGATGACGCTCTTCTCCTCGCTGTGGCTGATTTTCGCAGGCATGCTGCTCTTTTCGGCAGGCTTTTTCGCCGCCCACTCGGTCGCCAGCAGCTGGATTGGCCCACGGGCGAAGCGCGCCAAAGGCCAGGCTTCTTCGCTCTACCTGTTCAGCTATTATCTGGGTTCAAGCCTTGCCGGCACGCTGGGCGGCGTGTTCTGGCACGCCTGGGGCTGGAGCGGCGTGGGCGGTTTTATCGCCCTGCTGCTGGTGATGGCGCTCGGCGTCGGCGTACGTTTACACCATCGCGCCCATTAACGGGCGGTGGGCCTCGTGTTTCAACGTGGTTAATGGTAGTTTCTTGCTTTGCCCATTCTGTCACGAGGCCTTATGAAAATGACAAATTATCAGCAGCTTACCCGCACTTGCCTGCGGCTTTCCCGCTTCTCTCATCTCTCTTCCATCGCCAGCTGGGACATGTTCACCATGATGCCGCCCGGCGGCAGCCAGGCGCGCGGCGAAGCGCTGGCGGAGATGAGTGTGCTCACGCACCAGATCCTCACCGATAAACAGGTCGGCCAGTGGATTGCGGGCGCGGAGCAGGAAAACCTCAACGACGTTGAGCGCGCTAATCTGCGGGAAATCAAACGTCATTACGAGCAGGCCTCGCTGCTGCCGGAAGCGCTGGTGGAAGCGAAATCGCTGGCGGGCAGCCGCTGCGAACACGCCTGGCGCACGCAGCGCCCCAATAACGACTGGGAAGGCTTTTCACAAAACCTGAAAGAGGTGGTGAAGCTGAGCCGCGAAGAGGCGAAGTTGCGGGCTGAAGCGAAAGGCTGCTCGCGTTACGACGCCCTGCTCGACATCTTTGAGCCGCAGATGACCAGCGCGCGCCTCGACGCGCTTTTCGCCGATCTCAAAAGCTGGCTGCCGGACTTGCTCGCCCGGGCCACGGAGAAGCAGGCGCAGCGCACGCTTATCGCCCCTGAAGGGCCTTTCCCCACCGCCACACAGCGCGAACTGGGGCTGGAAGCGATGAAGATGCTCGGCTTCGATTTCAACGGCGGGCGGCTGGACGTGAGCGCACACCCTTTCTGCGGCGGCGTGCCGGAAGATGTGCGTATCACCACCCGTTATAATGAAAACGAGCTTTTCAGCGCGCTGTTCGGCGTTATCCACGAGACCGGACATGCCCGCTATGAGCAGAACCTGCCGCGCGAATGGCCGGGCCAGCCGGTACAGCTGGCGCGCTCCACTGCGATTCACGAATCGCAAAGTCTTTTCTTTGAGATGCAACTGGGCCGCAGCGAGGCTTTCCTTACGCGTCTTTTACCGCACATTGTTCAGCGCTTTGGCGACCAGCCCGCTTTTGCGCCGGAAAATTACGTGGCGTGGAACCAGCGCGTGAAGCCGGGCTACATTCGCGTAGACGCCGACGAGGTAAGCTACCCGGCGCACGTCGTGCTGCGCTATGAGATAGAGCGAGCGCTGATCGACGGTGATATCGAAGTAGAAGATATTCCGGCGCTGTGGGATGAGAAAATGCAGGCGTGGCTGGGGCTCTCAACCAAAGGCAACTACCGCGACGGCTGCATGCAGGATATTCACTGGACCGACGGCGGCTTTGGCTATTTCCCGTCGTACACGCTTGGCGCCATGTATGCCGCCCAGCTGTTCCACGCCGCCCGCGCCGCGCTGCCGCAGCTTAACGCCGATATCGCCCAGGGCGATTTCAGCGCGCTGTTCGACTGGCTGCGCCAGAATATCTGGCAGCACGGCAGCCGCTTCTCCACCTCGCAGTTGATTACCAATGCGACGGGTGAAGACCTCAGCGCGCGTTATTTCCGGGCGCATTTAGAAGCGCGCTATTTGTAAGCGTTCCAACTGGCGGGTGGGCGCTGCGCCTACCCGCCATCAGACCGTTGCAAGCCCTTCTGTGGGGGCATCAAGCATTGACGTGACATGCCCACACTTTAACGTAAACACTCCCACGCTAACGGCCATCCTGCAAAAACACGCTCAGCCGCTTGACCTTCGTTACGTTACTTGAGGGAAAGGCTGGCCTGCGCTGAAGACAGCCCAGAGGAGCGCCGGATAAGCCGGATACTTAGCCCGGCGCCACCGGCGAGGCATACCGCCATCGCCAGAAGCGCGACGATAAAGGCATGGGTGATATTTGCTCCGCTTTTGTCGTTATCCAGTATGCTGTAAAAAATGCCGCCGATTACGGCGACGCTCAGCGCGGTGCTGATTTGTAACGCCGCGCTGGTGACGCCGGCAATCATGCCTGAGAACGGTGGCGCAACGCGGCCGGTCACCATCCGCACAAGCGTAGGCATCGCCAGCCCCTGGCCAAGACCGGTAACAAAAAGCAGTACGGCGAGCGGCAGCATAGCTGGCGGGTTGCCCGTCATGGTATTGGCAATCAACCATGCCAGGCCTGCTAACCCCAGGGTCTCGCATCCCATTCCGATTGCGCTCAGATAGTTTCCGACAAAACGCCTCAGGTAAGGCGTCAGCAACGGTCCGATCAGAAAGCCGACGCCAAAGGGCAGAAATACCAGGCCCGCGGACAGGGCGTTTAACCGCAACGCGCCTTGCAGATAAACAGAAAATAAAAGAAAGAAGGCGCCGATGGAATAAAGCAGTAAAACGATCGCCAGTCCCTGGCCCAGCCCCGGCGCGCGCAACACAGCCGGATCAAGCAGCGGCGAGCCGCCCTTCTGGCTAAGACGACCTTCATAACGCCATAACAACGAGGCCAGCAGCGGGAATGCAAGAAATGACAGCCACGTCCACCAGGGCCACCCCGCCTCACGGCCTTCAATTAACGGCACAATCAGCGCGCTCAGCGTGACGGTTGCCAGCAGCGTGCCGACGGGGTCCAGTTTCTGTGCAGATTGCGCCCTCGTCTCTTTCAGCAGCGGCAGGCCAAACAGAATGACCAGCAGCGCCACCGGCAGGTTAACAAGAAAAATAGCCCGCCACCCCAGGTGAAACAGGTCCGCTGAAATCAGAATGCCGCCCAAAACCTGTCCGATAACCGAGGCCAGGCCAAACACGGCGCCATAGATACTCAGCGCTAACGGTTTTTCCGCTTCCGGGAAAATGGCCTGCACGGAGGCCAGCGCCTGGGGCGCCATAATGGCGGCCGTGGCGCCCTGTAAGATGCGTCCGGTAATCAGTACCCACGGTGACCAGGCTAAACCGCACAGCAGCGATGCAGCGGCAAAACCGATAAGCCCAAGGAAAAACATCTTCCCACGACCATAAATATCGCCCAGCCGGCCGCCGGTAATTAATGTCACCGCATACACGGCAGCATAGGAGGAAATAACCAGCTGTTCAGCGGAGGAAGAGGCGCCCAGCTCGCCCTGAATGGCAGGCAGCGCAACATTAACGATAAAAAAATCGAGCGGCGGCAAAAATGCGCCGACCAGTAAAATGACAAACATTGCCCAGCGACGCGGCTCGGCTGGTGTGATGGCATGTGTCGACATAGAACACTCCCTATGTAACGGTTGCGTCCCCCGCAAGAGACGCTTTTGTTATGGCAAAATGTGCGGTTAACCTGTTTTGCATGCTGGCGCGGGGCGAGCCGTACCGACGCCGAATCGCCCCTACCGCGTACGGTCTGTCAGCGCATGCCGCCTGAGGCCAGAATCACCTCACCGGTGACCCACCCCGCGTCGTCTGATGCAAGAAATGAAACGATCGGGGCAACATCCTGCACCTGGCCGATGCGGCCAAGCGGCGTCTGCTTTTCATTCCAGGTCTGGAAATCGGAGTTCATCGCGCCTGCACGATGGCTGCCTTCCGTTTCGATAAGACCCGGGTTGACCGCGTTGACGCGTATTCCCCGGGGGCCGAGTTCTCGTGAGAGTACGCCGGTGATAGCGTCAATCGCCCCTTTGGCGCCGCTGTAGATGGCGCTCTCGGCGATAAAGACACGGGTGACGAACGAACTGATGTTAATGATGCTGCTGCCTTCTTTGAGGTGCGGCGCGGCGGCGCCAGTTAACAACAGCGGGCCCAGGACATTGATGTCGAACTGCCTGCGGTAGAGCGCTTCGGTGCTCTCTTCAATCCTGGCGAACTGATAAATACCGGCGTTGTTCACCACAATGTCCAGGCGCCCGAAATGGTCGATAGCCGAGTTGACCAGCGCCTCTACCTCCGCCTGGTTGGTGACATCCGCCGCTACCGCCACGGCCTGCCCGCCAGCGGCTTCAATCTCGGCAACGACCTTATCGGCGCCGCTTCTGTTTGAGGCGTAATTGACAATGACCTTCGCGCCGTCAGCCGCCAGCTGACGGGCAATGCCTGCGCCAATGCCGCTGGAGCCGCCGGTCACAATGGCAACTTTGTTGTTTAATTTGTTCATCTCTTTCGCTTCCTGTATTGCCGCCCGGGGCGCCTTAGTTGAGGAAGCTATAGTGATATCGACAAAGTTGTTTTGGAACTGACACTTTTGTATATTCGATGTTCATTTTTGAACGGCGGGACGATGACATGGAATGGGGCGACGTCCGGATATTTCTTGCAGTCCTTCGCAAGGGCTCTTTCGGTGAGGCGGCCCGAAGCCTTGGCGTGAGCCATCCGACCGTTGGGCGCCGGATAAAGGCGCTTGAGGCTGAGGCGCAGCAAGCGCTATTTCGTCGGACTAGGGATGGTCTGGTGCTGACGGATGCCGGCGACAGGGTTCTGGCGCTGGCAGAAGCGGTGGAAAATTCCGCGCTGGCGATGGAACGGCGCCTGGCAGGTAATCACGAACGTCTTGAAGGGATATTGCGGATATCGTCAGCGGAGTGGTTTGCTAACTATGTTCTGGCACCGGTCCTGTGCGAGCTGACGCGCCGCCATCCGGCGATTGTGCCGGAAGTCATCGCAAGCTACCGTTTGCTTAATCTGTCGCGCCGTGATGCCGACATCGCGTTTCGCATTGTTCCCTTTACCGAACCGGATATTGTCCAGCGCCGCCTGATGAGCATTCCCTATGCGCTGTATGGCTCGCCGGAAACCGCGCATATTGCGCAACACAACCCGGCCGCGGTGGGGCTTATTCTCATGAACACGGCGCAATCCCACTTTTCAGACGTCGCCTGGCTGCTCGACAGGTTCCCCCTGTCACGACGTGTGTTTACCAGCACCAGCCGGGCCGTTCAGGCGCAGATGTGCCAGCGGGGTATGGGGATAGCCGTGCTGCCGCGGCCGATTGGCGACGCCATAGCCGGATTGCAGAGCATTCCCATGCCGGAGTCGCCGCCATCCAAAGATATCTGGGTGGGGTATCACTCTGACCTCCGGCATATGGATCGCCTGCGTGTCATGCTGGATATCGCCGATGCGATGCTTGCGGACCCCGCGACGTCAGCGACACGAACTTAGGGTTTACGGATGCCCGTCATACTGCTGAACACGCCGTCACGCAGCACTAAAGCATGCAGCAGCGCAGCGGCAAGATGAAGCATGACGGTTGCAAATAACGCCAGGGCAACCCAGGTGTGAAGCGGCCTAAATATCGCATACCAGTCGTTATTTACCGGCATAATGGGTGGCAAAACCAGCCCATTACCTAAAGTGATGGGATACCCTGCTGCTGAGAGCATTGCCCACCCTATCAGCGGCTGCGCCAGCATCATCAGATAGAGCGCCCAGTGCGAAAGATGGGCCATTGCGCGCTGCCAGGCAGGCAGGGATACGGGCAAAGCGGGTGTGGCCGTGGTGAAGCGCAACCACAAGCGCACGATCACCAGAAGCAATATCATCACGCCCAGAGGCTTGTGGATAGAGACCAGCACGCTGTGCAGGGAAGATACTGTCGAGACCATCGCCACACCGATAAACAACATCGCGAGAATCGCTGCGGCCATCAGCCAGTGCACAATGCGCAGAGCCGGATGAAAATAAGCTGTCTTGTTCATAAATGCGCTCCTGCCTGTTGCGCCTGTTCATGGGTGCGCAGATTATAGGATTTAGCATAAGCCGATGAGCGCGCGTTAAGTATCGGGTCATCAGATGCCGCCATCCCGTCGGGTAAAATCAACGGATCGTAGTTGATGTCGTTACAGGGTCCCTGCTGTTGAGGTAAGGCCTTATTTAATACTAACGTCCCGGCATTGATCGTTTTCCGGTCATCTGGCCATGCTTTTGTAGCGTCGTTACCCTTATCCCCCGCCTGAGCCAGCGTGAACACGAGATCCCATTCCAGCGCGCCCTGCTCCAGACGATGCGCAAGATCCTGTTGCAGAAAATCTTTGTTCTGTTTATCGGCGTCGCTTAGTGGTGAAAAACGGGTATGCGGCACCATGCTCCAGCGCACCAGATGTTCATTGCCCGCCCGATCGATCAGGCGAAAAGCATTGAGGCTGTTAAAACGATCGCTGGCCCAGCTTGAAGAAGGCGTGTATTGCTTTGCCCACGCAAAAAACGGTTTTACTTCCGGATGCTTCATGACAAAGGCGTGCAATTTTTCCGGATTCGGTTTTCCGGTTGCAGGATCCGGCAGGGTCGCAGCTTGAAGTTCATAAAAACTTTCAACGGAACTGACGGGGAAAAACGGCATGGCGTTCATGCCGGTGCGCCACTGCTCACCATTAGCCTGTTGAAAGGATAGCGCCATACTCCGCACGGGCACGGCATAATCCGGCGCGCCCGGATTACCGCCCGCAATGGCAAAACGCCCTGTTACCGCGGTTTCACCTTTGCTGAATATTGAAGCACGTGACAGCGTGCTGGCATTGCCGTTTGAGATAAAATTGCCAAGCACGCATATGCCTTTAGCATGATTACGGCGATAGCCTTTATGTATTCCACCCGATTGTTGTAAGACGTTGATAAGCTTATCCGAAGTCAGGCGTTCAGGCGTAAGCCAACCGCCAGTCCACAGAAATAACAAACAGAGAATCAGCGGAATAATGCCGACCAGCGCCAGACGCACCAGTGTCTGTTTGTTTATGTGTGCTTTGATATTCATATTATTAACTCATTCTGCGCACGATATCTTTAAAAAGAAAAGTGCAGTGATTTAATCAGCGTCGCGCCTGTATTCAGCCTGGCTGTTTCGCTTCTCTTTTTTGTCGAACAGTAAGCGACACGGCGGATATGCAGAAATAGACGGCGCCAAACGCGGCATAGCCCGCAATATTGACTATCGACGGCGGCTCTGGCGTCCGGGCCTGAAAGATAAAAAATGCGCCTGCAAACGCTGACTGAGCGCCACTTAATATCATGCTCCATTGCGCGCCATACTGTTTCCAGCGTTGAGCAGCCGCACCCAGTTGCAGCAGGCCGGATAATATTGCCCAGACACCGAACAGGCGAATCACATTATCTATGCCGCTTTTAATGGTTAATATCACGGCAAGGGTAGTGACGGCGCTGACGATAATATTTATTGTCTGCATCCGGCTACGACCGAATCCACCGCTTTTAACTGCATCAGTATAATTCGCCAACGCATCCCATGCTGGATAGAGAATTAACAAAATCATCGCCCAAAAATAGGAGGACTGCCCAGCGGTAAAAACGGCAATAACCCATAAAACCGAGAAAACCGTACGGGTAAAATAATAGTGCTTGAGCCAATTCTGCTGATTCTCGTAATGAATACTATCTGACATATAACCCTCTCAACCTGGCAAGTTGAATAAACGAAGCCGTATTTTACGCTTCTCCTCGCCAACAAACCTACTAGTTGGTAGGTAAAAGATCAACAGGTTTTGTTGTGAATCAGGTTATCTCATAACAGGGGAACAGGGAGTAATGAGGAGGTTTAGCAAAAAGCGCTGCCCGGTTACGTCAAACCGGGCAACCGTCAGGCTACTTTTACCATCTTGTTTATCAGCGGCCAGGCAATCTGATCAAACACCTGCGGATTATTAAATGCCCGTGCTGCCAGCATAGCGCCATGCATGCCAGCCATCAGCGTTTTGGCTTCGACTTCCGCCGTTTCATTTAGCTGGAACACGCCCTGCTCTTCACCAGCGCTGAGTAATGATGCCAGCCAGTCAGAAAGATCGCTGAAATGACCCGTGACTTCAGCGGCAATATCCTCAGGCAGAGTCGGAAGTTCAACGGCAAGCATCACGCAGATGCAAAATGGCGATACGCCATCTTTGATACACGCCGACCAGAAATCGGCATACCCTTTCAGTTTGGCAAGCGGATCGTTTATTTGCTGATCCATGGCCGCCATACCCGCCTGCGCTTCTGCGCGGTAGTCCTGCACAACAGCCTTAACTAAATCTTCTTTACCTGGAAAATGGTGATGGATACTGGCCTTGCGGATGCCCACCCGCTCAGCAAGATCGGCATAGCTAAAACTCTTATATCCTCCAGCGGTGAGCAGTTGCCTCGTATTTGCCATAATTTCACGCGCTTTTGGCGAACGTTCGATCATTTCATTCTCCAGTAATCAATCCAGACGAAAAAAAGAGGGGCTATCAGCGTCATGGGCAACCTACTGACAGGCAGCGACATTGTCAAACCGCCTGCGCTGATGCGAGCTGAACGCGATCAGGGTCGTCGTATCATCCCTCCCCTTTTCTTTTAAAACCGTTGCAGCCGCGCTTTCAGGTGCGTCTGAACGACATTGACACCCACCCATCCTACTACTAGGATGGCTGCGATTCAACTATACCACCGGGATGGCACCGGCCTGCATAGTGATACACCAGGCATGCCTGAACACTGAGCAAAAAAACGTCATCGCATTAAAAATAAACCGAGAAGTGGAGAAAATTCATGACGGTTATCCGTTTTCCCGACAGGCAAAAGTTAGCGACAGCAGAAGTCCAGAACCGATCATTTTCCGGCTTAAGTGAAACGAAGAAAGAACAAGCGCAGGTGGCTGAACCTTTACAGCGAAGCCGCAGAACGGAGTATGCAGGTGATAACGAAGCCGTTCGCCACTTCGCATTGATGATAGCCGACAAACTTTTACGCGATCCGGAGCTTAATCATGCTGCGCCCTTTATGGTGGACAAAATAATCAGGATGTTGGTTATTGCATCTCATGATCTTTAGCAACAGCCCTTTCACACTGAAGATGTGCAATACCGGACAAGCTTTAATGCGAGGAAACAAAGAGCGACGCTTGCTGCGCGGGTGGAACGGCGAAGTTACGCTGCATGCGTTTGATCTCCTCTGCCGGCGGCAGACCAAACAGGCGTTTGAACTCGCGATTAAATTGCGACGGGCTTTCATAGCCGACGGCATAGCTCGCGGCGGCAGCAGTCATATGCTCACGCACCATTAACATCCGCGCCTGGTGCAGGCGTACCGATTTCACATACTGCATCGGCGGCACTTGGGTTATCGCTTTGAAATGGCTATGAAACGTCGGCACGCTCATTCCGGCTTCCATCGCCAGTTGCGTCAGCGTTAACGGCTCAGCATAGGCGGCATGAATGCGTTGTAACGCTTTGCCGATTTTGCCGAACTGCCCCTGCAAGGTCAGTGCGGCGCGCATTGCGTTGCCCTGTGCGCCTGTCAGTACGCGGAAATAGAGCTCACGTACCCGCGCTGGGCCGAGGATCGCCGCCTCAAGCGGATTGTTCAGGACTTCAAGCAAGCGCAGCACGGCTGTTTTTATCGTGTCGTCCATCGGGCTCGACATCATGCTTTGCGGCGCAGCGGGAGGATGCGGGATGTCATGCTGTTCAATCTGCAATATCAGTTCAGCGGCAAGCTGAAAATCCAGATGCATATAAATCGCCAGCAACGGGTGTTCTGCCGAAGCGTCGGTCTCCATCACAAACGGCACCGGCACCGAAACCGCCAGGTAGTGCTGCTCATCATATAAATAGGTCTGCTGGCCGAAGAAACCGCGTTTGCTGCCCTGGCAGACAATCACAATCCCCGGGTCGTAAAGCACAGGCGTTCTGGCAAGCGGACGATCGGCACGCAAAATTCGCACATCAGGCAACGCAGTGAGGTTATACCCCTCCTGCACCGCAAGGGCTTTCACCAGAGCAATCATCCCGGACATCACTACACCTCATAAGATCAGGCAATAAAACGAGAAAATACGGCCTAAAAATGCGCCAGTACAGAGAATAACATGCAGTCTCGACTGTTCATGGGAGTTCTTTTATGACATCTGCAAAAACCCTTTTAATTACCGGCGTCAGCAGCGGCTTTGGTCGTGCGCTGGCGCAGGAAGCCCTCGCTGCAGGCCATAAAGTCATCGGTACGGTGCGCAATCGCGAAGCACAGCAGGCTTTCGAGGCGCTTGATGCGCAGCGGGCTTTCGGCCGCCTGCTTGATGTCACGGACGTTGAGCGGATTGATAAGGCAGTGGCAGAGATTTCATCCGCCTTCGGCCCGGTTGACGTACTGGTAAACAATGCCGGTTACGGCTATGAAGGCATTCTGGAAGAATCCCCGCTCGCCGAGATGCGCCGCCAGTTTGATGTCAATGTGTTTGGCGCAGTGGCGATGATCAAAGCCGTGCTGCCGGGCATGCGCGAGCGTCGCAGCGGGCACATTATCAATATCACCTCAATGGGCGGGTTTATCACCATGCCGGGGATCGCTTACTACTGCGGCAGCAAATTTGCGCTGGAAGGGATATCAGAAACATTAAGCAAAGAGCTTGCCCCGTTCAACATACAGGTGACCGCCGTGGCGCCTGGCTCGTTTCGTACGGACTGGGCCGGGCGTTCAATGGTACGCAGTACCCGCAGCATCCCGGACTATGATGCTTTATTCGACCCCATCCGGCAGGCGCGCAAGGAAAAAAGCGGTAAGCAACCCGGCGACCCCGTTAAGGCCGCACGCGCCATGCTGGCGTTGATTGAGAGCCAGTCACCGCCCACGCACTTGTTGTTAGGCAGCGATGCGTTAGAGTTGGTGCGGCAAAAGCTTGCGGCATTAGGTAAGGAAATAGACCAGTGGGAAAAGCTGACACGTTCTACGGATGGTTAATATACAGAGCGTAACGGGATAACCGAGGGTGGCCGTCGCACGCGCGGCCATCCCGGGATGGCCGCCGTGTTATCCCTTAAACCTGTGTCATTCCGCCATCAATACAAATCTCGGCGCCTGCAATATAGCTGCTCTCATCACTGGCGAGGAAAAATGCCGCGTTTGCCACCTCTTCAGGCCGGGCCATTCTGCCCAGCGGTATTGCGCTGGTTAATCCTTTACGCACCTCATCAGAGACAGCGGCCATCATGTCAGTGTCTACAGGGCCGGGCGCGACAACGTTAACCCGGATGCCCTGCCCGGCAAGTTCACGTGTCCAGGTGCGGGCGAAAGAGCGCAATGCAGCTTTGCTGGCGGAGTAGACGCCATATCCCGGCGTGCCGATAACATCAGCAATTGAACCGATGAGCACGACACTGCTGCCGGGCTTCAACAGGGGCAATGCTGCCTGCAGGGCAAAAACGGGCGAGCGAACGTTCAGGCCAAACGTCTTATCAAAATGCGGCTCATCGATTTCTTCAAGCGTGGCGTATTCCGAGATGCCAGCGTTGATGACCAATATATCTATCTGGCCCGATTTCTCTGCAATCGTCTGCATGATACGGCTCAGTTCGCTCTTCTGGCTGACATCTGCCCGCAGTGGCAGCGCGGTACCGGCTATTTTACTTTTGGCCGTCTCAAGCTCTTCATCCCGTCTTGAGGTGAACCAGGTGATCGCCCCCTCGGTTGCTAAACGTTGACTGATAGCAAGCCCAATTCCTTTCGCGCCGCCAAGCACCACAGCGACTTTTTTTTCAATGTTGCCCATCTGTTTTTCTCCGTTTAAGGTCGAAAACCGATGGTATAAAATCTATACTTAATATCAATTACGCACTTTGCTTATACCAACGATAAGTGACTATATCGCCATGCAAGATAGAGATAACAACTGCCTGAAAGACATCGGAAAAACCCGACCAGTGTTAGAAAACATCACCAATAAATGGTCGATATTAATTCTTACGGTGCTGTGTACTGAACCTTGTCGGTTCAATGAAATTCGCAGACGCCTGAACGGGATTACTCATAAGGCGCTGGCCGATGCGCTGAAACGACTGGAGCGCAACGGTTTAGTCAATCGTCAGGTTCTGCCAACCTCTCCTGTAAGTGTGGAATATTCTATTACGCCGCTGGCGCAGTCATTGCAGCAGCCTTTTGCGGCGCTGACGAATTGGGCGCTGGAATTCGGTCCGGCCATGGAATTAGCTCAGATTGAGTACGATCGTGCTCATGCAGATGAAAAATTAATGCGCGACTCCGCCTGACCCCCTGAATCATCACAGAGGGCAGCGGTGGCCTGCCACGGGGGTAGTGAGAAATTATGAAGGCGCAGATTTATGATGAGTCTGGCCTTTATCGGTTACTACTACATTGGTTACTGCTGCATTGAGACAACGCGGGCCGCCAGGGTCAGGACGTACTGCGCAGTAACCCTGCCGTGGTCATTCCGGCAATGCAAAAAATCGGTGGCGGCAGGAGGTCAAAAATGCGGGCTCTCCGTTTTGTGCCAGAAGCGGTCCTTCGCACTATTTACGCCATGCAGCCTGTCGAGCGGCTGCTTGCGTTAATTCCAGTCGTCGGCACGTAGAGTGAGCGTCAGCGCGTGACGGCGCCCAGGCGAGCATCGAACGGCACACATCCCCTGGTCATCGCCGTTCTTAAACACTGTCACGGTGACACTCCCCCCGTGATTTTCTGCAACCCGTTGAACAAAAGGTTGCCCGGATGCAGAACCTGTTCCCATCGTGCAACCGGGTTACTTACCGGAATGCATCGACATCTGCTGGGCGGACTGCAGGTGCTGCTCAACGACCGGCGTATGCGCGTCGGCCAGCGCCTTCACGTCCGAATCCTTGATACTTCCGGCGTCACGCTTAAGCGTTGACAACACCATCTGGTGGTCTTTCGTGCCAGCGTTTTCCATATACATCTTGTTAAAGGCGTCGCCGCTCTGCTTTTCCAGCTGGGCAGCCATGGCCTTATGACTGGCGTCCGGCTGAGTCGGCAGCGTTACGCCTTTTTGCTGTGCGACCGTCTGTACTTTGGTCAGGGCGGCGCCATGGTCGTCGACCATCTTCTGCGCGAAGGCTTTGACATCGCTGCTTTGGGCCTTGCTCAGGGCTATCTTAGCGGCAGCGATTTCATTGATATTGGCCTGCGCCATGTCCTTTAACGCTTTTTCGTCGCCGGCGCTGAGCTTAGCGCTCGATTCGCTCTGGCCTGCGGCGCTATTTTGCGCGGCGCTCGTCGCCTGCGCTTGCACGCCGGCAGTGCTGAACATTGCTACAACTGCCGATACGGCCAGCAGCCCTTTTAACGTTTTATTCTTTTGCATTTTGTTCTCCTGAGGGTCATAGGTAAGGTTGGCGGCAGGTTAGTTACTGCGCGCAGCCTCGTCGATAAATAACAACTGCAATGGTCAGTATAGTGCATCAACAATTCGAGACAGCAGGTTACGCCAAATCTTCCACGGAGGACGACAGGAAATAACGACAAAAGCGAAGCGGAAATTACACAATTCGGCATTAACGGCGAAAGCCGGATTTAGGGCATGAGCGCGCCGACGCACACCTGCTCCTCGCCTGCCGGGACGCAGGAGCCTCACTATCTGCGGCGCCAGGAGAAGCATTACGGGCTATATGCGCAGGAATCGTGTATGGTGGCTGCCCCTCCATCAGGAATTATTCAATGTCACAACGCAAAGACGCAAAAAATAGCCGTAATTATCTCGTGAAATGTACCTGCCCTCATTGCAATCAACAGTCCGAACACAGCTTCTCCCGGGTTCAGAAAGGCGCAATGCTCATGTGCCCTCGCTGCAGTAAGCTTTTCAGTCAAGGTAAAACTGCTTTCGCTTAATCCCCTGTCGGGTCATTAACGCCCGGCTACAGCACAACGCGCCCCCCTTAACACAGAGTGAGTCACGGTGACCTGATGCTCAAAGCAGGCGCCAGTGCGGAACGCCTACCGCAGCCCGGCCTGTGGGTTTGGTTCGGGGAGTTCGACAAGCGTTGCGCAAGAATTGTCAGAAAAAACCGGGCTGTCGCCCGGCTTTTTACTTTCGCGCTACCCTGCTTACGTCCTCAGCCCAGGGTTTTCCGCCCAGGCTTGATAAGCGAAGGGGGACGACGCCCGCTCAGTGAAGCGAACTCGCGCGTTAAGCAACCAGTCAGTCAATGCGCTTAGTTACCTGTCAGAACGGCCGTTTTTTGTGGGTACCACCAGGCGGAGAATGAGGGACGAATCTCATCCATGCCTGGCTGACCATTAATAAAATCGTCGGGATAGTAGCCAAGGCTGTTGGCGCCGCTTATCTTCAGTTGGTCCATCCATTGCGCCAGCTGTTTGCCACTTATCCTTCCCTGGTTTTCGGTCTGCAGCCAGTTTCTTGCCTGGAGTTCAAAAATGGTTTTGCGCAGCGCATCAGGGTGCTGATTCACGGCCGTCACCATGCTATCGAGCCAGGCGCCGCTTTCGTTAAGCGGCACGCCTTCCCTCAGCGGCATCGCCATCGGGGCCGTCCAGTCGTAGGTGGTGAGGAAGTCGTTGAGGTTTTGCGCATACCGGGATTCGCTCTTCGGATCGAGCACCGGCATGGCGTAGATATTGCGCGCCGTTCTGACTTGCGGACCGCGAATCGAATGGACGGTTTCTGTTAACGATTGAGTGAAATCGATAAGCTCCCGGCTCTTGAATCGCGTCCAGCGCGCAAATTCCTGCGGGTTGTTGCGAATGTCCGTAATCGTCCCTTTAAAGCCCGCCTGATGATAGGCGGTCATGGCGTCCGGGCTGGCGTCTTCAAACTCCGTCAGCAGCGCGTCGTCATGGAAGAGAATACCGGCAAAGTTGGAATAACGGGACAGGTCTTCATAGATTTCGGTGATGCGCTGGCGCGCCACGGCGTTGAAGGGCGACAAGCGTTGGTACTTTTTCGGGTCCACTTTCACCGTACCGGTTTTCGGGTCCCAGGCCTGCACACGCGGCAACGACTTATCCAGACTGAAGGCCAGCACCGGCATCGAGGCATAGACTTTCGCCCCGGCCCGGGTTTGCAACTGCCACGCCACAAAGTTAAAGAGATCGGAGCGGACCGGCAGCCAGCGGTTCTTGAAGTATACCTCTCTCACCGTACCGTCGCCCGCCGGGTCGGCGTACGCCTGGAGAAAAACATGTGACGCTCTCATGTCATAAACGCGCTGGATAAGCTTGTCGATGTTCTTTTTCTGCTGCGCCGGGTTCGGGTCGTAAACATCATCCAGATCGATATGCATCGCCCGCATGGCGTTAGGCTCGCGAACGTCTATTATGCCCTCCGCGAAGTTTTCGAGCGAAGGGTTGCCGTTAATAAGCTGGCGAGGAATGCTGTCCAGATTGTTCACATTGCCAAGTCCATCCTCCAGGGTAAAGGCCATCTGATAGCCATGCTTTTTGATTATCGACAGCGACACGCCGTTGGCCGCGCCATAAGGCCAGACCCAGGCGCGCGGCGCCTTGCCGGTCACTTCCTCAATTTTGGCGGTGATCGTGGCTACGTCCTTATCGATACGCGCCTGATACTCTTCATCTGTCTCATACTGGCCGGTCTTTTTGTTAAACATGCGGTTCGCGGCCGCAGGCTGCGAGCTGCCCTGCGGGTTAGCCACGCCGCCATAGTGCGAAGCCCAGGTATGCGAACCGATCTCCACCAGCGGCGAGCGGCTCACTTCGCGCACCATATCCCAGGTGGCGAACTTCTCACGGGCGGTCGGCAGGCCGCCGAAATCGACCTTTTTGTTCTCCGGCGTGCTGACCCAGATGCCGACTGGCGCCCACAGGGCGGGCCAGTTATAGGCTTTCAGCAGCGGCCAGACGCGGGTATAGAAACTGCTGTAGCCGTCATCGAAGGTCAGCAGCACCGCTTTTGGCGGCAGGGGCGCGCCGCCGTTGCGGGCATCCAGGATCTGCTGCACGCTCACCGGCCGGTAGTCGTTGCGCTTAAGCCAGACCATCTGATCGTTGAGCGCGCTGGTACGCACTGACATGTAGCGCTGGTCCGCCCCGTCGTCTTCCACATCGTGATAGGCAATCACGAGAAAGCGGTTAGGCGGCCAGGGGCGGGACGCTATTGTCTCAGGCCTCTTCGCCGGGGCGACAAAGCGCGAATTTACCGAATGGCTACAGGCGGTGAGCAACATCCAGGCTGCAATCAGCAGACTCGTATGCAGTACATATCTCAGCATGATAAGGCCCTCACATCTCATGTTTTTTCAACGGATACGGGCTGCTGCATTCACTTGCGACGCGGCGGCACAATGTGCTCTACGAGGGGCAGCTTCGTCGTTGTTAGTTGTGTTAAAACCGGACATAGCGTCCGGCTGCGGAAGTGGTATGACTCTGCTTGCGCGTTATTCCATACGCAGCAGCCTGCATTTGAATGGGTAGACAGCTCAGGAGGATATTGTGATGGTGAATGTCTTATCGTTTTACGGCCAGAGCTGGGTCTGCGACACACCCGCCAAGCCTGGCATCATCAAATATGACAGGGCTTCACGGTGTGTTCAGCAAGTGAAACTGGCTGAAGGATATGCGTTGCTAACCGGGGTGGCACTAATAGAAACGTCTTATTCATGGCAGGCTCCGTCCAGGAGAAAAGTCTTACCAGGTAGTTTCATTAGCGGAGTTCATTGTCGATGACGGTTTTGCGACGGTCTGAACGCCGCCCCCGGGTTTCGCTACAACATGTTTTCCAGGATATTAAAACTGCGCGGCGCATTGCTTATTAAATGATGTACATACGAAGATATTGCTTTTTAATTGCTGCTGACAGTGAGCTAACGGCCATGCGCCAGAAACGGACAGGGCGCGACTCAACAATATTACGCGTTGAGCAACAGGTTAATTCAAAAAGACAAACACCGTTCAAACGCAGAACATGTTTTTTTATATAACGCTTGTGAACGCATTACGTTTTCCCAAATAGTATTATGGCCAGCCCCGGAAATAGTCAGCAGTTCCTTTCTGCAAGCGCGAGAAGCGCAAGCCACGAGTTTATCGGGTATTTCAGCCGGAATAATTGCGTCATTCTCTGCGGCAATCACAAGCAAATTCCCGGTGAACTCAGCGGCTATCGACCAGGCGTCCGTTTCTTCCCAGCTTCGGAACTTGCGTATAATTTCAGAAAAATCAGGACCGAATTTAACCTTACAGGCTAACGGTGAATAAACGCCAGGGACCATGAGGATAAGAGAGTGGAGTTTGATTGTTTTACTAAGATGCAGAGCGTTATAGGCTCCCATGCTTATCCCCATACAGCCTGTAATAGGTTGATCATGAAAAGCAATAACCGCTTTTGCCTGCATAGTACGGCTAAAAAGAGAAGACGCATGAATATCACCGCCTGTCTCACCATGACCTATAAAGTCAAATAACGTCGTGCCAAAGCCTAACGTGTCCATCAGCGCACGATATTTATAGAAAACCTTTCTATCTTTACCGCCGCCATGGAGCATCAGGATATGTCCATTACGCCCGAAAGTACTTTCAGCACAAATCGTCGTCCCCTGGAAAGGCACCTTGAAAGAGCGGCTTAACATCATAAAAGGATATTTTTTGAAGTATTGATTTCTTTGTTTTATCAAACATGATAGTCAACTGCAATCCAGCGCCAACCGGAACCGTCTGCCGACGCCAGCAGCCTGCTGCGCTGGCGGCCAGGGCTATCCCTGCGGCGGTCGGCGGCCTTATTTCGCTGCTGGCATACGGCATTATTATTTACGCCATGGCGAGCGCGCCGCTGGGAGCCGTATCGGCGCTGCCTGAAACCAGCGTGCTGTTTGCCGCGGTACTGGGTTATCTGTTTCTCGGCGAAACGCTGACGTTGAGAATAATAGCGGCGTGCGCAGTGATTGTCGCCGGCACACTGATAATGGGTTAAATGAATCAGGAGAACTAACGATGTCACATCCGACAATAGCATTGATTGGGCCTGGGGCGATTGGCACGACCATCGCCGCGATGCTGCATGAAGTGGGCCGTGCGCCGTTACTTTGCGGGCGTTCTGCGCATCAGCGCTTACTTTTGCGTTACGACGGGGCCGACATCGTTGTTCCAGGCCCGGTATTAAACTCTCCGACATCTATCAACTCGCCCTGCTTTCTGGTCTTTGTCGCCGTGAAAACCACGCAGAACGCCGACATCGCCGGTTGGCTAAGCGCGCTGTGCGATGAAAATACGGTCGTCTGCGCGCTGCAAAACGGCATCGAACAGAAAACCCAGCTTGAACCCTGGGTCAATGGCGCAACGGTGTTGCCATCAGTGGTCTGGTTCCCGGCTCAGCGCGAGCCGGATGCGTCGGTCTGGCTGCGCGCCAAACCGCGTCTGACGCTGCCGGACCTCCCCCAGGCAAACCGTGTAGTTGATGCGCTGAGCGGCTCGCGCTGCCAGGTCGAACTGGCGGCGGATTTTTCCTCCGTGGCCTGGCGCAAGCTGCTGCAAAATGCGGTTGCTGGTCTGATGGTGCTTGCGAACCGCCGCGCCGGTATGTTCTCCCGTGAAGATATCACCGGGCTCTCCCTGGCGTATCTGCACGAGTGCCTCGCTGTCGCCCGTGCCGAGGGGGCGGTGCTGGACGACAGGGTGGTGCAGGAGATCGTAGAGAATTTGCAGCGTGCGCCTGCGGATTTAGGCACCTCGATTCTCGCCGACCGTCAGGCCAACCGCCCAATGGAGTGGGATAGCCGCAACGGCGTGATACAGCGCTTAGGTCACGCGCACGGCATCGCCGTGCCCATCAGCGATGTGCTGGTTCCCCTGCTGGCGGCTGGCAGTGAAGGGCCGGGTTAAGGCGCAGAAGCAGCCGGTTCATAAACCGCTATCAATCAATAGCATCTTTAACCGGGACTGTTGGCGCTACTACAGTTTAATGGAATATCCTATGAAAGAGCTTATTAAAGCGCGTTTACTTCTGGCGGACCTGAAAGAAATCGATAAGCATTATGAAGAGACAGGTTTTAGCACTATGACAAGTATCGTCATGTTTAAACAGGTGCTTATCGCTACGGCCAACCTGGTTGATTTTGAACAAAAAATCAAGCCGCTTTATGCTAAGCATCGCCACCTGTCAGCCTCATACCGCGACACAGCCAGAGAGTTTGAGTTTGCTAAGTACCTAAGAAATAAATTTGTCGGACACATCAAGCCCGAGCTTATTGAAAAAGCGGTAGAATGGCGGCCTGAGCTAAATTACCTGCTCAAGAGAGACGATGCGCTGAGCATGTATTTCATGAATTTATTTGTCCTGGAAACAGCCATAAATACCTATGTTAACGTTGATGGAACCCATAAAGTTTTTGATTCCAACATACACCTGATTTACACGCCCGATCTGGACAGGTTCGTCGTTTTCCTGACTGGTATTGTCAAAGCGGGTATAGCCTATCTTCAGAAGCTCATCGCGACACTGAGCAAAGACATTCAGTTCCCTGATGAAAATAAAATGGATTTGAAACTATGGGTTGCCGCAGGCAGGACGGAGTTCAAGTTCATCAGAAAATAGACTTGCCATATAATAACTTCCGATATCCATACTGATCCTTATTAGCGCTGGCCTGGGAATAACGGATATTGCGGGCCGTATTCGTAGTCGTGCGGGTCTGGCTCAACTGTCCAAAAAGGACGCCCGCTAATGGTCTTCGGGCCGCGCTCGTTTACGATGTCCTCTACGTCTTGGATATGATCCGGCATTGTTGCCAGTAAAATTTGATCTTCGGGTGTCAGCGTCACAGTTGCACCGTTGAGACGGCTATAAAGATCGGCAAACTTTTTACCCGTGCCGTGTAATCGGTGCTCCGCTACGCTGCGAATTGCATGCAAGTCCAGCTCCGCCGCTTCCATGCGATCCATGTATAACTGCATTTCCTTACGTAGTGCGCTCAATTCGCGGGCTTTAATAAATCCGTATGCGTACCCGCTCAGGGCGATAACTACAATGATTGCTGAAACTGCCATTTGTTTACTCTCCAGTGGTAGCTGTCTTTTCGGCTCTGCGTCTCGTTGATGTGGTAACAGGGCGCAGTTTGGAGGTGAGCTAAACGTATAATAATTTGCGATATCCAAACTGCCCCCCCAAATAGTGCCTGAACAGCATAAAGCCGCTTGTATACCAAACACACTTAAGGCCGGGTTATTCCGTAAAGGTCAGCAAAACCGAGCTGTCCGTTTTAGCTATAAAGGCGCTTATTGAACTTCCATCCTTAACCCAGCGTTTACCGAAAACGGGATCGTCGGATTGACGGTAGCCTAACGATATCAGGTAGTTTTCCAGCGCGCTGGTGGCAACGTCCGGCTTATACTCAATTTCATCAACTTGCGGTGAGTTGCCGTCGGCAGCACGGTAATGAATAACGCGAGCGTCATCCAATTGCGGCGCACTTTTGATTGAATCCGGCGCAAGTAATTTGAATTTCAGCCAGTCCGTCTTTGTGTAATCGGCACTGTCAGAAAGCATCACTGAGCCAATCTGGTAGAGTGGAACCATAAGCAGAATGATAACGGCTATAAGTGCGCCCTTTAACTTTATGCTCATTTATATTCCCTCATGGGCGCGTTCCCAATATTCATATGCGCCCCGTTATTGGTTATCACCTTCACCGCACCGTCAGAAAAGCTATTGTAAGGGGTAATAGAGGTCATAAACGCAGGGAGTGAACCAAAATAAGGTTTAGCGTTGTTGCCTGCTGTTGGGGCCGGGAAAAGGAGCGGGCGAAACATCTTATTTTTGTAATTCCCGATCGGGCCATAGTGATCCCATCGCTTGAGCGCGTCCTCTTTGCTGACAATCCGTAACTGCGCGAAATAATTCATTGGCCGTACTACGCGGTAAAAACCCAGCAGGTCCGATACCAGGTCTTCTGCGCTGTATCCGCTATCCGTTGTCCAGCTAAAGGGTAAAGACGCCTGAAGAGATTCAAATTGCGTACCCGTTCGCATCATCATTGCCAGAACTATGCTGTGTTTGACCTGTTGGCTTAATCCTTTTCTTACCGACCAGCGGATATGGCGCCCTATCCCCACTGCGTGACGAAACTTATACATCGACTGCGAATAAATCACCTCGTAGTAGTCGCTTGCGCCTTTCTCGCCAGCCTCCATTTGCGCTAGCGTCCTGCGAATGTCTTCCCCACCAGCATGACCTAAATCTATCCAGCCCAACACTTCCGAATATACCAGGCCGAATTTGGCTACTGGCAGCTTAGAAAGCTCAATGATATCCCCTCTTTTACTCACCGGTTTTCCTCCATTATCGCGGTTGGTTTATTGTACGTTTGCTCGGATTATAAAGAATGCAACCCGCTCTATTTAAGATAAATCTCACCTATGGTGTAAGTGCTTTACCGCAACTGTTTGCTGGTAAAGCAGCGTTAACTTCTGCGCTGGTTCGCCGTGTTCCGGCAGCGCTGGAACTGGCGCAGCTTAATTTAGCGCATGCCAGCGTTCGGTCACCGGTTGCGGGCTATGTCACCCATCTTCGGCTGCGCCCTGGCGACTACGCCACGGCGGGAGAAACCAAAGTCGCCATTATTGATGCGCACAGTTTCTGGGTAGTGGGCTATTTCGAAGAGACCAAACTGCGTCATATTCGCGTGGGCAACACGGCGCACATTTCGCTGATGGGCCAGGCGCCAGCGATTGCGGGTCATGTGGAGAGTATCGGTCGTGGAATCGGTGACAACAATGACGAGACGGGCGGGCTCGGCCTGCCGGATGTTGAACCGACATTTAGCTGGGTGCGGCTAGCGCAGCGCATCCCGGTTCGCATTCACATAGACACGTTGCCGGAAGGTGTCGAACTGGTCGCGGGATTATCCGCCAGTATAGCCATCACGCCATAATCACACGCCCCTCCGTTTTCGCGAAAAGCGGACTTAACACCTCGGCTGACCCTCTTAAACAAGAGAACGCCTCCATCGCCAAACGACAGAGGCGTTCTTGCAAAGCCAGACGAGAAAAGAGCCTGACCCGACGCCGTAGCGGCTTAATGCAAGCAGCAGTTTTTATACTTTTTGCCGCTGCCGCACGGGCACGGGTCGTTACGGCCCACTTTCGGTTCGGCGGTCACCGGCGTTTGCCGCATTTCAGGCTGCGAGCGCCAGTATTGATAGAGCTGCAACGCGGCCGGTCCGATGGCGTGCTGGCTCTGCGCGTACGCCTGCTCCGTCATCTGCTCAAGCGTTTGCACATTCTCTTGCTGGCCGTGCAGGGCGATGGCGTCCAGCGCCGGTTTCATCTCCTGTGCAAGCGTTGACCAGTCGTCCAGCGCCACGCCGCGCATGTAGCCGAAACACCAGTCTTCCACCACCACATACTCCCGGCCGTTTTCTTCACGGTAGCCAAACAGCGGTTCGAACTGGTCCGGCGCATCGCTTAAGCGATCGGCGATATCGTTCATATGCTGGAACGTCAGGTTCATAAAGCGCGTCATCTCGCGCTCGGAAGACCAGCGCGGGATGTGCTTCTCGCCGCCCCACAGCGCCGTCAGCCACTGTTCGGGCTCTATTTCACGCGGGCCGGAGAGCAGCGCCGTGAGCATGCCGTCCAGCTCAGACACATCCAGCACGGCATCGTCGTTGCCATATTTCGCCAGCAGCTCGTCCAGCCATTCCAGCTCTTTTTCGTTAAGCGGACCTTGATTCATAAATCTGCCTCCTCAGGCGTGTTGACCTTTTTTCGGCATCTGCCGCTTTCCTGTTAAAACGGGCGGGATGATAAACGCATTGCGCCACAGAGAAAAGGCGCGCAGCTCAGCGCGTTGCGGCGGTTGTACATATCGTTACAGGCCGATACCAATCTCTCACTGAAACCATCCGCACCGCCGCTTATAGTCTGTCCCTACGCCCGCGCTTGCGGGCATACCGCGTTCGCGGTTATCCCGTATTTCAGGAGGCCGGAATTATGCGCCGTTACCGGTTTGAGTTCATTCTGACGTTACTGATTCTGTGCGGCGTCATTGCTGGCGTTTTCTATTTATAAGCGGGCTAGTGCGCTGATTTTATTCCCGCTTTCACCGCGTCCCGTCTATAGTTACAGGGCAGGGTTACTTCTATAATCATAATTGCCCACCAGAGAGTGATATGCATAAAACCGTTGTCTTATTGCTGGGAACGTTTTTTTTGCCGGTCTTTTTCGCCCGTGCGGATGTCGGCGAAGCGCCGGAGGCGGCAAATGAGATCGCCACGCTTTTTTTTGGTCATGACGACCGTGTGCGCGTTGAAAAGCCCACAGACGCGCCGTGGGACGCTATCGGCCAGCTGGAAACCGAAAGCGGCAACCTGTGCACCGCCACGCTTATCTCCCCTCACCTTGCCCTGACCGCCGGCCACTGCCTGCTGACGCCGCCGCGCGGCAAAATCGACAAACCGGTGGCGCTGCGCTTTGTGTCGCTCAAGGGCCGCTGGCGCTATGAAATCCATGATATTGAAGGTCGGGTTGAATCGTCGCTGGGCAAGCGTCTGAAAGCGGACGGCGACGGCTGGATCGTGCCGCCTTCCGCCGCGCCGGATGATTTCGGCCTGATTGTGCTGCGCAATCCCCCGTCCGGCATTACGCCGCTGCCGCTGTTTACCGGCGATCGCGACGCGCTGACCGAGGCGTTAAGCAATACGGGGCGTCGCGTTACCCAGTCGGGTTACCCGGAAGATCATCTGGAAACGCTCTACAGCCACCGCGATTGTCTGATAACCGGCTGGGCGCAGCGCACCGTGCTTTCTCACCAGTGCGATACCCTGCCCGGCGACAGCGGCTCGCCGCTGATGCTCAATACCGGGACAGGCTGGCAGCTTATTGGCGTGCAAAGCTCCGCGCCGGCGGCGAAAGACCGCTACCGCGCCGATAACCGCGCTATCTCAGTGACCGGCTTCCGGGAGCGCCTCGAGGCGCTCGCCAGCCGCTAGCGGTTTATCGCCCCGCTCCCGGCGCAGGCGCAGCAGCGCCTCTATCGGCATCGGCTGGCTGAAATAGTACCCCTGCAGCGCATCGCAGCCCGCCTGGCGCAGCAGACGTTTTTGCTGTGCGTTTTCCACCCCTTCGGCGGTAACCGCCATGCCGAGCGCGGTGGCGATGCGGATAGTGCCGCTCACCAGCGCGGCGGCCTGCGGGTCGCTATCCACCCGTCCCGCCAGGGATTTATCAATCTTGATAGTATCGAAGTTAAAGCGCCGCAGATAACCGATGCTGGAATAACCGGTGCCGAAGTCATCCAGCGCGATGGCGGTGCCAAAGCTTTTCAGGTTGGCGATGGCCGCCGCCGCCCGTTCCGGGTTCTCCAGCACGTAAGTTTCCGTCACTTCCAGCTGCAAGCGCGCCGCCGGAAAATGGTTCTCGCGCAGCCCGCGGGCAACCTTGTTTTCAAACTCCGGGTCGCGAAACTGGGCGGGTGAAATGTTCACCGAGAGCTTGAGATCGTAAAGCGGCTGCAGATCGCGGCAGGCGCGGCGCAGCACAAATTCCCCCAGCGCGTGGATAAGCCCGCAGGTTTCGGCGATGCCGATGAACGTATCGGGCGGCAGCGGCCCCGCCGGGCGGCGCGGCCAGCGCATCAGCGCCTCCACCCCCGCCATTTTCCCGCTGCAGGCGTCGACGATGGGCTGATACCAGACTTCAAACTCATCCCGCTCCAGCCCGCTGCGGATCTCGTTCTCGACGCGAAGCTGGAACTCGCGCACCCGGTTGAGTTCCCCGTCATAATGCATCACCCTGCCCTTGCCGTTGAGCTTGGCGTGATACATGGCGATATCGGCCCGGCGAAACAGCTCTTTGCTGGTGCAATCCTGCAACGAGCCGGAAGCGATGCCGATGCTGGCGCTGAGGTGAATAACCCGCTCCCCCAGCCGCACCGGCGCGTTCAGGCTTTCAAGCACTTTATTCGCCCAGACGACGGCTTTTTCGTGCGCCGCTTCCCCCTCCTGCAACATGGCGAACTCGTCGCCGCCCATCCGCGCCAGCATGCCGCCTTCCGGCACGTGCTGGCGAAAGGCATCGGCAAGCGTGACAATCAGCTGGTCGCCGGTATCGTGGCCGTAAATATCGTTGACATCCTTAAAGCCGTCGAGATCGACAAACACCACGCTTATCACTTCACTTTCAGCGCGCTGGCTGCTTTGCGCCATCCGCTCTATCAACGCCCGACGGTTCGGCAGGCGGCTTAGCCAGTCCAGCCGCGCCACTTCCCGCGCCCTTTTCTCGCCGCGCGCCAGCCGATAGAGCCCAACGCTGCTGAATAAAATAAACAGCAGGATCAGCCCCACGGCGGTGATCACGATTTGAATAAAATTGCCGGAAGAGGCTTTCGCCGCTTCGACGCCTGGCTGCGTGGGCCGCCAGTGCAGGTAGCCGAGGGTTTCCCCCGCCGCGCTTTGCAGCGGCACGCTGGCAGGCGACGTTTTTTGGGCAGTAAACGTCAGGTCCGACGCCTGGAAGGTTTCCCCAAGCTCGCGCAGCAGACCGGGGTTTACGTGACGGGTGAGCAGTAAATAGCGCCGCGTCCTTTCTCCTGCCTGCAACGGCCCGGTTACCGGACGCACCAGGCCAATCGCCACGAAGGCGACGCCTTCCCGGGTGCGGGTGAGGCCGGAATAAACGACCTGCTTATCGCGCAGCGAACCGGCGTGCTGGCGGATAATCGCCCCCAACCCCTCGCCGAAAAAATCGAGCCGTTTTTCGCTTGCCGTCGCCCCCCTGAATGCGCCCCAGAGTACGTGGAAATGTTCATCAAGAATAAACGTGCCGTCATAGAGGTTGCCGACTTTAAATCCGGTGCCCCAGGTGCTGTAAAGCCAGCTTTCATTAAGCGTCGGTCGATAGAGCTCTCTCGCGGCGTCGTCCCAGACGGCGTTATCGATGACCAGCGCCGACATTTTATTGACCGTGGTCTGAATGGCGCCGTTTACCGAAAGCGCGGTGCGATGTTCGTCTATCTCGTTCGTTTTACTGCTGATTAAGTTGAGTGAAAGGTACAGCAGCGTCACCACGGAAAAAATCAATCCAACGCCCGACAGAAATATCATCACAAAAAGCGCCCATGCGCTGGGCACCATACGACCCCGGAACGGCTGATGCATCGGTTTTCTTTTTCTCGCTTCCGACAACTTTTTCAGAATTCATATATATACATTAGCAAAACATCGTTCCAGCTAATCTATTTAACCGTAAGCGAGACGTTTCGCCGTCACGGAGTTCTGACGGCGATCACATCAGGCGAGCTTAATCACCACCATACCAACCAGCAGCAGCGCGAGCCCCGCCCAGCCTTTGCCGTTAAGACGCTGGCCAAACAGCACCCAGCCCGCCGCGACAGTCGCGGCGATGCCAAAGCCGCCCCACAGTGCGTAAGCCACTGACAGTTCGATGCCTTTTACCGCCTGCCCGAGCGCCGCGAAGGCGCAAAGCACCGCCGCCAGCGACAGCACGCCGTAAACCGGGCGTCGAAAACCGTCTGAAAGCTTAAGCCAGATATTGGCGATAATTTCGAGCGCGATGGCCGCCAGCAGCCAGGCGCCATGGATCCATTCAAACGCCATGCTGCACCTCCTGCGCTTTTTGCTGTCGGGTGCCGGTTTTAATCAGCGCAATTCCGCTAAGTAATATCACCAGACCGATAATTTTATTTACCGACAGGCTCTCATTAAATAACAGCACGCTGAAAAGCGTAATTAACACGATGCCGACGCCTTCCCACATGGCGTAGGCAACGCCGAGCGCGATTTTTTTAACCGAAAAGGCGAGCAAAATATAAGAGAGGGAAATCATCACCATCATTAAAATAAAACCTGCCGGCGAATCGCCCTGACTTGCCCATTTTAATGACAGCGTGCCGGTTATTTCGGCCACAATGGCCAGTGCTAATAAAATCCAGTAAAACATGCTTTCTCTCCTGCTTGAGAAGCGCGCCTGTAACCTTTCGCCACAGGGCAAAAATTGATAGAACCAAGCGGTAAGCCGCATCGCCAGACGGCGTGGGCAGAAGAAAAAGGGACTACAGCGCGCTGCGCCAGTGCTGCTCGCCGTGATGAAGAGAAAATGAAATTGAAGAGGTGAAAAGCGAAGCGTTCTTCCTGAATAACCTGCTCATATAAATTCAATTTATCCGCGATGTTGCTTCTCGTCGTTGCGGATGAAAATTGTCTCCGGTAGTTAAACACACGGTAATTAATAACATGCGGCTTTGCTTAACTCAACTTTCTTGCATTTCTTTACGTTTGAGCTATTTCTCAATGACGCCTATTATTTTGTTAATATCTTTTTATAAAAATGTTTTCGTCAGACCGTTTAAGTTTGCTCTTTTCAGCGCTGAGTAATTCCGTTCGTTTTTCCCTGTGTTTTTAACGTCTCAATGGATGCGCTTTTTCTTTGCCGTCCCGCTCATCTTTTGCGCAGGAAACTAAACTCAATGAGATAGTTTTCAGGGCGCGCCGTGCGGGGCTCCTTATGTTTTCTTTTTCGAGGTTAGTTTATGGGCAGAAAAAATCTGGTTAACGCCACCATCGTCATTACGGGCGCCTCCAGCGGGTTTGGGCGCGGCGCGGCGATACGGTTGGCGGAAATGGGCGCAAACGTGGTGCTGGGCGCCCGGCGCGAGGCGGAGCTCAAGGCGCTCGCCGCCGATATCACCGCCTCTGGCGGCAAGGCGCTGGCGGTGGCGGTGGACGTGAGCGACCCGGAGCAGGTGGCGACGCTTGCAGACAGCGCCATCCAGCGCTTCGGTCATATTGATATCTGGATAAACAACGTCGGCGTGGGGGCGCTGGGCTTTTTCTGGCAGATCCCGGTCGCCGACCACGCGCGGCTTATCGACGTCAATCTGAAAGGGCTTATCTACGGCGCGCATGAAGCTATCAATCATTTTATTTCGCAGGGGTTTGGCGTGCTGGTTAACGTAGGCTCTGTGGACAGCGAAGTGCCGCTCGCCTACCAGGCTTCTTACGCCGCGTCCAAAGCGGCCGTGCTGAGCCTGAGCCGCACGCTGAATGAAGAGCTGCAGCTCAATCAGTTCAAAGAGATCAAAGTAGCGACCGTCATGCCCTGGGCGGTAGATACCCCCTGGTGGACGCACGCCGCTAATTATACCGGCCACGCGCCGCGCATGGCGGCCATGGATGACCCGAAAATTGTCATCGACGCGCTGGTGGAGGCCTGCCTGAACCCGAAAGAAGAGATGCCGGTAGGCTGGAAAGCCCACGCCTCGACGATTTCCCACAACCTCTTTCCGGATACGACGGAAAAAATGTCGGCCACTGTCGCCCGGCGTTCAATTGAAAAAGCGCAGCCGCAGCCGCACAGCACCGGCGCGATTTACGAGCCGATGAAAGGCACAGCGACGATTGAAGGCGGCATCCGGGCGCGGATGAAGCAGGAGGATGAAAAGAAATAAGCTTTCAGGAAAGCACGCGACCGCCCGCTGCGGTCGCTGACGGACGCGGCGCTTTACGCCGCGATACCCGGGCTGCGTTTTCTGTTTTACGCCTCTTCAGTGTTCTGGCGGTATTCAACGTGGCGCTTACCCCCTCCAGACAGGCGCTTTACCCGCCGAAATGCCCTTATCATTAATATGCCATTAAACCGGCGGCGTTGTTTCCGCCCGCCCGTTAAGGCGAAAGTAAATATGCTTTTCGTCTGATAACCCGCCGCTCAAAATAGCGCCGCGCGTTTCTCACTTTTTTATCTTTGATTTTTTATTTTTTATTTCAAAGGGTTATTTTTATCGTCTGGCTAAAGCGAAGCGGCAGCCATTGCTAATCGCGGCGAGCCAATTATACTGGTTATACATACAGTATAAATAATCAGGCCGTTAATATGGATTGGTATAAGATTGACGCCTCCGCTTCACTTGATTTGCCGTTTTATTTAGAACGGATTTCCGCCGGCTTTCCCAGCCCGGCGCAGGATTACCTGGATGGCGCGATTGACCTGGTGCGCCAGCTGGTCCCGCATCCTTCCGCCACCTATGTGCTGCGGGTAACGGGAGACTCCATGCGCGACGCCGCGATAGTTGAAGGCTCGCTGCTGCTGGTGGATTTCAGCCTGCAGCCGCGCCATGGGGATATTGTGGTCGCCCGTCTGGATGACGGTTTTACCGTCAAGCGCCTGCAACTCTGGCCCCGCCCTCGCCTGTGGCCGGAAAACCCCGCCTACGCCCCGATCCCGCTGCATGAAAATGCGAACGTAGAGATAATCGGCGTGGTGACAACGGTTATTCAGACGCTGCAAAACCCGGTGCGCGCGCGTTAGCATGCCGGGGCGTTCGGGCAAGGCCGACCTGAAAGGGCGTAACGGGAGATGAGGGATAGTCAGGCGGCGGCGCTGTTTGCCCGCCGCGCCCCTCAGACCTCAACGGAGCGTAATTTATCGCCGTAAGCGCCCGTCGTTTTCTCGCTTTTCTTTTTGTCGGTGATAATCATGTCGATGTCATCAATGCCGCAAACGTGCGAAAGCGCGCGATAGCCAATTTTCGACGAATCCGCCAGCACCACCCGCGTTTTAGCCGCCTTAAGAATGGCCATTTTGGTTGGCAGCTCAATCGCATTGACGTTAGTGATGCCCGCTTCGGGATGCACCCCTTCTGCGCCAAGAAAGGCCCAGTCGGCGTAAACCTCGCCGAATTTTCGCGTGGTGTCCGGGCCCACCAGCGTATAGGAGTTGCCAACGACCGCGCCGCCGGTGACGTTCAGGTTAATGGCCGGATACTGGCTTAACAGCATCGCAATGTTCAAATCGTTGGTGATGACCGTCAGGTTCTTTTTGCTGGTGAGCTGTTCGGCCAGTTCATAGACCGTTGAGCCGTTATCCAGAATCACCGACTCTCCATCCGCAATAAGCGAAGCGGCATATTTGCCGATGGCCGCCTTCTGCTCATGGTGGCGATGTTTACGGATGCTGTAAGGCGTATCCTGCTCTTCCGATAAGAGTACGGGCAGCACGCCGCCATGCGTCCGGATAATTCGCTGCGTTTTTTCCAGATGAATTAAGTCCCGGCGGATGGTCGAGCTGTCCACAGCAAAGGCTTCCGCCAGCTGGTTGGCATTCAGATAGCCCGTCGCACTCAGCAGGGAAAGGATCTTCTCCCGTCGCTCTTTTGCCTGCATTACTCCCTCCCTTGCACAGTTAAGTGCAGTCGATTTTACCACATTATTCAGCCAGGTAGCCCTTGCGACCGCGCTTTTAACGAGTTGTCTCACAAATCAGTAATAAGTTAACCCTATCACATAATCGATATCGTGCATTGACTTGCACGATATCGTGCATATAGGGTGTAACGGTTCTGTTAACGTTATGAAGAGGTTTCCATGTCTACGCCCTATGAAAATGATATCGCCATGCAGCCGCAAGCCATCAACGCGCAGCTCGCCAACCCGCTGCCGCAGGCGCTGCATGATGTGCAGCTTGCCAGTTACGACCGGATAATCCTGACCGGGATGGGATCGTCTGACTACGCGCTGATTCCGGTTGAGCGCGCGCTGGCCAACCGCGGCTATCCGGTCTGGCGGATTGACGCCGGCCGGTTGCTGGATATGCCCGGGCTTATCACCGAAAACACCCTGCTCTGGGCGACGTCCCAGTCCGGGATGAGCGGCGAAGTGGTCGCATTGCTGGCGCAGGGCAACCGTCCGCGCACGCTGATTGGCTTAACGAACGATCGGGAAAGCGTGCTGGCCAAAAAGGCGGATATCCTCGTTACGCTGGAGAGCGGCGATGAGGCGACCGTCAGTTCTAAAAGCTATCTCAATACCCTGATTGCCTGCCACCGGGCGCTCGCCGTCCTGCTGGGCGAAGACGACGCGCAAGCCTGCGCCGCGACAACGCATGTGCTTGCCGCAGTGCAGTCGCTGGTGGGCGACAGCGAGTCCGTGGTTGATATGGCAGAGCAACTCTTCACGGCCCGCCGCCCCCGCATTGCTTACATCGGCACGGGATCGTTTGCCGCCAACGCGTTGACCGGAGCGCTCATCACCAAAGAGGCATCGAAAGTCAGCGCCGAAGGGTTTATTGGCGGCGAGTTCCGCCATGGCCCGCTGGAAACCTCCGGCGAGGGTATGCTGGCGGTATTGCTTGGCAAACCGGGCGACGAAACGCTGGAAAAACTCGCCGCGGAAATGCTGGCGAACGGCACCCAGGTGGTGACCATCGGGTCGGCGCCTTATGCCGGTTCGCGGCTTTTGTCCGTGCCGGAGGGCGACGAACTGGGCCAGCTGCTGTGCGGGTTTATCTACATTGAACATCTGACGGTCGCGCTGGCGAGAAAGAACGGCTTTATCCCGGGGCATTTCCTCTATGGGCAAAAAATTACGGTGGCGGTATGAATCCTTCAACGTCAACGGTAACGGCGGGTATCGATCTCGGGGGCACGGGCACCCGCATCATCATTCGCGGTGAAGAGGGAACGATAAGCACACGGACGGTTCCTACCGTCCTGTTCAGCAACATCGAACAAAGCCAGCGCGCGGGGGCGCTGGCATCACACGTGCTTGAGCTGGTCCCGCCCGGCATGACGCTTGTCAGCCTCGGCATCGGCGCCAGCGGCCCCGTCGATACCGACGCCGGTGTCATTACCAATAAAGATACGCTTGAATGCTTCTCCTTTTTCCCGCTTGTGGAAGCGCTTCGCAACCACCTGCAGGTCAAGGTCAGCATTGATAACGACGCGGTTGCCGCGGTGCTTGGCGAATATCACTTCGGTGCGGGCATCAACAGTAAACGCCTGCTGATGGTAACGCTTGGCACGGGCATCGGCGTCGCGCTGCTGGAAAACGGCAGGCCGTTTCGCACCAGCAACGGCGCGCATCCGGAAGCGGGACATATCCCGATTTCCGGCAACCCTGCGCCCTGTTACTGCGGGTTGCACGGCTGCTGGGAAACGCTGGCGTCGCGAAGCTGGCTTCAGCAGAACCTCGAGAGCCTGCTGCCGGGCATCGCTTTTGAAAAGCAGGATCTGAATTTTTATCGCGAGATGGCGGCGCAGCGCGACGAGGTAGCGGCGCTGTTTCACCGCTACGGGAATTATCTGGGCCGGGGCCTGGTTACCTTATTAACGCTATATGGACCCGACCTGACTATCCTGAGCGGCAGCGCCGCCCATTATTACCCGCTGTTTAAAACGGGGCTTGAACAAGCGTTAACCCGCTCGGAAGCCTATGCCGTTAATACATTGATCGTACCGTCTGAATTAGGAGACGTTGCTGGCGCGCTGGGCGCGACGGTTATTCCGTCTTTGAACTAAAACATCTCTTTTACTTATGGCAGGTGAATATCATGGTGCATTCACAAAATAAACATGCGTTGAGCAAGCCTGTAAAAATAAAGACCAGCATTTTTATCATTCTCTCGGTTATTATCTCCTCGGTCGGCGGCATTATATTTGGCTATGACACCGGGATTATTGGCGGGGCGATTGTCTATATCGGCAAAGAGTTTCAAATAAACGATCTGATGCAGGGCGTGATTGTCAGCACCTCGTTATTGGGTGCGATGATTGGCGCGCTCGCCGCCGGGCCGCTCGCCGATAAATATGGCCGAAAGCTGGTGCTGTTTATTTCCGGCCTCTTTTTCGCCATCGGCGCGGCGGGTTCCGGCTTCAGCCACAGCATTGAAGCGCTCACCGTGGCCCGCATCCTTCAGGGCATTGGCGTGGGGGCCTCGTCGGTTCTCGTCCCGGTCTATATCGCCGAGTTGTCGCCTGCTAAAATTCGCGGCGTTCTGGTCACCTCTTTTCAGCTGATGATTACGGTAGGAATTGTGCTGGCCTATGGCGTTAACGCCGGCGCGGAAAGCAGCGGCGGCTGGCGGTTTCCGGTAGGCATAGCCGGCGTTTTCGGCGTCATGCTGGCGGTAGGCGTTATGTTTGTGACGGAGTCTCCCCGCTGGCTGATTGCCGTCAAACGTCGCGACGACGCGTTCACGACGCTTAAGAAGCTCAGAGGAACCGCGAGCGTTGAGGCGGAAATGCAGGAAATTGAACGCCTGGAAATAATTGAGCAGGATACCCTGCGCTGGCGCGATTTATTGCGCGGCCACGTGCGGCCAATGATAATTATCGGCGTTCTGGTCGCTTTCTTTTCCAACGCCTGCGGCATCAATCTGGTTATCTATTTCGCCCCGCAAATCCTGCAATCCAGCGGCTTTACCTCCTCGGTATCCTGGATGGGCACCATCGGTTTAGGCATCGCCAACGTCATTTTCACCGTCGTGGGTATGCTGATTGTCGATAAAGTGGGTCGCCGTCCGCTTTTGATAGCAGGCGCCATCGGGTTAACCCTCAGCCTGGTTATTCTGGCGGTGCTGTTCTCCGTCCCGGCGTTCCCGGGTAGCAACTGGCTCGCGCTGGCTTCTCTGCTTTTTTATATTGTGATGTACGCCATTAGCCCCGGGATGCTTGGCTTTTTAATGATCTCGGAAATATCGCCGTTAAGAGCGCGCGCAAAAGTCACCAGCCTTTCCATTTTTATTATCTTTGCGACCAACCTGGTTATCGCCCTGCTCTCTTTACCGATGTTAAATGGCCTGGGCGTCTCGCAAACCTTCTGGATATTCTCCGCTATCTGTGTAGCGTTCACCTTATTCAGTTTTTACGTGCCGGAAACGAAAGGAAAAAGTCTGGAAGAGGTCGAACTCTGGTTTAAAGAGAAATACAGCGGTATTCAGGAAACCCATAACGCCGTCAATTAATTTACTTACGACGTTAAAAGAGGCTTTATTCTTTATTACATCGAGGCGTAGGCAGCAGGGTCGGTTTATTCCTGCCGCAAAGGATTTTTACGCCTGAATCATGCCATTAAACAGGCCTGCCCACGGCAGGCCTGCGTGATTACCACCCCTCAACGACGCGGATTTACATCTTCAGTGGCTTTGCGCGTTTAACGCTCTGCGAAATTAAGCAACGCTTCGCCATCCAGGCGGTAGCGCACCCATTCGCTCTGGGGCAGCGCGCCGATGCTGAGATAAAAATCAATCGCCGGCTGGTTCCAGTCGAGCACGCTCCACTCCAGTCGACCGCACTTGCGCTGCACCGCCAGACGGGCGATGTGCTTGATAAGCGCTTTGCCCGCCCCCTGGCCGCGGGCGTCAGGCGAGACATAGAGATCTTCCAGATAAATGCCGTTGCGGCCAAGCCAGGTGGAGTAGCTGGTAAAGAAGACGGCATAGCCTATCGTCACGCCATCCGCTTCGCAGATCAGCGCTTCCGTTTTACTCTGGGCGCCAAACAGCGTCTCGCGGATCTCCTGCGGGCTGGTCACCACCTCTTGCGGCGCTTTTTCGTAGACCGCCAGTTCGTAAATCATGTTGTAAATCACTTCTGCGTCGGCGGGGCGCGCTTCACGGATGCTGATACTCATGGCTTTTCCTGTCTTTCCTGAATTGAGGCTGACAAGCATAAGCGCTATTGTGCCCTGCATGAAGTGCAACTATCTCAACAAAAGATGAATGTTATGCATCCGGCGCTCCGTAAACTCGATCTCAACCTGCTGCCTGTGTTTGATGCGGTGTTTCGCCACCGCTCTGTGAAGCGCGCCGCGGATGAACTCTTTATGAGCACGTCGGCGCTAAGCCATGCCTTATCAAGACTGCGCGCCTTTTTTAACGACCCGCTCTTTTACCGTGAGGGGCACAACATGTGCCCCAGCGTTTATGCCTGCGAACTGGCGCCGTCGATAGCCTCAGCGCTGGGCGCGCTGAACCAGCAGCTTTCGCCCCGTCCCGCCTTTGATCCCTCAACCAGCCGCCATTGCTTCCAGATTGCCATTACGGACTACACGGCATTCTGCATCTTCCCTACACTGATAAGCGAACTTGAGCGCAGCGCGCCAGGCGTGCGCTTTGAGCTGCGCTATTTGCCGCACAGCCCGGCGCTGAACGAACTGCTCGCCGGCGAAGTGGACCTGGCGCTGGGCTTTAGCGCGCCTGACGACGTCACGCCGCCTGAACTGGACGCGATTGACTGGTTTGAGGATGAATATGTGGTCATCAGTCATGCCCGCCGTACGCGCATGACGCTGGAGGATTATCTGGCGGCCCGCCATCTGGTGGTCACCCCGTGGAATGAAAGCCAGGGCATTCTGGATTTACAGCTGGAGCGCATGGGCTATACGCGGCAGGTCACCCTGAAAACGCCCTCCATGCTGAGCGCGCCGTTTATTGTCGCGCAGAGCGATCTGTTGATGGCGATGCCCCGCTTCGCCGCCGCCCGGCTGGCGTCGGCGGCCAGTATCACGCTGTTTGCGCTGCCTTTCGCCGTGCCGCCTTTTGAGGTGAAAATCTACTCGCATCAGCGCAGCGGCAAAAGTGAGGCCACGGACTGGTTAAAGCGTGTGCTGCGAAGCCTTATCAGCTAGCTATCCGGCAAAATAAGGCTGGAGCATCTCATTGTTCTGTATTTAAAAAATGTCGCAAAAACAGGTAGCCATAACGGCGGCGGGACAGTAGGTTTTATCAGTGCGCTCAATAAGCATCGCCACCTGCAAAACGCTATAAAACGCTATAAAAGGAAACGCGTATGACGCATTCAGACAGCACACTGCCCGTTGGGTATTCCCGTGTCGCGCCCGGCCACGTCGCAAGCGTGGTGACCTGCCTCGAAATGCTGAGCAAGCCGGAAACAGCAACCGCCCCGCTGCCCGCAGGCGTCACGCTGGTGAAGCTGCGTAACCCGGAGCTTGAGGCTTACCGGGCTCTGTTTCACCAGGTCGGCTCCGCCTGGCTATGGTACTCACGCATTCTGATGGAAGATGAGAAGCTTCGCGCCATCCTGAACCGCGAAAGCGTGGAGGTGTATGTGATTAAAGAAAAGGAAGAGGATATCGGCATTCTGGAGCTCGATTTCAGCGAGCCGGACGCGTGCGAACTGGCGTTTCTCGGGCTGACGCCAAATACGACCGGCAAAGGTTTTGGCCGGGCGATTATGAATCAGGCCATTGCACTTGCGTGGTCGCGGCCCATTAAACGCTTCTGGGTGCACACCTGCACGTTCGACCACCCTTCAGCACTGGGCTTTTATATCCGCTCCGGCTTTCGCCCTTACGCGGTGCAGGTCGAGGTGCAGGAAGATCCGCGGCTGACGGGACACCTGCCTGCCGACGCCGCGCCGCATATTCCGGTTATCAGGCCCGCTAAATAACGCAAAAGCCAGTCCAGGACTGGCTTTTAAACGATAAGGCCCGTCTATCGCGCCCGGAACATAATGGTATCCGGCGTAAAAGACCCATCGTCCTCAATGGCGAAGTAGGTTTTGACGTCATCGGAAACGGTTTGCTGCAACAGGCGAATCGCCTCCACCAGCGCGGCGGGCGTTTTCATTCGTTCAACCCAGGCGCTGAATTCCAGCGCCTGGCGGCCCGCCACCATCTCCTGCACCGTCATGCCGCTCTCGTTGACCAGCCGCAGCCACTCTCCCTGCGAATAGTTATGTACATGCGAAGGGTCGCGCAGCATCTCCACCGTCTGTAACCAGACGTCGCGCACCGGCTGGCCGGGGGACGCGATGTCCATCAAAATAAACTCGCCGCCCGGCTTCAGTACCCGCTTTACCTCGCGCAGCGCCATGCCGACGTCGTGCCAGTGGTGAGCGGAATAGCGGCTTATCACCACGTCGAAACTCGCCGCCGGGAAAGGCAACGCCTCCGCCTGGCCCTGACGGGTGGCAATATTATTTAACCCCCGCGCCAGCGCCGCCTCCTGCACCACGGCCAGCATACTGTCTGACAGATCGTAAGCGGTGACATGAGCCGCTTTCTGCGCGGCGGCAAAGCTAGCGTGCCCTGCTCCGCAGCCAATATCCAGCACCACGGCGTCCGGCTTATCGCTGAGCCAGACGGCCAGCCGCTCTAAATCTTTACCCTGCGCATGAACGCTGCTTTGCAGGTAGGCCTGCGCCTGGCCGCCAAACTGGGCGCCGACTAATGCTTCGTGTGTTTTTGCTGTCATTTTTATCGCCTTATGGTGAGGAAAACCGCTCTGTGAAATGACTATACTGCGCGCTTTATACGGGTACAATATTGCTACTTATACTGGTATCAGGGAGTACCACGCATGGAAACCACCCCGCTTTCCGGCCCGAAAGCGTTGGGCGCTTTTTTACGCACCCAGCGGGAAAACACCTCGCCCGATATGCTCGGGTTGCCCGTGACGGCAAGGCGACGCACGCGCGGCCTGCGGCGCGAAGAGGTGGCGCAGCTCAGCGGCATCAGCACCACCTGGTATACGTGGATTGAGCAAGGCAGAGAAATCTCGATTTCTGCGCAGACGCTTTCGAATATTGCTGCGGCGCTGAAGATGAAACCGACGGAAAGAAGCTATCTTTTTCGCCTCGCGCTGCAAAATGACCCGCTCGAAGAGGCGGTGCCGGTCGTTGAGGAGGCGGTGCTGGCGGCGGTGAATCAGGTGAGTGAGCCCTGCTATCTGCTCGATTTAACCTGGAACATGCTGGCGTGGAACCCGCAGGCGCAGGCGTTGTTCAGCGGCTGGCTCGATAACGACGCCGTGCCGAATATGATGCGGTTTATGTTTCTGCATCCGCTGGCGAAGCAACTGGTGATGGACTGGGAGGCGCGCGCCAGCCGCATCGTGGCGGAGCTGCGGGCCGACGCCATGCACTACCCGCATGATGAAACGCTCAACCGCTTTGTGCGCCAGATGACCCAGGAGAGCACGCCGTTTCAGGCGTTCTGGCAGCGTCAGCAGGTGATAGCGCGCGAAGGGGGCGAGCGCCTCTTCCGGCATGCGCAGCAGGGCCTGGTCTCCTACCGCCAGGTCAGCTGGCAGCTCGCCAGCAACCGCACGCTGAAGATGATCATGCTGCTCCCTGAAGAGGCGGCGCAGCGCTAGCGCCGCCGCATCCCGGATAACCCGCGCACGGCTTGCGCGGTTAAAAGGCGCGTCATGGGATTACCGGCGCTGCTCAAGCTGTTTCCTGCGCTTCTGGGAATACATCACGCTGTCGCTCTCTTTTACCATCTCGTGCAACGAGTGATATTTTGCGCCGTCGCTGTCGAGAATGCCGTAAGAGTAGTTGATGTTATAAGGCTTACCGGCGCGCTGGTTGTGCGCCTCCAGGCTTTCATGAAGCGAAGCCAGAAAGCGCCGGGCGTCGCTATGGCTTGCCAGCAGCACGGCGAACTCATCGCCGCCGAGCCGCCCCACGACATCTTTCGGGCCAAGATGCTGTTGCAGATGCGTCGCGAAAACCTTCAGCACCTGGTCGCCCTCGGCATGACCCCACAGGTCGTTAATCGGCTTAAACTTATCCAGATCAAAAAAGAGCAGGCTAAAAGAGGCGCCGTGATTTCGCAGGGCGTGAAAGCGTTTCTCTGCGCGGCGGTAAAAGCCGCGGCGGTTAGGAATACCGGTCAGGCTGTCGGTCATCGCCATGCTGATGACCTGAAATTCATCTTCCACGATAAACGCCAGGTCCTGTAATGCGTCGATATCTTCCTGACTGAATGTGCGAGGCGTTGAGTTAACCAGGCAAATCGTTCCCACCACTGCGCCATCCGGCAGATGCACCGGGTAGCCTGCGTAAAAGCGAATATAGGGTTCGCCAGTCACCAGCGGGTTATCGTAAAAGCGCTCATCCTGGCGCGCATCGTTAACAATAAACGGACCTTTTTGCAAAATAGCATGCCCGCAAAAAGAGACATTCCGCGACGTTTCTCGCTCGCTAAGCCCCTGGCAGGCCAACAGCCACTGCCTGTCGCGGTCAAGCAAACTAATGAGCGCGACAGGCACCTGAAAAAGTTTTTTCGCCAGTCGGGTTAAGCGTTCGAAACGCTCATCGTCCCGGGTATCCAGCAGATCCATCATGTAGAGCGATTGCAGCCGCTCCTCTTCATTTTCAGGAAGACCGGGAAACTTCATCATTACACTCCACATCAATTACGGTGCGCGGGCCTGCGTAACAAAAAACGAACCTGCCAAAAATACCTCAGGTGAAACGGCAGGTATAGAAAGGAATGCGCTCCCTTCCTGGAAATAGGGTTTCGATCCGCACCTTCATGCGCTGTCGGCGCAGTACCCGCACGGACAATGCGGCCATGGCGCTTTATAAAAGCCTTTCTGAGTTTAAAACGGTTTAGAGATCCAGAGCGGCTCGGAACCCTGTCCAGCCCCTTTGTTTGCCCGGCGTTTTTCGTCGGGCTTTTTTTATGGTCTGAAACATACTGCCTGCGCCCTGCCGCCACACGCAAAAAATAGCCATTCTTTTTGTAAGGCTGTTGGAAAAAATCGCACTTTGTTCTACTCTTTTTTCACGATGCGAATTTTCTTAAACACTTAATACAAACTGCACTATTTTCGCCTGTTTCAGGCGACCTGCTGCAACACAACACAACAACATTAACACCTGGTAAAAAGCCAAAAACCAAGGAGTTCTATGAACTGGAAAATTATTGATTCACTGGCAAGCCCGGATACTGGTTCGTTTTTTTCGATCGCGCAATCGTCCAGAAATCTTAAGCTTATCTTGTGGTGTAAAGGGGATTACTTCCTTCGCCAGGGCAATATACTGACTACCGCAGCGCTGGGACTGCTGGTTGATGGCCGCCCGAGAAATATTTCGGTTATTCATGCTTCGCCTTACAACCCTGACATCTGGCAGAACCTCGTACACAAGACCAACTGTCCAGGTAATACAAAAGCGGCCTTAACCTTTTGCCAGAAAGAAAACGGCTGCCTGTTTGCGCTTTGCCCTTATGGTTTAAAAGCGTATAACCCGCATTCCGGGCAACAGAATGAGAACAGGCAACAGGTTTAGACGCAGAATAAAAGCCTGACGGTTGGCAGCGCTACGCTTGTGCGATACGCAACGCTGCAGTGAATGACGGCAGGCTCGTTGAAAGCATGACCTCATTAAGGCTATCGCGTTATGCCGGGTTAAGCCCGTCTGGCGTGAAAAGGTTCGCCTTTCTGTTAATGGCGCTGCCGGGGTACCGACGGCTAGCCGTCAAGCCCGCGCGCAGCCTCCTGAAGCCGCAGGAAGCTCGCGTAGCGTCGCTGGTGACGCTCGCTCCAGGCCGCCGCGGGCGTATACTCCCCGGCAACGGCGCAAAAACGGCTCATCCCGTCGCTAACCGAGTCAACCACCCCGCCTGCGACCGCAGCCAGAATAGCCGAGCCGAGCAGCACCGGCTCGCGGGCTTTGGTGGCGATCACCGTCCGCCCGGTCGTGTCGGCCAGCAGTTGCCGGATGAGGGGATGTTGACCGGCGCCGCCGCTTATCACAATAGCCTGGGTATCCACGCCCGCCTGCTGCTGAACATCCATAATCTGGCGCAGCCCGTAGCCAATACTGCAAATGCCGGCAACGTAGAGCGACAGCAGGCTTTCCGTCTCGTTTTCCATCCCGAGCCCGGCAATCACCGCCCGGGCATGCGGGTCGGCAAAAGGCGAACGGTTGCCAAGAAACTCCGGCACGACGTGGATCCCCCGGGTATAGTCCACCGCCCCGGACGCCGAACCCACCTTTTCGAGCACGCGATCCGCCAGCCAGACCGGCAGCGGGACGCCGCGCTGATTTGCCTGCGCCTGGGCGTCGCGCGCTGCCGGATGGAGCGACAGCAGCCTGTCGATGGCCGCCCCCGCCGCGCTCTGCCCCCCTTCGTTCAGCCACATGCCCGGCACCATGGCGGAATAGTACGGCCCCCATATGCCGGGTATAAAGACCGGTTCGTGGGTTGAGGTCATCGTGCAGGAAGAGGTGCCAAACACATAGGCCAGGTTCCCGGCAGGGCCGCCTTTTACGCCCGCCGTCCCGATGCCGCCCGCATGCGCATCGATAATGCCGGCGGCGACGGGCGTGCCGGGCAGCAGACCAAGCTGGACGGCGGCCTCTTCGGTCAGGCCGTTTGCGCAGCGCGTTCCCGGTTCGACAATATGCTGGCCGATGCGGCTGAACCCTTCGTCAGCCAGCTCCTCAAGACCAACCTGGCGGAAATAGCTTTCGTCCCAGCGTTGCTCATGGCTGAGATAAGTCCATTTGCAGGTGACGGTGCAGCTGGAACGGGCAAGGTCGCCCGTCGCCCGCCAGGTAAGAAAATCAGCCAGGTCAAAAAACTGCCACGCGTTATCAAACGTTGCCCGGCGGTGCTCTTTCAGCCAGAGAAGCTTAGGGGTTTCCATTTCCGGCGAAATAATGCCGCCCACATAGCGCAGCACCGGGTGATTCAGCGCAGTAATCCGCTCCGCCTGTTCAGTGGCGCGATGATCCATCCAGACGATAATATTGCGATCCGGGTCGTGGCTGTCGCCCACCGCCAGCGGCGCGCCCCCTTCGCCCAGCACCACCAGCGAACAGGTGGCATCAAACCCAATGCCGGCAACCTGGCCGGGCTTCACCCCGGCAAGCCCGAGCGCCTCTTTTACCGCATCGCAAACCGCCTGCCAGATGTCCCGGCTCGACTGCTCAACCGCCTGTCCATCGCCATAAAACAGGGAAATGTCCCGTTTCGCCGTCGCCAGCATCTCGCCTTCGGCGTCGAACACGCCGGCGCGCGCGCTGGCGGTGCCGACATCCACGCCAATAAGAATATTATCGTCGACGTTGCCCCTGTTCTGCGCTTCGTTATTCATCGTTTCTCCGTTGTCATCCGGCCAATGGGTTACAGTGTCACTTCATAGATCCACGCTGTTAGGCAGAATGACCAGATCGCGCACCGTGACGTTTCGCGGTCGGGTCACCATAAACAAGATAGCCTCCGCCACCTCTTTCGGCTGCATCAGGCTGCCGTTCGCCAGCGCCTCTTCCATTTTCTCTTTCGGCCAGTCATCCAGCAGCGCGGTCACCACCGGGCCGGGCAGCACCGCCCCCACGCGTATGCCATACTTCGCGACCTGCCGACGCGTGGTGTGAACAAACGCCTGAACGGCAAATTTCGAGGCTGTATAAATCGGCTCCCAGATAACCGGCACGACGCCCGCTATCGAGCTGGTGAAGATAATGTCGCCCGATTTTTGCGCGATCATATGCGGCAGCACCGCGTGCACGGAGCGAAACGCCGCATTGATATTCAGGTTGAGCATGCGGTCCCAGTCGTCCGGGTTGCCCGCTTCAATCGGCCCGCCCACATAGGCGCCGGCATTAGCGTGGAAAATATCCAGCCCCCCTGCCGCATCAAGGATGCCCTGCAACATGCCGGAAACCTCCTGCGGCTTTAGCAGGTCGATAACCAGCGCAAACGCCCCGTCGCCCATCTCGCGGGTGAGCTGCTCCAGCCTGTCGCGCGCCCGGTCAATCAGCACCACTTTCGCCCCTGCGGCGAGAAAGGTGCGGGCGCACTCAAGGCCAATGCCTGAGGCGGCGCCGGTGATGGCGACAACTTTATTCTCAAAGGGATCAAGCATGGGTTTCTCCTGTAAAGACTCAGGCGCGGCCGTGCGAGACGCGCGTGCGCCGGGCGAGGGAATCGACGATAACGGCGATAGCGAGCACGCCGCCCGTAATCATGTAGCGCAGGGAAGACGGCAGGTTCAGCAGCGTCAGGCCGTTGGAGATGGACTGAATAACGATAATCCCCAGCAGCGCAGACCAGGCGCTGCCCCGCCCGCCGAACAGGCTGGTGCCGCCAATCACCGCCGCCGCGATGGCGTTAAGGTTCACGTCGCCCGTCCCCGCCTGCTGGCTGGCAGAGGCGAGCCGGGCGGCGGCCAGAATTCCGCCTGCGGTGGCAAAGGTGGTGCAGAGCATAAAGGCGCTAATGTAAATGGCCCGCACGTTGATGCCCGAACGACGCGCCGCTTCGCGGTTGCCACCGATAGCGAACATTGAGCGTCCCCATTTGGTGCGCTTAAGGGCGTAGTTAAGCAGCGCTGCAAACACCACGAACAGGCCGAAAATCCAGGGCACGCCGCGCCCGAGGTTGAGGTAAAACACGGCGAATTCAAAGATAGCCGTCAGCACAATGGCGCGAATCAGCAGCGCGCTCATCGGCTCCGAAGAGAGGTTGACCTGCTCGCGTCGGGCGCGGGTTTTCAGCCCCTGCGCTATCATCACCACTCCCGGGATCAGGGCCGCCAGGTAGGCGAGCGCATCGGGCATCACCATCACCTGGCCAAAGCGCACCAGCGGCGAAATATAGGGCAAGTTAATGCTGCCGGACGGCCCCAGAATATAAAGCTGCATCCCCAGCAGGGCCAGCAGCCCGGCAAGCGTCGCGACAAAGCTTGGCATGCCGAGGCGGGTATAAAGCTGGGCGTAAACCAGGCCTACCAGCGCCCCGGTTATCAGCGCCGCCACAATAGCCCCCGCAACAGGCCACCCGTGGTTGACCCACAGCACCCCGATAATGGCGGAAGCCAGGCCGCTCATCGAACCGACGGAAAGGTCAATTTCGCCGAGCATCAACACGCACACGATGCCAAGCGAGATAAACCCGACGGTGGCGCAGTCAAACAGCATATTCACCAGATTATTGGGCGCCAGGTAAACCGGGTTAAGCAGGCTGAACGCCGCCGAGATAAGAATCAACCCCAGCACCACCGGAATCATCCCAAGGTCGCCGCTTTTAATCCGGTCGATAAAGGTATAGAGAATGGCGGTAAGGCCCTCGTTATGGCGCAACCGTTCGTCGCTGCGGTCGAGCGCGGCGCGCGGGTTTGGGACAGGCGTTTTTTTGGCAGGCGTCGTCATGGGCTAACCTCCCTTCCTGCGGGATGGGGGGCGGATTTTCTCTCCACCCGGCGCGATACGGCGTTTTCCGTGGCGCCGGTAATGGCCGCCACCAGCTCCTGGTTCGACGCTTCTGGCGTAAAGATGCCGGTGTTGCGCCCCAGGCGCAGCACCACGATGCGGTCCGCCACCGCCCGTACGTCCTCCATGTTATGGCTGATAATAATCACCCCCAGTCCGCGGGCGCGGATGCGCTCTATCAGGTTAAGCACTTCAGCGGTCTGGGCGACCCCCAGCGCGGCGGTAGGCTCATCGAGCATGACGATTTTCGGATCCAACAACAGCGACCGGGCGATGGCGACCGTCTGCCGCTGGCCGCCGGAGAGCGAGGCGACAGGCTCGCGCACGGAAGGAATACGGGCCGCCAGCTCCTGCAACAGCGTCCAGGCGCGCACCTCCATCGCCACTTCATCCAGTTGCCAGGCGGAAAGCTCATGGCCTAAAAACAGATTGGCGACCACATCCAGGTTTTCGCACAGCGCCAGATCCTGAAACACCGTGGCGATGCCGTACTCCAGCGCTTTGCCCGGGCTGTCGAGGTTCACCTCCTGCCCTTCAAATTCCACCCTGCCCGACGTCGGCTGATGCACGCCGGCGAGGATTTTAACCAGCGTTGATTTGCCTGCGCCGTTATCGCCCACCAGCGCGACCACTTCACCGGCGTAAATTTCCAGATCGATATCCGTCAGGGCTGATACGGCGCCGAAGTTTTTTGAAACGCCGCTGAGCTTCAGTATCGGTCGCCCGTGACCGGACGCTTTGCCTTCATTCACCATAACGCCCCCTGACGTGGATGGCGGCAGACCGGCCTCGTCCCCGGGCCTGTCGCCCATGACTTACTGAATGCCTAACGCTTTGCACTCCTCTGCATACTCGCCGGTACAGACCTGGGCGGGAGTCTGGATCTTCTTATCGAAGATTTCCGCTTTGATGTTTTCTTTCGTCACCACCGCCGGGGTAAACAGCTGCGAAGGCGTGTTGTAGAGCGTGGTGGTGGCTTTAGGCGATTTCCCCTCCACCAGCGCCATCGCCGCATTGGCGGCGGCGGCGGCCACAATCTCGGAGGGTTTGGAAATGGTGTTGTACTGGTCGCCTGCAATAATCAACTGCAGCGCCGCGATAGTGGCATCATTGCCCGTGACTGGCGGCAGCGGCGTGACGCCCGCAGCTTTAAAGGCGGCGATGGCTCCGCCGCCGGTCCCGTCGTTGGCGGCGACAACGCCTTTAATCTGATCGCCGAAGCGCGTTATCTGCCCTGCGGTCCACTCCTGCGCTTTGGGCGGCGCCCAGTCTGGCGTGTCATACTCGGCCAGGGTTTTGTAGCCCGATTCTTTAAGCCCACGATGGATGCCGTTGCGAATCAGCCCGGCGGCGGCATCGGTGGGCGAGCCGTTTATCTGCAATACGCCCGCGCCCTGCGGGACGCCTGAGGCTTTTAGGTGCACGACCAGCGATTCAGAGATGGCGTAGCCTATCCCTTCATTGTCGAAAGAGACGTAGAAATCCGCGGGTCTGTCCGGGATGGGACGGTCATAGGCAATCACTTTGACATCCTGTGAATGGGCGATCTCCATCAGCCCCGCCGCCGCCGACGAGTCAACCGGATCCAGCACCACCACCTTCGCCCCTTGCGCAATCACCGAGTTGAACTGCTGCTGTTGCAAAGAGGCGCTGGCGTTGGCGTTCTGATAGATGACTTTACAGTCGGGACAAAGCTTAGCCATTTCCGCTTTAAAGCCCGGATAGTCATGCTGCTCGTAGCGGGTGGAGGCCTGATCGGGCATCAAAAAGGCGACCGTTGCGGCTTCCGCCGCCCGGGCGCTCCCCGTTGCGGACATCATTATCGCTGCCGATGCCATCAGGATCGTGCGGTAGCTCATTTCTCTTCTCCTCAGGTAAGCGGAACGCAGTGCAACGTGCGCAGGCGCCGGGCCTGCAGATGTCCATGGCAAACGAGAGCGACGGGGAAAGGGACGGCGGGACAGCAGCGGGTCTGGGTTACACCACAGACGCTTCCCGGACGGGCATTTTCCTCAACGGAGTCAGCGCTGTTAATTCACATTTCATTTACTTTGTTAATACATTAGCGCAACCATCAGGCGATGATTATCGGGAACCCGGTTTTGGTTAAGCCCGCAGCAAAAGAGTTGTAAATGTGTGACTGAAAGCGGGAAAACAGCAAAAAAATCAACCGCTTCGGCTGAATAAAAAAGGCGCCCCAGTGGGCGCCTTTCCCTCAACCGCACGCGTAATTTTATGAGGAAGCCAGCAGGCGGCGGGTTTTGCGGCGGTAACGCAGGTTTCAGGTGCTGGCGCGCACAATGAGCCGCCAGTCCATCATCACCCGCTCGGTCGGCGCATGCGGGTTATCCATTTTTTGCTGCAACAGGCTGAAGGCCTTGCGGCCGATATCACGCGAAGGCTGCGCGATGGTGGTGAGCGGCGGCGACACCATTTCCGCGAGCTCCGTGCCGTCGAAGCCCGCCACGGCGATATCCTGCGGCACGCGCAGCCCCGCCTGCCGGATGGCGGACATCGCCCCTGCCGCCAGCGTGTCGGAGATGGCAAACACCGCGTCCGGGCGCGTCTCTTGTTGCAGCAACGTTTCCATCGCCTGTTTGCCGGCGCTGAAGCTCAGCGCGCTGGCGTACGTTATCGCCTGCCACTCCAGCTGGCGGCTTCGCAACTCCTGCTGATAACCCTGCTGGCGCAGCTGGGCGTATTTGTAACTGAGATCGTGGTTAATGAGCGCAATGCGCTGACGTCCGCTTTCCACCAGGTGACGCACCAGCTGTCGTGACGCGTCGACGTCGTTAATGCCCACGCACGAGATATCCCCGGCGTCGGCATATTCAGCGCACTGCACCCAGGGCGTGTCGCCAATCAGCTGGGTGAGTTCCGGTAACGTGGTGAACGCATCCATGGTAATAACGCCATCGACAATTTTGCCCGAGAGCAGTTGCAGGCTGGAGCGCGAACGTCGGATATCGGAGCCGGAGTTGCACAGCAGAATACGGTAGCCCTGCTGCTCCGCCTGCTCCTCAATGCCTTTTACCAGCTCGGCGCAAAACGGGTTGGTAATGTCAGAAACCAGCACCAGCACCATTGAGCTGCGCGCGGTACGCAGCTGCCGCGCTAACAGGTTCGGTTGATAGTTACTGGCCTTGATCGCCTGCAGGACTTTCTCGCGGTTCTTTTCCTTTACGGTGTCGCTGTTGTTCAGCACGCGTGACACCGTAGCAACCGAAACCCCCGCCAGCCGGGCGATCTTTTGAATGGACATGGTGGTAACACTTCCTGGGAAACACGGGTAGTAAGCAGGCTACCATAAATTCCCGGGCGACAAGAAGTTAGCCCGGCGCGCTGAGCCGCCGGGCCTCGTCAGTATTGTACCTTAACCCAGCGCTGCTGCTGGTGGCTCTGCATAATCGCCTCGACGACCGCCATGACCTGCGCGCCGTCGTGGAAAGTGGCGAAGCCCGCCGCCCCCCGTTCAGGCATGCGGCCCTTTTCCACCGCCTGATAAAACGCCGCCATCATGGCGCGAAACGCGTCCGGCCAGCCTTCGATATGGCCGCCGGGAAAGCGCGCCCGCGCCGCTATGTCGCCGTTCAGCAAGGAAGGATCGTCTGAGAGGATCTGATTGGCGTGGCGGCGATGGCCTATCCACATCTGCTGCGGCGTCTCCTGGTCCCAGGCGAGCGACGCCGCGCTGCCGCTCACCTCCAGGCTCAGGCGGTTTTTACGCCCGGCGGCCACCTGCGACACGCTGAAGCTCCCTTTCGCGCCATCCTCAAAGCGCAGCAGCACGAAGCCCATATCTTCCGTGGTCACCGGCTTCTCATCATACTGAGCCGCCTGCTGCTGCCCGCCGAAGGTGGCCGCGCCCTGCTGGCTTGCCTTGCGGGTTGGCCAGACGATGGCGAGGTCCGCCATCACCTCAACGATTTTGCGCCCGGTAATGAACTGCGCGGTATCGCACCAGTGGGAACCGATGTCGGCGACCGCGCGCGAAGCGCCGCCTTTCCCGGCCTCCACTCGCCAGTTGTAGTCAGTCTCTTCCAGCATCCAGTCCTGCAGGTAGCTGCCCTGCACGGCGAAAAGACGGCCCGTTTCGCCGTTTCTCACCATGCTTGCGGCCTGCTGCACCATGGCGAACTGGCGATACACGAAGCTCACGCCATGCGCCACGCCCGCCTCTTCTGCAAGACGCACCAGTGTGCGGGCCTCCTCCAGCGTCATGCAAAGCGGTTTTTCCGAAAAAACATGCTTGCCGGCCTGGATAATCTGGCGGTTTATCGCCGCGTGCAGATGGTTCGGCGTGCAGTTATGCACCACATGCAGGTCAGGGTGTTGCAGAAAAGCGGCCACATCGCTGTAGGCATGGGGGACGTGAAGCTGCTGCGCGTGCGCATCGGCGCTCGCCTGGTTTGAATCACAAAGGGCCACCACCGCGACGTTACCGAGGCGGCGCAGCGCCTCTATGTGCGCCGGACCGATGAACCCTGTGCCGATAATGCCGACGTTTATCATCTCTCGCCTCCCTGAGCCAGCCCCAGTTGGGCGCGCACGAGCGCGTCGTCGCTCTGCTGGGCGGCAAAATCATCAAACGCCCGATCAGCCACCGGAATAATGTGCTGGCGGATAAATTCCGCCCCTTCGCGCGCGCCGGTGGCGGCGTCTTTCAGGCAGCACTCCCACTCCAGCACCGCCCAGCCGCCGTAGTCATACTGCGCCAGCTTGCTGAAAATGGTTTTGAAGTCGATCTGCCCGTCGCCCGGCGAGCGGAAGCGGCCCGCCCTGTCTATCCAGCGCTGATAGCCGCCATAGACGCCGCTGCGGCCGTTCGGCAGATACTCCGCATCCTTGACGTGAAACGCCTTGATACGCGCATGGTAGATATCGATAAACTGCGCATAATCGATGTGCTGCAAATGCAAGTGGCTTGGGTCAAACAAGATGCTGGCGCGCGGGTGGTCGTTTACCGCGGCCAGAAACCGCTCAAACGTGACGCCGTCATGCAGATCTTCCCCCGGGTGGATTTCGTAGCAGAGATCCACGCCATGCTCGTCAAAGCAGTCGAGAATCGGTCGCCAGCGGCGGGCCAGCTCGGCGAACGCTTCGCTCAGCAGCTGCGGGTTGTGCGGCGGCCACGGATAAACGTAAGGCCAGGCCAGCGAGCCGGAGAAGGTGGCGTGCGCGCGCAGTCCCAGCTTCTGCGAGGCGGCGGCGGCCTCCCTGACCCGCTGCGTCGCCCACTGCGTGCGGTTCGCGCTGTGCCCCCGCACCGCGGGCGGCGCGAAGTTATCAAAAGCGACGTCATGCGCCGGGTGCACCGCCACCAGCTGGCCCTCCAGGTGCGTGGACAGCTCGCTGATGACAAGCCCGTGCTCCGCAAGCATGCCCGCCACCTCGTCGCAATAGGTCTGGCTTGCCGCCGCCTGGCTCAGGTCGAAAATAGCCGGATGGTTGCAGGGGATTTGCAGCGCGTTATAACCCAGCGCCGCCGCCCATTGCGCCAGCCCTTCCAGCGTATTGAACGGCGCCTGCGGGCCGATAAACTGCGACAGAAAAATCCCCGGTCCTTTTAATGTCTTCAAAAACCACCTCCTGAAAAGGGTTAATCGCGGTACTTAAAGGTAAAGAAGAAAAGAATGGCGATAGCGGCGGCGGCGATGGCCGGGATCCACCAGAACAGCGCCCAGTTTTCAGCGGATGGCTGCCCCGCCACCAGGTTGTTATAGAGCGCGCCGGAAATTTGCGAGCCGAGCAGCATGCCGATGCCGTAGGTAAACATCACCACCATGCTCTGCGCCTGGCCTTTCACCTGCTCGCCCGCCACGCGGTCGGTGTAGATGAATCCCACTACGAAGAAAAAGTCATAACAGACGCCGTGCAGCAGAATGCCGAGCAGGATAAGCATGCGCGTCTCATCGCCCATTCCCATGGCGAACAAGGCGTAGCGTACAAACCAGGCGAACATGCCAATCAGCAGCATGTACTTCACCCCGAGGCGACGGAACAGCAGCGGGATAACCAGCATGAAAAAGATTTCCGACATCTGGCCGAAAGACATCAGCGTGCTGACGTTTTCCACGCCCGCGTCGGCAAGCCAGGAGGCGGTAAAGGCGTAATAGGTGCCAAGCGGTATGGAAATGAGCGTGGCGCAGAGGCCGAAGATAAAGAAATGGCGCACTTTCAGCAGCGCGAAGGCGTCGGCGCAGAACATATCGCGCACTTTAAACGGCAGCCCTTTCGCCGGCGCTGGCGTGTGCGGCAGCGTCAGGCTGTAGAGGGCGAGGATAACCGAACAGACGGCGGCGAGCGTAAAGATAGAGACGCTGGCGGCGATGCCGGTAAAGCCGATAAACATGCCCGCCACAATCCAGCCGATGGTGCCGAACACGCGCACCACCGGGAAGCTCTTCTCGCTGTTCGCAAGACTATGGAAAGCGATGTTATTGGTCAGCGCCAGCGTCGGCATATAGCAAAGCGTGTAGCCGAACAGCAGCGCAATCAGCAGCACGCCGTTTTCCGCAATCAAGGCCTGCGGCACAAACCACAAAATGACCGCGCCCGCCAGATGCATGACCGCCAGCACTTTCTGCGACGGGAAAAAGCGGTCCACCAGCATGCCCAGCACAAAGGGGGAAAGAATCGAGGCGATAGGCCCGGCGGAGAAGGCGTCGCCAATCAGCAGCGACATGTTGTGCTGCGACATCACCAGCCCCAGGGTGACGGACCAGCTCCCCCAGATAAAGAACTGAATAAACATCATTAACGACAGCCGCGGGACCAGCATGCGATGCGTTATTGCCCCGGATTTCGTACCTTGCGTTGCAGTCACCATATAAGCCTCACAGAGGAAAAGTAATCGATTACAAACAGCGGCAAGGTAAAAGTAATCGATTACTTTTTAAGGCGTCGTCGTGTTGATCACAATTTTGAAACAAGAAGAATTGTTTTCTTTTTAATCAATGGAAACGGAAAACAGCGGCCCGGGAGGCGACGCGGTTAAGGCAGGCGAAACGAAAATCGAAAAAGGGAAGGTTCACGGGGTGCCAGTCTGCCCGCCCTCCTTAGCGGGAAGCTAAGCGCGAGGCGTTACGCCAGAAAGACAAGGCCCGCTAACGCCGATGCGATAGCGTAATCTTTGGCGAATTCCTTCAGGGCTTCGGTGTTTTCCCGGAAGTGGTTGAGCATCTTCTCTACCGCTTCCGCTTCATCTTCAGCGCTGGCTTCAAAAGGCAGTTTTCTCATCCCCTGCGCCGCTAACCTCTTTTTTTCATCCGCCGTGAGTTTCGCCTTCTCATAGACGTTTACGGTGATGTCGCTCGAGTAAAAAAGGTACTTTTTCACGATCTGTCCTTAACGCGTTATCCCTTATTTGAGACCATCAATAAAACAGTAATTTATTCAGCCAGTCGAGCGATTTATGGTTGAGAAACGATCGGTTTCGCATTTCGTCATGCGATGAAAAAACGCGTGCGGATGAAAAAGGCGCCAACGCCGTAGCGATGGCTCGCCACCGTCGTGATTCACCCTGACCAGGCTACCCACCCGCGACTGGTCAGCGCACGCGATAATCGGCTACGCCGGGAGCGCCTCCCGGCTTTATCTCAGCGCGGGCTGCTATTTCGCCAGTGCTGTTCGCAGCGTTCGCGGGCTTCGGCGTTCAGGTCGCGCAGTTCAGGCAGGCTGTCGCTGGTGCCATAATCCATCGTGCTGGCCGCCTCTTCCTGCTCCTCTTTCGCGGCGAAACTCAGCGTTTCATCACGCTTGCGCCAGTCGCCGCCGTTTTGCTCATAAATAAGCGCATAAGTCGGCGTCTTTTCGTCGCTGCCGTAAATCTCATATTTACGGGTTGGCGCATCTTCAGGACCAAACTGGATCGTATCGATAAGTGTTGAATCGGCCATCGTTTTCTCCTCTGTGGTTAAGGAGTAAGGGTAGCCTATCGCGCGCAGTGCTGCGGGCCGACGCCGTTCAGCGACGTCGAACCGCCCGTCCCAGCAGCTTAACCTGCGCGGCCTCCAGCGCCAGCTGCACCGCCCCCTCCACCGTCGCCTGCGGGCCAAACTGCGTGGCGGCCACCGTGGTATGCGGCGAAAAGGCGGCCAGGGTTTTGCGCACCGCGGCGACGATAAGCCAGTTCGCCCCCACGCTGCCGCCCATCACTATCATCGCCGGATCGAGAACCGCCACCAGTCCGCAGGCGAGAAAGCCAATCTGCTCGCCATACTGCGCTATCGCCTGCATCGCCATCGGCTCGCCGCCCGTCGCCCGCTCCAGCAGCGCGTCCATGGAGCGCACCATCGGGAGCGACGGCGCGCGGCGGGCGTTCAGCCGGTCGAGAAAACCCTGCTTCGCCAGATGCCGCTCCAGCATCAGTTCGCCCGGCGACTCCTGCTCGCTCCAGGGAAACGGGATATCGGCTATCTCGCCTGCGCCGCCCCGCGCGCCATGTATCAGCATGCCGCCGCTGTATATGCCGCTGCCGATACGCTCGCCGATTTGCAGGAAAACCACGTCTTTTAGCCCTTTCGCTATTCCCAGCCGCACCTCTGCCGCCACGGCGCAGTTAACGTTGTTTTCAACGATGATATGCACCCCCGCAGGCAGCGCCAGACGCGCCAGAATCGCCTCGGGCGACAGCCCCGCCTGCGAAGGCCCCTCGCGCCCCGAAAGCTGAATATCGGGACGAACCGGTTTAGAGAGCGCGACGGTTATCGCCAGCAGCGGTCCGAACGCCGTAAGCTCCTGGCGCAACGCGGCGATGGCGTCGGCTGCGGCCTTAACCAGTTGAACGGAAGCAGCATGAACAAACTGCCGCAGCGCCAGCTGCCGTCCATCCAGGCTGCGGGCGATAAGCATCGCCTGGCTGTTGCCGATATCCGCGCCCAGCACCCAGCCCGTTTGTTGGCTGAGCTGATAAAGCTGCGCGCCGCGCCCGGCCCCTTCAACAACCGTGAGAAAGGCGTGGCGCTGAAGTTCCTGCACGCCGGATGACACCGTGCTTTTGCTCATGCCGAGCCGCGTCATCAGCTCCGACTGCGTCGCGCTCCCCTCAATGATAAGCGATTCCATCAGCAGCCGGGCCCGCACGCTGAGCGCCGGCAGGCCGGACGAGGCGGCCTGCGGCATCGCCAGTTGCGCGGTCTGGTCGAGAAAAGCCAGCGCCTGCGCCAGCGCGCCGGTCCGGTTCAGCGCCTGCGCCTGCCCGGCAAGCCCGGCGCGCAGCGCTTCGCGCTCAAACTCGCCTGCCTGCCACCAGGCGTGCAGCCGGGCGAGATCGCGCTCCGCCTCTGGCTGGCTGAAAAAATCGAGCAGACAACGCCCTGGCGAAGCGAGCCAGAGCCGGGCCGGGAGCGGCGAATCTTCCGGCTGCGGACCAACGCCGGGGACGGGCGTTACCGTCACGCCGGGCAACTGCAACGGGCGGCGGCGCGGATGCACCACATAAAGCGTGGCGCAGGCCGTCGGGTCTGGCTGCATGGCAGACGGCCCCGCCACCACCGCTTGCGGGAAAAAATGACCGACAACCTCCCACAGGAAGCGTCTGGTCAGGGTTTCGGCGGGGGTATGAATGTCGCCGCTGTAAATGCCCCTCGCCAGACGTTGAAGACGACCGCGCCGCAACGCCCGACTAATCACCGCCGCGTCGTGCTCAGCGGCAAAGACCAACGCGGGCCAACCAGAATGCGCCATACCCTTTCCTTATTCATAAACCGCCAGGCGGCGAACGGGCCGCCCAGCCGGTCAATATTGTGTTAATCCGGTCAGTTTATATGCATGAAAAGCGTCACGCTGGTCAAGTTATCTTGTGAGGCGGTAAACCGCTGTCGTGACCGCGCTCACGGTTATTGGGGCAATATAATCATAATCAATTGAAATTAAACAAATTAAATAACCATAGCTGGCAGCGCGGCGGCTGTGCGATGGTGTCTGTGAAGCAAAAACAACCATCAGAACAGAAAAGAGACCCAACCGCTTATGACCGATAACGAAATCTTAATTCCCTTCGCGCAGGGGGTGATGCAGCAGGGCGATGCCTTCGCGCAAACCGTGGCGCGAACGCAGGCGTGGATAGCGTCGCTGGATACTGAAGCGATGCGCCGCGACACCCTGTTATTTGCCGGTATCGGCGCGTCCTATGCCGTGCTCGCCTCGCCGGTGCACGCGCTGCGAGCCGCCGGAATACGGGCGTTTCGCTCGAACGGCGATGATATGCCCGCAGGCGCCCCGCCGCTTGCCGACTGGTATATCGGCGTCTCACAGAGCGGGCGCAGCCCGGAAGTGGTGCGCATGCTGCAACAGCAGCGACACGAGCGGCGGCTGACGGTGGTCAACCAGGCTGACTCGCCGCTGGAGCGCATCGCCGCGAAGCCGCTGTGGCTCGGCACGCTAATCGATTCGGGCATGTCCTCGGTCGCGTTGATGGCGACCAGCGTCAGCCTGGGGCTGCTCACCGATGCGCTGATCGGCCGCGATACGCAGGCAGAGTGGCAGCGTTTGCCTGAACAGTTGACCGCGCTGCGGCCCGCCGCCGAGGCGGTTATTGCGCGCTTCGCCGCCCGGCTGCAGGATGTAGGCTGTATCGATCTGGTCGGCGCTGGCGGTAGCCTGAGCGCTGCGGAACAGGGGGCGTTGCTGCTGCGCGAAGGCCCGAAAGCCGCCGCGATGGGCATGGGCACGCGCCACTACCTGCACGGCATGACCGACGCGGTGGGCAATACCGCCCACGTGGTGATTGGCGGCGAACGCGAAGTGTTGCTGGCAAAACAGATGGCGGCGTTTAAGGTGCCGGTGCTGTTAATTACCGATACCCCGCAGACGATTCCGGGCGTGGAGACGTTGACCCTCCCTTCCCTGCCGCCTTTACAACGGCTGACGCTCGAGTTGCTGGCGATGGAGTTGCTCGCCATCCATCTTGGCGCGGTGCTGGGCCGGGATATCGATGCCGGCATTGTGGAGCGAATCGATACCAAAATAAGCGGAGCAGGCTTATGAACGCCAGCTGGTTAGGAATGGACGTCGGCGGCAGCAAAATTCAGGTGCGCATTGAAGACCGCAGCGGCAGGCTGCTGTTTGACCAGCAGTGGCCCACCGGCCCCTGGAGCGGCGAGCCCTGGTCGCGCAAATCCGCGCGCATGGCGGAGCTGATTGCCTTTGCCTGCAAACAGGCGAAGCTAACCGCGCCGCCCGTGGCGGTAGGCATCGGCGCGCACGGCTGCGATACCCCCGAGGAGTGCGCCACCATGACGGCGTTAATGGCCGACCGCCTGCCCGGCTCGGTATGCCAGGTGGTGAATGACGCGGCGCTGGTGGCGTTAAGCGCCTATGGAGAACCCGCGGCAGGCCTGATTGCCGGTACCGGTTCGGTGGCTGTCGCCCGGGGCGCGGACGGCGGCTGGTTGCAGACCGGCGGCTGGGGCTGGGTGGTGGGCGATGAAGGCGGCGCCAGCGGCCTGGTGCGCGCGGCTATCGGCGCCATCCTGCTGGACTGGGACGGCGGCTGCCAGGACGACCCGCTGACCACCACGCTGGTGGAAGCCTTCGGCGTCGCGCACCTGCTGGACCTCCCTTCGCAGCTGCTGCGTACGCCCGCCAGCGAATGGAGCCGCCATGCGCCGCTGATTTTCGACTGCCTGCCGCGAGATTCGCGGCTCGCCCGCCAGGTGGTCGACGCGGCGGTGGTGTCGCTCACCTCGCTGATACTGCGCCTGCGCGAGCGCGGCGCGACGTTTAATCAGGTTATCGCCGCAGGCGGCGTCATTCGCCATCAGCCTGTTCTGTTCGGCCTGCTGGCTAACGCGTTGCGCCAGCATGATGCGGGTTTATCGCTCTCCCTGTTGCAGGCTGCGCCGGTAAGCGGCGCGCTGCGCCTGGCGCGGCAGATAGCGCCCGAGGCTTCCTTATCTTCTCCTCTGCGAGGTGCATGATGTCCCAGTATGAAAGCGAAGCCGCTCCGGCGGCCAGCAAAGCGTGGCGTTTCCCGAGCACGTACACCGTTCTTATCGTCATTACCGTCGTGGTTTGGCTTCTGACCTGGATAATCCCCGCCGGGCATTATCAAACGCAGGATGGCCGGCCGGTAGCGGGCAGTTTTCAGGTTGCCGCCAGCCCGCTTTCGGCGCACCAGCGCGTGAAGGAGCTTTTCCTCGCGCCGGTTAACGGTCTCTACGGTATTGAAAACGCCGCCGGGTTCGTTGGGCCTTATGAGAGCGGCAGTATCTTCGGCGCCATTGGCGTCTTCTTTTACGTGTTATCGCTCGGCGCGTTTATTGTCACCACCACCAAAACGGGGGCCATCGACGCCTGCCTCGGCCACGTGGCGCAGCGCTTCCGGCGGCGCGGCGGCTTGCTTATCGCCATGGTGATGCTGCTTATCGCCATCGGCGGCTCCACGTACGGCATGGGCGAGGAGACGCTGGGCTTTTACGCGCTGCTGGTGCCGCTGCTGCTGGGGCTGGGGTTCGACCGCATGACGGCGGTAGGGGTAATCCTGGTCGGCTCGGTGGTCGGCAACATGAACTCCACCGTTAACCCGTTTATGACCGGCGCCGCCTCGGCGGGCGCAGGCGTGCCGATGGGCAGCGGCATCGGGCTGCGGTTTATCATGTTTCTCGCGCTCACCGGGCTCGCTATCGCCTATGTGGTTATTTATGCCCGGCGCGTACAGCGCAACGCCGCCCATTCGGTGGTGGGCTTCACCGATGAAGATCGCGAGCTGGCGCAGGCGCGTCTGCAGTTGCCGCAACCGATGACGGGCCGCCAGAAAGCGGTGATGGCAGCCTTCGCCGCCACCTTCGCGTTTATGATTTTCGCCATCATTCCCTGGGCGCAAGTGATTGTCGGGCCGCAGGCGGCGTCGTGGCCCTGGCAGCTCGACTGGTATTTCCCGGAGCTGACCGCGCTGTTTCTGGTGATGTCCGTGGTCACCGGATGGCTTGGCGGGCTGCGCGGCAACAACCTGTTTAACGCCATGCTGGCGGGCATTGCGGACTTCATGGGCGCGGCGCTGGTCATCGTGCTGGCGCGCGGCATTACCGTCATCATGCATAACGCGCAGATAACCGATACCGTGCTGCACTCGATGGAGAGCGTGGTCAGCGGCGCCTCCTCCGGCCTGTTCGCGGTTATCATGTACCTGATTATCATGCCGCTCTCTTTCCTGGTGCCAAGCTCGTCGGGCCTTGCGACGCTCGCCATGCCGGTGCTCGCCCCGATTGCCGATTTCGCGGGCGTTGGACGAGAAATCGTCGTGACGGCGTATCAGGGGTCAGTGGGCGCTATCGCGATGATCTCTCCCACGTCGGCCATCGTGATGAGCGGACTGGCGCTGGCGAAAGTCAGCTACCCGCGCTATCTGATGTGGGTGCTGCCGCTGCTGGCGATGCTGGCTGTCGCCACCTGTCTGTTCCTGGTGGTCGGCGCGGCGTTATCCTGACGGCGCATAAATCAAACCCGGCCTCGCGCCGGGTTTGCTACGGTTCTTCTGCCGCCCGCTTTTATGGCTTTTGCTGAAAAACAGTCAAAACAGCGCCCTTCGCGCTTTCCACGCGATTTCCCCTGCGATTTTACTTACCCCGAAAGATGCCCCTATAATGCGCCCCTTTCTGCGGCGGCGATGATATTTAAACAAAATTTGCCAGCCCGGATAAAAGCCCCGGCGCGATGGGGGTAGTCCTGACGGAGCATGACAAGGCCTCGCCAGTAAAGCAGTCACAGCAATGACTTAACAACACCAGAAAGCGGTTTACTTATGATTTCGGCAACACAAGAGAAGAGCGAAGGCGCGGTCCGCGCAGGCTGGAAATGGCGCGACAATGTCTGGGCGCTGGGGCTTTATGGCACGGCGGTAGGCGCAGGCACGCTGTTCCTGCCGGTGGAGGTAGGCACCCAGGGGCCGGTTATTTTTCTGATGATGCTGCTTGCCGGTCTGCCGCTCTCGCTGATGCCGCACCTGATGCTGTGTCGCGTTTATATGAAAGAGCAGCCGACGGCGGACTCTTCGCTGCCGATTTTCGGCTCCTTTTTTAAGGGCAAAGGGGAGCTTGCGATTATGCTCTTTTACTGCCTGGCGTTCTTCCCGGTGACGCTGGTATTCGGCGTGGCGCTGGTTAACGCGCTGGATAATTACCTGAGCGCCCATCTGCACGCGGCTCACCTTTCCCGCGGCCTGCTCGCTTTTCTCGTCGTCGCCGGAATTTACGCGGTGCTGAGCAAAGGGCGCGACAAAGTGGTCGGCACCATGAGCGCGCTGGCGTTGCCGTTTGCCGCCTCCATTTTGCTCATCGCCCTGCTGCAAATCCCCCACTGGAATATAGCGAACCTGGCGGGCGTGATAACGAAAGCGCATGCGGCGCCCCTTACCGAGACGCTAAAAAGCATCTGGCTAACGCTGCCGCTTATCACCTTCTCGTTCTGCTGCGCGCCGATGGTTTCGCCGCTGACCTCGTACTACCGTGAACGGAAAGCGGAAGGCGAGCGCAAGGCGCTGTTGGTTATCCGCATGGCCTACGGCGCGATTTTCTTCAGCATCCTCTTCTTTGTACTGAGCTGCGTATTAAGCATTCCGCACGACAGCTTCGCACAGGCCAAAGCGCAGAACCTGAACGTGCTGTCAGTGGTGTCGGCGGAAGGCTCGCAGCTTGTCTATCTGCTGGCGCCGTTTATCGCTATTGTGGGCATGACCAAATCGTTTCTCGGCGTAGGGCTTTCCGTCACCGAAACCTTCGCGCAGCTCATTACCGAAGCCTCCGGCATCAAGGGCGCGGGCGGCAAGCGTCTTGCTTACCTGATTATGTTCGCGCTGACCTTCGGCATCGTGTACGCCAACCCGAACGTCATTACGCTGATAGAAACCTTCTGCGGGCCGCTTATCGCCATCATCCTGTTTCTGATCCCGGCCTGGCTTATCTATACCCGCGCCGAACTGCGCGAACTGCGCGGCGTAAAAACCGCCGTCATCGCCCTGGCCGGCGTGGCGACGCTTTCCGCCCTGCTCTATTCGATGGCGTAACGCCGCTCAGGTTGAATCATGCCCCTCGCAGAGGGGCTTTTTTATCGCCTCGATTTCTCCCGACGCTGACTTAATACGCCGCGACTTCCCGCGCCATTTCCCGCGAATAGCGCTGGCTGCCGTTAATCAACATGCGGGTGTAGGCGGTGGCGACGTCGCCTTTGACCAGCGCTTCCACCGTAAGCGTCTCGAGGATTTTGCCGTACTGCATCACCGCCACCTTCTGGCACAGATGGGCGATGACGCCAAGGTCGTGCGTTACCATCAGATAAGTCAGGTTCGCCTCCTTCTGTAGCTCGGCCAACAGGTTGAGGATCTCAGCCTGCACCGACACGTCCAGCGCCGAGGTCGGCTCATCCAGCAGCAAAACCTGCGGCTCCAGAATAAGCGCCCGCGCAATCGCCACGCGCTGGCGCTGCCCCCCGGAAAGCTGGTGCGGATAACGGTCGCGAAACGCCCTGCTAAGGCCCACTCTGTCCAGCAAACTATTGACGCGGCGGTCACGCTCGGGAATGCCGTGAATCAGCAACGGCTCTTCGAGGATATCGCTGATGGTATGACGCGGATGCAGCGAGCCATAAGGGTCCTGAAAAACCATCTGCACCCGCCGACAACGCTCGCGGCTGATGCGCTTTTCCAGCGGAACGTTATTAATAGCCAGCTCGCCTCGCCAGTGGGTGAACAGCCCCGCAAGGCACTTCAGCACCGTGGTTTTTCCGGAGCCGGATTCGCCCACCAGCCCGTAAATCTCGCCGGGCCGCACCTCAAAAGTGACATCATGCAACACCTGGTTCTGCTTGCTGCCCTCGCCAAACGTCAGGTTAAGATGGTTGACTGTTATCATCTGCGTCTCCTTAGTCCGTGAGCCAGCTCGCCTGGCGTTGCAGAACCGGTAATACCGCGCGGCGGCGGTGAATTTCCGGCAGGGAGTCGATGAGTCCCTGGGTATAAGGGTGTTGCGCCTTGTGCAAATCGCAGGCGGCGAGCGATTCCACCACCCGCCCGGCGTACATCACCAGCACCCGGTCGCAAAAGCTGCGCACCAGGTTGATATCATGGCTGATAAAAATAAGCCCCAGCCCGCGCGACTGCACCAGGTCATCCAGCAGCCCCAGCACCTGCAGACGTACCGAGACATCCAGCGCCGAAGTCGGTTCATCCGCTATCACCAGTTCCGGGTCGGTAATCAGCATCATGGCTATCATGATGCGCTGCCCTTGCCCGCCGGAAATCTCATGCGGGTAAAGCTGGTAAACGCGCTCGGGCTGACGAATGCGCACTACCTCCAGCATCGCCAGCGCTTTCTCTTTCGCCTGCGCTTTACGCCCGCGATGGTGCGTAAGCCAGGCTTCAGCGATTTGATCGCCCACGCGCACCACCGGGTTCAGCGAATACTTAGGATCCTGCATGATCATCGATATCCGTTTGCCGCGGATCTGGCGCATTTGCGCCTCGCTGACCGTGCGCAGGTCGATATCGCCGAACTGCATTTTCTCGGCGGTGATGCGGGTTTTTTTCGGGTGCAAATGCAGCAGCGCCCTGCCCACGGTGGACTTGCCGGAGCCGGATTCGCCGACGATAGCCAGCTTCTCGCGCCCCAGTTGAAAAGAGACGCCGCGCACCGCGTGCGTCACCGCCGCGCCGTTGCTGAAATCGACATGCAGATTGCGGACATCGAGCAAGGGCGAATTAGTCGTTGCGAGGATCGAGGATGTCACGTAAGCCGTCTCCTAAGAAGTTAAACGCCAGGCTGTTGATTAAAATCGCCAGCCCCGGAATGGTCACCACCCACCAGCACTCCATCATGTAGGTGCGCCCGCTTGAGATCATGGCACCCCACTCCGGCTGCGGCGGCTGCGCGCCGAGGCCCAGGAAGCCAAGCCCGGCGGCGGTCAGGATTATCCCCGCCATGTTCATGGTGATGCGGATGATGACCGACGGCAGGCAGAGCGGCACAATGTGGCGCCACAGCACGCGCACCGGCGACGCGCCCTGCAGGCGCACCGCGGAGATAAAATCCGCCTGGCGCAGCGAGAGGGTTTCCGCCCGCGCCAGACGCGCTATCGGCGGCCACGCGGTGAGCGTAATGGCGATAACCACATGCTCAAGCCCCGGGCCGAGCGCGGCGACAAACGCCAACGCCAGCACCAGGCTCGGGAAGGAGATGAAAATATCCGTCACGCGCATTAACACCATATCGACCTTGCCGCCGAAATACCCCGCCGTCACGCCGAGCAGCAACCCCAGCGGGCCGACGGTAACCGAAACCAGCAGCACGATATAAAGCGTAATGCGCGAGCCGTAGACCAGCCGGCTGAAGATGTCGCGCCCGAACTCGTCGGTGCCGAACCAGTGCTGCGCGTTCGGCGCCGTCAGCGCGTTGTTGAGATCCTGCACCAGCGGGTGCCAGGGCGCGATGAGCGGCGCGAATATCGCCACCAGCAGCAACAGGGCAATAATTCCACCGCCCGTCGCCGTCAGCGGATTGCGCGCCATTTTGCCAAGAAAAGCGCCGGTCAGCCGCAGCGCGCGCGTTACCCGCCGACGCCCTTCCCGGCTGTCGCGGCCAAGGGGCGAGTCCAGAAAAACCGTCATGATTTGGTCCTCGGGTCAAAGAGTTGATAGAGCATGTCGGAGAGCAGGTTCAGCATCACGAAAATGACGCCCACCACCAGCACGCAGCCCATCACGGCGTTCATGTCGCCGAGCAGCAGGCTGCTGGTGAGGTAGGAGCCGAAACCCGGCCAGGAGAAGACCGTTTCAATCAGCACGGCCCCTTCCAGCAGCGAGCCATAAGCCAGCGCCACCACGGTTAAAAGCTGAACGAGGATATTGCGAAAGGCGTGGTTCCAGATAACCTGCCGTTCCGTCAGCCCCTTTACCCGTGCGGTGATGATGAACTCCTGGGAGAGCTGCGCCAGCATAAAACTGCGCGTCATCCGGCTAATGTAAGCCAGCGAATGGAAGCCCAGCAGTGCGGCGGGCAATATCAGGTGGTTGATGGCGTTCCAGAAAACGGCGGCATTGCCGACCAGCAGCGCATCGACGGTTATCAGCCCCGTGCGCCGCGGCACGATGCCGTCGAGACCGAGATCGAGCCTGCCAGCGCCGCCCACCCAGCTCAGCCAGGCGTAAAACACCAGCAGCCCCATCATCCCCACCCAGAAAATCGGCGTGGAGTACCCGGCGAGGCTGATAATGCGCACCACATAATCCGTCACGCTGTTGCGCCTCGCGGCGGCCAGCACCCCCAACGGGATGCCCAGCCCTGCGCCGACGATAATGGCCATGGTCGCAAGCTCAAGCGTTGCCGGGAAGACGCGGATAATGTCCTGCGCCACCGGTTTACCGGTCAGCAGCGCGTTGCCCAAATCGCCGTGCAGCAGGTTCGTGAGGTAAATGCCAAACTGCGTCGCCAGCGATTTATCAAACCCCAACTGGTGGTAAACCTGCTGATAGGTGCTCTGGTCGGCATCCGGCCCGACAATCGCCAGCACCGGGTCGATGGGCATCACCCGGCCGATAAAAAACGTTAACAGCAGCAGGCCGAAGAGCGTCACCATTACCTGCATAATGCGGCCTGAGAAACGCCTGGCGCGCGTGCCAGGGGCGAGAAGTGCGACGGTCATGGTTTCTCTCCTGCGTTGGTTTTATCCACTTCACGCAGAAACGTGGTGGCGGAGGGATGCGGCTGGTAGTGCTTCACCTCGTTGCGCACCACCACTGAATCCACCATTTGCGAAAGCGGGATAAGCGCGGGGATAAGCTTATCGTAGCGGGTCTGGATAGCCTGATAACCAGCCACCTGCTTTTGCGGGTCGCGTTCAAGCAGCGCGCGGTCGATCATCTCGTTGAGCTGTTTGTCGTAAAAGCCGGTGCGCCAGCCCTGAAAGTTGGTGAGCCGCGCGGCGTCGCTGTTATCGGGGTTGTAAACCAGCGCGCGTAAGCTTGAGTGCGGATGCGGCTCCATGCCGCTGCCGCCGCGTCCCACCAGCATGTCGAATTTACGCTCGCGCATCGCGCCGTAAATCTGGTTGCCGGTGCCGGTGATGATTTTGGCGTTGATGCCGCCCTGCATCAGCGTGGACTGCACCGCAATGGCGATATTGAGAAAGGGCTGGTCCGCCAGCACGCGAAGCGTGGTATCAAACCCGTCCGGGTAGCCCGCCTCCGCCAGCAGTTTTTTCGCCCGGGCAATATCGAGCCGGTAGCCCGGGTCCGGCAGCGTGGAGGGCATGCCGCTTTTTATCGGCCGCTGGTGCAGCACGCCATAGCCCGGCATCAGCGCGTTGTTGATCCCCTGATAGTCAATGAGATAGCGCACCGCCTCGCGCACTTTGGGATTGCTGAAGTGCGGCTCTTTCATGCTCATCGCCACGTAATAGACAGTGCCGCGCTGCACCGCGTCCACCGTTAAGCCCGGGTCATTGCGCAGGGCGTTGATGTCGGAAACCGCCATGTTGCTGGCGATATCCAGATCCCCTTTCTCAATCATCAGCCGCAGGGTCTGTGACTCCTGGAAATGGCGCAGCACTACGCGGCTCATTTTCGCTTCCTCACGCCAGTAACCGGGGTTGCGCTTCATGCGCAGCACATCTTTCGCCTGCCAGCTCTCCAGAATAAACGGTCCGGAACCCGCTTCATTAGTGGTCAGCCAGCGGTTGCCCCAATCATCGTTCACCGCATGCCGGGAGACCGTTTTGCTGTCCAGCACCCCCAGATTGCCGAGCGCCGCCAGCGAATAGAGGATGAGCTGCGGATCGTTGGCCTTCGGTAAGACAATCTGAAACGTATGCGCGTCAGGGGCGCTGACCTGCTGGTCGATATTCTTTTTGCTGAAGCCGTAGGATTTCCACACCGACGCCTGTGCGAGGTTGAGGTGGAGAATGCGGCGCATCGACCAGACCACATCCTGCGCTGTGAGCGGGTTGCCGGAGTGAAACCTCACGTCATCACGCAGATGAAACGTGAGGGTTTGCCCGTCCGGGCTGACTTCCCAGGCGTGCGCCAGCGCGGGTTTAACGTGAGTGAGCTGCGTCGGGTCCAGCTCTACCAGCGAATCGTAAAGATTCACCACGATGCCCACCACTTCGTTGCCGGTCATGGCCGCCGGGTCGAGCGTCAGCAGGTTGTTCATGTTCATACCGATGATGAGCTGATCGGGCGGCGTTTTCGCTATCGCCGCACCACTCCCCATCATCATGGCGAGCGCGAGCAGGCACGCCCCCAGCGAGGAAGTTCTGTTCATAGGTATACCGTTTTGTAGGGTAAGGGTTGCCGGGCAGACGCCTGGCATGATTTTGTTATTCGTCAGTCGTGGCTGAGGGTGTTCGCTTCGATATAGGCGAAGTTAATGTCTTCACCGAGCCCGGGGCGCTGCGGCAGGTGAACAAAGCCTTCATCGTCCATCGGGTCGACCAGCGTGTTGAGGTAAGGCGCCGGCTCGTCGTAATCCAGGAAAGGATGCAGCAGCCCGCGCTCGTACCAGCGGCAGTTGCGAATAGCGCCGATGACCGCGAGGCTCGCCGCGCCGTTGCCATGCACTTCACAATCCATGCCGAACGATTCCGCAAGGCTCGCCACTTTCAGGGTGGGCGAGATGCCGCCTACGCCGTTGGCGCCTGCGCGAAGAATGTCGCACGCCCCTGCTTTCACCCAGTCCGCCCGGCTGTGGTGTTTGCCGCCGAGGCTTTCCGGCCCGATGACGGGAATAGACAGGTTTTCCGCCAGCCAGCGGTAGGAATCCATGCTCTCCTCCTCCATCGGCTCTTCAAACCAGGCGAAGTTGAGCTTTTCCAGCGCCTTGCCTATCCAGAGCGCCTCGGTGCGGCTGTACCAGTGATAACCGTCAATCATCAGGTCAATATCCGGTCCCACCGCTTCGCGCACGGCGGCGCAGGCTTTAACGTCCATTTTCGGGTCAGGGGCGAAAGAGACGGGCGGCATCCAGGTATGCAGCTTGATGGCCTTATAGCCGCGCGCCACCAGCTTTTCGGCGAAAGCGGCATACTCATCCGGGGTGGAAAGGCCGCCTGCGAGGTCGTCCCCACACATGGTGCTGCCATAGGCGGGCACTTTATCGCGAAAGCCGCCGAGCAATTTATAAACCGGCATGTTGAGCTTGCGGCCGATTAAATCCCACAGCGCCTGTTCCACAAACGACAGCGCGCGTTCAGTGAGCTGGTGCGCGCTGCCCCGCTGCCAGTGCGCGAGATCCTGCCAGATGCGTTCGCGGTTAAACGCCTCCTGACCGACCATGACCTTGCGCAAAAAAGTATTGACGACAAAGGGGCGCACCACTTCCGGCGGCGCAAAAGAAAACCCCTGCGTGCCATCGTCGGCGGTAATCGTCAGCATGGCCATTTTCGCCATACTCTCCGGGCCCGGGTGCGAATGCCCGGCGCTGTCAGAAACCCGGCGCGAGAGGTACTGGAAGAGGGTAACGTTTACAGATTCAATTTTCATGGTCGGTCCTTAAAAAGGCAGGGTAATTCATGTTCTGTTTATCAGCCCTGCGGATTACCGAAATCGGCAAGCAGGTTTTACGTAATTAAAAAGCCGTTTCAATGCCCAATCTAGGCACAAAAAATCACCATGTCCTCGGAAAATGTTCACTAACAGACGGTGATTTTTTGGGCGACAGCACGAAGTTAAGTGATGGTTTTCACAAAAGAAGTGCAAAGTGTGAGATGGGTCAGACCAGGCCGGGAGCGGGAAATTAGCGCGCCGTCACATCAGGCGGAAGCTCAGGTCTCTATCCCCTCTGGCGCTTGCTGCTGGCGGCTTCGGCACCGTTTTTTTCTCAAGCGCGGGAACGGTGCATGGCATTTGTTGCTTTTATGTTTCATTTAAGTTAACTGCCCCCCCCTTTTACCCGCCTGTTCTGCTATAACAGGCGGTGCCCTGCCTGCGCAGAGGAGGCCGGGCAAAGGAACGCTACGTTGAATTTTCGCAGTAAAAGGACGAGATACCGCTATGCCCGTGAATTTTGACCTCAATGACCTTTACGCGTTTCGGGCCCTGGTGGAGTACGGCAACTTTCGGCTGGCGGCGGAGTCTATCTGTCTTTCGCAACCGGCGCTCAGCCGCCGCATTGATAAGCTCGAAAGCGCGCTGGGATTAAAGCTGTTTGAAAGGACAACCCGGCGGGTGACGCTCACGCTCAAGGGGCAGGCTTTCGCCGAGCGCTCGGGCCAGTTACTGGCGGATTTTGAAGCGGTGATGGCGGATCTCAGCGAAGTCAGCTTAGCCCGCACCGGGCTGATTACCGTCGCCTGCGTCCCCTCTGCCGCTTACTACTTTATGCCGAACGTCATCCGCAGCTTTCAGGCCAGATACCCCCGCGTGCGCATCAAGCTTATCGACAGCAGCGCGGGTAACGTCTACGACTCGGTCATGAGCGGCCAGGCGGATTTCGGCATCAGCTTTTCCGGCAGCACGCAGCCCGATATCGAATTTCTGCCGTTGCTCAACGATGAGTACGTGGCGGCCTGTCGGCCTGAACACGCTATTGCCGGTAAAAAAAGCATCACCTGGCAAGAATTTTACCGGCACGACTGGGTTGGGCTGGATAAAACGTCGGGGAACCGCACCCTGCTCGACCAGGCGCTGGCGGAGATTGCGCCCGAACGGCCCAGCATCTGTGAGACGCGCCACGTGACCACCATGCTCGGCATGGTGGAAGCGGGGCTCGGCATCGCTGCCGTGCCCGCGATGTCGATGCCGCTGTCCGCGCATTCCGCGCTGACAAAAGTCGCGCTTACCGGGCCGGTCGTCACGCGGACGGTCGGCCTGCTGAGAAGAAGCGGGCGCATGCTTTCCCATGTGGCGCAGGAGCTTGAAAATACCCTTATTGAACGGTATCGCTCGCTTTGACGGCATGCTTCGCCTTCACGGAACGAAGGCCGGTTGACTGAACGACGTTTTGCACCTCCGGCGAGGACAAATAGCGGAGCAAATCCGCCGCCTCATGGCGGGACGCCGAGGTGGCGGTCACCGCACCGGCAAACCGCGTGGTGTATTGCACCTTTTCCGGCAGTTCGCCAATGAAGGTCACGCCCGGCACCGGCAGCAGCTCGCTCACCTGCTGGAAACCCAGCGCATATTCGCCTTTCGCCACCACCGAGGCCACCGGGATCCTGTCAACCCGGTGCGCCTTCTCTTTCACCTCTTCTGCAATGCCAAGCCGCCGGAACAGCTGCTCGCTGACATACCTGCCGCTGGCGCTGTCGGAATAGGCTATTGAGCGGGCGTTGCGCAAAGCGGCGCGGAGTTCATCCTCGGTTTTAATGCTCACCGGCGTCGCGCCCTGCTTTATCACCGCGCCGACAAGCGAGTCCGCCAGTTCTACCCGCGAGCCAGGCAGGGTCTGGCCCTGCGCGGCGAGTTTTTCCAGCGCGCTTCCCACCATGATAACCACATCGGCCTTTTCACCCCGCGCCAGCCTTTGCGGAATGGCCTGTGGCGTATCGCCCATGGACGGGCCTGCAACCGTGTGAAGGTGAACCCCTTCCCGCGCTGCAAAACGCGGGGCGAGGGTTTCCCATGCCGCCTTAAAGCCGCCCGAGATCATGACGGTTAACGCTTTAGCCTGAAGCGCCGGGCTGCTCGCCAGGGCAACAATGAACGCCGTAGCGCGCCAGTAGATTTTCACGGTTTCTCTCCTTAGCCGAACGTCTTACGGGCATTGGGCAGCGGCAGCGTGCTGCGACGGTATAAAAAGAGGGTCGCCAGCAAAGCGCATACGGCGGCGAAGCTCATCCAGTACCCCGGCGAGGCTTTGTCGCCCGTGTACTCAATCAATGCAGTAGACATCACCGGCGTAAACCCGCCGAACACCGCCGTCGCCAGGCTGTAGGCAAGCGAGAAACCCGCCACCCGCACCTCCGTCGGCATAATTTCGGTAAGCGCCGGGATCATCGCCCCGTTGTACAGACCATAAATAAACGAGAGCCACAGCAGCACGCCCAGCATCATGTAAAAGCCCGGCGCGCCCGCCAGCAAACGCAGCGCCGGGTAAGCGGTAGCCAGCGCCAGCAGCGTCATGGCGACCAGCACCGGCTTGCGGCCAAAGCGGTCGGACAGCGCCCCGCCTACCGGCAGCCAGAAGAAATTGGAGACCGCCACCAGCAGCGTGACCAGCAGGCTGTCTGAGGCGCTGAGCATCAGCACTTTTTTGCCAAACGTCGGCGCATACACGGTTATCAGGTAAAACGCGGTGGTGGTCATGGCGACCATCAGCATGCCGGCGATAACCACCTGCCAGTTATTGAGCAGCGTTCTGAACACCTGCCCCATGCCGGGATGGCTGCGGCGCGCGTTGAACTCCTGCGTTTCTGCCAGCTTGCGGCGAAGGAGGAAAATAAACGGTACGATCAGGCAGCCGAAAAGAAACGGGATGCGCCAGCCCCATTCGCGAATGGCCGTTTCCGCCAGCAATGCGTTGAGCGCGAAGCCCATCGCTGCGGCAACCATGATAGCCACCTGCTGGCTGCCGGACTGCCAGCTGGTGTAGAAGCCTTTACGCCCCGGCGTGGCGATTTCCGAGAGGTAAACCGAAACCCCGCCCAGTTCCGCGCCCGCGGAAAAGCCCTGCAGCAGGCGCCCTGTCAGCACCAGCAACGGCGCCCAGAGCCCGATGCTCTCGTAAGAAGGGATAAGCACAATCAGGAAAGTCCCGGCCGCCATGATGGAGAGCGTGACAATAAGCCCTTTACGTCTGCCCACCTTATCAATGTATGCCCCTAACACCACGGCGCCGACAGGGCGCATCAGGAACCCGGCGCCGAACACCGCGAAAGTCAGCATCAGCGAAGCAAATTCGCTGCTTGCCGGGAAGAAGGTGTGCGCAATGTAAGTGGCATAAAACCCGAACAGGAAAAAATCAAATTGCTCCAGGAAGTTACCGGAGGTGACGCGCAGGATAGCGCCAGCGCGCGCCCGGGCAGTTAACGGTAAGGAAGCGGTTTGCATCTGAGTCTCCATTTATTTACGACGCTTTTGCTGCGCCTGATTTGAAGACTGGACCAGGGTTGCGAAGTTAATAAGTGCAATAAATCAATCGACCCATGCGCGGGCTGCATTAATTAACCAGCCCGGCGAATAAACATTATTATTTACAGTTATTTACGATGAATGACACAGGCTTAATCTCCGCCCGCCAGCGCCAGATGGCTTTTCCGTTTTGTGACGAAATTCATACATGATTTCTCATTTACGCAACGTTAATTTAACAAGAAGAACCTAAGAATGGCTGCGCGGTTGTCCAGTTTAATTAACCTGTTGTCCAGACCGATGCAGCGCCGTTGGCGACGACTCAGCAAAATGGCATGACGTTAAGAGGAGATAACCATGCTGAGTCAACCGGAAAACAAATACCGCCCCTGGCCCCCCCTGAATCTGCCCGACCGCACCTGGCCGGAAAAGCGAATAACGCACGCGCCGCGCTGGTTATCCACGGATTTACGCGATGGCAACCAGGCGCTGGCCGAACCAATGGACAGCGAGCGCAAGCTCCAGTTCTGGAACTTATTGCTGGAGTGCGGCTTTAAGGAAATTGAGGTGGCGTTTCCTTCCGCCTCGCAGACAGATTTCGCCTTTGTCCGTCAGTTGATTGAGGAAGCGCGCATTCCTGACGATGTCACTATTCAGGTATTAACCCAGGCGCGTGACGAGCTTATCCTGCGCACCTTTGAAGCGCTGCGCGGCGCGAAACGCGCCACGCTTCATCTCTATAACGCCACCGCGCCACTGTTCCGGCGGCTGGTCTTCGGCATGGAGAAACAGGAGATCGTCGCACTGGCTGTCAACGCCACTACCCTGATTCGCCAGCAATGCGAGCGATATCCGCAAACGTGCTGGCAGTATGAATATTCGCCCGAAACGTTCTGCTTCACGGAGCCCGAATTTGCGCTGGAGATTTGCGAAGCGGTGGCGGATGTCTGGCAACCCTGCGCAGAGCGCCCAATGATTATCAATCTTCCCGCGACGGTCGAGGTGAATACGCCCAACGTCTATGCCGACCAGATTGAGCATTTCTGCCGCCATTTTTCACGGCGCAACGAGGTGTGCATCAGCGTTCACCCGCACAACGATCGCGGCACCGGTGTGGCCTGCGCGGAGCTGGCGATAATGGCGGGCGCCGATCGCGTTGAAGGCTGCTTATTTGGCAACGGCGAGCGCACGGGCAACGTCTGCCTGGTGACGCTGGCGATGAATTTATACAGCCAGGGCATCAGCCCGGGGCTGAGCTTCCATGACATGAATAAGGTGGTTGAAGTGGTTGAAAGCTGTAACCAACTGCCGGTTCATCCGCGTCACCCCTGGGCGGGAAGCCTGGCGTATACCGCCTTTTCCGGCTCGCATCAGGACGCCATCAAGAAAGGGTTTGACGCGCGCAAAGCGGGCGACCGTTGGGAAATGCCCTATCTGCCTGTCGATCCGCAGGACATCGGGTGCAGCTACGAGGCCGTTATTCGGGTCAACAGCCAGTCCGGTAAAAGCGGCAGCGCCTGGATAATCGAGCAAAACCACGGCCTGACATTGCCCCGCGCGCTGCAGCAGGATTTCAGCCAGCATGTGCAGCGCGAAACGGATAGCCATGGCCGCGAGATGACGCTAAACGCGTTATGGCAGCTCTTTCGCACGCGCTACGGGCTGGTCCCCCAGCCGCCGCTCGCCCTTCGCGACTACCGCAGCGAAAGCCAGCAAAACGGCCGTTTAAAACTTCAGGCCACGCTTACGGTGAACGGCGAGCAAAAGCGAATTGAAGGGTACGGCAACGGGCTGCTCTCCGCCGCCGCCGCAGGGCTGGCGCCGTTAACCGCACAGCCGCTGGTGATTAAAGACTATCACGAGCACACGCTGGGGGAGCGAAGCGACAGCCGCTCGGTCGCCTATATCCGCTGCGAGTTCGCGGATGGCGGCAGCCGCTGGGGCGTGGGCATCGACAGCGATGTCTCGCGCGCCTCGCTGCAGGCGCTGTTCAATGCGGCGGTAGCGCAGGATTAGTCATTAAAATAGTCGCTGGGTGATATGCCCATCACCCGGCGAAACATGGCGGTGAACGCGCTGTGGCTGCCGTAACCCAGCTCCAGCGCAATCGCGAGCACGGATTGCCCCTGCGCCAGGCGAATCAGCGCTTCCATGAGTTTTGCCCGCCTCACCCATTCGCTCCAGGTCAGCGCCGTTTGCTGCTGGAAATGGCGGTTCAGGGTGCGCTCGCTCATGTTAACAAGACGCGCCGCGCGCTGGCTGGACCAGTCATCCGCAGGCCGCGCCTGCATGCTTCTGCACAGCTGGCGCAGTATCGCGGTTTGCGGCTCCGCCAGGCCAAACGGCAACACGGTCATTCCCCGTATTTCATCCAGAATCAGCTCATAAATACGCTCTTCGCGGCTGCCGCCGACATAGTGTTCAGGAAGCGCCAGCGAGGCCACAATAAGCTCCCGCAGCAGCGCGGAGATTTGCACAATCTGGCACGCGGCGGGAAGGTCGGCCCGCGCGAGCGGATCGATAAACAGCGTTCTGGCCGCCACCTGTCCGGTAATACGAAGCGCATGCCGCGTTCCTGCCGGCAGCCAGACGCCGCGGCCTGGCGGGATGACCCAGCACCCGCTCTGGGTATCGACGCGCACCACCCCGCTGATGATATGTAAAAGCTGTGCGCAATCATGCTGATGCCAGGGTTCGGTGGCCCCGTGCGGGTAATCATGCGCCACGGGAACCAGGGGGCGATGGGCAAACGAAAGCGAGGCGCTGGATTGCATAGGGTTATCGGTAATCGGTCGCAGATAAAGTTACAGGGACGCTGTCTGGCTGCGCCCCGTTTTAAGGTATTGAAGAGTCATAACAAATTTTTCCGAAAAAGTCAGGCCGGACCTCTGCGCCAGGCTTTGCAAGGCGTCAGGGCGCGCCGTTCGCCTTTTAAAAAATCAGTGAGGCGACAACCTGAGCCTGTTTTCACCTGGGGCGGTCTACAGGCCCGCAGTAATAAATACGCTCGCTCCCTGTTGCGGAATAATAAGAAAGCACGAATTTAAAGCGCGCCGATCATGGCAACGTTTGAAATATGAACGCCAGACAGAAATTTAAACTGCCACTGGAAATGGCGAAAAAACCGCTTCCTGCATAATTTCTTTGTAACCCCGCGGGCATAACAATGTCATGCGCTGAAGTATCAGCTCAATTATTCACCCTCCCTCACTTATATCGGTCAGGAGATTTCTCATGAGCTTTGTTACCACGAAAGACGGCGTTGAAATTTTTTATAAAGACTGGGGCCCGAAAGAGGCGCAGCCTATTATGTTCCACCACGGTTGGCCGCTTTCCGCTGACGACTGGGATACCCAGATGCTTTTCTTCGTCGCAAAAGGCTACCGCGTGGTGGCGCATGACCGCCGCGGCCATGGCCGCTCCTCCCAGGTCTCCGATGGTCACGATATGGACCATTATGCCGCCGATGCGTTTGCCGTAGTGGAAGCGCTGGATCTGCAAAACGTTATTCATATCGGGCACTCCACCGGCGGCGGCGAAGTGGCGCGCTACGTCGCGAAATTCGGCCAGCCCTCCGGCCGGGTCGCTAAAGCCGTACTGGTTTCTGCCGTACCGCCGCTGATGGTGAAAACCGAGGCGAATCCGGAAGGATTGCCGCTGGAAGTGTTTGATGGCTTTCGCGCGGCGCTTGCCGCCAACCGCGCCCAGTTCTTCCTCGATGTGCCCGCCGGCCCGTTCTACGGCTTCAACCGGGACGGCGCGACCGCGCTGGAAGGCGTTATTCAGAACTGGTGGCGTCAGGGCATGATGGGCAGCGCCAAAGCCCATTATGAAGGTATTCGCGCCTTTTCCGAGACTGACCAGACGGAGGATCTCAAAGCCATTACGGTTCCTACCCTGCTGCTGCATGGCGAAGACGACCAGATTGTGCCGATTGCGGATGCGGCGTTGAAATCAATTGAGCTGCTAAAAAACGGCACGCTGAAAACCTATCCGGGGTTTTCCCACGGCATGCTGACGCTTAATGCGGATGTGCTGAACGCCGACCTGCTGGCGTTTATCGAGAAGTAATCTGCCTGCGACGAGGCGGGACAGCGTCCTGCCTCGTCGGTGTTTGCGTTTAAACCGGCCTGTTAAGCGGCATCCCGGACGACGGGCACTCTCACCCCGGTAACGCAATCGCCAGGCAGAAGGATGAACGGGTAAATCTCCTGGCGTGGCTGCATCCGAATGAGGAAGCAGTGGCGGGTTAAGCTCTCATTGCCGTCGTCCCTGAGAAAAGCCGCGATTAACTGTGCTTGCTGATGAACCGCGCGCGCCAGGGTTTTAATACTAACAGCGCCAGCCCGGCGGTGATGAAATCAAGGGCTATCGCGCAGCTGAAGACAACATGCCATCCCTGGGTGTGTTGATACAAGAGCGCCGCCAGCGGACCGCCGAAAATCGAGCCGATGCCCTGCGAAATATAGAGCCAGCCGTAGTTTGCCGCGGCGTGTTTGCTGCCGAACGTATCGGTCAGCGTTGACGGGAACAGGGAGAAAATCTCACCCCAGCCAAAGAAGACGACGCCGGAAAGCAGCACAAACAGCATGGGATCGTCGCGGCAGGCAAGCCATAGCGTCATCGCGACGCCTTCCAGCGCGAAGGCGATAAACATGGTTTTTTCCCGGCCATAGCGGTCAGAGATAAAACCAAACAGCGGACGCGTCAGGCCGTTGGTGAAGCGGTCAATGGTCAGCGCCAGCGGCAGCGCCGCCATGCCAAACACCACCGCCTTGCTGATGCCGAAATCGTCGGCAAAGACCGCCATCTGCGACGTTACCATCAGGCCCGAGGTCGACATCATCGCCATCATCGCAAACATCAGCCAGAACAGCGGCTGGCGCAGCATTTCGCGCGAGGTGAACTGCTTCGCGCTTTGCGCCACGTTCTGACTGGCGGGCTGCGGCGCTGCGGTCGGCGGCAGCTTTAGCCCCTGGCTTGCCAGAAAGCCGACAAGGGCGAAAATAATGCCGTAGAGCGTCATGGTCTGCTCAAGGCCGTAGCTGCCAAGCGAGAGCGAAATCGGGAAGGTGGTCAGAATCGCGCCCATGCCATAGCCCGCCGCCACGGCGCCTGCCGCAAAGCCGCGCTGTTGCGGGAACCATTTCACCATCAGCCCGACAACGCCGATGTAGACGATGCCGGTGCCCAGCCCGCCCATACCGCCATAGACCAGCCAGAGCGCCGTCAGGCCGTTGATATGCGCAGAGAGCACCCAACTGAACCCCGCCAGGATCGTGCCGATGGAGATAAGCAACCGGGGACCGAATTTTTCGACAAGGCGCCCCTGGAACGGTGAAAAGAAGGTCTGAAGAATGATAAGCAGGGAAAAGGTCACCTGCAGTTCGGCTAATCCCACGCCCAGTTTCTCCGTGAGCGGGCGGGTCAGCAGCGTCCATACATACTGCGGGCTGGATATGGACGCCATACAGATCAGGCCAAGCACAAGCTGCGTCCACTTGCCATATTTGGGGGCAACCAACGGTTCGCTAAGAACGGTCATACTTATCTCCAGTAGCCGGGTGATGTCGCGTTATGAAGAGACGGCCCCGTAGAGCGCCATCCCGAAAAAACAGGTCATGCCATGCAGATGAAGGGGTTACCCGCGCGCCACGCCGCCATCGCTATCGTGATGTCATCAGGGTCTTTGCATGACGGCGTGTCGACAACTGCGTATACAGAGAAAAAGCACGAAGCGTGCCATTTTATTTACTCTTTTTTTATCAATGAGTTGAAAAGAGAATATTGCGCACGGCAGGAAAAGCGCGGCGGTACGCATTGCACCGGAGCGGTGCGAATGTGTGATCCCGGTGCGTATAATCGACATGCGGATACAGAGCGCCAGGCGTTAAACGTGGAGGCGTTCTGGCCTGGCAGGGACGGCGCAAGGCGAACCGGCGCGAGAGCCTGTGAAAGGGATTTATTCGGTTTACGCAAGGAAGGGATGCCAGTAAAGCTACGCTTTTCCTGTGCATCCTGTAAAACGGTGTAAAAGGCCGTGCTGGCGACGGGGAAAACAATGAAAAAAGGCCTTCTGGTTATCTTTACTCTGGCGGCGTTCGCCGCAAATTCTGTCCTGTGCCGCATAGCGCTCAAAGAGGGACATGCCGATCCCGCGACGTTCAGTAGCCTTCGTCTGCTCGGCGGGGCGGTAGTGCTGCTTTTTTTCCAGCTGGCGGCCCGTAGCAGGCGCGGCATTCAGTGGAACGTGGTGAATGCGGGTCTTCTTACCGCCTACGCTTTCCTGTTTTCGCTCGCCTATGTTCACCTTAACACCGCCACGGGCGCGCTGCTGCTTTTCGGCGCGGTTCAGGTCTGCATGATCCTGTGGGGCATCATCCAGGGCGAAAAACCGGGGCGGCGTAAAATAGCCGGTATTGCCGTAGCTATTACAGGCATGGCGGTTTTACTGCTGCCGGGCGCCAGCATGCCGTCGCCAATACCGGCAATCATGATGATCGCCTCCGGGCTGGCGTGGGGAGCCTATTCGGTAAGGGGTAAAAAGGTGGCGGACCCTACCGGCGCCACCACCGGTAATTTTCTCCTGAGCGTGCCGGTTATCGCCTTGCTGTTTATGCTGTCGCCGGAGCCAAAGAGGGTCGATAGCGATGGCGTGGCGCTGGCGCTCGTTTCGGGGGGCGTCGCCTCCGCAGTTGCCTATGTTCTCTGGTACCGCATTGTGCGTCATCTTACCTCAACCACCGCCAGCACCCTTCAGCTGAGCGTTCCTTGTCTCGCAGCGCTTGGCGGCGTCTTCTTTTTGAAAGAAATGCCAGACCTCAGGATGATTTTCGCCACCGCGCTCGTCATCGCAGGCATCGTCATGGTAATCGCGTCGGACCGGGCCGCCGCGCGATAACGGGCAGAATCGTCTCCGGCTAAATGAAAGCGCGCGTCGTTATGTTCCGGCTGCCGCTTTACGGCGTGGCGGCGCGGCGGGCTTTACAAATAACTGGCGGCCATAGTCTGCTACCTCATTACGCCAGCTGCTAAGCTAATTTTTGCAGTTCAGACTCGGGTTCAGATGAATAAACCGCAGCCCGGGTCGGCTTTTCAGAATCTCTTTTACAAAGTTGGCGATGCCGGCGGGTCGCAAAGAACCGAAATTAATTCTGATAGCAGGATAACTGAACTCACGTTCAGAGGCGGTAAACGATCCTGAGCGTTTGTCTCTTTATCGTCATGCATGACGATGGGATACGCGCTGTCTGGAATGACATTCATCTTCTTAAATGATGAAGCCCAACAGACCGATTGCCGCCCGGAACGGTGCAAGAGGAGTCATCGTATGGCTTATCATCATATTCTGGTTGCAGTCGATCTTTCTCCCGAAAGCCATTTGCTGGTCCATAAAGCCGTTGCGCTGGCGCGCGCCTGGGAGTCGGAACTTTTTCTTATTCACGTCGATATAAATTATACCGAAATATACAGCAGCCTGGTCGAAGCGGAATTTCGCCGCGAACAGGAGGCGATTGCGCACGAAACCCAACAGAATCTGAACATATTAGTGGATAAAGCGGGCTATCCCATCCGGGAAATCATTAACGGTAAAGGCGATTTGGTTCAGGCGCTGGATGAAGCAATCCATCAATATGGCATTGACCTTGTCGTATGTGGGCATCATCAGGACTTCTGGAACACCTTAAGATCGCCTGCGCGTCAGCTTATTCATCGTTTGCATGTCGACATGCTGATTGTGCCGCTGCGCGAGGAAGACGAGGAATTCTCAGGAATGAGCCTGTTTTAATCTGTTTTCAGTAATAAGAAAAACGCCACCATTTTTGGCGCAATGATTGTGACACAGCGACCGTTCTTTTCGCCGTTTCTTCGCCCGGTTCGTCGCGAATAAATAAGCGAAAAAAAGCCGATAATGCCCTGCACTATCGGCTTTTTACCATCCCAATACGGCCACGTTATTTAATTTCCTTTTGAACAAACAAAAGTCGAGTTGTTATTTTTCGGTTCAGTACATACAGCGACGCCACGGCATGCAAATCATTCTGATGCGGGGGCTTCGGTACGCGCTGTGCGGTGATAAAAATGCGTTACTGGCGAACCGGTCGTGCCGCTAAGTCACTCAGGCTGCCGATAGTGTTTTTTCTTGCCGGATTAACGCGTTCAGAACCCTGGCAGCAATATGACGGGGGCTGAAGGTTGAGGCTTTTGATAATGCCGAGCAGCGGCTGCGCGTATTTTTCGCTCTGCTCATTTCGCAGCAAACGGTGAGTATGGTTTAGCAGGCAGGCAATAAAGCGCGGCCGTAAGGTTTGTTTTCCCTCCCCTTCTTCACAAAGCCAGGTGGCCAGCGGCGCCAGGATAAAGGCTTTTATGTCTTCCGGGCTGTAGGTGCTATAGAGTTTCCAGATAAACCCGTCGCGAGTTTGGTCAGTGCCGAACTTAAGCTGGAAAATAAACTCCTGACGACGCTTTTCCCAGCCGCTCGGCCGGTACTGCCATGAATCATGCAACAGCGTATGAATTTCGCTAAGCGTATCGCCCGACGAGGTAAGCGCCCGAATAACCCTGATTTGTGCGACCTGCGCCTCGCTGTAGCCTTTCGCACAGGGAGAAGGAATGAGTGACGCAAAGCGCCAGTATTTTAACGTGGCAGGTAAAACATCGACCATATTGCAAACCGTTGAAGCTGAGATAAACACGTGCAGAACCCTCTACAGATTAAAAGTTGCGCTATAGTGGCGACAAACCCCTGCCTGAAAATTGACCAGAATCAAAAATAGTTTCTATACGTTATTATTCAATTTTTATTAAGAAAATTCTTAGAAAAAAGCGGCGCATTAACGCTGTGGATTTTTATAAATTAAAATCAACTATTTATAAAGAAACCTTTCCCTTTTTCACTTTCTGTAAACATTGCTTGATCAATGTCAATCGCTCAATAAATAACCAAAGTAAACTTTTGATATCTATCTCCGGTTGACGGTTTTGGACCGGGCGGGAGCGGGTTGTTTGAGACGTAACAGACCAGCCGCGACGCCCGATGCTGTCGGCGCATCCGGTAAGGACGCTACGATGCGGTAAGCTTTGTCCGCTCTGGCGCGGCAGGAAAACCCGCTGCTATACGGACGCGTATGACAGGAGCCGTATCATGGCTTACAAACATATTCTCGTTGCAGTAGACCTTTCTCCCGAAAGTCAGTTGCTGGTCAGTAAAGCGGTTTCGCTGGCTAAGCCTTACGACGCCAAAGTCTCCCTGATTCATGTTGAGCTGAACCAGACCGGCCTTTATACCGGCCTGATTGAAGCTGAGCTTGGCTATTCGCAGGAGCGTATCTCCTATGAAATGTTTCAGGGGCTTAAAGCATTAGCCAGCGGCGCGGGCTATCCCATCAACGAAACCCTGAACGGCAGAGGCGACCTGGCGCAGGTGCTGGCGGACGCGGTGAAAAAATACCAGGCCGATGTCGTGGTCTGCGGTCACCATCACGATTTCTGGAGCCGGCTGATGTCCTCCGCGCGACAGCTGATTAACAATGTGCATGTCGACCTGTTAATTGTGCCGCTCTATGAACAGGACGATGACGACGACTAACCCCATTAAAAAAGCCGGTTAACCCCGGCTTTTTTATGGCCTGTCACGCAGGCGCTGCCGCCGCGCCGTCAGGGTGCGGCAAGGTCGATTTTCACCGCTCGCGTTTGCCAGATGTTCTCGCAATACTCTTTAATCGCCCGGTCTGAGGAGAACGCGCCTGAACGGGCGGTATTGATAATCGACATGCGCGCCCAGCGTTTTTCATCGCGCCAGGCTTCACTCACACGCTGCTGACACGCCGCGTAGTCGGCGAAATCCGCCAGCACCAGAAACGGATCCGCATTCAGCAGGTTATCCAGCAACGGGCGAAACATCGCCTTGTCGCCCCGCGAAAAACGCCCCTGCGCAATCTCATCCAGCGCCTCGCGCAAAGCCTCATTCGCCTCCAGATAGTGCCCAGGGCGATATCCCGACTGCTGAAGCGCCGCCACCTGCTGTGCTGTCATTCCGAACAGGAAGAAGTTGTCTGCGCCCGCCTGCTCGCGAATCTCAACATTTGCGCCATCGAGCGTGCCGATGGTCAGCGCGCCGTTCATCATAAATTTCATGTTGCCCGTGCCCGACGCCTCTTTTCCCGCCGTTGAGATCTGCTCGGACAGATCCGCGGCCGGATAGATAATGTGGCCGTTCTTAACGTTGAAATCGGGATAGAAAACCACTTTTAGTCGATCGCGTGTCGCCGGATCCTGATTAACCACCTCGGCGATGCCCGAGATCAGCCGAATCATCAGTTTCGCCATATCGTAGCCGGGCGCCGCTTTGCCGCCGAAAATAAAGCAGCGCGGTGCGACGTCAAGCGTCGGATCGCGGCGCAGGCGCTGATACAGACTGATGATATGAAGCGCATTGAGATGCTGGCGTTTGTATTCATGAATGCGTTTCACCTGAATATCAAACATCATCTCCGGCGGAACCGCGATGCCGGTGATGTTGCCGATGCGCGCCGCAAGCTTCGCTTTGTTCTCGCGCCGGACCGCACGCCAGGCCTTCTGCAGCGTGGCGTCGTCGGCATGGTCGGCCAGCGCGTCGAGGCGAGTCAGATCGGTTCGCCATTTCTCCCCCAGCGTATCGTCCAGCAGCCGCGCCAGCCCCGGGTTGCTCTGCATAATGAAGCGGCGCGGCGTAACGCCGTTCGTCACATTGAGAAAACGCGACGGGAACATCGCGGCGAAATCACGCAAAATCGTCTGTTTAAGCAGATCGGAATGCAACGCCGCTACGCCATTGACCTTGTGGCTGCCGACGGTGGCGAGATGGGCCATACGCACGTTTTTATCCCCCTGCTCGTCAATGAGGGACATGCGCGCTACGCTGCCTTCATCGCCGGGCAGCGCGCGGCGGACCTCATCCAGAAACCGCTGATTTATCTCGTAAATTATTTCAACCAGGCGCGGCAACATGCTTTGCATCAGCGGCAGGCTCCAGGTCTCCAGCGCCTCCGGCAACAGAGTGTGGTTGGTATACGCGAAAGTCCGCTGGGTGATGGACCAGGCGTCCTCCCATGAAAGCAGACGTTCATCAATCAGCAGGCGCATTAACTCCGCCACCGCAATGGAAGGATGGGTATCGTTCAGCTGCGCGGCGAAACGGTCGGCAAACCGCTCGACGGGCGTGTGGCTCACCTCCATCAGGCGCAACATATCCTGCAAGGCGCATGAGACGAAAAAGTATTGCTGCGCAAGGCGCAGGCGTTTACCGCTCTCCGGTTCGTCGTTCGGATAAAGCACCTTTGAAAGTGTCTCCGAGACCACTTTTTCTTCCACCGCTTCATAATAATCGCCTGCGTTGAAATCATCGAAATCGAAAGATTCCACCGCCTCGCTCTTCCAGAGCCGTAGCACGTTGCAGGTATTGACGCGGTATCCCTGCACGGGCACATCATACGCCACGCCTTTCACCTGCCTCCCCGGAACCCATTCCACGCGCAATCTTCCCTGCTCATCGTTCCACATGCGGGTGTAGCCGCCGAAGCTGACGTAATAGTGAATATCAGGCCGGATGATTTCCCAGGGCGTGCCCATTTTCAGCCACTTGTCGGTGCGCTCCACCTGCCAGCCATCGACAATATCCTGGTCGAAAATGCCGAATTCGTAGCGGATACCATAGCCTATCGCCGGGATCTCAAGACTGGCGAGCGAGTCGAGATAACAGGCTGCGAGCCTGCCCAGGCCGCCGTTGCCAAGCCCTGGCTCTTCTTCGATCGCCAGCAGCGCATCGAGATCCTGACCGAGCGAGTCCATGGCCTGCCTCGCCTCTTCCTCCAGCCCAAGGTTAAGCAAATTGCAACCGAGCTGCGGGCCGATAAGAAACTCGGCTGACAGGTAGCAGGCGACTTTGACGTGGTGCAGCGCGTAGTTTTTCACCGATTCGGCCCAACGCGCGAGCATGCGATCGCGAACCGTATAAGCAAGCGCCATATACCAGTCCTGGGGTGTCGCGATATCGGGGTAGCGGGCCTGACGGCAGATAAGGTTGCGGACGACATCGTGCTCAAACACAGCTTCGCTTGCCGCATCGGATGCAAGCGCTATGGAGGCAGACGCCTGTGCGACAGAAGTATCGTTGATCATATCGTTGTCTCGCATTGGCGCGTGCGCCAGTACCAGCGTATGACGATCCCTGTGTTTCTCTTTGCGCTGTGGGGACGCAGGCGCGAAAGTGGCGTGCCGGGAAAGCGTATTCGGGCGCAGGACGGCGTCGCGCCCGGGATGGAGCATGGTGAGGACGCCGGCAATGGGTTGCCATCGCCCAACGGACATTGCGCCGTCGGCGCGCCTCACGGGAACAGATGGCGAGTCGCACTGGCCTGCACTCCCGTTTTTCTTATTTTCGGTTCGTTGTTCTGCCCCGCTTTTAAGCAGGTCGCCGTTACCTGTTATCAACATAGTCAACGCCCGGGGCGATAGCAAATGCATTCAGGATGCCGCGTTGTCCTTTCCTGAGCCGCTAGTTTTAGCTATTTCAGAAACGCGAGTCTTCGGCGCTGTAACCCTGTTCTGTTGACGCGCCGGATATGTCGTAATAACAGAGCGGCAGAGGAACGAATAAGCATTATGCTTAACTCATAGCGCAACGACAGATTAAAAAAACGTAGCGCAAAGGGTTTAAGAGAATATTTCCGCCGCTTCCAACAGTATTCTCTATGTCAATAAGAGTTTCTCCTTACTTTTATATACCGGAAAGCTGATGTTTAATTATGCTGATGACCATTAATACTATAAATTAAAAACCGTGAGGCCAGCTTATTTGCTCTCTGTCAACCGCCCCGCTGATAAGCTATTAAATGACAAGAAAGTGATGCAGAACAAAAAAGCGTTAAAAATAACAAAGCACAGCCTGATAATTTTGCAGAAGCCTACGGCCAACGTCATAATTCCTGTTACTAAATCTGAGCGTTTCCTTTGATATTTCACGAGGCGCGTAGAGGTTTTCTTTTTTCGTTAGCCGGTTAATAAAGAATTTGGGCATTTGCATTATTTATCAGATTATTAAACGTGCCCGTCATAACGGTAGTAACCCGGTTTACGTTTGGGGTTGCCACACCAACCGTAAACTGTCGCTTCGAATGCCACGCGCCCTGGTTCAAATGGCCTTTCGGGTGTTAGCGACGGGCTGAGACATGAGGCGGCGTTAAAAACATCCTGATGGCACAATAATGGTACAGCAGTTCAAAAGCGGTAAATGGCCGTGAGTAGATGCGCAATGGCGCCCACCTGACGGCATGATAAAGCGAACAAGCGTTTGTCGCCTGGCTCTTAATAAGTGCAGGCCATAACGTCATAGCAGAACGTTTATCGCCAGGAACTCTGTCAGAGGATAAATATCATGGCTTATAGAAATATTTTGGTTGCAGTCGATCTCTCTCCAGACAGTCAGATACTGGTTCATAAAGCCGTTTCGCTGGCTGAGCGTGACGGCGCTAAAATCTATTTTATTCATGTGGATGTGAATTATGCGGATATTTATAGCAGTCTGGTTGAAGAAGATCTCGGCCCTGAGCAAGAGCGTATTGAAAAAGAAAATCGGCAGCTAGTTCAATCCTTAATTGATGCGGCGGGCTATCCCATCAGCGCAACCCTGTATGGCAAAGGCGACTTTATTCAGGCGCTGGAAAATGCGGTCGTAAAATATGATATCGATTTGATTGTGTGCGGCCATTACCAGGATTTCTGGAATACGCTTAAGTCGGCAGCACGGCAGTTAATCCATCGAATGCACATCGACATGCTGATTGTGCCGCTGAGCAAAGATAATGATGAGTATTTTGAAGAGGACTAACGCGTTTCTGTTATAAAAAAGCCGGAACATTTCCGGCTTTTTAGGGTTGATTGCATTTTCAGCCGCTTCGTCGGGCATAACTGCCATCGCTTAGCCAGCAACCAGACCAAACACCGATCCGGTAAAGCCGGAGATCCCCATGGCCGCGATGCCTCCGAGGGTGACGCGCAGTATTCCTCTCATCACCGGCGCGCCTCCTGTTGCGGCGGCGGCGCCACCAAGCATGCCGAGTGCTAACAACGTCGCAGCCACAACCGCAGTAACTGCATAATGAAAGGGGGTAATCACTGCGACGGCAAGGGGTAACAACGCGCCTGCGGCAAAACTCGCCGCTGAATACACTGCCGCTTGCAGCGGACGTGCGCTGCTGAATTCGGTGATGCCGAGCTCATCCCTGGCATGTGCGGCAAGGGCATCGTATGCCATTAGTTGTTCCGCTACCTGTCGGGCCAGGAGAGGAGAAAGCCCGCGCCGGACATAAATTGCCGTCAACTCATCCGTTTCCAGTTTAAAATCAGCCTTCAGTTCGTCACGCTCCTCAACAAGGGCCGCTCTTTCGATATCTGATTGAGAAGAAACAGAGACATACTCCCCCACCGCCATTGACATGGCGCCCGCAATCATACCGGCTATACCGGCAAGTAAAACATTCCGGGGAGTGCTGTCAGCCGATGCTACGCCTGTTAACAGACTGGCCGTAGAGACAATGCCATCATTGGCGCCCAGCACGGCGGCGCGCAGCCAACCGGAGCGGGACATTTTATGATTTTTCACCATATGTTCACCACCGAGCAACGCTTATCTGCATCAGGCTGTAGCAAGCCGGAAAAACAGGCGGAGAGAGTGTTCCTTTGCTCCCGCTTACGTACGGCAACGTTATAAAAAAAGCATAACCAGACAGGCGTAAACTGCTCGTTGCCGGCTCAGTTTTATCATGCGCTCAGCCGGGGTTTTGAATTGCTGATAAGTGGGCAGCGCATGATGGCGAAACCAGAGAAAAAGCATGTCCATGAGCCAGAACAGGCGGTTTCTGCACGTTAAAGTAAGCCTGTCCCGTGAGGCAAAATATCGGGCTTCATCCGCCTTGCAAATAAATCCTTTTGGTTCGCAGTGGGTAAAAATGCGAGGCGATAACGGCGGCTTTTTTATTGGCGCCATAAATTTATTTCTGTTTACCAGATGCAAACCAGCCGCTTTATATCAATCCGTGAGGCCACTGCATGAAATTATCGCCGCGATTATGTTAACGGGCTACCGCTGTGCCGCCTGTTAATTCAACGCATACATTCTTAAGGGGCGCCTGACGACGCCAGCGCCACTCTCCTTTGTGTTACAGCACCTCCTTGCTTTTTACCAGCGTGTCTGGCTTCCAGAACGCCCGTTCGCCTGAATCATGACGCTTGCTGGAGTTGAGCATGCTTATGCGCGTACCGGTACTGGGCTCCCGACAAATGAAAGATGGCAAATGGAGCTTTACTGTCTTAACGATGTCCAGCAGCGGCAATGTAATGCTATCTCCCACCCCGGTCTGGCTAAGACGATTAATATGACTGACGAGGCATGTAATAAAACGTGTCCGTAAGATGTCGCTTCCTTTCTGACATAACCCGTCAGTTAAAGGTAACAGAATAAAAGTGCGGATGTCGCCAGGACTGTAACTGCTGTAAAGCTCCCAGAGAAAACGGCTGCGCGTTTCGTCAGTTCCTGACTTAAGTTGCAGAATAAATTCCTGTCGGCGAGCTTCCCAACCGCTGGGCCGGTAATGCCAGGAATCGTTTAACAGAGTATATATATCACTCAGCGTGTCCCCGGAAGACGTTAAAACCCGAACAACCCTGATTTGCGCAACCTGCGGCTCGCTGTAACCCTTTTCATGAGGGGAAGAAATAAGCAAAGCGGCCTGCCAGCCTTTTAACGTCATAGGCAGGATATTGAGCATTCGACATACAGTGGATACAGACGTAAGCATAATAAAAATCCCCCGCCGGTTAAAAATTAAACTATCATAGACGCGCGGCAAATGCAGAAAGATTAATAATTATCAATAAAAACGGGCGATAAATTTAAGGTGTGTTTTAATTTAGAATATTTTTCACCCCTCATTAAGCGAGACACGAAGGGTATGTTTACCGAAACAGTAACTCATCTCTTTTTATCTGAGACGCAGCCTTGTTTTTATTCTTACATTGGCGCTGGTTGACTGTCGCGCCCTTCAGGCTGTAAAAAAGAGCCGTCAACGATGACCTTGCGAAAATTTTCACGTTGCAGTTTTATTACCTAAAAGCGCCTTTAAAATTAACACAATGGCCTTTTAATTTTTAACGTGAATTTAAGCCATAATATGATATTGATAAGAAACGCTATTCAACGCCATGCAAAAAACGCGATAAAGCAGTACGGTTATTCACCAGGGTCAGTCATGGTATTTTGAATAAACCGTTTATCAAGCAGATACAAAAGCAGAGAGACTCTACGCCCGGTCCGCTCTGCCGTGTCTGGCGGCAGGTTATAACGCAGGGAGTAGCGTTTACCTTTTTTATCATAAAACTCGACATCCAGCACCGGCATGATAAGCGCAGGGAGTTTTCGGTATCTCAGCACGATTTGGGAATCTCCCAGTTTCATATGCGTCGTTAAAACATCCTGTTCAACAAGCCTCGGCTGACGGGTATGATCGGGCGTAACGGTGATGATCTTCATGTCATTATCTTCATAAGCAAACTATTACTATACCGGGTGGAGGAACCCACGGTTCCTCCTGATACAAATGGCCAAACTTATCCGTTTTTCTGCTCAAGCGCTTCCGGCGCCTTTTGATGAATTGGAATACGCTGCGGTTTTTGGCTTTCAAGTAATTCCTGATGCAGACCGACTGTCAGGATGCCATCTTCAAGGCTCGCGTCTGTTACTTTCATATGTTCCGGAATAGCATAATTCAGACAGAAATCGGTACGGCTGATGCCTTTATGTAACCATCCTCCCTGCGTTTCTTCTGCGCTGCGATTGTCATCAAATTTCACTTCTTTTTTGCCGACAATGGTTAACCGTCCGCCTGTAACTTCAATTTCCAGTTCATGTTCTTTCCAGCCGGGTACGCTCAAACTAAGCGCGAAGCGATTTTCATCCATTTGGCGAATATCATAAGGCGGTTTAAAGGAGACGGGTAAATCCCCGGTGAGCTGACTAAACAATCTGTCGATGCGGTTAAACCTGTCAGAAAAAACTGCATCGGTTAATGAAGGATAGGCTGAAAAATCGTGCAGGGACATAATGATAACCTCCTGAATTATAAATATTCAAAAGTTCATCCGGGCAATATTGCTTTCAGATCGTGATAATTTATAGAACAGGTGAAATAATTTTCAAGCGAAGCAATATGGCTGTTTATTAAACAGTTAACGGTTTTATGATTACGATCAATTGATCAAACAATAAACAACCCATCACTTAAAAAGTCGTCTCGCCTGGTGGAGGATAAGATGCAGGAGATCCATCTGGTAATATGTGGCATGAGGCGCTATGAATAACCGGTTGCTCGTCTCGCTGCATGAGCGAGACGCTAAACATCAATAAGCGATTCGGTGATAAAAAACCGGGTAAAACCGGCTTATTTATTACCAGACAACAGCACCGTTTCTGCATGCCGTAACTTAATTTTCATCCCGCATGATTTTTATCCATAGCGCACCAAGCAAGGCGAGATCAAGCAACAAAGCGAAGGCGTAAGGGAACCCCGCCGTTTCTGCAAAAGCCGCCTGAATCCGCAGGCACGTCATAACAGCAAGCGATATCGCGATAATAAGCGCAGCCAGTCTGCATTTGGCTGGACGCGCCCGATATAATTGCCGGGCTTCGCCGCACAATATTGTCGCCAGGCCTGCTCCCTCTGCCAGCCCGGAAATAACGGTCCCCATCAGCAGCAGTGATTTATTATTTGCTTGTGTACATGCAACCAGTAATAAAAAAAGGCCCGCGGCGTTAATCAAAAAAGCCAGACACAGAAATCCCGGCGTATTCCCTGCGGCGAACAGGCTTGTTTGCATCAGCAATACGCCAACAGCGAGGGTGAAAAATAATAACATCACCAGCCCGGCGGCAAAGAGCCAGCCCATCTGCGCGTTGAGGCGAAGCAGCAGCGCGACCTGCGCGGCAAGCCCACTGAGCAGTAAAAAAGCGGCATTACGCGAGGCGGGCAAAATCGACATCATCATGACGACTCCTTATAAGTAAAACGATGAGAAAAAATTCATCCTCCCAGAAAGATGGAGTAAGCTTATCCCCTGCTTAATCAGGTGATCAAAGTCAGGGTTTTCATCCATAGATGAAAATAACTCATCATGAAACCATCACGTCTGCCGCCGCTTGGCGCTTTACGCGCCTTTCATTCTGTTGCCACGCTTTTAAGCTTTAAGCGCGCCGCTGAACAGCTTAGTGTCAGCGCAACTGCCGTCAGCCACCAAATCCGCCTGCTGGAATCGATGCTGGAATGCCGGGTTTTCGAACGCAACGCGCAGGGCGTTAAGCTCACTGAAGCAGGCCATTTACTCTATGTCGGTACGCAAAGCGCGTTTGCGGCGCTGGAGGCGTCGGTAAAAAAAATCGACCAGACGAGGCAGCCGCCGAGGCTTACCATTACCACCACCTCCAACTTTCTGACTAACTGGCTGGTGCCGCGACTGGCTGAGTTTAAGGTCCGCTTTCCGCAAATTGATTTGCACCTGCATACCAGCGTTGAAAGCATCGACCTGACGCAAAAAACGGTAGATGTCGCTATCCGCTATCGCGAAAAGGCGGAAGAGAAATTGCACAGCACGCTGCTGTATGAAGATAGGTTTATCGTGGTCGCCAGCCCCACGCTTGCGCTGAAGCAGCCCGACGATCTGGCTCACGCCACGCTGTTTCACATCGATAATCGTCATGTCCCTGCACAGTTGCCGGACTGGCGACACTGGAAGCAACGTTACGGGCCGGCAACGCTGAATATCGCCCGTGGGCTGCATTTCAGCGACGAGACGCATGCCCTCCAGGCGGCCGTGGCGGGACAAGGCGTGACCATTGCAAGCAAGCTGCTGGCGGAAGATTTGATCCAGCGCGGTATGCTGGTCGCCCCCTTCCCCACTTCGTTGCCGGGAGCGAATTACTACCTGGTCACGATGGAAGAGACGGCCAGTCGCCCTGATGTCGTTGCGTTGCGAGCGTGGTTGCAGGAAAAAATGGCCGCCAGAGCGCTTTAAGCGTTGCAAACTTTTGCGCCTGAATGCGCCGGCTCATGAACGTTTTCAGGCTTAACCGCGCACTATCACCGCTCAGCGCGCGCACTCTGGCTGACCTGCCGCAAGCGGGTCAGGCTGAAGATCAGCGCCAGTAGGGTTGCCGCCAGCGCCAGCCAGAGCGCTATCCGCACCGCCTGCTCCTCCTGAACTATCCCGCCGTCGGGGGCAAAGACCGCAAGCATAACTCCCACGAAGGCGGCGCCCAGGCACTGGCCGAAGGTGCGCATAATGGCCAACACGCCGGATGCATAGCCGCTGTGCTGGCGCGAGGCGTTAGCCAGCATCTCCCGGTTATTCGGGCTTTGAAAACAGCCGAAGCCAATACCGCAGATAAACCCGCGCAGGCTGATATCCCAGGCGTGCGCGTTCTCCGGCAGTTGCGCCAGCAACAGCAGCCCGAGACTAAACAGGCACAGCCCCGAGGTGGCGATAACCGCTGGCGTATAGCGGTCGGCAAGCCGTCCGGCATGCGGCGCCACCAGAATGATGCCGACCGGCCAGGCGGTGAACAGCAGCGCCGAGTCGAATGCGCTATAGCCATAAACGTTCTGGAACAGAAACGGCAGCGCCACAAACGTCATCCCCTGGCTGACAAACGAAGCCAGCGAGGTCAGCGCCGCCAGCGAAAAACGGGAGGAGGCAAACAGCGCGGGCGGCAAAAGCGGCTGCGGCGCGCGGCGCAACCGATGCGCAAACGCCGCAGCGGCCAGCAACGCCGCCAGCCCGTAAGCCAGCGCTACGGGCAACGCCTGCCGGTGAGATAACGCATCGCAAGCCATCACCGCCGCGCCCAGAAATAGCGCTGAAAGCAGCGCGCCCGGAGTATCAAACGGCCCGCTCGCTATCGCCCGTTTGCCAGGAATAACGCGAAGCGTAAAGGCCAGCGCGATGATGCCCGGCACAATATTAATGGCAAACAGCCATGGCCAGCCGAACCCCGCCAGCAACGCGCCGCCGCACACCGGCGCGAGAGCGGTGACGCTTGCTATCAGCAACGCGTTGAGGCCGAGAATGCGCCCGAGCAGCCGGTCAGGAAAAACCGAGCGCAGAATAGCGGGCGCAATACTGAGCGTGGCCGCCCCGCCGACGCCCTGCAGAACACGCATCGCCACCAGCATAGTCAACGAAGATGACAGCGCGCACCCGAGCGAGGCCAGCGTAAACAGCGTCAGCCCGAAGGCGAACAACAGGCGAAACCCCAGCCTTGTCGCCAGCGCGGCGAAAATAGCCAGCGTCATGGCGGCCGAAAGCAGATACCCGTTGGCTATCCAGACCGCGCCGGCGGCGGACGCATTCAGCGCGCGGGCCATTTGCGGCAGCGCAATATTCACCATCGAACCGTCGAAAACCGCCATGGTGGTGCTTATCATCACCGCTATCATCGCCAGCGCCCGCTGGCGGCCCGGCAAACCTTCATCGCCAGGTTTGTTTGAAAATAACTCCATGTTTGCCTCTGCTGCTGTTTGTGCTTGCGTTCACTCTACTTTCAGGGGATACATGGCGGAAGACGCAGCAGTTGCAGTTATATAATGCAGCAGACGCCATACAGGCTTATACCCGGTGGAATTAAAAGACGATGGATGAACCCGACCTCAATTTGCTGTTCGCCCTGAACGTATTACTGGCGGAAGCCAGCGTGGCGGCCGCGGCCCGGCGGCTTGGGCTTAGCGCGTCGGCCATGAGCCGCACCCTGAGCCGACTCAGGGACACCACCGGCGACCCGCTGCTGGTGCGGGCGGGACGAAATATGGTGCTAACGCCTTATGGCCAGGCCATTCGCGAACGTACACAGAACGCGGTTTTTGCGGCGCGAGCCGTGCTGCGCCCCGCCTCGTCAACGCTTGATATCGCGAACCATGAGCAGATGTTTACCATTCGCGCTAACGATGGTTTTGTGGAGGCTCTCGGCCCGGTTCTGGTCGCAGAAGCCGCAAAAGCCGCGCCGGGCGTGCTGTTGCGCTTTGCATCCAAGCCGGAAAAAACGGACAAACCGCTGCGGGAAGGACGGGTTGATCTGGAAATCGGCGTGCCGGGCGAAATGGGGCCCGAGATCCGCCTGCAACTGCTGTTTCGGGACAGGTTTGTCGGCGTGGTAAATCATGGCCATCCGCTGGCTGCAATGGCGCAGGTGACAGCCGAACATTACGCCGCCTGGGGGCATGTGGTCGCATCACGGCGCGGTTTGCTGGCCGGGCCGGTAGATGAAGGCCTTGCCGAGGCAGGGTTAAGCCGCAAAGTCGCCGCCATCGTGCCCGGTTTTCCGGCCGCGCTGGCCGTGGCGCGCAACACCGATCTTATTGCGCTCGTGCCCGCCTCGTTTCTTATTAATCACCCGGCGCGCGAGACCCTGTCTGTTTTTGAGCTTCCTGTAAAAACGGCGGCGATTTCAATATCGCAGATGTGGCACCCGCGCTCAGAAGTAGACCCGGCGCACCGCTGGCTGCGGCAGTTTATGCTGCGGGTTTGCCGCGCACAGGTGCCGCAATGGGATAAATAACCGCCAGGTTTCATCGCAGGCGGCTTTACCCTTGTCGCCATGCGATTTATCTCTGAGGCGGCAGGGTCCGGATCTTTTGCCGATACCCCCTCCCCTGACTATGCCGAACCGGTAATCATAATGTCGTCATGATTTAGCCGGGGAATAAACGTCGTAGCGGCGGACATCTGCCTGTTTTGCTAATGCGACAACGGCGAGTAAATAGCGAAGCGGGATCCGAAGACATCAGGAATATTTAACCCGCCCTGTTAAAACAGAGGCGGGTCTATACCAGGAATTGATCGTCACGCTCGTTTGCAACCCCTGCCAGTGTAATAAGGATAATGCTTCACGCCGTGTCCCCTGATCCGCCAGGATAGTATGGTACTGACTGAAAATACGCTGCCTTTCGATCTCATCCATCACGCGTTTACGTTCGAGCAAAAAATTCAGAGCGGATTTAAAATAATGATCTGCACAATCCTCATTTATCTTCAGTCGGTTTCAGCGTCATCGAATACCCTTCCAGCATTACAGTGCGCGGTTTGTCCGGGTCGAGATCATCCCGCGTCAGCACCAGCCGCCAGTCATTTTTACGTATATCTGGCGTACGGAACTGCGCCACCAGCGTCACATACTGCGCCTTTTCATCCAGCGGCAAATTCAGCGATACCGACGCGCCTGGTCGTACCCATACGTCTTTTTCAGCCAGCAGGTCTGCACTCAGCGTCATACCGGCATCGGACTGAAGCGCAGCATAGTCCGCTTTATCGAACGTCTGCCGGTCTTTGAGCTGATATACCCATACGTCGGTCGCCAGCGGCATCCCGTCTTCATCGGGATTAAGCGCCGCACGGGCTGTAAGGTCGAGATGCAGGGTTTTCACCTGTTTGTAAAAAATGGCCTTTGCCACTGACGTTGTGCCGTCGCTGACACGCTGGGTCAGGCCACAGCCGGTTAACGTAAAAGCCAGCAACAGCAGTAGAGTAAGTTGTTTCATCATTGTCCTTTCAATCTTCAACCTCAGTCACCTCGCGGCGGACGGGGTTCTTTTGCAGTCCTTCGTAGCGGCCAAGTTTAACCGTTACTACTTCCGGCATTTCCGGGTCCGGTCCGGTATCGTCCTGGTCATGGCCCAGCAGGAATGAATAGCCCATGTAAACGCTGTCCTCGCGTTCACGGACGGACAATCGCGGTGCAGGCAATAGCCTGCGGGGAAAGGTCAGAGAGATCCGGGCGTCATAGCGCCAGCCCAGGTAGACCCGCAACAGTGAGAGTAAATCGAGGTACAGCGAGCATTTTGGCGGCATCCAGCCCCGCACATCGGCTTTGCTTTCGGTATACAACCGGATTTCAATCGTGCTGTTCACATCCCAGGCAAAGCCACCCATCACCGGGCGGTCATCCAGGACAAATCCGTCCCCGTTCGCGCTCAGGGTCAGTTCAGGGATTTCCACTTTCCGCTTATAGCGCGGTATCACCGTAACGGTGGTGTCCGACGTAATCATCTTCACCACCGAGGCGACACCTTCCGCCGTACGTCCCGGCACCTGCAGGGCAGGCAGCATCCCAAGAAAGCGTGACAGCGGAGTATCCAGGTGTTCTGCCGTACCGGGAATACCGAGTCCCGCCAGCCCCAGCAGGCACTGCGAAATCCGGTCTGTTCCGCCGTCTTCAAACGACGCCGGGTAGCTGTGCTTACGCCAGATGCGGTAATACTGCGTTATCAGACGGTGGTTGAAGATATCGAGGAAGTGCTCCACCGTTTCATGACCCTCACGCCGTTGCGTGATGTCATCGATATACGCCGTGGGCAACGGTGATGTGACGCCGTACAGTCCCATAAAGGTGGTTCTGACCGTGGGCGGCGAATCCGGATTGTCATCGGGGTTGCATTCAATGCCCCTGAACTCACCCGCCGGAAAGCCCATTCCGGCATACGGACGCAGACGCACCGGGTCATCACCGATGCGCCAGCTGCTGCCGAGCGGTGGATACTCAGGATGCGTCTTTTCCAGCCACTGCAGAAAGCGGTAAAAATTCGTATACGGCAGGTCCCTGCCAAACGCGTCATTCAGCGTCGTAAAGCTGACTGATGGTTTTCTTTCCATCGCAGGCAGTGTCCCGTCGGTTGCAGTATCAGGGTGAGCCGGTTAAACAGGTGCATATCGGCGTATTGTGCGAAAAAGCGGTTCAGCAGGCCGCCAAACAGCCATACGTCGCCTTCGCCTGCGAAGTGCGTGCTATCGAGAGTCACTTCAATATCCACGCCCCGTATCAGGCCACGCTTCCAGTATTCGAGGCGGTGGTGTTCAACATTCAGGATGCCCTGCAGGCGGCGACGGTTGTTATCGTTCTCTGTCCAGTTATAGAGCGCAAGGGTGTTACGCAGCACCTCTGTATTGTTCATCATCCACAGAAAGCTGCTCCCGAGCTGGCTCAGCAGCTTCCAGTGAAAGCGGTTCTCGTTCGGCGGGTAGCAGGGCATAGACGGCGGACAGAGATTGCGCACGCGAACCGGGGTCTGTTGCGTACCGGCAAGCTGGTCGAGCAGAATACTCTGCAGAGTTTTGCGCGGCAGACTGCCATTGGTACCGGTGAGGCTCAGCGCCAGCGGCTCGTCCGGTAACAGGCGCTCCCGTTCAAATTCTTCGCCGCCGAGAATCAACCGGGTTTCCGTACGGCCTGACGGCCCCCGCAGCACGCGGGTATGAAAATACCGGGGTGGACGTTCACGCCGGAGCATGCCGCCCCGCTGTTCAAACAGACGAAACGAGGTATAACGCGGTGCATCCTCTTCAAACGAGGCGGCCACCGATTCCACCGCGAAGATTTCGGTATGCGGGTCGTCATCACGTAATGGCTGGAGCCGGTATTCCGTCTGCTCTGCATTAATCGCCAGCGGACGTGCATCAAGGCGAAACAGATTCACCACCGGCACGCAGTGCAGACGCAGGTTCTCTTCGCTGACGGTGAAGTCGTGCGGCCAGTGCTGCGTGAAACGGAACTCCAGCTCAAACCAGGACAGCGTTTCAGGCCAGGCAACCTGCTCCAGCCCTTCCAGCGAGACGAACATAAACTTCTCACGGAAGGTGAAGTATTCCAGTAAATGCTGGTAACCATTGTACTCGCTCTTCTCCACCTCCCACAGGTGCGCATCGTCATCAAAGGCGCTGGCGTGAAAACGCAGCGGTAAAGGATTACGGTCCACATTGCCGGGCATCCGGATATACGCCTGCGCCACCCGACGGGTCAGAAACAGGTGCAGCAGTGAGGCCAGCGGCGCATCGCCGTTCAGGTAGACAGGCAACGCGGAAAGGTCAAGCCGTTGCCAGTCAGCCGTGTTGCCGCAGGTAAAGTGCAGACACAGGGCATTTACACCGTCCGGCTCGGTATAAATACTCGCCTTCTGAAGGGCAAGCGGTTGCAGGGTCAGTGGTCGCGTGGTGCGGTAGCGACAGCGTACCCGGTTATCTCCCACCGGTGCAGAAACCACTTCGGTATGCATGAGCACTGTGTCACTGTGCTTAAGCGCATCAGGCTCCGGCGCGATTTCCACTATGCACATCGACGGCAGCGGACGCAGATAGTGCGGCCACAACAGACTAATCACACCTTCCGTAAGTTCGGGGTAATCATCATCGAGCTTCTGGCGCACTCGGCCCATCATGAAGGCAAAGCCCTGGAACAGACGCTCGACTGACTCATCCATCGCCCCGTTCATTGTCAGTCCCATTTCACGGGCTTCTTCCGGGTGTAATTGAGCAAACTCCCGCGCCGCATCACGCAGATAGCGCATCTCGGTATCGAAGTAGCGGAGGGTTAAGTCTTCCATTACTGGTCGCCTCCGGCATCTTTTCCTGTATAACCCGCTGCCGTACTGTCCGTCTCGACAAACACCTGCTGCGGTAGTCTGAACCCTTTCAGTCTCAGCAGCGCCAGCGGGCCCTCGCCTGCATCCGTACGCAGCATCATGTTCAGCGTGTCGCCGTCCGCCGTTTTCCAGCTCAGCACAAAAGTACTGTTGTCCACAGCCCTCACCTGCGCCTTATCCAGCAGACGGATAAAGCCCCAGCTTCCGGGGTAATCGGCGTATATACGTTCTCCGGTGTTCACGCTGGTCCAGGTGAGGGTGGTGCGTGGCTTCCACTGGCTGTCCGGCCAGACGAACGGCTGCCAGCTCTCCACCTGGTTGTGGTAATCCAGCTTCTGCTGGTCGAGGAACAGCGAGGTCTGCATCACGTCGCGGGCGGGTTTGCCCATCAGTTGAAAATGCACGCTGGCATCGCCGCCGGTGAATACCACATCGGCCAGTTCGCTGAGCGCATTCAGGGCGGTAATGAAATCCGGATTAAAATGCAGCCCCTGACTGCTGATGGCATCCGGCACCCAGCGACGGCCTTCCTTATGCAGCACGCCGCCAAGGCTGGTTTTCACAAACTGGGTAATACGCCCGGTATCGTTGCGCAAGTACTGCGAAAGCAGTGGTAATGAGGCTTCACTCTGCTTATTGGGGGTAAACGGCCAGCGGTCGTTAAAGTCATGCTGCCAGTCGTTGACGATGGTCTGTTGCCACTGGCTGTTGATGCTCCCGGCCGTCGGGGCCAGCACCTGCTGCCAGGCCTGCTCCATCGGCTGCACAAACAGCGCCTGCCCAAAACCGCTCCACTCCTGGCCGAGACTAGCTGCTACCAGACTGCCGTAATCGCGGGTGTCAGTCACATCCACCGATTTTCCCTGGAACACGGTCTGCGCCAGCGCCTGCATCATCGCCTGCGGGTCAGCGGTGTTCGTCACCTGCTGGAGTTTAAGGCGCACACGGGTGACGCGGGTCAGGAAGGTCTGCAGGCTCAGGCTGTCGCTGCCGACGTTCTGGTTACTGAGCAGTGCCAGCGCCGGACCAAAGGTCGCATCCAGCGGGCCATGCGGTTCGGCATTCTGGTCGATGGCTTTTGCGTTATCGCTGTGCAGCAGAATCTGCGCCGATTTCACCAGCGAGTCGGACAGGGCTTCCTGTGACTGTCCGGCACGCCCCTGCTCGTTCAGGGTGTTCATCAGCGCTACCAGCGGCGACTGGCGCACATCAGCGAGTATCGTCAACTGGTCAATGGCATCCGACAGCGTGGCGGCATTCTGCCAGTGCAGGCTGTTGAGGAAGTTGAGCCACGCCCCGGCATAGTCGGTAAAGTAGCGTTCCGTCAGACGCGCTTTAAGCGCGTCCGGTGAAATATCCGAGGCCACCTGATGTTTGCTCTCACTCAGCACCCAGTCAATTTCATCCCGGCGCTCATTCACCACTTTATCAATGGCGGGCTGCACGGCGTTGTCCCAGGCGTCACGGGTGAACATCCCCGGCACCACCTCATCGGTGGTAAACAGCCGCGCGGCATCGGTATCACCGGTCATATCGGAGAGGCGCATATCGGCGTAATTGTGGGATACCTGTTGCAGCATCTTCTGGTAGAGCGCGGATTCTGCGTTACGCTGACCAATCAGGCGTAACAGGGCGCTGCGTGTAGCGGAAATCAGCTGAGGGTCGACGGGGATTTTCCACTCCGGATGAGATGGCAGGTTTTGCGCCATAAAGGTCAGCTGGCGCGGCCCCTCATACTGCCATACGCCGGGTGCCACACCGTCACGGCGCGGCCAGAGGGTCATCACCGTTGAGGTGAGGAAACCGGCGTCCATCTTCTCCGGGCGGCTAAACATTAACAGAGCCTTCAGCCAGTTATAGGCATCCCGGCTCAGCTTCGCCCGCTGGTCGCTGTCGGCAGGCAGCGCATTCCAGGCGGTCAGCGTGTCGCGCAGTCTGGCTGCGGTGGCATCCCGCAGCAGCGGCAGCGCACTGCGGGCATATTCCGGCCACAGACGAGCCAGCAGGTCATTATTCTGACTTTGACCAAAACGGCTGTACCACGGCACGCCGTGCTCACTCCGGTACTGCAGGCGCTCTATCTCTCTTTGCAGTTCGTCCAGTGCACCCAGGCGTTTATCCGCGTTCTGGTGTTCATTACGGGCCGTCGCTGCCAGCTGTTGGGCATCCGTAATCTCATTACGGTTGGTATGCCAGGAAAACAACACGCCCGCGCAGGTCAGCCCGAGGACCACCAGCACCGCCTGATACAGCGTGCGCTCCCACGCCATCCCGGCTCGCTGGATTTTAAGCCCCGGTAAATCGTCCAGAATGGCGGTCCAGCTGTTATCCGGCAGCCAGCGCTGTTTGTCGGTTCCATCCTTCGGGTAAACCGGCGGACTGAACATCACTCCGCGCAGCGGCACCGCATAGGGGCCGGTAAGCAGTGACACCGCCAGCGCATGGAAGCGCTCCGCCATCCCGTTACGCAACTTCCAGCCCAGACGCAGCAGAAAATCATGGGCGTGATTCGCCAGCCCCTGCTGTACGCCCGGTGCCATCAGCGTGTCCGGCAGGGATTTCAGCGCCGCCACCAGCTCCGGCGGTGTGGTATGCGGCGCCAGCAGGCAGCCCACCGGCTGGGTCACGCGGCCTTCCTGCGGCCAGTCGCTTTTCTGGATTTCCCACAGGTACAGCGGCACGCGCCAGCCCAGCTTCTTATAGCGTTCGTTCAGCTGGCGCACAATCAGGTCGCCCTGCATCGCCTGACGCAGCTCACCGTCATAGACCAGCACTATCGCACTGACCGCGCAGCGCTTAAGTTTACGCAGTACCGCAATACGGGCGCTGTCCGCCCCTGAGAGCAGACTTCCGCCCCATACCGCCACCACGTTGTTGGCTTCCAGCCATCCGGCTTCTGTCAGGCCCGGTACAGCAAGATCGGCCTGGTTCGGTGAGCCGCAAATCACCACAAACCGCACCTTTCTGCGCCAGTTAAGCCCGTAGTGATGCTTCAGGTAATCACGCATCTCCGTGATATACGCGGGCGTGGAGACTTTTCCCTGCCGCGCTGTGTTTTGCCTGTCATCGTCTGACTTTGGCTCCCGCTGCTGATACAACCGGTAACCAGCCATTACGGCAGTCAACAACGCCTGAACGCCCAGCCAGACCAGGCCCATCTGTGCAGGAGACAGTCCGTAATGTTTGCCCAGCAGCCATACCACTCCGGCAGACAACACTCCCGACACCAGCGTAAACAGGGTTGCCCCCGATGGCCGCCAGACCTGTCCCTTAAGCGACATTCTCACCTCCACTGCTGACACTCATTAAAAACGCCTCACTTCCCTTCGCCAGTGCCAGCACCTGCGTTTCACGGGTATGCTCTGCCATCTGTATTGCCTGCGTGACCGCAAACCATGTTTCGCCGTCTTTCATCTCGCCCAGCCAGTGAGGCAGATATTGCTGAGCCGGTGATGCGGGCGGAATGACCGTCGCTTCCCCCTGCGCAGCGACAGCCTTAAGCCGCTGGCTCAGGGCGACCATCAGACGGCTGATATGTGGCTGAGTGATCGCATCAGACCACACGCCCTTCATCGTATTACTGACACACTGGTATTGCAGAAACTGCCGGAGATCACCGTCAGGTAACGAGTTATCAGTGGGGAACACACGGTGCAGCGTGGCACAGGGCCGCAGCCCGGTACGGGTATCCGGATGAGATAACAACCAGGCCACCGCTCCCTGAGTGCCTTCGCTGTCGTTAGTCCAGTTATGACGGATAATGAGCCAGCCCGAACGCACCGCATTTTTCTGTTGCCAGAGCGTCATCTGGCGGCTGAAAGGCTCAGGCTTCATTTCCGAAAGCTGGATCGAGGAAAGAGGCAATGACAGCGCCGCCCACACTGACCGGAAACATTGCCAGTCGTCCTCTGACGCGCCTTCCGGCAGGCAGATCGTCAGTGACTGGCTGCGGGTGAAAATCTGTAGCGCCACACGCAACGGGGTTAGCAACTCGGTAAACAGATACGTGGCTCCCGGACAATCAGGCAGTCGCATCGGGGCATCGACACTCACCGGCTCACCGCTGTCCTGCGGTGACCGCACCTGTTCAGGGAAAAGAGTACTGACGCCTGACACCACCATGCCTTCCTGTGCCCACGTCTGCCACTGCGCTTCCAGCATGGCGTTGTACTGCGTGGTGCCATCAGCGTGCTCCAGAAGTACGCCGTAACGGTACATCCACCAGCCAGCAATCCCGGTAAACAGCAGTATCAGCACCACCACACCGGCAAAGGCGTAAATTAGCGCCCGCGAGTCATGCAGCCAGAAATAAATACCGCATCCGGCCATCGCCACGGCTGAGCAACTTAACATCAGTGCCCGCCACCAGCCTGACCACGACGGTGCAGCAGGCCAGTGAACCGCATCCGGCGAGGGGATTTTCCATGCCATCAGATTCAGTTCCCCAGAATGCCGCCGGTGGCGCTGGCAATCACCGTGCATCCACACTGGCACAGCGCACCATCAAAGGCGGCCTGTTCACTGTCTGACTGCCATTCGGGCGATGTCCCCACAATGCGGTTAATGCCATGCCCCTCAATCGGGCAGGACACCAGATCGTTGAGTAATGCGGCTTTGATACCGTCGATAATCATGGAGGAAGAAGCGGAGATCACTTCCCCGCCGCTGCTGAGTTTGTCGTGCAAACGTACAATACCTTTAGTCATGATAAAAACCTAAAGAGACTTAATAGAATTCAATTCGAGTCAATCCTAAAAAATAAAATATAGCAGCAATAAAGGATGAGCTAATAATAAAAACAAACAACAATATGGTTATTCTGAAAAAATAGGATTTTCGGGGTAACACCTCTTGCATATTACAATTAAAACTATCAATAAAAAATGGATATGAACTAAATAAAAGGCACAAAGCCACCACTAGGGTAAAAACCATATCGCAATGAAAAGAGTTTATTGTTAATGTACGAACTCCGTCCTTGATTAAATGAAAAATAAAAACAGCAGATCCAACAAGCCCCAATAACACCCCCCATTTAAAATCACTTTCATATAACATTTTTTTGACAAACTTAAATTCAATTATGCTAGCCAGCCCAATAAAGCTGAACCTCCTTGAATTTTCACTTTTTCGGTAATAATTAGAGATAATAGATCTAATTTCTATCAACGGTATTAACCCCATATTTTCAGAACAATACCTGTACATTTTTTCCAATTTTGACCCAGACATATCTCACACCTCCAATAATTATCAGTTTGTGAATTTGACAGTAATATCACCACTTTCATTCTTATCAATTACATAAACTTTGTTCACCGAAAACATCATTCCAGGCATCGTAAATGATATTTCGCATTTCCTATAGAAAGGATTGGCATCGTCTTTTGATATGGTTTTTATTGATTCTACATTCAGTTTTAATTCATCTGGCGCAACACTTTCCCGAGTCAACATATATGTTTTTGTCGCCAGATCTTTCTTTATGCTATCAACTAGAGAGTCTTTTACATTCTGACCATCGCATTCAACAGGAGTCGATGGAGTACAACCGGCCAGCAACATTATGGATATTGTAAAAACTGAAATCATTGTTATCTTACTCATTATAACGTCCTTAAATGAAAACAATATTAGTAATAATAAAAGTAGTTCACCCAAGCACTGCGACGAGAAGGTAAATCCCGGTCTGCCAAGGTGAGAGGTTTAGAAGAAAGCATTTTTACACGCGTTTTGGTAAGTTTCCGAAGATCGACATACTGAGAGTCAGCAACTCCCAACGTGGTAAGAATATTTTCAGTAAGAAGAAATACTGGCCCTGGTCGTTTTTTCACCTTCCATGTTGCACGACCAAAAGCCAAAAGTAAGATCCCGCCAAACATTGCGGCACAAACAGCAATTCCTTTCCAGTCCACACCCTTAAAGTAAAATATTATCAATATAATAAGAAATATACTTGCAAACACTGGCATCCCGTACACCAGTCCAAAACGAATATCAGCCTCTCGCCCACAACGACAACGCGGGGTTATAGATAGCGTCCGCAATTCAGGAAACATTATGGCGTACACCAGATAGTGATCGTCTTCACCCATTACGGCCATTTCGACATAATCACCGACCTGGACATGTGTTTTTCCTAACCAACCATAAAAGGGAACACCATTAATTTTTCCGCGAACAAAATCGCAACGATCACTTACACGAACATCACTCTGCCCTGTCACCGCAGATCCAGCTGCGTTTCCAGTTATCGCTAGCAACAGTGCCCCTACCTGATTTCGCGCCTCCTTTCGGGAAAATGCTTCAGGGTCATATTCACGTTCGGTGAAATATCCCATAACTTTCTGCACGCTAAATTCTTCCAGCACACCACAGATCTTTACCAAAGGCTTTCTAGGAGGAAGTTCAGGTGGTGGCGGTTCTGTTGCTAGAATAGCTTCCAGTTGCAGGATTTTTTCCTGCCTAATTTTTATCTCTTGCTCAAAATGCCTTCTGAGAGACGGATTTTCTTTATTAATCGCATCCTCTCTTACGCGAATTTCGATGCGAAGACTGGAGAGTTCCCCTTTAACTTTCTCAAAATCGATAAACTCGCCTGAGAACACCCTATTTGCTGTCATAACACCACTCCAAGGGCTTTTTGATATTCTTCCTGCTGGTTGTCATACTCCTTGTCACGAGGCTTTTTGGGGCCGATCAGCCAGGTACTCTTCAGTTTTTCATCAGGCTCCACCCCGAACACTCCTTCCCTGCACCATTTCTGCAAGTCATTGCCAAAGTAATAAATAACCAATTGTTCAATCAGTAAAATACCGATCATTACTTCCCAACTAGCAAGAACACCGATAGCTTCTGCAAAATCACCAGTGACAAGAAGTTTGTCATGCAGACGAATAATGCCCTTTCCCATCAGAAATCCCTTTCAGTAGTAATAGAAGTAGTCTCGCCAGGCATTACGATCCGGCATTGGTCTGGAACCTTTTAGCGGAGGTTCGCTTTTTAACCTTTTTTTTGTTTTTTCCGGCAAATTAACCCATTGAGGATCAGAAAACCCCAGTGTGGAAAAAATAGATTCAGACAGCAAAATAACGGGACCGGGATTCTTTCTGATACTGCGCATGGCGAAAAAATAGGCCATCGCTAACATGAAAGCGAAAACACCAGCACAAACGGCTATACCTTCCCAGTCAACGCCACGAATACGAAGATATGTTAAAATAACCAGGAAAATGCTTCCTATCCCCATGACCGCATATTTGCCGAAACTGATTTCAGCTTCCCTTCCAGCCCCACAACGAGGTGTCATAGAAATAGTCTGAATTTCAGGAATCATTAATGCGTAAGTTACATAGTGATCCCCTTGCCCCATCACAGCCATTTCAACGAAGTCACCGGGTTGAGCATTGGTTTTTCCCAGCCATCCATGAAAAGGAATACCGTTGATTTTTCCTCGAACAAAATCACAACGATCATCCTGTCGAATATCGCTCTGTCCTGTTACCGCTGAACCTGCGGCATTTCCCGTCATCGCCAGTAAAAGGCTCCCCACCTGATTACTGGCTTCCTGTCGTGCAAACTCTTCGGGATCATATTCACGCTTGGTGAAATAGCCGATCACTTTCTGCACACTAAATTCTTCCAGCACACCACTAACTTTAAATAAAGGCTTACGCGGTGGTAGCTCTGGAGGTGGTGGTTCC
>NZ_JALJCP010000019.1:0-344 GCF_023079515.1 Franconibacter sp. IITDAS19 | reverse complement strand
AATGGAGCACGGTGCGTCGATAATGGAGCCGGTGAAGGTCACTTTACCATGGCCCTGATCTGCCGCCTGTGCAGACGCTGCCAGAACCAGACCCATTACCGAAGCCAGAGCAACTTTTTTGAAGTTCATACGTATATCCTTTAAATTAATTAAGTCCTTGGGAAATAACACTCAGCGTTCATCCGCGTTTATTTATTAAACGCAGTTAATAACTGATTATTTTATTAATGCCTGGTTGCTCAGCGATATTAACGAATAAATTACATTTAATATCAGCATTCACTTTCATAGCCAGAATGGTTTTCTCTGGAATTTGATAACTGAACACTTTGAACCAAACTGTT